>DATMYF010000134.1:0-18934 GCA_035561075.1 Bryobacteraceae bacterium
CGTGATTATCTACTTGACACAGGAGTGAACCAGCGGCATACTACCGATAGAGGCCGCGAAGATGAACCTGATAGACGTTGCCAAACAGTTCTCCAGTGAGGAAGCCTGCCTTGATTACCTCGAAGGGATGCGCTGGCCCGATGGTATCACCTGCCTGAAGTGCGGCGGCAGCAAGATTTCTAAAATCGTCGCGGTCGGTCGGGAGCGGGTGAGCAAGAAGACGGGCGAGATCAAGCGCAGCCCTACGCGGTACCTCTACGAATGCCTCGATCCGAAGTGCGGCCACCAGTTCACGGCAACGACTGGGACGATCTTCCACGACACGCACCTACCCCTCGACAAGTGGTTCCTGGCTGTGGCGCTCATGGTGAACGCGAAGAAGGGGCTCAGCGCCAAGCAGCTTCAGCGAGACCTCGGGATCGCCTACAAGACGGCTTGGTACCTATCGCACCGCATCCGGAAGGCCATGGGGCTGATTGAGGCTGCGGACGAAACGCCCCTATCCGGTACGGTGGAAGCGGACGAGACGTACATGGGCGCCAAGAAGTACGACAAGCGGCGGAAGCGCGCCAAGTACGGCAAGGAGCCCGTGTTCGGCATCGTGGAGCGCGACGGCCGCGCCAAGACCTTCCATATCCCCCACGTCAACCGCTACCACGTCATCGACAAACTGGCCGGCAACATCTCGATAGACGCCGACCTGCTTTGCACGGACGATTCCCGCCTCTACAACCGCGTGCCCACCAATATCCAGAAGCACGAGATAGTCAACCACTCCGCGAAGGAATGGGTGCGCGGAGACGTTCACACGGCCACGATTGACGGCTACTGGGGGCTCCTGAAGCGCGGCGTGATAGGCTCCTTCCACCAGATCAGCGTGAAGCACCTGCACCGCTACCTGAGCGAGTTCCAGTTCCGCTGGAACAACCGGAAGTCCCAGGACATATTCGCGCTCGTCATGTGCGCGCTGGTGATAGGGGCCGCGATGCCCTACGCGGACCTCATTAAGGTGCTGGAAGGCGAGCAGGGGAACGGGCCGGAAGTCGAGTTGGACGGGGAGACGCTCTAGCGGCATTCGTGCCGTTCTTGCGCCGAGCGAATACGGCTAACCTTGTATGTAATGGGGCGAAGGTGCGGTCTTCCGCTCGTAAATAACTGAAACTGGGCCTCATCCAGCACAAACGCGAACCCGTTTCTAATAGCCAATACCCTCCGAACGGCCGTTCCACCTACGACGGGCACAACCACCAAGTCTCCGGGCCTGTAAGATCGAGTTTTCATTTCAAGAAGATTCTATGAAGATTCTTGAGACAAAATCAAAAAAAGTCTTGCGCGATATATCCCGTACAGACTAAAATCTGAAGTGGGTATAGCGAATGGCAGACACTTTAGAAGCTCCTGGGGACTGGCGGACTGAGTCCAAACATCCCACCCCGCCTACAATTGCGTACAAGACTTTCCGAACTTTTTTGGAGAGTCTTCGGGCGACAATGCCCGATCGCATCGACCGAAGCATCATGCACTCCTACTCTGGCGGAGTGCAAACGCAGCTCGTTCAGGTGTTTAAGTGCCTCAAGCTTGTAGAAGCAAACTCCGCTCCGAGTGACACGCTCAAGGCGTTGATCGCTTCGGATGGTTCTTCCCGACAGACAAAATTAGCAGCAATCGTCCGAGAGGCATACCCGTTTCTGTTCAATGACGGCTTCCCGCTCGGCAGCGCCACCGGGAAACAGTTAATCGACGCATTCACTGTTACTGGGATTAGTGGCGACTCCGTCCGCAAGGCAATCGCGTTTTTCTTGGGAGTGGCGAAAGATGCGGGAATCCAGACGTCTCCATACTTCAAGAAGTTGAAGCTCCGGGCTGGGCAAAACGGCACCAAGCGAGTCCAGAAAACCGTCGACGAGGAAGGAGTTGATGGTGTCGACGATGAGGACGAGAATCGGGAGCCGCAAAGTGCGCAGCGTGGCAGTTCGCGGACGATTACGCTTCGCGGGGGTGGGTCTGCGACTCTATCCTTCGACGTGGATGTGTGGTCTATGACGGCAGAGGATCAGCAGTTCGTGTTCGACATGATCAAGCGCATGACGGAATACGAGCAGGCGAAGGCCAGCGCGTAGAGTTTATGCGGTTTGCAGACGTATGTAAAAGGATCGGAGAGATGACATGATAAGGAGGGCCGTAGCCCGCACCGCCCAAGGGCACCGGCATCGCGGGCCTAAACAGGAAGGCCCGATCCGCCAAGTTTTGCAGGCGTAACGGATCGGGCCGTGGTGACCAGTTGCACTTTGGAGGTGCAATTTGGAAAACCGAAAGCCTCGGCAGCCAGAAGGCCAATCGGACCTGTTCGCGGCCCGTATATGGCATTGGCGAGCCAAGAAGTACATTTACGCTTCCGACTACGGATTGAAGGCATTTCCAATCCGCCGCGGACGCTAAACCTCTAACCGTTCAGTCTACCGGGAAGCTCGTTCGGGCGGGCTTCCCACTCCGGAGGGCGACAAGCCGGTGCTTGGAGGCGTCTTATAAACGCCAGATCCTTGGCGGGATTGCGGTTCGACTCCGCCGTCCTCCGCTCTCTTTATTGTGGGGCCTTTCGCCGTTTCCTGCAATAGTCTCCTGAGAACCGAAGCACTCAAAATCTCATCCCAGCCCTTGCAATTGATTGCAGGGCGGCGGAGCTAAAGTGGCCGCTGGCATAGACTCCGATACGTTGGTACCATCGTATCCATGGCCGACAAGCCGCTTGACATCTCCAAGATCGTTTCCCCAGATGTGCCGTTTGAGGAGATAAAAAAGCGTGCGGCCCCAGCAATGGGGGCGCTGGGACGGGATGAAGGCGCACCTGTCGAGCAGGGCGACTCTCAAATGGTCCTATTCGAGGGAATCAGCATTCGCAAGGTCTTCCATGAAAACCAGTGGCACTTCGCGGTGGTGGACATCATCGCAGCGTTGACGGGGAGCGAGAGGCCAAGCAAGTACTGGAGCGACCTTAAAACCAAACTGGTTAAGGATGAGGGGTTTAGCGAGTTGTCCGATAAAATCGGACAACTGAAAATGCAGGCCTCGGACCAGAAATTCTACCTGACCGACACTGTTACTGTAGAGACTGCCTTGCGGATCATTCAGTCGATCCCCAGCCGCAAGGCCGAACCGTTTAAGAGGTGGCTTGCCCAAGTAGGATACGAGCGGATACAGGAAATCCAGGACCCCGAGATTGCGGTAAAGAGGGCGATCCTGATGTGGCAGGCCCAGGGTCGGACAAGCGACTGGATAGAGGCGCGTTTGCGCTGTATTGTCGTTCGCAGGGAACTTACAGACCAGTGGCAACAGGGCGGCATCACGGGTGCGGAATATGGGCGCTTGACGAATATCATCGCAAAGCAGACCTTTGACCTTGACACCGTGCAGCACAAGAATCTAAAGGGGCTAGCTGGCCGGCACAATCTCCGAGACCATATGACCGATCTGGAACTTGTCTTCACGATGTTGGGTGAAAAGTCCACCACTGAAATCGCGAGAGCGTCGGAAGCGGTTGGATTTTCGGAGAATGCCACCGCCGCACGCGCTGGTGGACGAGTTGCCGGAGATGCTCGCCGGAACCTCGAAAGACAACTGAAGAAAACAGTAGTTTCAAGGTCGAACTTCCTGGGGGATTCCAGGACGAAAGACCCCGAAAAGCTCACCCAATCCAGTCCGCCGCCACCAAAACAGAAAAGGCCTTAATCGCGGGTTGGGGTACGATGTATCCCATAGAAATTAGCTGTATACTGAGGACGTGGACACCCCCAAAGTCCCCAAGCCCGAATTTGACGCCGTACTCCGGAAGCTCCTGGGCGCTAGGCCGATGCCGATGGCTGAGATAAGCCCGAAGCAGCCGAAGGCGAAGCGAGGGAAGAAGCGGGGCTAGCGCGGCGCTTCGGTCGTGCGACCGAAGCGTGCGCTGAGCCTCGGACCCTGCCACGCGATCAGCCTAGGCCAGCACATCGCCCACTTGTCCAGATCAGTATCGTAGGGCTTCTTGCAGTTGCGGCATATCCGCCGCTCGTCAATCACCTCCCCCGGCTCGTGCGTCACCAGTTCGTGGAAGTGGCGCTTACAGAGACCCTCGTCAAGCACCTCTTCCTTGCACTTGGCGCACGTCTTCTGGTTTTTCATGGTGCCCTTTATGAGTCCTCATCGCTGCCAGCTTCAACGCCAGCTATAATTCCACCGACAAACATCGATTCGTTTACTTGGGCCAGCCCCCGCATCGCATCCTCAATAATTAGCGTCACGCGAGCATGGGCTTTCCGTGCTTTGTCGATGATGTTCACGGCTGGGTCGTCGGCCTCTGCGGCTCCCTGAAGGGCCAGTTTCGCTATCCCCTCAAAGGTCTTCCGTAACTCGGCAGACACTATTTCGGGCAGATACTCGGCTTCGGTGGGCATACGGCCTATTGTGGTGTCGAAATCTCCTCTGCGTCAAGTAGATAATCACGGGTCCATTTCGCGCGACGGTCGATGAGGCCGGCGCCGCTCAACACGCGGGTAAGGGCGGCGTAATCGCCGTGCACGTCGCCAATAGCGACGATGCGCTCTACGTTCGACCAGGTGTCCTGCTGGCCCGGTGCAGTCCCGGCCGCAATAAACAGTAACAGGAAAAGGACCGGAAACCAGCGCCATGGACGCATGGGGATGCTACGCCGGAATCGTTACCGCCACCGTGGTGCCCTGTCCCTCGGCGCTGTCGATATGGATGTCGCCGCCGTGCTCGAAAATGATTTGCCGGATATTGAACAGGCTCCAATTGCCCGAGGACACCCGCGCCTCCGAGACGCGAAAGCTGGGGTCGAAAATGTTCTCCACCTCGTCCGGGGACATGCCGCGGCCGTTGTCCTGGATCCGGATCTGTACCAGGGAGTCGGTCAGGCGCGAGGAGATTACGATGCGGCCGTTGCCGTTGACGGCGTTAAGGGCATTGCTGAGGAGGCTCGAGAAGACGACCGTCATGAGCTGCGGGCGGCAGTTGAGGGTGGGCAAAGGCCGCAGGTCGAATTCCAGGTGCACATTGGCTTCCTTTATGCGGTCGGTGAAAAGCAGCGCCACATCGCTGATGAGGTCGTTGAGGTTGGCCCTCTTGACTTCGGCATCCTCCAGGTTGATGAAGCGCTGCAGGCGCGCCACCACATTCCCGAGACGCTCGGCGGAGGATTGCACGGAATTCCTGAGTTCCGCCTGCATGGCCACCAGCGCGGCCTGTTTTTCGGGCGGCGCATTTGCCTGCCGTGCGGCCAGTGCCAGAATCGTGTCGATGGAGCTTTTCAGAACGCCCAGCGGATTGTTGATCTCATGGGTCAGGGCGGCGGCAAGCTTTCCGATGGACGCCGCGTTTTCCGCCAGTTGCGCGCGCAATTGTGCGCCGGTAAGTGCTTCGGTGATGCGCAGGGCCTGCTGGTGGGAGTCCCAATCGGACCGGCGCTGCCCATACAGCACCGCCGTCACCCCTGTGCTCATGAGGGTCAGCACCAGGATGAAGACGTGGCTCTGTGCGCCGGGATCCGCCGGTCCGAACATGCCCATGGAGACAGCCGCTTCGGAGGCGGCATAGACCGCCTCGATGGAGAGCCCTAACATCAGGGCCTGTCTGGGCCTGAGCGGCACCGCCGCCACCATGGTCAACATGATGACGGTGACGCCGGTCGGAATGTACTCGCTGGATTCGTAGAACTGTTGGGCAACCAGCAGCGACGCCCAGATCAGGGCAGCCGCCCCCGTCAGCGCGGAAACCAGTGCCAGGGCGCGGGCGCGTGTGCGTCCCCACTCGCTGCTGGCCACCAGCAGGGTGGCCGCCCCGACGGTCACAAGCACGAGCGATTGCCGCATGTGCCCTGCCCGCACCGCGTTTTCCGGCTGGATCAGGTAATGCACCAGAAATGTAAGCAAGGGCACGGCGATCTCGACCGCTCCGAGCGTCAACAACCCTGACGCGCTGATCCGGCAGATCTCCTGCCGGAAAGCCTCGTCGCGCTCTTCGGGCGGCTTGAGATAGTGGCGAATCCGGCTCCAAGCCATAGGGATACTATACTCTTACGCGTTATCCGTGGCGTTGGGGGCTCAAGCGTACGTTTCCGTTCGGACCTGTTGTGCTAAGCTTTTCTTGGCCTTCGGATCGAACACTCACGCATGCGCACGTTCAGGAATCTCTGGCGTAACATTTATGACGTGAGGCCAGGGGAGCGCTTAAGGGCGCTCTTCATGTTCCTCTACCTGTTATTGGTCCTCTTCTCTTACTACATCCTCAAGCCGGTATCGCAGGCGATGTTCCTCAACCGCTTCGATATCGACGATCTGCCGATCCTCATCATTCTTGTAGCGTTCGCGGGCGGTATCCTGGCTTACCTCTACAGCCGGGCCGCTATGCGGACCTCCCTGAGCAACGCGGTTAACTGGACGATGGGCGTGGCTACGGCCTCGCTGGTGCTCATCTGGTGGGCGCTGGGCTACGGCCTGCCTTGGATGCTGTACGTCTTCAATATCTTCGTAGGCCTGTTCAGCATCGTTCTGGTCACTCAGGGGTGGCTGGTGGCAGGCAACGTTTTCGACGCGCGGGAGGCCAAGCGGATTTTCCCGCTGCTCGGCATGTCATTGCTGATCGGCGCCGGGTTCGGCGGCGTCTTCACGCGGTACACCGCCGCGCTGATCGGCAGCCGCAACCTGGTGCTCGCGGCGGCGCTGCTGGTGGTGCTCGCATGGTCGGCCTTCCTGATGCTGCGCGCGAATCGCGGCCTGGCGCTGCAGCAGGCGCGTGCCGCGGAGGCCGAGGAGGCCAACTTCTCCGTCACCGATATGGTGCGCGATATCGTGCACAGCCGGCATCTGCAGGTGATCATCGCGATGATGGCCATGATCTTCATCGTGGACACGCTGGTGAATTTTCAGTTCCAGGCGATGGCCAAGGAGCGCTACCAGGGCGACCAGTTGACCGTCTTCCTTGGCAGCTTTTACGGCCTGTGGCTGGTGGCGGCGGAATTCATCGTGCAATTCCTGGTTACTACCACGGTGGTTGCGCGCTTCGGCGTAGGTGGTAGCCTGCAGATCATGCCGGTGGCGGTCATGCTGGCCTCCGTTGCCACGGTTGCCGCCCCTGGGGTGTATACCGCCGCAGCCACGCGCTTGACCGAGGCGGTCACCCGATACACGCTGAACAAAACCGGCCTGGAACTGCTGTACATGCCGCTCCCCAGGGAGATGCGCAACCGCATCAAGGCGTTCATCGATATCTTTTTCGACCGCATCTCACGCGGTATCGGCGCCGTAATGCTGATCTTGTTCACGCGGGTATGGGATCTGACCGTCCGGCAGATCGCGATGGTGGTGATCGGCTTGACCATACCGTGGATGCTGGTGTCGTTGCGGGCGCGGCGCGAGTACATTTCCACCATCCGGAAGCGGCTGGCCTCGCGACGGCTGGATCTGGAGAACCCGCGCATCACCTTGCAGGAGCGCGATACGATCCGGCTGCTGGAAGAGACGGCTACCGCTCCGAACCCGCGGCAGGCCACCTATGCGCTCGGGTTGCTGGCCGACGTGCGCGATTACGATATCGTCCAGCCGCTGCGGAAGCTCGCGAACAGCCCCTTCCCGGAGGTCCGGGCCAAAGTGTTCGAACTGGCTCGCGCGGCCGGGACGAACGAACTGCTGGGACACGCCGAAGAAGAGATCCGGGCGGCTGCGGATGGCGCTGCCGTGAAGGCCGCGGTGGTTTACGCGATCACAGTGGCGCCGGACGGCGTGGGGCGTGCGCGCGGGTACCTGAACGCGTCCGACCCGAAGGTGGCGGAGGGCGCGATCGAAGCGCTTGCCGGCCGAGAGGATGTCGCGGCGGAACTGATCACCCACGATTGGCTGTCGGCTGCGGCGGCCGATCCGGATCCCGAGCGGCGCACTATGGCAGCCACGGCGGTGGGCGTTCGCGGTGATCGCGGCACCGAGGTTTTGCACCGCCTGCTGGCGGACCCGCATCCGGGAGTAGCCGCCGCCGCGTGCCGCGCTGCCGCCGCAGTGCGGAACCGTGCCTACGTATACGCGATCTTCGAACGAATCGGCGACGCGCATGTACGTGGCGCCGCCATCGAGTCCCTGGCACGCTACGGCCCGCAGATCTGCGGAACCCTGGCGGACCTGCTCGAAGACCAGACGGTGCCCGCGGCGATACGCCGCCACGTTCCGCGTGTCCTGAAACGAATTCCCGACCAGCGCAGTGTGGACGTCCTGTTACGCGCCGTCGCCTACCGCGACCTTGCCATCCGGGGAGCGGTCCTGAAAGGGCTCAACCACTTGCGCGAGAACTCCCCCGGCCTGAAGTTCGAAGATCGCTTCGTGACTGCCCAGATCTACGCCGAGACCCGCTACTACTTTGAACTGGTGGCGACCATGGCCCCGCTGCGGGGATCTGTGGGTACGCCCCATACGGCTACTCACCTGATGGTGCGCAGCATCGAGGAGCGCCTCCGCCAGACCCTGGAGCGGCTCTTCCGCCTGCTCGGGCTGCGCTATCCGCCGAAGGAGATCTACTCCACGTACCTGGCGGTCTCGCGCTCCCGCCGGGAGGAGATGTCCACCGCCATCGAGTTCCTCGATACGGTACTGGACCGAGACATCAAGAAGCTGCTGTTGCCGCTGTTGGATGCGCCGGAGCACCTGCAGGAGCGTGCCCGCGACCTCTTCGGCCTGGAATTTCCGGATGCCGAGCACGCCATCACGGATCTGATCCGTTCGCGCGACCCCTGGCTGTCCGCCTGCGCCATCGCGTCGGCGGCGGAGTTACAATTGCGGGGACTGGCACCGGTTATCGCCGAAGCCGCCCAACAAGCCGAGCCGGACGTGACGGAAGTGGCTCGCTCGGCAAGGGAGGCTCTCCATGCCTGAATTGAACATCGTCGAAAAGGTGATCGCGCTCGAGGCAGTGGAACTTCTGCAGAACCTTACTCCCGAACAGCTTTCGCGCATCGGCTCCATCGCGCGGGAGGTGACCTATCCGCCCGGCCGGAAAGTGCTGGAGAGCGGCAAACCGCTCGACGCCCTTTACGTGATCGTGGACGGCGGTGTGGAATTATTGCGCGACGGCGAAAGCCTGCACGTGGCCCGTCAAAACGACGTGCTCGGCGCCTGGGCGCTCTTCGACGAAGATCCCATGCCGGTGGAGGCCCGCACCGTGGAAGACACCCGCTTGTTGCGCATCGGCCGCGACGATTTCTACGACCTGCTCTCGGATAATATCGAGATCACCGCCGCCGTTTTCTCCACCCTGGTGAAGCGCTTCCGGAAACTCGTGGAGCAGTAATGTCCCAGGCGGCCAGGGCAGACGAATCCGCGCGATTGATGGCGGAAATCGCAGCGCTCGAACAGCAACTCATCGCGGAGCACCAGATGGCCTCCATCGGGCGGCTCCTGGCCTCTATCGTGCACGAGATCAATAGCCCTATCGGCGCCATCTTTTCGAATAACGAAGTTACCCTGCGGTCGCTCGAGAAGATGCGTGAACTGCTGGACGACGGGAGCCCCGAGTCCCTCGCGAAGGCCGGGGCGATTCTCGAGAGCATTCAAGGGCTCGCCTCTGTCGATAAGATCGCCTGCGACCGCATTGGCTCGGTGATCCGCGGCCTGAAGACCTTCGCTCGCGTGGACGCTTCCGAGCGCCGCAAGGCGGACCTCAACGAAAACCTGCGAAACACCCTGAAGCTCACGCAGGCCGAATTTCGGCGCCGTGTTACCGTGGAGACGGACTTCGGCGAGATTCCTGAAATCGAGTGCTATCCCCACATGCTGAACCAGGTGTTTCTGAATCTGCTGGTGAACGCGGGACATGCCATCGAGGGCCAGGGCGTCATTACGGTCCGGACGCGCGCCGAGGGCCCGTGGGTGCACGTTTCCATATCGGATACCGGCCGCGGCATGGATGCCGAGACGCAGCGACACATTTTCACTCCGGGCTATACCACCAAGCCGGTGGGGGTGGGCACGGGGCTCGGCCTGTCAATCTCGCGGCGCATCGTCGAGGAGAAACACGGCGGGTCGATTACGTTTGAGAGCGAACCGGGCGTGGGCACCACGTTCCACGTTCGCATCCCCGCCGGCGAGACGCCCGGGGCCTGAGAATCGGAGGAGTGTTCGTAGTGGCCACCAACCATAGCCCCTCGGTCCTGATTGTTGATGACGAAGACATGGTCATCACCAGCATCAAGGCCTTCCTGCAGCTCGAGACCGACTACGACGTGCGCGGGTTCACGGACCCCGGCGACGCTGTCCGCCACCTGGAGAATGGAGCCGCGGACGTGGTCGTGTCGGACTACCTGATGCCTGGGATTAACGGCATCCAGTTGCTGGCCCGCGCGAAGGAGTTGCACCCGGAGGCTAGCCGCGTGCTCCTCACCGGCCACGCCGATAAACAAAGCGCCATCCAGGCTATCAACAACGTGGGCCTGTTTCAATATCTGGAGAAGCCGTGGGATAACGCGCAGCTTCTGCTGGTGATCCGGGCCGGCATTGAGCGCGCGCAACTGCTGCGCGACCTGCGTGACAAGATTTCCGAGCTGGACACCGCTCATTCGAGCTTGAAGGACGTGCAGCGCCGCCTGCTCCAGGCCTTCCTGTGAACGGTGAGCTCGATTATCACGAGGAGTTGTACTCCGGCTTCGCGCAGAAGCATTTTGCGCGTCCGGCCGTGCGGGCATTGCGCGCCCACATGGTGCGGCGTATCCTGCGGGCCACCGGGGCAGGGCCGCGCGCACGCGTACTTAGCCTGGGCTGTGGGATCGGCGACACGGAATTGCTGCTCGCGCCGCACGTAGGTGAGGTTGTGGGGGTGGATTTCTCCCCGGCGGCCATCCGGCAGGCGCGCGAGGACGCCACGGCGGCGGGCATCGGGAACGCGGTGTTTGTCGAGGGCACGTACGCGGACGCCCCGCCGGGGCCGTACGATGCCGTGGCGGCGATCTTCTTCCTGCACCACCTGCCCGAAGATGACCTGCGCGCTCTGCCGGATGCTCTGCGAAAGCTGCTGCGGCGCGGCGGGGTCTTCTACTCGCTCGACCCGAGCCGCCACAGGCTCTCGGGAGCCGTCGGCAACCTGCTCATCCCGAAGCTAATGCGCAAATACCAGTCCCCAGGGGAGCGCGAACTGGTGAGGGCCGAAACCGAAGAGCTGTTCCGGAAAGCGGGCTACGCATGCCGCTCCGGTTTCTACGACTTCGTCTCGTCGCCACTGGCAGGCCTTTTCCCGGGTTGGGCAGCGGGCTACAGAGCCGCGCGTCTCCTGGATGAGGCACTGGTGCGGTTCCCGGGGTTGCGGTTGCTGGGGAGTAACTTCGAATTGATGGCCGCGAATGAACGCGAATAAACGCAAATCAAACAGGCTTGTGTTATTCGCGTTCATTCGCGTTCATTTGCGGCCTATGATCTCTGCGACGGTCGCCAGCCGCCCGCCAAGGCCCCTGAACTCGCCGAAAGTTCGCTCCGCGTCTTCCTGCTTGAGAGTCTGGATGGCGTCGGTCACCAGGGTGACGGGTTTGCCTGTGGCGAGCAGCCCCAAGGCGGCGCAACGCACGCAATACTCGGTGACCACCCCATAGACCACATATTCGTCAGCCCCGAGCGCTTCGAGCAGCGCGGAAATGTTGGGGTTGGTGAAGAGATCGAGCTTCTGCTTCTCAAAGACGATCTGCGCCGCGCCCTCCACCCGTATGTCCACCGGACGGTTGGGGATCACCACGCGATTCTCTAGAAGCGTCGCGGCGGGCTTCGCCTGCCCGGCGGTCCCAGCCACGCAATGCGGAGGCCACACTTTGAACTCGGGATCGTTTTCGGTGTGGGCGTCCACGTCGGAAACCAGCGGCAACCCGCGGGAGGCCGCGTGCCGGTTCAACTGCACGATCGCGGGCAGAAGACGTTCCGCGCCGGGCACGTAGAGGGCTCCCGCGGGGAAGAGGAAATCGATCTGGGTGTCGATATCGAAGAACGCTGTTTTCATCGTGCGTTGCGCCGTGTCTGGTCGGCCAGTGCGGCCAGTTCCTTACTCTGTTCAACGGCCCACGGCTCCGATGGGCGCAGCCCCCGCAGACTTTCGGGCAGCGCGGCTAAACTGCGCCGTGCATGCGCGCGCACCTCGTCGAGGTTGGGCAGCGGCTCAACCATTGCGCCGCCTAGAATCACCGGGCGGAGCAGCGGTTGGCCCTGGTTGCACTCGCCCGCGCGCCCCAGCACGTCGCAATCGGGGAAACGGAATACCTGCTTGGCGCCGGGCAGGGTAGCTTTATCGTCGCTGTACTTGGCCGTGAAGCGCTTGATGCCGCTGATATCGAGTTCCACCATTTTATAGATGGCGCTCAGGTTCGGGGCGTCCCCCGAGGTGGCGAGCTGGGTGCCCACCCCGAAGGAATCGACCGGCGTCCCGGAGGCTACAAGTTGCGCGATGCGGCACTCGTCTAGGTCGCCGGTGAGCATGATCTCGACGTCGTCGAGGCCAGCCTCGTCCAGAATGTCGCGTGCGGAGCGGGCGAGCGAAGAAAAATCGCCGGAATCGATCCGGATGGCGCGCAACGGGCGGCCGAGGCGTGCCGCCTTGCGGGTGCCCTCGATGGTGTCGTAGGTGTCGACGAGTTGAATGGTGGCGGGTCCCAGCACCTGCTGGAGTTTTTCGAAGGCCTTCGACTCCTCGCAGAACGCCATCACCCAAGAGTGGGCGGCGGTGCCCATCACCGGGATGCCGTAGCGGAAGCCCGCCAGCGTGTTACTGGTGCCGGTGCAGCCGCCGATGTATGCCGCCCGTCCGGCCAGCACACCGGCATCCGGGCTGTGCGCCCGCCGAGTACCGAATTCCACCACCGCTCGCCCGGCGGCCGCTTCCGACATACGTGCGGCTTTGGTCGCGATCATAGTCTGGAAGCCGATGGCAGCCAGGGCGAAGGTTTCCGGGATCTGGGCCTCGATGAGCGGTGCCCGGATAGTGAGAAACGGCTCCCCCGGGAACATTGGGGTGCCTTCGGGCACGGCGAACAGGTCCCCTGTGAAGCGGAAGTTGCGCAGGTAGTCGAAAAAGGCGGGAGATACGAGGCGGAACTGCGGGAGCCCCCGCAGGTAGCTGATCTCCTCCTCTGTAAACCTCAGGTTCAGGAGGTAATCGACCACCTGCGGCAGGCCCGCCGCGAGCAGAAAATTGCGGTTGGGCGGGAGCCGCCTTACCGTCAGTTCGAAGGCGGCCTTTTCCTGGCACTTGCCGGTTTCGAAGTACCCGGCCGCCATCGTCAACTCGTAAAGATCGGTAAGAAGCGCGTTCAAAATGGCGGCCCCGCTGCCGCGTTATTTCTTCTTCGGCGGCTGGAACTCCTTCACTTCCCGGGCAGACTTTTCGAGTTCCTCGACCGTTTTAGCGTCCAGTTCATAGATGCTTGGCTCGCCTTCGCGCTTCGCGTAATATTTCCCGCCATTCTTCGTGACGGTGACCTTTTCCACTCGTTTCCCGTCATTCGAGGTCACGGTGATTTCGATCGCCAGCTCCCCCGTGCCGCCCGTTTCGAGGAACGCGGCCGCATTCAGGTCGCGCAGCTTGTCGATCAGGTTCTGCACGGAGCCGGGGTCCATCTGCTTCTGCCCGGACATCCACTTCTCGCCGCTTTTGGCATATGTAACGGTGCCCCCCGCGGTGCGCACCTCAACCTTCGAGGGTTCGCTCCAGCCAAAGCCGAACAGCTTGCGGTTGCGGAAATCGTCCAGCTTCTTGTCCACGCCTTCGCCCAGGTCGTTGGCGACTTTGTGGAAGCCTTCCACCACCGAACTCTTCGCGTAATAGTTCTTGTCCTTGTCGCGGCGGATCTCAAGTTGCTGGTTGCCCCCCTGGTCGGAAACGGTGACCAGGGCCACGCGAGTGCCGGATGCGAACGCCCCTGCCGCCTGCTTCGCCTCATCGTCCGAGGCAGCGGCCTCCATCTTGGCGTCCTTCAGCTTGCGGATCAGTTCTTCCACTTGCGAACCGTCGGCGCGCAGCGTGCGAGGTTTCAGGATGGCCCAATCGTTCTGCGCATCCTTGCCGAACTCGATGTCCTGGCCGCCGGCCAGCACGTTCAGCCGTGTGAGCTTCTCGGAGTCGAAGGTTAACAGACGCCGGTCCCGAAGGTCGTTGGCACTCTTCTCGAAGCTCGATTTCGTATAACCGGCGATCGTGAAGACGCGGGCGTCATGTGCCGTCTTGGCGTAATTTCCGGAGCCCGTAGGAATCTCGTCGCCGATCAGGAACTGATCGGTCTTGCCGTCCTTCTTCAGAACGGTGACGTCGATCCCGGGCTTGTCGAGCCCATAGGCGGCCAGGTCGGCGGCCTTCTCCTCCACCACCTTGTCGGCGCTCAGGGAGGAGAGCGTGGAAACCATCGAGTTGACGGTCTCCTGGTCCGCGCGCAACGGTTTGGGCGCCACAATCTCCCACTGCCCGCTGTCGGCCTTGCGCAGCACGGTGGTTTCCGAGCCCGCCTTGGCCAGCCGTACCTCCCGGATCTGGTCCGCCGGGATGGAGAGGATCTTCACCGAAGTGTCCGCCTTCTTCTCGCCGGCTGCGCCCTCTCTCTTGTTGGACCAGTAGACGGCCCCCCCGAGAATAGCCAGCAGCACTACCGCCACCAGCAGTCCGCGGAATCGCATGCCGTCACCTCCTCCGCCACCAGGTCACCAGGCCGGAGCCGATTACCGCCATCGGCAGCAGCACTACGCTGAGCCAGAAAATCAGGCTCATCTTCTGGCCGGTGATGTTGAGCGGCTGGTTCTGGGCTTCCTTCGGCCGGATCGAAATCAGGTCTTCGTCCGAGGTGAGCCAGTTGACCATGTTCAGCATCAGGTCGCGATTGCCGTTGAACCGCAAGAAGCTGTTGGCTGCCCACAAGGAACTGCCAACCACCACGAAACGGCCCTGCGTTGTGCCGCTGGTCGTCCCCGCGGCGGCCAGCGTGAGGGGACCCTTGCGGTCGTTCTTAGTGTCGATGCGGATCTGGTTGGCGGCCAGTTTGTTCGTGGCGTAGCTGTTCTCCGCCGTCGAAAACAGTTTCTCGGCGCTGCCCTTCGCCCCGGCTTTCACTTCCAGGGTGCGGGCCAGCGGGAAGGCCGTGGCTGTTTCGCGCATCTCCCGCACAATGGCATGGGACTCGTAATTGGTGATGAGGGGGACCTCCGGGCCGAGCCCGAAAATCTGGCCGATGCCGCTGGTATCGAGTGCCAGGTCCTTTTGGGGGACCACGCCCCAGCTTTCGAGCACTTTCGAGAGTTCCTCGTTGGGGCTGGTTTCGTCACCGCTCACCGAGAGCGGCGGGTCCAGCATCACCAGCACGCGGCCGCCGTTTTCGACGTACGCCTGGATCGCGTCCACCGCGGGTTGCGTGTAGCCGTACTTGGGGCCGCCCACCACCAGAACCGTGCAGTCCTTAGGGACCTCCGGCTTGGCAGTGGCCGGGGCGGCGGCATCGGCGGCTCCCCCCGCCTTCAGCAGCGAAATGCCCCGCACCTTGTAGTTGTTGCGCTCCAGCGCTTCCTTAAGGGAAGAATAGCCGGAGCGGCCGGTGTCATCGATGCCGTGCTCGCCGCTGCCCGCGACGAAGCACGCGGTGCGTTCGCCGGTTTTGAGCGACCGGATCAGCGCGCCTGTCACTTCCTCTTCGGTGAGGCTCTTGGCCTCTTCCTTGCGCACACCGCTATCCACCAGGATGGGGGCGTCGCGTCGGAACCCGGCCGCGCGCGCCACCTGCGGCTTCCGGACGGGGTCGATGTACTCGACCGTCAACTTCGTCGAGAGCGTCTTGTAGCGGTCCAGCAGGTCGCGCGCCTGCGGAAAGCGCGTGCTCTCATCGAAGTACGTGATCTTCACGTCCCGGTTCAGGTTCCTGACCACCTTGAGGGTCTGGTCGGAGAGGCTGAACTGCTTGTTCGCCGTCGCATCGTACGATTTGTTATAGCGGTTCGCCAGAAAGTTGGCGGCACTCAGTACCGCGAGCACCACAACGATATAAGTGGCGGCGTATGCAGTGTACTTGGTTTGTCTTTTCTTAAGCCAGCCGGTTTTCATGTTATGCCCTCCACCTCAGGGATTCCATGGAACGCGACGTAATGAACAGCGCGAAGAAGATCATGGAAACGTAGAACACGACGTCACGCGTGTCGAGCACACCCTTTGAGAAGGTGTCGAAGTGCGTGACGATTGAAAGATAGTTGATCACCGTCGCCCAACCCGTGGTGTCGAACGCCGTGAACCAGCTCAGCAGCCAGAGCAGCAGGCAGACGAAGAAGGTCACGCCGCCCGCGATAATCTGGTTCTTAGTGGTGGTGGAGATGAATGCCCCGACGGCGAGCAGCGTGCCGCCTTGCAGGATCAGCCCCAGGTAACCCACCAGCACCGGCTTCCAGTCCGGCTGCCCGAAGGCGAACAGCAGCCCGATATTGACCATCGACATGGCCAGCACCCCGATGTACAGCATCAGGGCGGCGGACCACTTGCCCAGGATGATTTCAATATCCCGCACCGGCGAAGTCATAAGCAGCTCGATCGTTCCGGTCCGTTTCTCCTCGGCGAAGAGCCGCATCGTGATCATGGGGATCAAAAAGAGCGCCACCGTACTAGCGAAGCCAAGCAGCGGGCGGATGATCTGCTCGTTGATGTTCATCGGCATGCCGCGCCCCATCATCTGGGCCTGGAAGCTGTACCGCACGAAGTCGCGCGTGGCTGTGAAAAAGCCGAAGCCGAAGATCAGGGCGAAGAAGGCCATCAGCAGATAGGCGATGGGCGATGCGAAATAACTGTTGAGTTCTTTTCTTGCGATGATCCAGGTGTTTCTCATTTTGCCCCCTTCTTGGTGGCAGTGGCGTCTTTGGATTCAGACGCCGTCAGTTGCAGGAAGATGTCCTCAAGGCTGATCGCCACGGCGTGCAGTTCGTTCAGGTTCCAGCCGGCCCCCACCACGGCGCGGGCGAGCTCCGCGCGGATCTGACGGCCCTGCAAGCTCTCCACTTCGAAGCTGGCGCGGCCGTCGCGGGCATTCTTCAGCAGCACCCGGCTTACCCCGGCCACCTGCTCCAGGCGGGTCTGGACGTCGCCCTCGTTCAGTGCACCGTTGGGCGATTCGACCTCCACCGCTACGGACTCAGAACCGCGCAGCCGGTTGGTCAGGTTCGCCACCGAGTCGATGGCTACCAGTTTCCCGCGGCTGATAATGATCACGTTCTCGCAGGACTGTTCGACCTCGGAGAGGATGTGGGTGCTGAGGATGATGGTGTGGTCCCCGGCGAGGCTGCGGATCAGTTCGCGCGTCTCGATGATCTGCTTGGGATCGAGGCCGCTGGTGGGTTCGTCGAGGATCAGAACATCGGGGTTGTGGATGATCGCCTGGGCCAGTCCAACGCGCTGCCGGTAGCCCTTCGAAAGTTTGCCGATCAGCTTCTTCCGGACCTCCCCGAGGGCGCACCTTCCGGCGGCTTCGTCCACCCGCCGCGCGATGTCCCTGGAGGCGATACCCTTCAGCTTCCCGACAAAGGCGAGGTACTCATCCACCTCCATTTCGGGGTAAAGCGGCGGGGTCTCGGGCAGGTACCCGATGCGCTTTTTGACCTCCATGGGCTGTTCCAGGACGTCGAAGCCGGCCACGCTGGCGCTTCCCGCCGTGGGAGGCAGGAAGCAGGTGAGGACGCGCATCGTAGTGGTTTTTCCGGCACCGTTAGGCCCCAGAAAACCCACGATTTGCCCTTTTCCGACTTCGAAGGATATGTCGTCTACAGCGACAGTTCGAGCGTATCGCTTCGTCAGACCTTCGACTTTGATCATAGGTGACTTCCAGACAAGAAACGCGAAATTTGCATTGGTGGCGCACACACGCCCCGCCCAGCCGGACGGCGCATGAATAGAGTGTGAAATTTCATCATACCGCGCCCCGGGCCAGCCGGGCGAAGCGGGACCAGAGGCACGACCCCATCCCCCATCCCTGACCCCGCGAGTATAGCGGCGCGCAGCCGCTCATACTCGCTAGCTATACTCGCTATTGTGTGGACGGTTCCCTGGCTACTGCGGCGCAGCCTCGTGGCGGCCTTCGACGACAACTGCTTCAGCATCGCCAAAGGGGCGGCCTATTCGGCGCTGCTTTCCTTCTTTCCCGTACTGACGTCGGCAGCCGTCATCCTGGTACAGACGCGCGCTGAGTTCGTCGGCCGCACTCTTGAGGGCTTCCTTACGGAGGTGCTGCCGCCGGGCACGCATGAGGTGGTGGTCGAACAATTTCAGGTGCGTGGCGCGCGTCCCCTGCCGCTGCTGGTGGTGGCCGGGCTGATCTCGCTGTGGGCGGCGTCGAGCGTCGTTAAGAGCCTCATCGAGGGATTCCAGGCAGCCTACAGGGTGCCGCGCAACCGCAGTTTCCTGCAGGGCTCCGCAGTCGCCATCGCGCTGGTGCTCATTTCGTGCATCCCGCTGCTGGGTGCTTCGGCGCTGGTGCTGTTCGGCGGGCGCATCGAACGGCTGGTTTTGGGCTGGATGTCCGTGGATCCGCGCTGGACGCCCTTCGCCTGGGTTTGGGTGTGGCTGAGCTGGCTGGCGCGGTACGTGGTGGCCTTCGGAGCAACCGTGCTGGTAACGGGGCTGCTCTATTATTTCGGCCCTTACCGGAAACAGCGCTGGAGTTACGTCTGGCCGGGCGCGGTCGTGGCCACCGTGCTCTGGCTGCTGGCGACCTCCGGATTCGGCTGGTATGTGAGCAACCTGGCTAATTACAACGTTTTATACGGCAGCGTCGCCACCAGCATCGCGCTGCTCGTCTGGATGTACCTGATCGCGGCCATAGCGCTGGTGGGCTGCGAGTTCAATGCCGAGCGCGAGCGCCTGGCGGAGTCCCGGATGCTCCGGGTCACTTCACGCCGGCCGTAGCCGAGGCCACCTGGGA
>DATMYF010000135.1:0-69736 GCA_035561075.1 Bryobacteraceae bacterium
CGGACGAGGGCAGTAAGAACGCGCTCGAGCTGCACGGGTCGATGGGCAGCATTCTGGCGGAAGGGACCATCGGGCAGGCTTCGCAGGGGAAGATGACGGCCATCCTGAAGGAGGGCGCGGGAGGGTACGACGCGAAGCAGGTGCGCGACGCCGCCGGAGGGTTCGAGATCTCGCCGGAGCCGGTGAACATGTACCAGGCGGAGATCGAGGCGTTCGGCCGCGCGGTGCTCGAAGGCGCGGAACCCCCGGTGGGGGCGGAGGCGGGCCTGCGCAGCCAGAAGGTGCTGACGGCCTGCTACGAATCGGCCCGCACGGGGCGGGTGGTGGAGGTCTAAGGCGGGAGAGCGAACCGGTGGAAACTCCTGCTAACTGGCATCCTAAGCGGGCGCGGTGCTCCTAGACGGAGGGCGCGCCCGCCGATAGACTTCAGCGAACGGCAGCTACGCGCCGGCTATTTCTTCCCAGGTGACCACGCGCCTTTCGTAGATCGCCTTGGTGCCGAGCAGCGCCTGTAGGGTCGTTTCCATCGCGGAATCGGCGTTATTGATGGGCTGCTTCCCGTTCTTTACGCAATCGACGAAGTGCACGAAAGCCAGGTAGGTAGAATCCTGTTTGGCATCCGCTACATCGAGCTGGATGGCGTCTCTCTTCTCCCTGGGCTGCCAGGTCCCTTTCACGAGGTCAACGGATCCTTCCGAGCCAAATACCTTCTCCGCGGTTCCAGTAAACCGCGGCGGGTCGTAGTAGTGATGGCTGAAGTTGATGAACACGCCATTGGGGTACTCGTAAATAAGGGAGTAGCCGTCCATGGAAGTGCGGCCCGGGGGCTCATTCTTGAACAGGTTGATGCCGCCCACGCCGTAGGCGCGCAAGGGATGTCCGCCGATTGCCCAGCGGAACAGGTCCAGAATGTGGATGCCCTGGTCCGTTACCATATCGCCTGATTTCGTACGGTCGTGATACCAAGGGGTGTCGCGGGGCAGTCCCTCGCCGCTGTGGCGGATACCGTGGCACATGAGTACCTTGCCGATGCCGCCGCCGTGGATGAACTTCATGGCCGCGTTAGCATTGGGATCGTGGCGCAACTGGAACCCCACCTGGAAGGTCTTCCGGGTCCGCTTGGCTTCACTGACCACGGCCCGGCAGTCGGCCGGTGTCAGCGACAGCGGCTTCTCCGCATAGAGATGTTTGCCCATCTCGAGGACCGCGATATCGATGTCTTTGTGGGTGTAGTCCGGTGTGGCTACAATCACAGTGTCGATATCTTTCATCTCGTCGAGCATCTTACGAAAGTCCGTATAGACCTTCGCCGAGCCGCCGGCGGCGGCAACGATCGACCGGGCGTTCTCGGCGCGCTCGGGGATGATGTCGCAAACTCCAACCACCTGGACGCCGGGCACCTTCAAGATTGCCCGCATGTCATGGGTACCGCGATTACCGGTACCTATGACCGCTACCCGCAACGAGTCGCCGCGCGCTTGCGCGGAGAGAATCGCGGGAGCACCCACTACGGTTGCGGCGGCCGCGGGCACCTTGAGGAAGGACCTGCGTGTAAAGCTGTCAGCCATGTTGTTCTCCTGGGGGTAGTCTAATTAAGAACTCGCCGTACTGCAAGCGACGGTCGTCATCAGCGTCGCTTGCATGTGAATTGTCCGGTCCAGTCAACACATGAAATGTCCGCTTCGGGAGGCGGCGGGATTCTGGAAGTTGAAGACCCCAGAGAGAATCTCCGCCGCGGAACAGGAGCGGATGATAAAACTTCAAGACGCGATCTTGAAAGCGATGGCGAAAAAGATCATCTGGATGGCGGCGGAGATCGCCTTGAGAAGTTGCGTCGGGAGCACAGCATTGAGGTGAGCCGAGCAAGCATGCTGCGGCAGGGTAGTGAATATAACGTTCCCTCGCATCGGCGTCCGGCGTGCCATCCACATCTGTGGCAGTCTGGCAATCATGCAGGAACTCTTTCGCAAGTTTGCACATGGCGCCTCCGCGATGGTCGGCTCACCCGCGGCATTTCTTCTCGGCGTGGTTGCGGTGATCGTTTGGGGCGCAACGGGTCCCGTTTTCCATTACTCGGACACGTGGCAACTTGTCATAAACACGAGTACAACAATCGTCACCTTCTTAATGGTGTTTCTCATCCAGAACACCCAAAATCGCGATGCAAAGGCCATGCATCTTAAGCTCGACGAGCTGATTCGGTCTGTGGGCGCCGCCCGCAATCGCCTCATCGATGTGGAAGATCTTTCCAACGAGGACCTGAAGAGGTTGGAGCAAGAGTTCCATCAACTCCATGAAAAGATAGAGCAGAAGTCACGCAATAAACCGCCGCAGGGTTGATGCCAATGGGCGGCCGGTGGCGAAATGCGCATTTCCATGCCACGTCGACTAACTTCGCGCCGGGCTGCCTAACCTCCACTCTTATGTGGGGTGTCCCGATTTCTGTGCATTCCGAAAAAAGCCTGGTTTGATTTGTTGACAGCCGAACAGATCGCGCATATTCTCCCTGAGGGGGGATCCAGTGTTGCTACGTCTCGTTTGCCTTATAAGTCTCGCGGGAGCCCTGTGCGCACAGACCCGCGATACGGCGTCGATTTTCGGGGTGGTCGATGATCCGCAAGGCGCCGCTATCCCGGGTGCGACCATTAAGCTGACCAGCATCGCGACCGCGCAGGTTCGCACGACTACCACGGATGAAGCCGGGCGCTATGTTTTCAACCTGCTTCCGATCGGCTCCTATCAGCTTGCCGTCGACCAACCCGCGTTCCGGCGCTACGAGCGGACGGGGATACTGCTCCAGGCGAATGCCAACGTGAAAATCGACATCCGCATGGAGGTCGGGGACGTCAGGACGGTGGTCTCGGTGGATGCCGCTGCGACGCAGATAGAGACACAGGTGGCCACCTTGCGCGAAATCGTAGACCGGGCCCGCGTCGTCGAGTTGCCGCTTAACGGCCGCGACGCGGCGCAGCTTGCCATGCTGGTGCCGGGCGTAACCAGTGGGAACTACAATACGGGCGTTGCCGGGCAGGACTCGTTCTCGGTGAACGGCTCGCGCAGCAACAACGTCCGTTTCACGCTGGACGGCGGGCAGAACATGGACAATCACTACAACCTGAACGTCCCGTTCCCATTCCCGGACGCGGTAGAAGAATTCTCGGTGCAAACGAGCAACATGGGCGCCGACCACGGCAACAGTTCCGCCGCGGCGATCAATATCGTAACCAAATCCGGCACCAACCAGCTTCACGGAACCGGGTTCTGGTTCGTCCGCAATTCGGAGTTTAACGCCACAAACTTCTTCTCGCATCAGCCGGACCGCTTGAAGCGGAATCAGGCCGGCTTTACGGTGGGCGGTCCACTAATTAAGAACAAGCTCTTCGCGTTCGGGGGCATCCAGCAGCTCTGGCTCCGCTCCGCTCCGGGCAGCCTGCGAGCGCAGACGCTCAACGCGGCACAACGCCAGGGCGATTTTTCCGGGAGCAGTATCATCCTCCGCGACCGGGATACGGGCCAGCCGTTTGCCGGCAATCGCATCCCGCAGGACCGGCTCTCGCCCGCGGCGCTGAAGTTCCTTACCGTCTCCCCGCTGCCGGGCCCGGACGGATACGCGCCTTACTCGACCTTGCAGCCGCAGGACGGACGACAGTACATCGGCCGCTTCGATTACGTGCTCAACAACCGCCAGTCGCTCCTTTTCCGCGGCTTCCGCAACGAAGATACGCGGCCGTTGATCTCGCTGCCCGACAACATTCTGGCCTCGCAACGCGCCAGCGAGACGCCTTCAAGCAGTTTCACTCTGGGTCACACGTTCACGGTCAGCCCCAGCATGATCGCGCACACGCAAATCAGCGCCACCCACATGATCGAGTCCGGCAAGAGCGATTTTCCGAAAACCTTCAACGATTTCGGCGTAAAGCTCTACGCTCCCTCGAACGACATCCAGGTCGCCCTGACCAACAGCGGTGTAGGCTTCAACAACCCCTGGCAGCGCCAGTTCAAGAGGGCATCCGAGGAGGTCATCCACGACTGGACCTGGACGCATGGCGGCCATACCGTCGCCTGGGGCGCGCAGTTCACCTGGGGTCAGTACAACGAGGCCACGCTGTACGACGCCTCGGGCCGCTTCCGGTTCGATGGCTCCTTCACCGGCTTCGACCGGGCCGATTTCATGCTGGGGCGCTTTTCGTGGTTCCATCAGACCAACGGGGAATACGAGAACCGGCGCCAGTTTCTGAAGGGGTTCTATTTCGCCGATACCTGGCGGATCTCGCGCCGGCTCTCCCTGAACCTGGGCCTGCGCTACGAACCTTACACCTTCATGAGCGACACCCAGGATCGCAACCAGACGTTCGATCTGGCTAATTACACGAACGGCATCAGGTCTGCAATTTTCCCGCTCGCGCCCCCGGGCCTCCTCTACCACGGCGATGCTGCGCCCGCGGGCTACCCCTGCGGGTCGAAGATTCCGCTCCAGGTCTCCTGCCCGGACAACAACAACTTCGCTCCGCGCGTCGGCTTCGCCTGGGACCCCTTCGGCGATGGGAAGAGCAGCGTGCGCGCGGGTTACGGGCTGTTCTACGACGCGCCATTGACGCGCGTGCAGAACAACTCGAATAACGCCGCGCCCTTCGGCTACGAAGTGCAGTTCTATGAAGGTCAATTCGACGATCCGTATCTGGGACGCGAGCAACTGAACCGTTATCCGCTGACGAAGTTCACGAAGGATACTCCGTTCCCGAGCCCCCTGGCCATGTACGTTTTGGACAGTAAATGGATCACGGCTCTTACTCACAACTGGAACCTGACCATCGAGCGACAGATCCTGCCGGACACGCGGCTGCGGATCGGCTACGTGGGGACTACAGCCTCGCACTTGATGGGTTTCTACGATCAGAACTCGCCCATCTACAATCCGGACCTCACACTGGCGCAGAACCGCGCCGACGTGCAGGGGCGGCGCCCCATTAAGGGCTTCGGGCAGATGCGGCGCAACTTCCATGGGCTCCGTTCGAACTACCACGGGTTGCAACTCTCGGTAGATAAGCGCTTCAGCAACGGCTTCAGCATCCTGGGATCTTACACATGGTCGAAGACGCTGGATTATGAATCGGTCAACGACGGCATCGGTGGATACCCCGGGTCATTGCCCACGAACTTCTTTGCCACCCATGGCGTTGCCGACCAACACGTTCCGCAGCGGTTTGTGACGTCGTTCGTGTGGGAGATGCCTGGCGCGAGGGTCGGCTCGTCCGTGTTGAAGCCGCTGGTGCGAGACTGGCGGCTGAGTGGGATCGTGACGCTTCAGTCGGGGCGGCCGTTCACGGTGGCCGCGACGGGTGATCCGCTGGCCGGCGTTGATTTCGCCGCACGCGCTAACCTCGTCGGCGAGGGGAATCCCGTTCTCGACTCCGGCCGGAGCAAGGCGGCGCGGATCGAGGCTTACTTCGACAAGGCCCGCTTCGTCAATGCCGCTCCCAACACCATCGGCACGCTGGGCCGCAATGCGCTGGAAGGTCCCGGCACACTGAATGTGGACACCTCTCTTGTGAAGCGGCTGCGCTTTCCGTTCTTCGGCGAGGGCGGCGCGGGCGAGTTGCGGCTGGAGGCATTCAATCTTTTCAATCGTACAAACTTCAGCAATCCGGTGACGGGCATAACGAACCAGAATTTCGGACGGCTCACCAGTGCGGGTAGCCCGCGTATCCTGCAAATTGCGGTAAAGATACTGTTCTGACGGAGCGAGCTGTCAAGCCTCCGCGGGTTTGACGGTGCGTTGAATTGGGCCGGCGTTCCTCCGGTGGAGGGAAGCCGGCCTTTATTGTGCCCCTACGATGTCCGATCTTCAGACCTGATCATATGATATGATCACTGCGTCGTGACTCCCGAGTTCCAGCGCGTCGAGGTGCCGGCCAACCTGCACGGAAGGGTAACTCGCGCCCTCGCGGTACAGGTGATTCGGGCGGAACGCGCCTCCCAGCCCATCGTCTTCCCCAACGAAGCGCAACTCTGTCAACAACTTGGCGTAAGCCGGAGCATTCTCCGGGAAGCCGTCAAGGTCTTGGCTGATAAAGGGATGCTCGAGGTTCGGCCGCGGGCCGGCACACGCTCGAAGCCGCGTGCTGAGTGGAACCTGCTCGATCCCGACATCCTGGGATGGCAAGCGGAACTGGAGCCGGACGCGAACCTGCTACGCGAAATCTGCGAGGTCCGGCTGGCTATCGAGCCTACGGCATCATCATTTGCCGCGCTGCGTGCCACCCCGGAAGAAATGGATGAAATCCAGCGCTGCCTGGAGCGGCGGGAAGCCCGAATTGCGTCGGCCAACAGGGAAGAAGCGGTCGACCTGGACCTTCGGTTCCAGTCGGCGGTGGTGGCGGCTTCGCACAACGCCCTTTTCCGGCATTTGAACGCAATGATCCGCGAGCCCTTCCGGGCGGCCCTGTCCTTAACCGTCCAACTACCTGCGTCCGTAGCTTTGGGAATCGAGGGCTATCGGGCGCTGTTCCAGGCTATCCGCGGGCGCGACCCGCTGGCGGCGCGCAACGCTTCGGCAGACATCGTGGGGCTCGCGATGTTGGCCGTCGAGCAGGTGATTCGTTCCCAGGAGCAAGCCAGATGAAAGTGGCCGTCTCCGGCAAGGGCGGGGTCGGGAAGACAACCGTGGCGGGGACGCTGGCGCGGTTGTGGGCGCAGGACGGCGAGCGCGTGCTTGCCATCGACGCGGACCCCGACGCCAATCTCGCCTCCGCCCTGGGGCTGCCCGCCGAATTGCACCGGGAAGTTAAGACCATCGCCACCGAGCGGCGACTGATCGAAGAACGCACCGGCGCCAAGGTGCGGGAGATCGGCCAGATGTTCCGGTTGAACCCGGAGGTGGCGGATATTGCCGAGCGTTACGCCGTGCGCTGGGCGGGCGTAGATCTGCTGGTTTTGGGCGCGGTGGAGCGCGCCGCCGGCGGCTGCGCATGCCCCGAAAGCGTGCTGTTGAAAAGCCTGGTGCTGCACTTGGTGCTGCGCCGCGGCGAGACGGTAGTGCTGGATATGGAGGCTGGTATCGAGCATCTGGGACGCGGCACCGCCCTGGGGGTGGATGCCATGCTGGCGGTGGTGGAACCCGGCCGTCGCAGCGTTGAAACTGCCCAACGGGTGCGCGAGATGTCAGCCACCCTCGGCATCCGCCGCTTTGGCGTCGTATTGAATAAGTGTACGGCGGAAGCCGAGGACCGCGAGTGGATCGCCCACGAGTTCGGCGCGGGGAACCTGCTCGGCGTGATACCAACGGATGTCCGCATCGCCCGGGCGGACCGGCTCGGCCAATCGCTCGTCGACATGGGCCAGGAAGACCTGCTGGCTCCCTTCCGAGCCCTGCAACAACAACTCAGCCGCTACAAAAAGGAGACCACCTCATGAGTTTCGAGCCCCGATGCCTGGCCACGGCCATTGGCAGCCTGCCCCATGCGGATCCGCAGGAAGCCGTCCGGGTGATCCTAGGCAGCATTCCCGATGCGCCCATCTGGCCCCAATTACCCGCCTGCGGGCTGAATGAGCAGATGGAGGTGCAGTACAGCGAGGGGATCCCGCGCGTGGTGATCGACCGCGCCAAAGAGCGCATGTACATCGACACCACCGGGGACTACTCAATGGAACAGGCCGGGTTCTACGAGAATTACCTCGCCGAAAACCTGGACTGCTTCGCCATCACGCAGGCGTTTTCGAAAGGCATTCATGCCATGGAGGCCGCGCTCAAGGCGACGGGGGTGCGGCGGCCATTCGTGAAGGTGCAGACGACGGGACCCGTGAGCTTCGGGCTCACCATTGTCGATGAGAACAAGCGCGCCATTTACTACAACCCGGAGTTCATCGACGTAGTCGTGAAAGCGCTGGCGATGAAGTGCCGCTGGCAAATTCGCAAATTTCGCGGCTACGCAGAGGGCGTGATTTGCTTCATCGACGAGCCGATCCTCTCCGCTTTCGGCTCCTCCACCTATGTCAGCGTTACGCGCGACGACGTGGTGGCCAAGCTCGGCGAAGTCATCGAGGCGGTACACGCTGAAGGGGCGCTGGCGGGAGTCCACTGCTGCGGCAATACGGAATGGTCGATCCTAATGGACGCCGGCGCCGATATCGTCAACTTCGACGCGTTCGACTACGGCGACACCATGGCGCTCTATCCCGCCGCCGTGAAGCGGCATTTGGAAGCCGGCAAGGCGCTGGCATGGGGTATCGTGCCCACCAACAGCGCCAAAATACAGGCGCAAACCTCCGAGAGCCTGGTGGCGCGGTTTACCACGCTGGTGGACAACCTGGCCCGTGCCGCCGGTCTCGACCGGGAACTCATCCTGCGGCAGGCGCTGATCACGCCATCCTGCGGTACCGGTTCGCTGCCAGTGGCCGATGCCGAGCGCGTCTTCCGTGTGCTGCGGCAGACCAGCGACACCCTGCGGAAGGGCTTCGGCGCAGCGGCCTGAGGCGGCGATGGGACTGACCCTGGCATTTACCGGCAAGGGGGGCGTCGGCAAGACCACGCTCTCTTCGCTCGCCATTAGCTGGCTGGTCGAGAGGGGAGAAGGGCCGGTGCTCGCCGTGGACGCCGATTCCAACGCCAACCTGCACGAGGCGTTGGGCGTATCCTACGCAGCCACGGTGGGCGGCATTCGCGAGAGTGCCCGTCAGGCGGACAAGGGCATTTCCAAGCAGGAGTTTCTGGAACTGCGCGTACAGCAGGCGCTGGTGGAGCGAAACGGGTTCGACCTGATTGTCATGGGCCGTCCCGAAGGCCAGGGTTGCTACTGTTTCGCCAACAGCGTCCTGCGTGACGTGCTGGACCGCGTCGCCCGCAACTACCGCCACATCGTGATCGACAGCGAGGCGGGGTTGGAGCATATCTCCCGCCGTACCCTCTTAACGCTCGACCGGCTCATGATCGTTTCCGACTGTACCGTGCGCGGGGTTCGTACGGCGGCGCGCATCTCGGCGCTGGCCGACGAGGTCGCACTCGGCGCACGCGCGCGCGGCTTGATAGTGAACCGCGTGCCGGACGGGGCACTCACCCCCGCTCTATCCTGCGAGGCGGAGGCCACGCGTCTGCCGCTCATCGCGGCCGTCCCGCTCGATGCGCACGTCGCTTCACTGGACGCCGACGGCGTCGCAGTGGCGGGGATTCCGCCCGATTCTCCGGCCCGCCTGGCCGTTAACAACATCATGGAGAGACTATTCGCATGAAAGCCGT
Organism: Bryobacteraceae bacterium; assembly: GCA_035561075.1. Taxonomy (GTDB): domain Bacteria; phylum Acidobacteriota; class Terriglobia; order Bryobacterales; family Bryobacteraceae; genus JAMCRM01. Next base: position 9,233 of record DATMYF010000135.1, read on the forward strand.
CTCGCGCGATCCCGCCATCAACGAAATGGTCGCCATCGCCGGCGCCGCCGAGGTGAGCACGGTCTGGGACCGCCATAAGGCGCAACACCCGCAATGCAAGTTCGGCAGCGACGGCGTTTGCTGCCGGCTTTGCCACATGGGGCCGTGCCGTATCACTCCCAAAGCGAAACTCGGCATTTGCGGCGCTGATGCCGATACCATCACGGCGCGGAACCTGCTGCGGGAGATCGCCGCCGGCACAGCGGCCCATTCCGACCATGGCCGGATGCTGGTCCGTACTCTCAAGCTTGTGGCGCGGGGCGAGTCGGGCGAGTACCGCATTGCGGACCCGCGCAGGCTGCGCGAAGCGGCTCGTTTCTTCGAGATCTCGACGGACGGCCGCGAAGATCTGGAAATAGCGCGGGACCTCGCGGATGTCTTCGCCGCCCAGTTCTCCTGGTCGGAGGAGCCGAACGCGACCCTGAAGCTCGCCCCGGAAAGACGCCAGGCCCTGTGGACGAAACTCGGGATCCAGCCGGAGGGGATAGACCCCGCTGTCGTGGAATTGATGCACCGCACCCACATGGGCGTAGACCACGATTACCGCCATCTGGTCATGGGTGGCCTTAAGTGCAGCTTGGCGGATGGTTGGGTGGGCTCGGCCATCGCGACGATAGTCTCCGATATCCTGTTCGGCACGCCCAAGCCCATCCGCAGCAGCGTAAACCTCGGGGTGCTCGCCCACGACAAGGTAAACATTATCGTACACGGGCACGAACCGACGCTCTCCGAGATGCTCGCGGTGGCGTCCCGGGACCCGGAACTGCTGGCCTATGCGCGTGCGAAAGGTGCGGCAGGCATCAACATCGCCGGAATCTGCTGCACCGCCAACGAAGTGCTCATGCGCCACGGGCTGCCCATCGCAGGCAACTTTTTGCAGCAGGAGCTTGCGATCGTCACCGGCGCGGTCGAGATGATGATCGTGGACGTGCAATGCGTGATGCCTTCACTGGCACAGGTGGCTAAGTGCTTCCACACCAGGCTGGTCAGCACTTCGGAAATCGCCCAAAGCTGCGGTGCCGAGCAGATCACCTTCGACGTGGAGAACGGTTACCGGCACGCATGCGGGCTGGTCCGGGCCGCCATCGACAACTTCGAGCGGCGGGACGCCGGGCGCGTACACATCCCGCAGGAGTCCATGGAACTGGTGGCGGGGTTCTCCAATGAGACTATTTACCACATCTTGGGCGGGCGCTTCCGCTCCACCTTCCGTCCGCTGAACGATGCCATTATCGACGGCCGCATCCGCGGCATTGCGGGCATCATCGGCTGCAGCAACCCGAAGGTCATGGCGGACAACGCGCATGTGCGCCTGGCCGAGGAACTGATCAAGCGCAATGTGCTGGTGCTCGAAACCGGCTGCGCTGCCATTGCCTGTGCCAAAGCCGGCCTGCTGGTCCCTGAGGCGGCGCTGGAAAAGGCCGGAGCCAGCCTGCGCGAGGTGTGCGAGGCGGTCGGGATTCCGCCGGTGCTTCACATGGGTTCCTGCGTGGACAACAGCCGTATCCTCCTCGCCGCGACGAACCTGTTGCGTGAAGGCGGCTTGGGCGAGGATCTTTCGGACCTGCCCGTCGCAGGCGCGGCACCGGAGTGGATGAGCGAAAAGGCGGTGGCAATCGGGCACTACTTCGTGGCCAGCGGACTTTACGTGGTGCTGGGCCACCCCCTGTATGTGGAGGGCAGCCGCAACGTGACGAAGTTGCTGTGCGAAGAGATGGAAGGCATCACCGGCGGGCGATTTGAGTGGGAGCCCGACCCCGTGATTGCCGCGGACAAGATCCTGGAGCACATCGAGCGCAAACGCGATGCGCTGCGTATCAATGTTGCGCGGGAACGAAAGCTTTTCGACATGAAGGCGAGGCGCGAACTCTAATGAGCAAGATCATCGCCACTTCCGCCATCCGCGGCGCCCACGAAATCGTGAGGCAGGCCGAGGATTTTCTGGCGCGGGCCCTGGCGCAACATGGCTCCGATTGCGCGGTGGGCTTCCCGGATACGGCATATTCGCTGCCGGTGATCTACTCGCTGCTGGGCAGGCGTGTCGATCGACTCTCGGATATATCGCCGGTGCTGGAAGAATGCCGGCGGCTGCTCGCGCCCGTCCCGGCCGATGCGGTCTGGCTGCCCTATCTGGGCGACACGCTCGACGCGGGCATGGCCACGCTGTTCGCTTTCGAAATTATCGAAGCTTGCAAATACCTCATCGGCCCCCACCCGGTAGACGGACTTTGGCTCGGGGCGGCGGGAGACGTGATCATCCGCGAGCGCGGCATTGAGTTTGTGGATGGCTCCGCCCCCGGTTTCGCCGCCGTGGTGGGCGCCGCACCTACCCGCGATGACGCCGTGCGCATCGCCCGCGAACTTCAGGAAAAGAATCTGTATGTCTTCATCGCGGGTCACACCAACGGCGTCTCCTTTGCGGAGCAGTTGCAGGAGGCAGGGGTTGAGTTAGGGTGGAAGACGCGGCTGGTGCCCTTCGGGAAAGAAATCTCCGCCGCTATTTATGCGCTCGGGTTCGCCAACCGCGTGGCGCTCAGTTTTGGCGGCGTGCAGGCGGCGGATTACACACGCAACCTCAAGTACACCAAGGACCGGATTTTCGCCTTCGTAATGGCGCTCGGGGAGGTTACCGAAGAAAAGTACGCCGCTGCCGCGGGAGCCATCTCCTACGGCTTCCCCACCATCGCCGATACCGCTATTCCGGAGATTTTGCCCACGGGCATTTGCACCTACGAGCACGTGGTCTCATCGGTGCCCGTAGATCGCATTGTGGAGAAGTGCCTGGAGGTGCGCGGCTGCAAGGTCAAGATAGCCAGGGTGCCTATCCCGGTCGCCTACGGTGCGGCTTTTGAGGGCGAACGCATCCGAAAAGAGCAGACCTTTGTGGAGTTCGGCGGCAACCGCACGCCGGCTTTCGAGTACGTTACCACCCGCGATCTTTCCGCGGTAGAAGACGGCAGGATTACCGTTGCGGGCTCGGAGATCGACGACGTTGCCGAGGGCTCGGCCCTGCCGCTGGGCATCTGGGTGGAGGTGGCCGGACGCAAGATGCAGGCCGACTTCGAGCCGATCCTGGAGCGCCAGATCCATCACCTGATCAACGGCGCCGAGGGTGTCTGGCACATGGGCCAGCGCGACATAAACTGGATTCGCATCTCCAGGGCCGCGCGCGATCGTGGGTTCAAGATCCGGCACCTGGGCGACATCATCCACACCCGGCTGATCAACGACTACCCGGCCATTGTGGACAAGGTTCAGATTACGCTGTTCACGGACCTCAAGGATGTGGAGGCCCATATCGGCGAGGCCAAACAGGTCTACCGCGCGCGCAACCAGCGCATGGAATCGCTCACCGATGAAAGCGTAGACACGTTCTACTCCTGCCTTCTTTGCCAGAGTTTCGCGCCCAATCATGTTTGCGTGATCACGCCGGAGCGCCTGGGCCTGTGTGGCGCTTACAACTGGCTGGATGGCAAGGCGGCTTATGAGATCGATCCCACGGGACCGAATCAGCCGCTCGTTAAAGGCGAGTGCCTCGACCCCGTACGCGGCCAGTGGCAGAACATCAACGACTACGTCTGGGCCAACTCCAAGCAGACCATCAGAAACTTCAACGCCTACTCGCTACTGGAGCATCCCATGACCAGTTGCGGCTGTTTCGAGGCTATCGTGGCGGTGTTGCCGGAATGCAATGGGGTGATGATCGTCAACCGCGAGTATACCGGCCAGACACCCGCGGGGATGAAGTTCTCCACCCTGGCGAACATGACCGGCGGTGGGCAGCAGGTGCCGGGCTTTATCGGGGTCGGCAAAGCGTACATCGGCAGCCGCAAGTTCATCGCCGCCGAAGGCGGGCACCGGCGGATTGTGTGGATGCCCCGCGAATTGAAGGATGCGTTGCGGGAGGAACTGGCGGATATCGGACGGCGCCTGGGAATTGAAGATATCGCCGGCATGATTGCGGATGAAACCGTGGGGACGGACGCGGCAACGGTGCGCGCCTTTATGGAGAAGGCCGGTCATCCGGCCCTCGCAATGCCGGAGATCACGGCGTCGTCGTCCGAACCTGCCGTGACGGACACGGTTAAGGAGCGGCCGGTCGAAGCGCCGCAGGCAATTCCGCAGCCTGCGCCGGCGCCGCACGAGCAGGAACCAGTGGAATCGAAACCGGCATCGAAACCGGCAACGGAGCCCCTGGATGGCATCGGGGAGATTATCTCGGTGCTGGAACAACTGCGGAACGCGCCTCTTGAAACCAGGGTTACGCCGGAGATGAGCGCCGAACAACAGATGGCAACCCTTCAGGCGTCTACCGCGTTGCACCTGCTGCACGCGGGCGCAAACATGCTGTTGATGCAAAGCGGCGCGCTGTCACGGGCAGCGGCGGCCGCGACGTTCTCCCCAGTATCAGCCCCTCCCCCACCGCCGCCGGCTCCGCCCGCTCCGGTGGAAACTCGAAAGCCCGAGCCTGTGCCGCCGCCCCTTCCGGAATCGGAACCGGCGCGGACTTCGGCAGCCATAATCAGCCCCACGAGCTTCAGCGTTCCGGCTGATAAGGCCAACGTGACTGTCCGGACGGTGACGTTGGGGGGCAGCGGCACCCGGACCTCGGCAGTGATCCTCGGCGGTGAGGAAGCGCTTCCGTTCCGGCATTACGAGGGCAATACGGGGTGCCGCCCCGCGGTCGCGATGGAGGTCTTCGACCAGGAACCCAAAGGCTACCCGGAGCCTCTTCGCGCCGCCTATGGCGCGCTCCTCAAGGATCCCGCAGCCATGGCGCGTTTCTGCGTCGAGAAACTGGGTGCGGAGCTGATCAGCGTGCGCCTGCCCGGCACGCACCCCGAAAATGGCGATAAGTCCCCGGAAGCCACCGCGGACGTGATAAAGGACGTTCTCAAGGCCGTGGGTGTGCCGCTGGTGGTGACCGGTCCGAACCACTTTGAGAAGAACAATGCCGTGATGAAGCACATCGCCGCGGTGTTCGCGGGCGAAAACCTGTTGCTGAACTGGGTGGAGACGGACAACTATAAGACCATCGCGGCGGCCGCTATGGGCTACAACCACTGCGTGGTGGCCCAAACTCCCATTGACGTCAACATGTGCAAACAGCTCAACATCCTGCTGACAAACATGGGCGTCTCGCCGGAAAAAATCGTGATCGATCCTTACACCGGCGCACTAGGCTACGGGTTGGAGTACACCTACTCCGTGATGGAACGCATCCGCACCTCCGCGTTCACAGGCGACCCCATGCTGGCGCTGCCGATGCTGGTTACGGCCGGCTACGAGGTCTGGCGGACGAAGGAGAGCCGCGCTCCGCGCAGCGCGTTCCCGCTGTGGGGCAGGGAAGAAGAACGGGGCGCACTGCTGGAGGTCGCCACGGCCACCAGTCTGTTGAACGCGGGGGCCGACCTCCTGATCCTCTACCATCCGTTGGCCGCTCGAACGATGAAGCGAAAAATCGAGGAGATGATCACATGGCGCTGACCGGCCTTCAGATCTTCAAACTGCTGCCGAAGACCAACTGCGGGGAGTGTGCGGTCCCGACGTGCATGGCCTTCGCTATGAAGCTGGCGTCCAAAAACGCCGAACTTGCCGCATGCCCGTATGCTTCCGATGAGGCCAAGAACGCCATCGGCGCCGCCAGTAAGCCGCCCATCAGGCTGATTAAGATCGGTCCGCCCGAATGCGAGGTTGCCGTCGGGAACGAGACAGTGGTGTTCCGGCACGAGAAGACGTTCGTACATCCCACTGCGTTCGCCCTGGCCTTCCCGGACGACGAACCTCTTTCCGAACTCTGCCACCGCATCGCCGAAGCCCGGGAGTATTGCCTGGAGCGCGTAGGCGAAAGGCTGCGTCTCGATCTCATCCTGGTGGACAATTTCAGCGAAGCCGTCGAGCCGTTTGTGCAGCTCGTCAAGTCGGTGGCCGGCGCCACCGGGCGGGGCATTATCCTCAGGAGCACGAACCCCGAAGCGCTCGAGGCGGCGTTGCAGGTCTTGGATGGGCAACGGCCCCTGATACACGCAGCCACGCCCGCCAATGCGGAGATCCTCGCCGGGCTGGCGTTGAAGTACAAGGTTCCGCTGGTGGCGCGCGCCACGACGCTGGACGAACTCGCGGCGCTCACCACGAAGCTGTCCGGGCTCGGCGTGAAAGACATTGTGCTTGATCTGCCGGCCGAGAACCCTGCGGCGGCCGTGCAACACAATACGCTCATTCGTAAAGCCGCGCTGCGGAGCAACTTTGAACCGCTCGGCTACCCCATCATCAACTTCGTATCGGGACGCGACGCCGCCTCTGTGGTCTCGGACGCCTCCACACTGATCTGCAAGTACGCGTCGATCCTGGTGCTGGAACGCATGGATTACGAAGTGCTTCTGCCGCTGATGATGCTGCGCCAGAACATCTACACCGATCCGCAGAAGCCGATCCAGGTGGAACCCAAACTGTACCCCATCGGGGAACCGGGGCCCGATGCGCCGGTGCTGGCCACCACCAATTTCTCACTTACCTATTTCCTGGTTTCAGGAGAGATCGAAAACTCGGGCGTTCCGGCGCACCTGCTGATCGTGGAAAGCGAAGGGATGAGCGTCCTGACCGCGTGGGCGGCGGGCAAGTTCTCCGGCGCGAAGATCGCCCATGCGGTGAAGGCCGGCGGCCTGGAGCAACAGGTCAACACGCGCAAGTTGATCATCCCCGGCTATGTCTCACAGATCAGCGGCGAACTGGAGGAAGCCCTGCCTGGTTGGGAAGTGCTGGTCGGTCCCGGCGAGGTAGCGGACCTGGGCCCGTACCTGAAGCGGATGGCCGGCAGGTAGTATATGCCCTCGGTCCGCTTCCTGCCCGCCGACGTCGCCGTGGATGTGGCTGCCGGTACCCTGATTCACGAAGCCGCAGTTCGGGCCGGGCTGCTTGACCTGGAGTTGCCGTGCGGCGGGCAGGGAACGTGCGGGCAGTGCCTGGTAGAGGTTGCAGACCAGCCGGTGATGGCCTGCCAGACGCGCGTTTCGGCGGACATCGTGGTGCGGATCCCGGAAAACCGCGATGTTGCCATCCGCGTGGTCGGGGATAGCCATTTTCTGGTCAACGAAGAGCTGCTGCCGTCGCGCGACCAGATCTCGCCCCTCGTGCGCATGGAGCGGGTCACGGTGTCTTCCGCTTCCGTCGAGGAGCACTATAGCGACTGGAAGCGTCTCGTGCGCGCCCTACGTCAGCCCGAGGCCACAGCGCCGCTTCCGGTTTTGCAGAGCCTTGCCGCGGTACTGCGGGAGCGGGACGGCCAGGTGACCGTGGCGCTCGAAGATCGCCAGGGCGGCGCGCGCGTGGCGGGAATATATCCCGGGCATGCTCCCAGGCCGGCTATGGGGCTCGCACTGGATATCGGAACCACTACCGTTGCCGCGCAGCTTGTAGACCTGGAAGACGGTCGAGTGGTGGATACCCGGACTTCCTACAACCTGCAGATCCGCCGCGGCGCCGACATCATCACCCGCATCGACTACGCCCGAACACCCGAGCGTCTGGAAGAACTGCGCAGCCTGGTGCTCGAAAGCGCGAACACTCTGATCGCACAGATGCCGGCTGATCATGGCGACATCCGCGCCGCGTTCATAGCAGGGAATACCACGATGATCCACCTGCTACTAGGACTGCCGCCGCGCTACATCCGCGAGTCGCCGTATGTTCCCACGGTGAATCCGGTGCCCGCGATGGCCGCGCGCGACGTCGGCCTGGAGATTCATCCGGATGCACCGGTCGAATTTGCGCCGGGGGTGGGTAGCTACGTAGGAGGCGATATCACAGCCGGCCTGCTATCGACAGAACTGCCAACCAATGCCGGCGAGGTCTTTCTATTTCTGGACATTGGCACCAACGGCGAAATCGTCATCGGCAATGCGGCTTGGATGGTTGCCTGCGCCTGCTCCGCGGGTCCCGCATTCGAGGGCTCCGGCATCAAATGCGGTATGCGCGCGGCCGAAGGCGCAATCGAGCACGTCGAAATCGGCGAGACCCTCCGTTATAAGGTGATTGGCGGCGGTAAACCGGCTGGTATCTGCGGTTCGGGCCTGATCTGCCTGCTGGGTGAACTGTTTCGCCGTGGAATCATCGATCAATCCGGCCGTTTCCACATTGAGCCTCGCGAATTCCTGCTGGAATCCGGCGCACGCACGGCAACCGGCGAGGACCTGGTCATTACCGAGTCCGACCTGGAGAACCTGATTCGCACCAAGGCCGCCATCTACGCGGCGTGCTCACTGATTCTTGAGAACGTCGGGCTGAACTGGGAGGCAATTGCGCGGGTATATATCGCGGGCGGTTTCGGCCGCTATATCGAGGTTGCCGAAGCCGTGCGAATCGGTATGCTGCCGGACCTGCCGCACGGCCGTTTCAGCTATATCGGTAACTCCGCCCTGACCGGCGCTTATATCGCGCTGCTTTCGGGTGAGCACCGGCGGAGGCTCGCGGACATAGCGGGGCGGATTACTTATGTGGATCTGAGTTCCGACCCACGCTATATGGATAACTATGTGAAGGCCATGTTCCTGCCCCACACGGACCTGGAAAAGTTCCCGACGGTAGCGGGTATGCTTACGCAGCAGAGGAGAATCGGATTGTGAAGAGTTTTCTGGAACGATTGAAGCAAGGTGAGGTTTTAATATCGGACGGCGCCATGGGGACGTTCCTGTTCGCCAAGGGACTGGGTGCGGGAGAGTGCCCCGAATCGTGGTGCGTGTCGCACCCCGAGGTCGTCAGAGGGATCGCGGCGGCGTACGTGGCGGCGGGTTCCGACATCGTGGAAACCAATTCGTTCGGCGGCAACGGTCTCAAACTCGCGCTGTGCGGACTGGGTGATAAGGTGCACGAGTTCAACCGTGCGGCCGCCGCCCTGGCGAAAGAGGCCATTGGGGACAAAGGTTACGTGGCCGCTTCGGTGGGGCCGACGGGCCACATTGCCGAGGAAGAGGGCGGAGATGTCACAACTGCGCAGCTATATGACGCTTTCGCAGCCCAGGTAACCGCGCTGGCCGAGGGTGGCTCGGACGCCATCTGTGTCGAGACCATGGCCTCCCTGCAGGAAGCGCTGGCGGCCGTTAAAGCGGCGCGCGAGAACAGCCCGTTGCCCGTCATTTGCACGTTCACGTTCGAAGCCGGCCTGAAGGGATTTCGCACCATGATGGGGGTCCGCCCCGACCGTGCGGCACGGGAGGCGGCTGCGGCCGGCGCGCATTTAGTGGGCGCGAACTGCGGAAACGGGATCGCGAACATGATCGAGATCACGCGGCAGATGCGTGCGGCCGAACCCGGAGTTCCCATTCTCATCCACGCGAACGCGGGTGCCCCGGTTGTTCAGGACGGCAAAACGACCTTCCAGGAGACCCCGGCGTACATGGCCTCCCGGGTCCGGGAACTCGTCGAAGCGGGCGCAAATATTATCGGAGGGTGTTGCGGCACCACCCCGGAGCATATTTCCGAAATCGCAAAAGTTGCCCGCTCTCTCGCAACCAGCGCTTAGATTAGCGAAGGGCCGTTGCACCAAACGCGCAGCGGCCCTCGTGCAGCCAAGGCTCAGCGGGGATCGAGGTAGAGAAAGTAGGCGCTCGCATCCTTGGTGAACCAGCGGGAGTACTTCTGGCCGTTGAGGGGCTCGACCGTAGCGATGAAGGTGCCTCTCGTCTCACCGAGGGCGGGGACGGAGAAAGCGCCATTGGCGAGCGGCACAGTCACAGCGGCTCGCCGTGCGTTCAACGGGGTGATCGTAATGCTCCCTGTCTCGGCAGTGGTGACGATACCAAAAATTCCGCTGGTGCTTCCGGCGAGAATGTGGGATTGCAGGCTGATTTCCGCCCCGGCGACTGGAGCGCGGGTATTGACCGCGAAACGTCCCAAACCGGCCAATGCGGGTAGCGGCAAAGAGAACCAGCCGTTCACGTTAGTCTCAGCGAGGTTGCTGCCGGCGAGCAAACCCTGCGAACTGTAGAACTCCAGATTGACAGGTACACCGGCCTGCATGGACTCCGTGCCGCTCGCGTCTCGCTGAAAAACGTACATCGTCAAGTCGTCGTTTGTGAACGTGAACTGTTGGAGAAAATATCCGGTGGGAGGATTGGTATTGAGAACGCCCTGCCGGCGGTACCAGTCGAGGAAGCGTTGGCCCTCGACCTCACGTTGCAGGCCGGCGGCGATGTCGAGAAGCATCGGTTCGGAGGATGTGACTCCAGGGTCCGCCAGCGCCGCTGCGTAGAGCCGCGCATTGAAACCGGGCAGAAAGCGCGGGTTCTCAATCAGAACTTTTCCCCAAGCGTAGCCGGAAAGCTGATAGTGGAGCAGGAGGTTGATATGGCCCCAGTAGAAACTGCCCCCGCGCGACCCGAAGATGGGGCTGTTCAGCCCGTCATAAAAGACGTCGTGCACATAGCCGTGAGCCCTGTCCCAGTGATACAGGTCCGGCAGCCTGTTGAAGACTTCCACTTCGGCTGCGCGGGTCATACCTTCTTCATACGTATTCAGCCCAATGAGGTTCTCGTCGCGGAAGGCGTGTATCATCTCGTGGCAGACGACATCGGCTTGCAGACTACGCAGCACAAGTTCGTTAGTCGATGGACTGAACAGCCCGGCATACCCAATAGTGGGGTCTTTGCGGATGTTCACGGCGAGGTCGAAAGCCGGAGGTCCATAGATCTCCTTCGCCAGGGGATACATGCTGCTCAGAAGGGATTGCAGGGTTGCGATCTCCTCGGCGGACCACGGGTACTCCGGTGAGATATACGTGAACGTCAGGGCGCCGGCAGCAGTCTGCACAGGCCGCTTCGTTTTGGCGTTGCGGCGGTCGGGAGCGACAGGCGCGCCTTCGTGGTCCACCAGAATGGCAATCATATCTACGCCCGTCGGCCCATATAGCGCAGGCGCGGCCGGCGGCGGAGCGGGCAGGCCGGCCTTCATGTGCCGGTAAAGCCGCGTCCTGAGGGCAGCGTCCGCGTGGTACACGTCCTCCGCCGACAGATCGGGTGGGATAGGTATGTACACTACATTGCCTTCCCGCCGGGCTGCAGCGAGGAGGGCCAGAAAAAAGAAAAAGATACCTACGGCCCGAAATAAGATCATCAGGTTTTTACCTCCTTTTAGGGCAACCGGGAGGAGTTTAGCCCAAATCCCGCCGCACGTCGACAACGGCGGGTGGCCGGTTCGTGTGTTTACGCGCGTTGCCGCGGCCGAGGGCCGATCGGAAATGGTCGGCCCTGCGCTTCATCGCTGCCCTGAATCAGAAGAACAGTTTCATCACCCCAACCACCACGCGCGTTTCGTTTCCCATGTCGGCACGGAGAAAACCGAATTTCGCGTTCTGTACGTTGGCGCCGTTGGAGTCCAGGTTGCCGAACCACGGGAAGTTGCCGATGTTGTGGGCATCGGCCCGGATCTGCCAGCGCACGCGCTCGGTCAGGCGAATCTCCTTGTAAACCGATACGTCGGCGACGTTGAGCGGCTTCGTGCGGACGTCAGGGAACCGAGTCGGGTAGGTTTGGAGCACGTAGGGGCTGCGCTGCGTCCGCGGGAAGATCGAGGTGTCGAACCAGGGGTCGTAAGAAATGTCGTACTGCGAGCGGCCGTTCTTCTGTGCCAGCGCGTCGCGTTGCGAATCGCTCAACCTGGCGCTCTGCGCCGCCAGCGGCGCGGCATTCGGGAAGGCGATCGGGAAGCCCGAATGAGACATCCAGACACCGCTTACCGTCCAGCCTCCAAGAAAGCCGTCGGCAACTTTGTTCATACCCGAAAAGAACTTCCGGCTTTTACCAAACGGCAGGTCATAGCTTCCAATGATGGACAACTGCTGCGGAACGTCGTATTGGATAAGGCGCTTTTCGAGAGGCGACGCGGTCAGATCCCGCCGGTTCGCGTCCTGCGTGTTGAGCAGTGTGACCTGCTCCAGGGTCTTGGCGATCGTATAAGCCACCGTCATGGTCAGACCGGCGGAGAAACGGCGGTTCAGTTTGAACTGCGCGGAGTCATACCGCTGGCGGCCGGCCGGAACGTCCGTGATCGTCACCTGCCCGTACTGAGGATACGCAGAGAGCAGTTGCGCGCGCGTCACCGTAGCGCCGTTCAATGACGTGCCTGGCAGCATCGCCGCCATCGGGTTGGCGATTGAGGCTGTGAAGTAGGCCTGCCGCTGGTCCACCGGGATACTGTTCAGCACATCGATCGGGATGGAGTTCAGGTTCATAGAGACCGGCAGCCGGCGGGTAATGTTGCCGACGTAGCTCGCCTCTCCTACCCATCCGCCGGGCAGAGCATACTGGAAGCCCGCCGAATACTGATGCGAGTAAGGTAGCGGCCGGTCGAGGTACTGTGCCGAGATGTTCTGGCCGAGGTTGGTCGACAGGCCCTGAGTATTTCCGATGGGCAGCAGCAACTGACCACCGCTAAACAGGCTGGCCGGATAGGGGTCACTGAGCGAAGCTGCTGGAGTCAGATTGCCGTCTGTTGAGGAGACCAGCGACGTGGTGCGGCTGTATCCATAGGTCTGGCCGTTGGCGGATTGCCCAAGGTAGCTCAGGCCGTAGCCGCCGCGGAACACCAGTTTGTCCGAGATCTGGTAGGCCACGCCGACCCGCGGCTGGAAATTGGCTTTCTTGGTCTCGAACGCGTAGCGATCTCCGGAGCCGGCATACAGAAGCCCGCCTGTCAGTCCAGTCTGGCACGCCGGGCAGTTCGCCGCCGCCGGCGATGCCTTCACATTGGCCGCTATGGGGCTCGCCTGGTCAAAAGCAAAGCCGCGGATCATGCGGTCGTAGCGTTCGTAGCGCGGCGATTCATAGTCCCAGCGAAGTCCCATGTTGATGGTCAGGCGATGGGTCAGCTTGAAGTCGTCCTGCACATAGGCCGCATAGTAGTGCGACCGGTAGGCCGGGAAGATGTTCTTATCCACCTGGCCGCCCGCCGGATAGCCCAGCAGGAAGGAGGCGAACTCGTTGCCCGAGGCGCTGTCGGCCCGCAGCGGATTGGCCTGCGTCCACGCCGGGGTGAATGAGTAGAGGCCGCTGGCGTAGCCCGTGCTGCGGTTATTGTCGTTGTAGCGGCGGAACTCGGTGCCCATCTTGAGGAAATGGCGGCCCCGGATCCAGCTTACGTTGGGCTGCAGGCTCCAGGTGTCGTGAGCCTCGTCGCTGAAGCCGCTGGTGCCCAGTTCGGAGTAAGTTCCCATGTTGAACCGCGGGAACTGGAAGGCGTAGAACTGGCCGACCAACGTACCGGGAAAGCCCAGTTCTGTCGGGTTGAAGTCCTGCCCGAACGTATTGCCCGAGAGGCCCTCATACCGGGCCAGACCGGCGCGCAGGTTGAATACCACGGCCGGCGAGAGCGTATAGGTCCAATCCGCGCCCCAGTTGCGAAAGATGCGCATTGACGGATACTCGCCACTGGGCTCGGCCGGGTTGTTGCCCCACACCAGCTTCGCCCAGTTCGACCACGGGGTCTGGCCGTAGCGGCCCGAAACGCGGCTCTTGTCGCTGAAAATATAGTCGAATTTCCCAAGCCACGAATCGTAGGAGTTCGTGTCGGGCAGTCGTTTCACGTAATTGCCGATGTGCTGCGGACCATCGCCGGCAAGGTTTGCGGTCGGGTAATACGAGGCCACCTTGGCGGCAATCGGGTTGATCCTGCCGGCTGGAATGACATTATTCGGAAAGGGCGTGCGGACGTGGGTGGTGCCGTCCGCTGCGAGCGCCGTGCTCGTCGGATCGTAGATGGTTACCTGCTGGCCCTCCGCGTTCACCAGTTGCGAGAAATCGCCTTTGATCTGTTCGCTGGTGGGCAGGGTGCGGGTCTGGCCGCCCAGAAACCGCTCCCGCAGCGACTCGAGCGACAGCATGAAGAACGCCTTGTTCCGGCCGTCGAACAATTTCGGGATGTAGATCGGGCCATCCACTTCGAAGCCGAAGGTGTTGTTCTTGAACGGAACCTTTTCGGTTTCTCCTTCCTTGTTGGCGATCCAATCGTTGGTGCGCAACTTTTCGTTCTTAAGATATTCGAAAAGTTGCCCGTGGATCTGGTTGGTACCGCTCTTAACGGTGATCATCGTGACGCCGCCGCCCGTGCGACCGAACTGCGCGTCATACGAGTTCGACTGCACTGTGAACTCCTGCGTGGCGTTCAGCGAGGGCACGAAGGCGATGCCGCGGTCGCTGCGGGTGTTCGCGATACCGTCGAGCACGGTCTCGTTTTCGCCGCGAACGCCGCCCCCCACCGAGACGCCGTTCACGTTCCCCGAGGCGTATAGCTCCATCGATCCCCAGTACGTGCTGGTCTTCACCACGCCCGGCTGGTTATACATCAGGGCGAACAGGTTGCGGCCGCCCGACGGCACGTTCTCAATGGTCCGGTTTTCGAATGTGGACCTCTGTGTGGCGGTTTCAGTTTGCAATTCGGAAACTTCGCCGGATACGGTCACACTGCTGGTGACCGCGCCCAGTTCGAGTCTTATGTCGATCGCGCGGCGGTCGCTGGCGAGCAGGGAAACCTCGGAATGGACGTACTTATTGAATCCGGGCTTCTCGACGGTCACAACATACTGGCCGGGAAGCAGGAACTGAATCACGTATCGTCCGGCTTCGTTGGTCTCCGCTGTGTAAGGGACGTTGCGCTCTACGCTTGTGGCCACTACCCGGGCGCCTGCAATCGCTGCGCCGGCGGGATCGGTCACCTCTCCGGAAATCGTTGCCCTGAATTCCTGTCCGAAAACGGACAGAGCAAACAAAACGGGGATAACGAGCAACTGCGGCAAGCGGTTCATCTGGCTGACTCCTAAGATCCGAGTCTATAGCCGCCGATCCCGGCAGCCGCAGTTCTACATAGAATTAACCAGGGTTAACGATCCGGAAATGTAGAGGATAATCCGATTGGATTGGCCTGGCGGGGAGCTAAGGGCGCGGAACACAGGCAGCCGGGGCGAGGGGCTTCGTAAACCCTCGCCCCGGTGTGCCGGAATTAGTTGGCGTGGCGGATGGGAGCCGCGCGCCGAAAGCCGTCGAAAGAAATGACCGGCGCGGCGGCTCTGCCGGAGGGGGCTTCTAAAACCAATGACCGTAGCCCCGGCATTCTCTCCCCGCGAGAGGAGCCTTCCGTGGCCGTGCTCTGCGCCGTCGTCAGGTTCTTCAGGCCGAACAGCGCCAGTTCAAAACGGTCCTTTACTCCTACCTTTTGAAACAGGCGCGAGAGGTAAACCTTCACGGTACCTTCCGAGATCAGCAGCGCGGTGGCAATCTCCTTGTTCTTCAAGCCCTGCGAGAGGAGGCTGACGAGTTGCCCTTCCCGCTGCGTAAGAGCCACCCGTCGCGCCGACAGAAAGCTGTCCGTGAGCGCCTTCTCGAACCACAACTCGCCTCCGTGGACTTTTTGGAGGCACTTGATCTGGAGCTCGGTGGGGAGCGTCTTCCGGAGTATGCCCCTGATTCCGAGGCCCATTGACTGGAAGGCCAGCTCGGTGGAGATCGTGTTCACCCAGAGCACGATCTTGCAGGACATTACGGCCCGCCTCAGGTCGTTCAGAACGCCGAAAGTGATTTCGGACGTGAGGTCGAGCAGGGCGATATCGGTCTGCTCGGCGGTGAGCCGCTCGGCAAGCGATTCCACGCTCGAACAGATCGAAACCAAGTCAAAACCGTCGGCGCTTCGCAGCACCGATTGCAGGCCCGTGGCGAGGATGGGCTGGTCGCTATACAGTAAAACGCGAGGCATTCAGGTTTACCTTTCCAGCCGCGGAGCGGATCGGGATGCTTTGCGCCCGTCCGTCTCATTTGCTGCTTTATCCCGCGGCATTTTGGTTAAATCATCAGAAATGTACCGCAATTTTCAGATAAAAGCAATCTTTTTTTCCAGTTTCAGCTTTGCTGCGGCTGGCGGCGGTCAAGGAAAGTTCTACCAGAACCCTTGTAAAATAAGCATTTAGGGATGAGCTGCGATCTGGATACTGTTAACCTTGGTCAATGAATTCGTGTAACCCATTTACGATATTGCAGGTTGGTGCTCCGAGCGCCTAAATTCGGGGATGTATTCGGACCGGAAATGAAACACATCAACCAGCGCCAAAGCCCTCGAATAGATATCAGGCTGCAGTGCCAAGTCACCTCGCAGGGGCTCGATGGGCCCGCGACCATGCTGACGGAGAACATCAGCAGAACCGGGATCCTGGTTGTCTGGGACGCTAGTCCCGGGAAAGGGGCGCCGGAAGTCGGGCAGTTGGTGACGGTCGAAATCGAGCTGCCGGCACATCACGGTTTTGGCCGTAAGTGCATTCATTGTCAAGCTGTTGTAGTGCGGGTTCGGCAGCCGGAAGAGGGATTTCCACGCGTCGCGCTGAATGTGAATTATATGAAATTCCGCGCATTTCGCGATGATATTTCGACGGCTCAGGGGTACACGCCGGCAGCCGTCGGAAGCTGGGTCAGCTAGGCGGAGAAGGGACTTAAGGACACTGGATATGCCGCGCGGACATGGAGAATTCAGAGGAAATCCGATACTGGAATTCACACTGGCGTGTGGAGGCCGCGGCCTCCTGCCCATTCCGTCCAGCGATTCAGATCACGGCCGACGCTGCGACTCCGGCCGCAACCCGAACGAGGCTGGCACATCGGTACACGGCCGTGGTGCCGGCGGAACGATGGGATTTTCGCTCCGGTTTGGCAGACCTGCGATCTGGTCGCCCGGCCGTGGAGCGTCAAGTTTTCCGCTGCCGGATACGGCCGCGGATCAGAACGTGGCCGCGTGGCCATGGAAACTCTAACCTGTGGTCGCGCGATCACAGCAACCCAATACGAAAGCCAAACCCTAACTCAGGAGCGAACAAAATGACGATCTTACGCAACCTTTGGATGGAAGAATCTGGTCAGGACCTTATTGAATACAGCCTTTTGCTGGCATTCGTATGTCTGGCTTCGGCAGCCATCCTGACGAGCACCGGCAGCAGCATCACCGGCATCTGGACCAAGACGCAGGGCAAGTTGGCGGCCGCGGACAGCGCCATCAACTAGCTCTCACCGGAACAGGGGCATGCCGGAAAAGGGCAGGCCCCTGGCCCGCTCACCCGAGCATAGAAATTCGGAACGGGGTGGGTGGGGGTATCAATAACACGGCCCGGTGGCCCGGGGGGCCCGGCTGGTTGAGGTTCGGGTTTTTGGAGAACAGGGATGAATCAACGCTTTATTTCGGTTCTGATCTTCGCGTTCGTAGTGGCCGCCGGCGCGAGCTTCATGTTGTACCGGCTAATGGCAAGCCGCATTACGACGAAAGCTGCGCCGTCCAGCGTTCAGGTGGTCCTTGCCGCCCGCAAGCTCGATCTCGGGACCGTGCTGCGCGACGCAGATCTGAAGTCAGCCGATTGGCCGGGAACGCCGCCTCCGGGCGCGGTTCTGAAGAAGGACGACCTGATCGGCCGCGGCGTGATCTCCACGATATATGAGAGCGAGCCAGTCCTGGAGACCCGGTTGGCGCCCAAAGGTGCCGGAGGCGGCCTGTCCGCCACCATCCCTAAAGGTATGCGCGCGGTCGCCGTACGTGTGAACGAGGTCGTAGGTGTTGCCGGCTTCGTCGTGCCGGGTATGCGCGTGGATGTGCTCATCTCCGGCACTCCTCCCAACCAGGCCGGGGTTAACTCGAATCACGTGACCCGCACGCTATTGCAGAACATCGAAGTGCTCTCGGCAGGACAGGAGTACAAAAAAGACGCTGAAGGCAAGCCCATCGTCGGCCAGGTGGTGAACCTGCTGGTGACTCCAGTACAGGCGGAGCAACTCAGTCTGGCCACCAGCCAGACCAGCATTCAACTGGTGCTTCGCAATCCTTTAGATACGGAAATCGCAAAAACGCCGGGAACCGCCATGCAGAAACTGTTCTTCGGTGGGGGCACCCCAGATGAGTCCGAAACACCCGTCAAGCGGCCCGCGCCGCGGCGGGCCGTGGTTGCGACACCTCCCGCGCACCCGGTCAAGGAAACCAAGACGACGCCCTTCGTGATGGAGATTTTCCAGGGAGGCAAGAAGTCTGAATCGAAATTCGCCGAAGGCGCCGGGGAGGCGAGGTAGTGAGCGCACGTGCGGTATACATCGGAGCGATGGCGTTGGCCATCGCGGCAACAGGCGCCCTTCCGGGCGCACAGGATAATCGCGCTACGCGGCTCACCGTCGCGGTGGGCAAGGCGGTGGTTATTGACAGCCCGGTCGAGATCCGGCGTGTATCGGTCGCCAGTTCCGAAACTGTGGAGGCCGTGGCCATATCGCCTCGCGAACTGTTGATTAACGCCAAAGCTCCCGGCGAGACGAGCCTGATCCTGTGGGAAAACGGCGGTCGACGCGTAGTGTACGACATCACGGTTTTGCAGAGCACCTCCCGCGTGGACGCGGTCCGGCAACAACTCAAACGCGAAATGCCGGACCAGAACATCACGCTTCAGGTGGAAGGCCAGGTGGTCTTCCTGCACGGCACCGCCACCGATTTGTTTCAAGCGGAGCGCGCGGTGGCTATCGCCTCCACTCTTGGGAAGGTGGTCAACCTGCTGCGCGTGACCGTTCCGCCGGTTGAAGCGCAGATCCTGCTGAAGGTGCGATTCGCCAACGTGGACCGCAGTGCCTCCCGCGAGCTGGGCGTGAACCTCCTGAGCACGGGAGCATTGAATACGATCGGTTCCGTCAATACCAACCAGTTCACGCCGCCGAGACTGGAAGACGTGAGTGGCGATATGAAGCTCAGCGTCTCCGATGCGCTCAACATCTTTCTGTTCCGGCGCGACCTGAACCTGGCCGCAACTATACGGGCCCTGCAGGCCCGGCGGTTACTCGAAATGCTGGCCGAGCCCAACGTGCTGGCCATCAACGGCAAGGCGGCCAGCTTCGTCTCCGGCGGCGAGTTCCCGTTCCCCACACTCCAGGGCGGCGGCGCCGGCCTGGGCGCGGTAACTATCCAGTTTCGTGAGTTCGGCGTACGCATCAATTTCCTGCCCAACGTGACCCCGCGGGGCACTATCAGGCTGCAGGTCACGCCGGAAGTCAGCTCCCTCGATTTCGCCAACGGCCTGAGCATACAGGGCTACCACATCCCGGCGCTCGCCACCCGTCGTGTTCAGACGGAGGTTGAACTGGAGAGCGGCCAGAGTTTCGTGATTGCCGGGTTGATGGATAACCGCACCACCGAGAATCTCAGCAAGATTCCGGGGCTCGGTGACATCCCGCTACTGGGGAAACTGTTCCAAAGCCAGCAGGTGAGTAAGAACAACACTGAACTGCTGGTATTGATCACGCCGGAGCTTGTGCGCCCAATTCCCGCCGGCCAACAGACGCCGACGATTGGCTTCCCCGTCCCGTTCCTCGATGACGCCCCGAAGGACGTACCGCGTACGCCCTCCATCGAGAAGACCGGCCCGGTTCCGGTGACGCCGGTGCGGGATAGCGTGCCCATGGAGCAGCTTATAAATAGCAAGAGGCAGGAGCAGCCGGCGCCCGCGACGGGCACGCCGGCGATGGAGTTTGTACCCGTGCCGGTAACTCCACGCGCGCCCGATACCGCCGCGCCGTCGCAGCCGCAGGGCGGCACGTCCGGAAAGTGACCAGGGGGAACCATTGTATCCGCTGAGCATAGCGCTGGCGATCGAGAACAGCGACTTGTGGGACCAGGTACAGGCCTGCCTCAAGCCGCTTGCGGTCCGCGTCGCGGTCGAGCAAAGAGACGCCTCGAACCTGGGGCCGCTCTTCGAGCGTGCGCAGCGAATGCCTCCGGACGTGTTGCTGCTGGATATTACCAAGCGCCGCGAACCGCTCGAAGATCTGGTCCAGACTGTCCGTGCATTAGCGCCTGAGGCGATGATTATCGCACTCAACACCTCGGCCGACGCGGAGACGATCCTGTCATCCCTCCGGGCGGGGGTCAACGAGTATCTTTATCCTCCGCTCCAGGGCAGCCTGAACAAGGCCCTGGAGCGCAAGTCCCAGGAGTGCAGCCGGCGTCGCGAGGACGAGCGGCCGGGTGGCAAGACCCTGGCCTTCTTTTCGGCCAAGGGAGGTTGCGGGGCCACCACCATTGCGGTGCACGTGGCCGTCGAATTGGGCCGTCGCGGCCAGAAGGCGCTGCTGGTGGACCTCGATCTGGAAGCGGGACTCATCGCCTTCCTGCTCAAGACCAAGTCGCCGTATTCCATTCTGGACGCGGCCAACAACCTGCACCGCCTCGACGCGAGCTACTGGAAAGCGCTGGTCTCGAACGGAATCCCCAACCTTGAGATCATGCCCGCGCCCAGCACGTTGGCCGCCAAGCACCAGGTGTTGCAGCAGCAGTTGCGGCACGTGCTGGCGTTCGTCCGGACGCAGTATGACTGCTCCATCGTGGATCTCGGCCGCAGCCTCACCCGGGTCACGATGGAGGCCCTTGAGGAGATCGATGAGGCGTGCCTGGTTACCACGCTCGAGATTCCCGCGCTGCACCAGGCTAAGCAGATCGTGCAGACGCTGCTCGACAGCGGTTACAGCAGGCAGCGTATCAGGCTGATCCTGAACCGGGTTCCCAAGCGGGTCGACGTCACACCCGATGAACTGGAGAAGATGCTGGGGGTGCCCATCCACTGCACCGTTCCCAACGATTTCCCCGAGTTGTACGACTGTTACGCCGAAGGACGGCTGCTGGCACGCAACAGCAACCTGGGCAAGCATATCGCCCGGCTTGCCGCGAAACTGGTGGGCATCGAGGACGATTCGCCGAAACGCAAGTTCTCATTATTCGGGTAAAAACGATATGGCAACCAACGGCAACCTAACGGCGGGCATAAACCGCGAGACGCAACTGGCGAACCGGACCAATATCACCGAGGGATACAGTCCGGAGTACCAGGAGTTTAAGTTCGCACTCCACCGCAAGCTGCTTGATCGCATCAACCTGGAAGCGCTCTCTTCGATGGCCGGCGAACGGGTGCGCACTGAAATCCGGGCCGCTGTTGCAAAGCTTGTGGACGAGGAGAAGACGCCTCTAAGCCTGCTCGAGAAAGACCGCATCATCGACGAGATTCTCGATGAGGTTTTCGGCCTGGGTCCGCTCGAACCGTTGCTGCAGGACCCCACCATCTCAGATATTCTGGTGACTACTCCGAAGATGGTCTACGTGGAGCGCGGTGGTAAGCTGTACCGCACTCCGGTGGAGTTCAAGGACAACGCCCACCTGTTGCGCATCATCGAGAAGATTGTCTCCCGGGTTGGGCGGCGCGTCGATGAGTCCTCACCGCTGGTCGATGCGCGACTGCCCGACGGCTCGCGCGTGAACGCCGCCATCCCCCCGGTAGCCGTCGACGGCCCGCTGCTCTCGATCCGCCGTTTCGGCCGCACCACGCTTGCCGGCGAGGATCTGGTGAAGAAGATGGCCATGACCGACGGCATGCTGGACCTTCTGAAGGGGTGCGTGAAGGCGCGCCTGAACATCCTGATCTCCGGCGGTACGGGCTCCGGTAAAACCACCTTGCTCAACGCGCTGTCTAGCTACATCCCGGAGAACGAGCGCATTGTGACCATTGAGGATGCCGCCGAATTGCGCTTGCAGCAGAGCCATGTGGCCCGCATGGAAACGCGGCCGGCTAACGTTGAGGGCCAGGGCGCCATCCATATCCGGCAATTGGTCATCAACGCCCTCCGTATGAGACCGGACCGCATCATCGTCGGTGAGGTCCGCGCGGAAGAGGCGCTGGACATGCTCCAGGCAATGAACACGGGCCACGACGGCTCGTTGACCACGGTACACGCCAACACCCCGCGAGACGCGGTTGGCCGCCTCGAGGTCATGGTGGGGATGGCAAATTCGAATATGGGGGTACGCTCGATCCGGCAGCAGGTGGCCAGCGCCGTCAATCTCTTCGTGCAGGCCGCGCGTTTCAGTGACGGCACCCGGCGGGTGACTCACATAACGGAAGTGGTCGGAATGGAAGGCGACATGATCACCCTGCAGGACATCTTCGTCTTCGAAAAAACTGGCCTGGGTGAGAACGGACGGGTCACCGGACGCTTCCGTGCCACGGGTATTCGTCCCAAGTTCCACGAACGGCTGCGTGCCTGCGGCGTCCAGTTGCCGGCATCGTTGTTCCAGACCGTAGTGGAGATCGCCTAGAGGTTTAAGCATGCCGATTGCAGCGCTCCTCGCTTTCGTCGTGATCTTCGGGGTTGTCCTGCTGGCCGTCAGCGTGGGGTTGAAGTACCACGAAGCCCGCCGAAAGAAGCAGGTCACCGACATCCTGCAGACCGTGGCAGGTCCCGAGGTGGTCTCCACCACCAGGTTGCTGAAGGACCTGGAGCCGCCCCGGTCCGCGGGATTTGAGCGGCTCTTAAGCTCGTTCCAGTTCTCCACCCGGGCCGCTGAACTGATTCAACAGGCGGGCCTCGATTGGGAACCGTCGCGCCTGCTCACCATGATGGGCATGTGCGCGGGCGTCGGCATGGTGGTCTCGATGATCCTTCCCGACGTGCTCGGCAGACTGCCTCAGTGCCTCGGTTTGGCGGTAGTGGGCGC
Source organism: Bryobacteraceae bacterium (assembly GCA_035561075.1). Classification (GTDB taxonomy): domain Bacteria; phylum Acidobacteriota; class Terriglobia; order Bryobacterales; family Bryobacteraceae; genus JAMCRM01. The sequence goes on from DATMYF010000135.1 coordinate 31,799, forward strand.
CAGTTTGCCTTACCTGTTCGTGTGCCACAAACGGAAAAAGCGGCTGGCCGAAATGGAGGAACAGCTCCCCGATGCCCTCGACTTCCTGGCGCGGTCCATGCGCGCCGGCCACGCCTTCACAATTAGCCTGGAGATGATCGGAGGCGAGATCTCCGATCCCCTGGGCCAGGAGTTTCGGACGCTGTTTAACGAACAGAATCTTGGCGCTCCGCTCGATGTCGCGCTGCATAACTTCAACCAGCGGGTAACGCTGCTCGATGCGCGGTTCTTTTCCTCCTCCGTGATGCTGCAACGCCAGACGGGCGGCAACTTGAGCGAAATCCTGGCACGCCTGGCCTATCTCATCCGTGAGCGGTTCCGGCTGAGAGGTCAGGTGAAAGCCGCCAGCGCGCACGGGAAAATGACGTCCGCGGTGCTGACCGGCATGCCGATCTTCACCGCTTTGGGCTTGATGGCGATCTCCCCGGCGTATCTGCGGGGTATGGCCAACGATCCCGACGGCCGTCTGATGATCGGCGGGGCCGTCCTGGCACAGGTGTTGGGCCGGATGTGCATTAAGAAGATCGTGAACATAAAAGTATGAGCCTACAGCTTCTGATCTCGATCGCACTGTTCGCCATGCTGATGGCGGGTATCACGGCATACGGATACCGGCGATATGCGCGCCCGGGGAGGATTCTCGAGCAGATCGGCTCGCCCGTAATCAGGGCTGCGCCGGACGCCATCGTTGGGACGTTCGAAACTGAGGAAGGCGGCGTGGTGCGGGTCCTGCGGCAGATTGGGCAGTTTATCCCGATTTCGCCCGTCGAAGGTTCGATCGTGAAGCGGTCCCTGATCATGGCCGGGTACCGCGGAGAGCACGCCGTGGCCGTCCTATACGGCCTCAAGGTGGTGGGGGCAGTCTGCCTGCTGCTGCTCGCACTGATGTGTCGCGACATGCTCAGCTCGCCGGTCAATCGAATGATGATGCTGGTCGCGGGCGGGGGAATGGGCTACTTCCTCCCGGGCTTTCTGCTGAGCAAGCGTGTAACGGCCCGCCAGGAGCGGCTGCGGCTCTCTTTGCCAGATGCACTTGACCTGATGGTGGTCTCGGTTGAAGCCGGGCTCGGCCTCGACCAAGCCATTATGCACGTCAGCCGTGAGTTGCAGGCCGCGCATCCCGAGCTGTGCGAGGAGTGGAGCCTCGTGAACCTCGAGATGCGCGCCGGCACACGCCGCGCCGAGGCACTTCGACACTTGGCGGAACGAACAGGCGAGCCGGATTTGAAGAAACTGGTCGCCGTGCTGGTACAGAACGACCGTTTCGGTACCAGTATGGCGGAGTCGCTCAGGGCACATTCGGATTTTATGCGCACCCGGCGGCGACAGGAGGCCGAGGAGCGGGCGGCGAAGGTTGGCGTCAAGCTGGTCTTCCCCATCTTCTTTTTCATCCTGCCATCCATGATGATCGTGACGGCTGGACCGGCGATGCTGCAGTTATTTAAACATTTGTTCCCGATGATGAAGGAGCTGGGTTAGGGACCAGCGGCCCGCCGATAGGGGGGCGCAAGGGGCCGAATGCCGCCTAAAAGTGCGGATATTCAGCCGGGCAAGCAGGCAAACGAATTTTTGATTGCAACAGGAGAAATGTATGAACGAGACGATGATTCAACTGGGCCTGTGGGTTTTGGCGGCCGTGATTTTGCTTACCCTGCTTTCGCGTCGCCGCAAACGCAAAGCCCTGCGGTAGCATAATGAATGCCGGGTTTGGCGAGGGATGCGCCCCATGCCCACCCAACCAGGCAAAAAGGAATCAGGCCGGGGGGCGCCCGGCCTCAACAGGCTCGCCAAATGCGGCGATACCTGCCTCTGCCGACGACGGGAGTGCTCGGGTGATCATTGAAGAGGCGACGACAACCACGGACGGCGTAACGCTTGATCCGGCTTTGCCTGGCTGGAGGGACTGGCTGCGTAGCACGAACCTCTGGACGCTGCTGTTTGAAGCTCTTATCCTGCTGCTTTTTGCGCTGGCGTCGACCAGCTTGCTTAAACGTTGAGCTTCAGGCCCCTAACGACAGCATTACGCCCAAATTCCATACCACCAGGGCCGCGTACCAGTAGCAGATCCAGCGGATCAGGTGCGCCCTCCCGAGCCAGATGCACAGACCGCCGAGCAGGACCGCCACCATCTTCGACATCAGCACTCCCGGCGCCGGCCCGAACTGCATAAGCGCGCGGACAAACGGGCTTGCCTCACTCGCGCCCAACCTCATCCCCACCAGAGTGGTCAGTACGTCCAGAAGTTGTAGATAGAGAAATATCTGGACCGCCAACCTGTTCTCTTCCGCCAGTGCCCGCCTGAGTACCTGTTCCATTTGCTCTCAATTCCTACTCAGATTCTATCGGCAGAAAGGCTCCGAGGAAACAGTGGTCCGTACTGCGTGTACTAGAACTTTTACTGTATTACTTTTGTATTATCAAGTACTTAAAGGGCCAATGAGGGCGCTTGTAGGGAATGTTCAAGAGCGTGTGACTGCGGCGGAACAACGACCCCGGGGACGCTTTTCCGGCCGCGTCCCCGGGGGCCTTAACTGCTGTGGTACCTACCAGATGAAGCGCATACTGACTTGGGCGCGACGAGCATTGGTCCCGTCCGGGAAGCCCTGAGTTGCGGAGCCCTCCCCCAATCCTACCTGCGGGGTTAGTACTCCGCCGGAAGCTGCATAAGCCAAACCGTTTACGCTCGTGAAACTTGGATTGTTGAATACATTGAACGCTTCGAAGTTCACGAACAGCTTGTAACGGTCGCCAAAAGGCAGGATTTTGCTGACGCGGGCGTCCGCGCGCCACATGGACCCAATGTCGAGGTTGCGTGCCGGCCAAAACGGCACGCGGGTGCCGGGGAAGCCGGAGCCGTAGCCGTTCAGAGTACTGTTGAAGGCCGCGCCGGTGAACGGAGCGCCGGTCACCGAAATGGTCGCGGTGCTGGCGAAAGAGGAGGCCGCGATCCAGAGTTGCGAAAGCTGCCAGTTGTTGATCAGGTACTTGGCAAGCAGGCCGTCGCGCTTAGTGAAAGTGGGGGCCCACAGGTGCGTCACGGTGAGCCGATGGCGCTGGTCGAGAGCGGACGTCTGCTTCTCCCCGTGGGTATCGCCGTTGAACAGCCGGGTCGGGCTGCTCATAAAGGTATTATCCGAGCCCGTGCCGAGACCGTAGTCGATGGCGTGGGACCACGTGTAGGACGCGCTGTACTCCATGCCGCCCGACATGCGCTTCCGCAACTGCACGGCCAGGCCGTTGTAGTAACTGTTGCCGCCGTTTTCGAGAACATTTAGCCGGCGCCAGCGCTTGTCCACACGGTTGGCGAGCAGGTACGTGGCGGTGGTGTAAGTCCCAATCTGGTTGCGGCTGGCGTCATTGATCCGGTAGGTAACCGCCGGTCCCTGCGCGCCGATGTTGAGATCGCTCACGCCGAACAACTGCAATCCCCGGCTCCAGATATAGGAAGCGGTGATCCCCAGGTTGCGGGTGATTTCATGTTCGATGGCGATGTCGCCCTGCTGCGTATAAGGGTTCTTCAAGTTCTCGGAGGCGAAGTTCACGTCGACGGTGCCGGCGGGAGGGGTCCGGTCGAGGCCCGCCAACTGATTGGGCCATACCGGGCCGAGCGCAAGATCCGAGGGGGTGGTGCCCTGGAGGCTCAGGCTTCTCTGGTACACGCCGTTGTTGACGAACAGGGTGTTGATCATCGACGTGTGGAAGCGTGCGTAAAACAGCCCGTAGCCGGCACGCAACACCGTCCGGTTATTGTTGAACGAATACGCCAGGCCGACGCGCGGGGCGAAGTTCTTGCCAGGGGAATTGATGTACCCCGTGGCCGGGTAGTCCGGATTCGTCACCGTCGGTTGGGGCAGGGAAGCGTAGTCGTACCGCAGACCCAGGTTCACGGTGATGGAGGGGGTGACACGCCACTGGTCCTGCGCGAAGAACCCGTAGTCTTTCACGGTGGTGGAAGCCACGGTGGTGCCGAAGGCCTGGCCATAGCTCTGCCACCGCTTGCCGCCCGCCGTGTTGCCCGAGAAATCCAGGGCGAAATTGGTGAAGGTGCCGTAGTTGTACAATCCCACGCGCCCGTAGAGCGAATCCACGTAGTCCTCGGTGCTCATGATGTCCGCGCCGAATTTCAGCGTGTGCTTGCCCTTGGTCCAGGTCAGGTTGTCGGCGAATTGAAAACGGTTCTCACTGGGGTTCAGGCGGGGATAATCCCGCGCAGTACCCAGGTTGGCCTGCGATTGCACGGTGAGGCCGATGGACCCGATCCCCGGAATTTCGAGGTCGGAACTGGGATAGTCGTACAACTTGTCCTTGAACCAGCCGAAGCGAAACTCGTTCACTATCGTCGCGTTGGGAACCGCCGTCCAGCTGAAACGGCCATAGCGGGTCCGGACGCTCGAACTGGCGTTATTGCCCACGCCGTTGCCGTTGTTCAGTACGGCCTGCGTCTGGATGCCGTTAGGGGAGAGCCAGCGGAGGTAGTTCATGCTGGCGCTGAACGAATTACGGTCGTTGGGGCGCCAGTCGAGCTTGGCGAAGCCCAACTCCGAGTTGGCCGTGCGCTGCAGGACCTGGAACTGGCGGTCGAGAAACTTGACAGCCGCCTCGCATTGGGCCGGGGTTGCCGGCGAGCCGCAGGTGGGCTTTCCGTCCGGCTGCGTTTCAACGAACTTACCGGTGCTGTCGAACAGCGGCGGCCGGGTCAGGCTGGCCACGAGCGGGAAATCACGCCGTGTGGCCTCGAAATTAGCGAAGTAGAAAAGCTTGTCGGTAATCAGCTTGCCGCCCAGCGATCCGCCCGCCTGATGGCGCGTTTCCGGAGGGTTGGTGGCGGCAAAGGGGTCGCGGGCGTTGAAGTCCTGGTTGCGGAAGAACCAGTAGCCGGTGCCGTGCAGGTCGTTGCTGCCAGAGCGTGTCACGGTGTTCACCACACCGCCCGTCGCGCGGCCGAACTCGGCGGAGTAGTTATTCGAAACCACCTGGAATTCCTGCACCGCATCCTGGGAGATCTGGGTGGTAATTCGGGTGCGGCCCGCGTTCTCGTTGTAGTACTGTTGAGTGGTATCGTTGCCGTCGGTAAGAAACGTGTTGCCGCCCGCGGTGCCGCGGAAGGACACCAACCCGTACGTACCGTCCGGGACTACCGCGGGGGCCAGGAGCACGAAAGAGTCCACGCGGCGCCCGTTGATCGGCATATTCACGATCTGGTTGGAGTTGACCACCTGGGAGACGTCCGTCCTGGTGGAATCCACCAGCGGCGCCACAGCATCGACGTTCATCACTGTGCTGGTTCCTGCCACCTGCAGGAGCACCGTGAACTGCACGTTCTGGCCCACCAGCACCTCTACTTTGCTGAGCTGGAAATCAGCGAAACCGGTTTTCTTAACGATCACCGAGTAGCCCGACGACGGGACCAGCGAATTTGCGGTAAATACGCCCGCTTCGTTGCTGGTGAGCGTTCGGCGAATCCCTTTCGATTGGTCGGTGACGACAACTTCCGCCCCGGGGACGCCCGCTCCCGTCGCATCGCGGACGGAGCCGGATATGGCTCCCAGGCCCGCAACCGACTGGGCACAAAGGAGCGTGCTCGCGGCGAGTAGACACAGCAGTAGACCCAGCGTTTTTCTCATAGGTGAGTTCTCAGACGTTTGAATAAATAGGATACCAAACTCGGGTTACACGGGTATCAATCAGCACGGTTGACGCCCCGCTTTGTGGGAAAATCGGGGCTTGGCTGAGATGCGCACCTTCCTGCTGCTCTACGGCGTCCTGAGCGCTTTCGCCTACGCTTCGCTTTTGCCGCTATGGGAGGGGTTCGATGAGCCGTTCCACTACGCCTACGTGCAGACCGTGGCGCGCCAGAAGCGGCTACCGGTACGCAAGCAGAGCGGCATTTCCATGGAGGTCCGGGCGTCTCTGGAATTGGCGCCCGCCAGCCATGTGGTGGCGCGAAACCTGCCCTTCGTCACCACTTACGCCGACTGGTTTCGGCTTCCAGACGCCGAGCGCGGCCGGCGGCGGGCGGCGCTCTTCTCGATCCCTACTGAGCTGGGCAACCGGATCCCGGACGATGGCTCGAACTACGAGGCCCAGCAGGCCCCGCTGGCCTACCTTTTGATCGCTCCTCTCGACAGGCTATGGGCGGGCGCGCCGCTGCCGGAACGGGTGTGGCGATTGCGGCTGGTGTCCGGGTCTGTCGCTATAGCGGCTGCCTGCCTGGGAATCTTCGTTCTGGCCGCTCGACTCGGGCTGCCGGGCGTGTGGGCCGCGTGGATGGCCTTCCTGCTGCTTTCCTCCCAGATGCTCTACGCTGCGGCCGCCCACATCACCAACGATTGGCTCGCCATCGCCCTGGCGCCCTGGTTCTTCGCCGCCGCCGCGGCATACACGAGGCGCCCGGATGCCCGCCGGGGGGCGGCCCTGGGCACGACGCTCGCGCTCGGGCTCCTCGCCAAGGCCTATTACCTGGCTTTCCTGCCGCTGGCCCTGGGCTTGGCGATGTGGAAGCGGAGGGGGGCGGCGGCGGTTGTGGCACCGCTGATATTACTTGCCGCACCCTGGTACTGGCGCAATTGGACGCTCTATGGGACCGTGACGGGAGCGCTCGAAGCGATTGTCCGCCACAGCCTGTGGGACATCGCGGGCACGCTGCTGCGGATGCCGTGGGCAACCGCGGTGGCTTCCTCGGCCCGCCGCAGCCTCTGGACGGCGAACAACTCCTTCGATACATTCTCTGCCGCCACCCTGAATCTAATGCTGTTGTTGGCCCTCTGCGCCGCGGTGCTTTCCGTGCGTGCGGCGTGGCGCAAGCGCCCCTCCCCGCCCGAGGGCGTGTTGCTGGCGGGCTGTCTGCTGTTCGCCGGTCTGGTGGCCTACTCGACAGCGGCGCTATTCCTGGTCTTCGGTGAACCAGGGCTGGGCGGCGCGCCTTGGTACACCCCCACGATCTTCGCGGCGCTTCTAGGTCTGCTCGCCTGCGGACTGTCGCGCACCGGGCGGGCCGGGCGATGGCTGGCAGTCGCCATGACAGCCATGTGGGCATACGTGATGGCGGCGACGTGGTGGGTAAAGCTGATCCCGCTCTATGGCGGCTATCGCGGCCGCGCCCGCGTGGGCGCACTCGCGGAGTGGTACGGCCGAGGTCCGGGGCTACTGGGCGATACCGCCATCGCAGCCCCGGCCCTGGTACTCGCGCTCGCGGCCGCCGCTACTATCGGTGCGGTTTCCGGCGCCGCGTTGGTCTGCCGGGCGCTGCTACGGAGTCGGCCGTAGCGGGCGCAGCACGATGTTGCGGAACCAGACCTCCGCGCCCTCCGACTGGAACAGAATTTTGCCCTTCGTCACCGAGGCGCCGGTACCCTCGTTCACTAGTTTCCCGTTGAGGTGCATCCGGACCTTGTCGCCCTCGACCCACATCTCCATCCGGTTCCACTTGCCTCGCGGCTTCTCGACTTCGCCGTTGGGGTCGCGGTACCCGATGACGTCCTGCCAGGGCCCTTTGCCAAAGCGATCGAAACGACCCTTGTCGCGGGTCTCGCCCTTCACCGTCAGGGAGGTCCCGTCCACCACGATGATGTCGCCCGTCCCGCCCTCGATCATCTGGAATTCAATCGACCGCGGCCAGACCTTGTCGTCGCCGCCTACGTGGAACAGGATGCCGCTATCCCGCGCCTTCGTTTCCCGGGGCGCCCAGGTGGCGTCGCCCCAGCGGAACTCGGCACTCAAGTAGTAGTCGCCGAACTCCCGCTCGGTGCACAGGTACCCGTATTCGGCGCCGGAAACGTGAATTTGACCCTTTTCAACCCGGAAAACGCGATCCGGATCCTGATTCTTGCCATGCGACCGCAGGTAGGTATAAAAGCCGTCCAGGTCCTTCCCGTTGAACAGACGGATGTCGCCTTCGGCCGCCAGCGCGGCCGCAGCGGACAGGACCAGCAGGCCCAGCGTCCTCAACCTTGCACCCTCCGGGCCATCCCGGCCCAGAAGCGTTCGCGCAGGTCTCGTTTAACAATCTTTCCAGTTCCCGTTTTGGGCAATGCTCCCTCCATGAATTCGATCACCTTGGGTATTTTGAATCCAGCCAGGCGCGGCTCGAGGAATTGCCGCAGTTCCTCCGCTGTGAGCTGCCGGCCCTGTCTGAGGACCACGAAAGCCACGGGGATTTCGCCCCACTTCCGGTCGGGCGCCGCCACCACCGCACATTCGAGCACGGCAGGGTGTGTGGCGACGGCCCTCTCCACCTCCAGCGACGAAATGTTCTCGCCGCCGCTGATGATGATATCCTTCTTGCGGTCCACGATCTGGATGTAGCCTTCCTCGTCCCACACGGCCATGTCGCCGGTGTGCAGCCAGCCCCCGAGGCTCATCACCGCGGCGGTGCCCTCCGGGTCGTTATAGTAGCCGTCCATCACCACGTCGCCGCGAATGACGACCTCACCGATGCTTTGCGAATCGCGCGGCACATCGTTCATCTGCAGGTCCGTTACCCGGATCTCGACACCTGGAATGGGCCATCCGGCCATAGCATGGCGGCGTGCGCGGTCGTCCTCGTCAGCATACATCACTGTGCCCTTGGGGCGTGAGGACGTCGCCACGGGAGACGTCTCGGTCAGGCCGTACCCCGCCATCACCGCGCAGCCGAAGGCCTGCTCCATGCGGCGGATCAGCTCCGGTGAGGCCGCCGCGCCGCCGATGTGGATCTCCTCCATGCTGGAGAGGTCGTAATTGTCCATATCGGGCGAATTCAGGAGCGCATTGGCCATCGTGGGCACGAGCGACATGGAGGTGGCGCGCTCCTGCTGGATCAGCCGGAACACCGCCGCCGGCTCGAAACGGTGCACCATCACCTGCTTGATCCCCATCATGGTCGAGGAATGCGGCCGGCCCCACGCATTGGCGTGGAACAACGGGATCGTATGGAGTTCCACGGCCGAGTCGTCATGGCTGAATGTGGCGGCTACATAGAGCGCATGCAGGTAGAGGGTGCGATGGGAGAGTATCACGCCCTTGGGCGTGCCTGTGCTGCCGCTGGTGTAGAACAGCTCGGCGGCGGCATTCTCATCGAAGGAGAAGGGGTCCGGCCGCGACAGCCGCCCCTGCGCCAGCAGTTCCTCGTAGGTGAGATCGGCGCCGGGGACGGTATTGTTCAGGACGACGTACCGCCTTATCGCCGGACAGGCCTTGCGGAAATGGTCGATTAGGGGCGCAAAATCCTGTTCAAACAATAACATGCAGGCGCCGGAGTGATTGAGGATCGCGATCAGTTCCGCTGGGGTGAGGCGCACGTTGAGCGGCAGAACCACGGCTCTCGCCAGCGGCACCCCGAAGTAGCCTTCCAGCAACTGGTGGGTGTTGAAGCTGAGCCAAGCCACGCGGTCGCCATCGCGGACGCCCTCCGCCAGTAATCCCCCGGCGAGACGCTCGCATCGCTCCCCGAACTGGGCATAGGTGAAGCGGCGGGTGTGCGAGACCACCCCGATTTTGCTCCCATAGAGATCGACGGCACGGTAGAGGCATCGCACCGGCGTAAGCGGAAGGATCATGGAAGCCCTCCTTATGCTCCAGGGTAGGGCGCGTGGGGGCCGGGTGCGAGCCGCTGCCGGCCCCGAATGTTCTGGGCAGCACACAGGGCGGCGATCCGGATTATCATGGAGGGCAACCGCTATGCTTAATCCCAATCGTCGCGAATTCCTGGCCGGGACAGCCTTGGCCGCCACTCCCCTGTTCTCCCAGACAACCGGGGATCCCGTCCGTACGGCCATGATCGGTACGGGTAACCGCGGCTCGTACCTGCTCAAGCAGGTTCTCGACCAGCCGGGTGTCAAGGTGACCGCCGTCTGCGACCTCAAGCCGGACCGCCTCGACAAGGCTGCCAGTTTGGCCGTGCGGGACAAACCCGTGGCTGTGAAGGATTATCGCCAGGTGCTCGACCGCAAGGACGTGGACGCCGTCTACATCGCGACACCTTGCGATCTTCATGTGCCCATGACCATTGCCGCCCTGAAGGCAGGTAAGCACGTCTACTGCGAGAAACCGGCGGGGATCGACCCGGCCTCTATCCGGGAACTGATCAAGGTAGCGCGAGCCTCGAAGACCGTCCTGCAGTTCGGTCAGCAGATGCGGTCGGACGCGCGCCTGGGAGCTACCATCGCCAAGGTGAAGGAGGGCAAGTTCGGCAAGATCATCATGGTGAAGGCCCAGCGCCACTCCGGGGAGGATCTGGCTCACGATGGTCCTTCGGCCGACTGGTTCTTCGATGCCAAACGGTCCGGCGATGTGATAGTCGAGATGTCCGTGCACAACCTGGACGTGTGCAATTGGGTGATCGGCAGCCGGCCCGAGCGCGGCGGCGGTTTCGGCGGCACGATGGTGTGGAAAGACGTGCCTCCCGGCCGTAGCAACATGGACGGCTACACCCTGAGCTACGAATACGCCAACGACGTGAAGATGTCGTACACCCAGGTGTTCTTCCACCCCAACACCATGCCCGGGGGCGGCCAATACTTCTACGTCTATACGAGCGACGGCGCCGTAGACCTGTTGAACTCCACGTTTTACCCGCGCGAAGGCGGCGGCAAGCCCGAATTGCTGGTACCGGCCCCTCCACGCCAGACCGGCCCGCGGCCTGAGCCGCACATCACGGCCTTCTATCAGGCAATCCGCACGGGCAAAGGCAATCCGGCGCCGATCGAAGTCGCCGCTATCGGCGCGCTGACCGCCATCATGGGCCGCGACGCGATCTACCGCAAGCGCGTGGTCGAGTGGCGGGAATTCGGCGTGGATCTTTAATGTGACACCTCCCGCGGAGCGCCGGCGCGTAGTCGTGCTGGTAGGGCTGCCGGGTTCGGGCAAGTCAACCTGGGTGGAGCGGCAAGGCGTTTTGCCGCTCTCCTCGGATGTCATCCGGCAGTGGCTGGCCGACGACGCCACAAACCAGACGATTCATCGGCGCGTTTTTCTCACCCTGCGGTTTCTGCTGCGTCAGCGGCTGGCCATCGGGAGGCCGGTGAGCTATGTGGACGCCACCAATCTAACGCCTGCCGAACGTGCGCCGTACATCGCGATTGCGCACCGCTGCGGCGCGGAAGCCGAGGCCGTCTTCTTCGATATGCCCCTGGAGGTGTGCCGCGAGCGCAATCGCGGCCGCCACCGCGTGGTGCCCGAAGAAGCCATCGAGCTGATGGCGGCAAAACTGGTGCCCCCCCGCGTGGAAGAGGGGTTTTCCAGAATCACCGTGGTCTCGTAAATCGCGCACCGGAGCCATACCCGGCCAGCGCCCGCGCAAAAGCGTCGTACGCCTGCTGTCCGAAGAGGACGAAGACGACTTCCTCCACGAGCGTGCCGGGCCGCGCCAGGTGCGTCGCCGCCTCCCGGATGGCGATCGCTGCCGCATCATCGAACGGGTATCCGTAGGCGCCGGTGCTGATGGACGGAAATGCGATGCGGCGGACACCGCGCTCCTCGGCCATCTGGAGGCAGGTCCGGTGACATGCCGCCAGCAGTTCCGGTTCGCCATAGCGGCCGCCGCGGTAAATGGGGCCGACGGTGTGGAAGACGTAGCGCGCATCCAGCCGTCCGGCGCCGGTCGCGACCGCACGCCCCGGGGCGCACTGCCCGATCTCCTTGCGGATCTCGTCCAACTCCGCCATGATCGACGGCCCGCCGGCCCGGTGGATGGCGCCATCGACTCCGCCACCGCCGGCCAGCGCCGAGTTGGCCGCGTTTACGATGGCATCCGCAGGTACCCTGGTGATGTCGCCGGTCGTGAGCTTCAGGGTTTTACCTGCGGCGGGGCTCCACTCAGTCTCAGCCATGCGTTTACTCTACCGCAAGCGGCGGCGGATTCGTGCGAGCCACGGCGCGCGCCGCGTTATCATGAGTGCAATATGACGCGCAGAGAAATGCTCGCCGGTAGCGTTGCTGCCTCGACCCTGTTGGGGAAGACGCGTATAGGCAGGGCGCAACTCAGCGCCATCACGGACGAAATCGGCAAAACGGCGGACGACGCCATCGCCTTCGCCCGCCGCTACGACCTCCAGTGGGTGGAACTGCGGGCAGTGCCCGAAACCGGCAAGGAGTACGCCTGGCTTCCCGAGCACGAGGTGAAAGCCGCCGCCGCCGCGCTCAAACGCAACGCGCTGAAAGTGTCCTTCCTCAACACCTCGCTGCTGAAGTATACGTGGCCTGGTACGGAGCCAGTGCGGCGCAGGCAGGAAACGCCCGAGGCGCGCGACAAGCGCCTCGCTTCGGCGCGGGTTCGCTATGAACGCCGGATCCAGGAACTGGAAACTGCCATCCGCAATGCTCATGTCTTCGGGGTGGACAAGATCCGGGTGTTCACGGGCATCCGGGTGGCCGAGCCGCGCGCGCTGTTCCCCCGCATCGCGGACGTCCTCGGGGAAATGGAGAGCATAGCCGCCAGGGAGAAGATTTACCTGCTGGTCGAAAACGAGGCCTCCTGCAACGTGGCCAGTTCGGCGGAGATGGCGGATCTGCTGAAGCTGCTGCCCTCGAAGTGGATCGGCCTGAACTGGGATCCGCAGAACACCCTCGGCACGAAGGAGATCCCCTTTCCGGACGGCTACGGGCTGCTGCCGAAGAACAGGATTCTAAACGTGCAGGTAAAGGGCAGGGGAATTATGCCCGAAAGCGACCAGCGGCTCGACTGGAAAGCTATCATCCAGGCGCTGCAGCGAGATAACTATAAAGGTAAGATCGGTCTCGAAACTCATATCTTCGATGGCACTCTTATCGAGGCGTCGCATATCTCCATTAAGGAACTGCTGCGAGTGGTAGGCGAGGTTTAAGTCGGAACATGCCAAGTAAGGGATTGCTGATCGCGTTCGGTGCCGGGTTGGCGGCGGTGGTGCTGATGGTCCTGGCGACATTTTATATTCAGCGCGGCGCGCACATCCGGCTGGAAGGCGAGATCAAAAAGGTGCGCACAGCCGGTATGGACGAGTACAGTTCCGTAGCGGTGGTAGATTTCCGGTTCGCGAACCCGGCGGACTATCCGTTCGTGGTGCGGCGTGTGGATGTTCGCATTGAGGACGCTCAAGGGAATGTTTACGATGGTGTCCCCGTTTCCGAGGTCGACGCCAAGCGTCTTTTCGAGTTTTACAAACCTCTCGGGCAGAAGTTCAACGACACTCTGCTGATGAACGACAAGATCGCTCCCCGAACTACCCAGGACCGCATGATCGCGGCCCGTTTCGCCATTCCAGAGCAGATTCTCCAAGGGCGCCGCAGCCTCACTATCCAAGTGGAGGAAGTAGACGGCCCTATGGCGCGAATCTCCGAACAGAAGAAATAAGCATCATCTTTTTCCAGGGCACTTCCCTAACAGCCTAAGTGTGCCGTACGATACCGGAACTAATGCGTTTCGTTGAGAGTGAATTCCGTGTTCAGTAGACTGAAGGTGGATGGGTGCACTCGGGGCCGGGGAAAGCGTGCTGGTCGTCGATGACGAGCAGCCGATTCGAGCCATGCTGGCGCAATTCCTGAGCGAACGCGGGTTTGAAACCGCGATGGCGGGGGAAGGGCGTGAGGCTTTGCGCGTTATGGCCTTCCGACGGTTTGACCTGGTCCTCAGCGACGTTCGAATGCCGGGCATGGACGGCCTCTCGCTGCTAGAGGAAATCGTGCGCAATCATCCCAACACAGGTGTCCTGATGCTGACAGGTTGCGAGGACGTTGGGATGGCGGTCAAGGCGATGAAAGCCGGCGCTCTCGATTACGTTCTGAAGCCATTTCGGTTGCACGACGTCGAGTCCGCTGTGCACAACGCGCTTTCCCGGCGCCGCGAACTGTTGGAGAGGAACGCCCACCTCGCCCGGCTTGAGGACGCCGTCAAGCGGCAGAGTGTCGAGCTTCGGGAAACCCTCGCGCACCTGAGCGAAGCATCGGAAAGTACACTTGAGGCTCTGGTGGCCGCCCTGGACGCCCGCGAGCGCGAAACCACTGCGCATTCGAAGCGCGTCAGTGAGTATACGGTCTATCTCGCCGGTCGTATGGGAGTGCGCGGTGAGCAACTGGAAGTAATTCGCCGCGGAGCCATGCTTCACGATATCGGCAAAATAGGTATCCGGGATGGAATACTGCTAAAACCGGGGCAGCTCACGGACGTCGAGTGGGGCGAAATGCGCAAGCACCCGCAAATCGGGTATTGGATCCTTAGTGGGATCGAATCGTTCAAGATGGCTGCGGAGATCGTGCTCTGCCACCATGAGCGCTTTGACGGCAAGGGTTATCCCCGTGGCCTCCGGGGCGAGCAGATCGCTAAAGGCGCGCGCGTGTTTTCCGTTATGGACAGCTTGGATGCTATGACATCCGACCGTCCGTATCACCGCGGCATCTCCTGGGGGGAGGCAAGGAACGAGATCATGGCCAACGCGGGAACGCAGTTCGACCCCGCGGTGGTGAACGCGTTTCAAGAGGTTCCGCAAGAAGTCTGGGCCGGAATTCGCGACCGGACCCTCATGGAACCCCAACGACCCATTCGAGAGATCGCTCCCCTGGTGCTTAGCTGATGCCCGCCCGGAAGGCATTGTCGAGATCGGAAGACGCGCCCTACCGGGCCGTGTTCGAGCAAAATCCACAGCCCATGTGGATCTTCGACCGGGAGACCCTCGCCTTCCTGGAGGTGAACCGTGCGGCCGTCAAGCATGGCGGTTATTCGCACGAGGAGTTCCTCCGAATGTCCCTCGCGGACATCGTTGAGGAGGAGGACGCCAAACAGCTGAGAGCGCTCCTTACGGGCCTGCCAGTTGACCATCAGCGGGGATCGTCGGTCTGGCGCTATTCGCAAGCGGGCGGTGAGGAACTCGAGGTGGAAGCCGCGATGCACTGCATCCAGTTCAATAGCCATCAGGCTGTGCTGGCGGTGCTCATCGACCTGACGCAACGGCGCATCCTCGAGGAACAGCTCCGCCAGGCGCAGAAGATGGAAGCCGTCGGCATGCTGGCGGGCGGCATCGCGCACGATTTCAATAATCTGCTTACAATCATCACGGGTTACAGCCAGCTTGTACTCAACAGCCTGCCGGGGCGCGATTCGAACCGCAGCGCCGTCGAGCAGATCATAAAAGCTGGCGAGCGCGCCGCCGCGCTCACACGCCAGTTGCTAGCCTTCAGCCGCCGCCAGGTGCTTCAGCCCAAGGTGCTCGATATCAACCAACTGGTTTCGAGCCTCGGGGTGATGCTGCGGCGCTTGATAGGCGAGGACATCGACCTCCGCCTGATCATGGGACCCGAGTTGGGCCGTGTGAACGCCGACCCCGGGCAGGTTGAGCAGGTGATCATGAACCTGGCGGTAAATGCCCGGGATGCCATGCCGCATGGCGGCGCCCTCACCATTGAAACGGCGAACGCGGATCTCGACGAGAGCTATAGCCGCGCCCACATCTCGGTGCGGCCCGGTCCGTACGTACTGCTGGCCGTTAGCGATACGGGCGTCGGGATGGACCAGCAAACCCGCTCCCGTCTGTTCGAGCCTTTCTTCACCACCAAGGCGCAGGGCAGGGGCACGGGCCTGGGGCTCTCCATAGTATTCGGGATCGTCAAGCAGAGCGGCGGTAACATCGAGATCTACAGCGAGCCCGGGAAGGGCACCTCGGTCAAGGTATACCTGCCGAGGGTAGACCATGCCGCGCAGCCCGAGCCGGAGCACTTGCCCGGAGAGGCACGACGCGGCTCCGAGACCATTCTGTTGGTGGAAGACGAGGACATGGTGCGGAAGTTCGTGCGCGAGACCCTGGAGCGCGAGGGCTATCGCATCCTCGATGCTGCCGGCCCCGGCGAGGCGCAGAAGATCTCCCAAGCCTATCAGGGCGCCATTCACCTCATGATCACCGATGTCGTGATGCCCAAGCTCGGGGGCAGGGAACTGGCCCAGCGCCTTTCCAGGCAGCGGCCCGAGATGAAGGTGCTCTACATGTCCGGTTACACTGATAACGCAGTAGTGAACAGCGGCGGTCTAAACCAAGCCGCCTTCCTGCAAAAACCCTTCACGCCCGCCGCGCTGGCTCGCAAGGTCCGGCAGATGCTCGAGGCGGAGGACGGGACTCGCATGCGCCGCGCCGGCGGTTAAATCGTTTCCAACATACTCCTGATTGCTATATACTGACGCGCAAGACGCTTCGAGAGAAGGGGAATTCTTGGCCGTGTCTGCGCTAGGCTCGATACCACAGCGTACTCACACGCCTGATCACCGGAGTACGCGCCCAGTGCGTTCCCAAGCAGTTTCTCTATCTCCCGTACTGCCATTCCGCATCCCTGTTTCGAACATGGGGATGGCGACTCGCAGCCGGAGACGCGTCCCAAGGAGGAGGACAAAATGCGTACGCGCACGGGGTCAATGTATGTTCTCGCACTTACGGTCTGCTTGGCGGTGCCGCTCCGCGCTCAGGAGACCGCGTCAATCAACGGTCGTGTAGTGGACCCTAGCGGGGCGGCTGTTCCGGGCGTTGCCGTCAGCATCGAAGAGGTGAATACCAAGGCGGCTCGTGCCACCAAGGCCGATGAGGGCGGCCGTTACAATTTTCCCAATGTGGCGGTGGGCACTTATCAAGTGACCGCCGAAGCTGCCGGATTTAAGAAGACCGTTGTGCCCGACGTTCGCGCCGAAGTGGCGCAGAGCGTCCGGCTCGATCTCACTCTGGAACTGGGCGCACTGTCGGAGCGTGTGGAAGTGTCCGCCGTTCCTGCTGCTTTGCAGATGGCCGACTCGCAGATCGGCGGGGTGGTGGAGAACAAAGCCATTGCCGATTTGCCGTTGAACGGCCGCAGCTACACGCAGTTGATGGTGCTGATGGCCGGCGCCGTGGAGGGCCCCCAGGGAGCCCGCGCCGGGGGCGCCTACGCCCGCAAATCCGGCGGCCTCGCCTTCAACGTGAACGGGCAGCGGGCCACCGCCAACTCGTTCCTGATCGACGGCATGCTGGCGAAAGAGGTACAACACAGCTCCACCTCGCTCGAACCGATTATCGACGCGCTGGCGGAGTTCCGTGTGCAGACCAGCAATTACACCGCGGAGTTCGGCACCGAGGCCGGTGGGCAGATCAATGCCGTAATCAAGTCCGGCACCAATGCCCTCCACGGCGCGCTCTGGAACTTCTTCCGCAACGATAAGCTGGACGGCAATAACTTCTTCAGCAACCGTGCGGGCACAGATCGGCCGGCCTACCGTCGCAACCAGTTCGGCGCGGCGGCGGGCGGACCCATCATTCTGCCCGGTTACGACGGCCGGAACCGCACCTTTATCTTCGGGGCCTACGAAGGGACGCGCATCAGCAAAGGCATCACCCAGCTCACCACCGTTCCGAACGCCGCGCTCCGTTCCGGCGATCTCAGCTCCCTCGGTCCGGTTACCGATCCGCTGACCGGCGTTCCGTTCCCGGGCAATGTCATCCCGCCCACGCGCATCCACCCCATCATCCGGACGATGCTCGACCAGTACACGCCTTTGCCGAACAGCACAGGGACGTTCAACTGGATCTCGAACGACCCGAACACGAACTCCATCGAGGCCTGCAACTGGCGCCTCGATCACCGCTTCTCGAATCGCGACAGCATCTTCGGACATTACCTGTATCAGGACACCGACTACGCGTATCCGCGCCTCTTCCCCACTGACGGCACCACCGAGAAGTTCCGCGGGCAACACCTGGTGCTCGGCTGGACGCACCTAGTCGGCTCCCGCACCTTGAACGAATTCCGTACCGGATTCAGCCGCTTCTCGGAGAACCAGTATAAGATCCGGCAGAACACCGAGAATGTTACCGAGAAACTTGGGATGAAGGGCCTGTGCGCCCTTCCTTCGTGCTGGATTCTGCCCATCATGTCGGTCACGGGTTTCGCCTCGATCGGGGAGCACGGCGGACAGGCGCAGTCCGCGCCGCGCGCCTGGCGTAACGAGTTCTACCAGTGGTCGGACAGCATCTATCACACCACTGGCGCGCACAATATCCGCACTGGCATCACGGTGCGGCGGCATCGCGACAACTTTCCTGAAGCCATCACTCCGCAGGGCACCTACAGCTTCAATGGCTTCCTGACCGGGCAGCCGTTCGGCGATTTCCTGCTCGGCTACCCGCGCGTGACGGATGCCAGCATCGACATTTTCTCGCCACACTTCCGCTACACCATGGTCGAACCGTGGGTGCAGGACGACTGGCGCATATCGAGCGAGCTGACCCTGAACTTCGGCTTGCGCTACGAGTGGATGGGACGGCCCGTGTCCAAAGACGGCACCGTGGCCACGATCCTGTTCGAGAACGGCACCGCAACGCAAGTTACCGGCAAGAACCCCGGCAAGCTCCCTCCCTCCCTGGCTTACAACGACAACAACAACTTCGCGCCTCGCGTGGGCTTCGCCTACTCACCCAAGGCGCTCGGCGGCCGCACCGTGATCCGCAGCGCCTACGGCGTCTTCTACCAGCGCGAAACCGCAAATACCTGGATCGACCTGGCCATCAACACGCCGTTCATCACCCAGACCCGTATCCAGCTCGATACCACGCCGTCGAGCCCCTTCTATTTCGCCAAGTACAGCCTCTACGAGCCCATAAAGCTCGCCACCCCGCAGCCGCTGCTCATTTATGCGATGAACCCCGAATGGGAAGACACCCAGGTGCAGCAGTGGAACTTCAATGTGCAGCAGAGTCTTCCGGCTGGGACGGTCCTGCAGGTGGCCTACATCGGGAATCACGCGGGCAAGCTGCCGCGGGGGCGCATTCCGAACCAGCCGCGGCCGGGCCCCGGACCCGTGCAGCCAAGGCGGCCGTACCAGAATTTCGGGCTGATCAACGGCATCGACTCGTTCGGTAATTCCAGCTACCACGGTTTGCAGGTGCAGTTTGAAAAGCGGTACTCAAGCGGGCTCCAGTTCATGAGTGCCTACACCTTTTCGAAGTGCCTCGACAACACTAATGGGGTGGCCGGCTCCGAGGCCGGGGTGGCCTACCAGGACGACCAGAACTTCCGAGCCAACCGCGGCCGGTGTACCTCGGACAGCACCCACCGCTACTCCCTGAGCTGGGTCTACGATCTTCCTTTCGGCCGCGGCAAACCGCTGCTGGGCTCCATCGGCAGGGGCGCGGACCTGTTCGTGGGCGGCTGGCAGATCAACGGCATTATCACGCTTCGCACGGGACAGCCGTTCACCGTGACGGTGCCTGGGGATCCGTCCAACACGTCCGACGGCCCGACCTTTGCCGACCTGATCGGAGATCCGAACAAGATGGAGAACCGGACCGTCGACCGCTTCTTTAACACCAGTGCCTTCGCGCGGCCGGACAACTTCCGCTTCGGCACCTCGGGACGCAATGTGGTTACCGGCCCGGGCGTCAACAACTGGGACATATCGGTTTTCAAGAACTTCAACGTGGACGAAATCCGTAAGGTGCAGTTCCGCGCCGAGTTCTTCAATATCGCCAACCACCCGCAGTTCGCACTTCCGGGCGCATCTTACGGCACCGCGCAGTTCGGAACCCTGAGCTCCTTGTCTAAGGACCCGCGAGATGTACAGTTGTCCCTGAAGTTCCTTTTCTGACCGGCCGGCGTGTTAGGGAGCGGCCGTCACCGTCGTGGCCAGGAAGGCTACGGCGATGGCGGCTGCTCCCAGAAACGTCCCGAACGGCAGTTCGTAGGTCCCGGCATCCTTATTCGCGAGCTTGATGTAGATCAACCCGATGATGGATCCCAGGATCGATCCAGCCAGCAGAGTCAGAAGGGCTCCTCTTAGCCCCAGGAATGCGCCGATCATGGCGACTAGTTTGACGTCGCCGAAACCCAGGCCCTCCTTGTGGCGGATCTTCTCGAAGAGCCACCCTCCCAGCCAGAGAAAGCCCGCCGGCAGCGCGGCTCCCAAGGCGGAGTCCGCTACCGAGATAAGCCTGGGGCCCGCTTCCACTCCCGCCAGCCAGAGCATGGCACCCGCGGTAGCGTCTTCGATGGGGATGAAGTACGCCAGCAGGAGCCCGGCCCCGAGGCCTCCCAAGGTGAACTCGTCCGGCAGGATCAGGGCTTCAAGATCCGTGAACAGCAGCCCCACTTGGAGCGCCACAAAGAGGCAGAGCTTGAGGGCCGCGGCGGTCGGACCCAAGTGCAGCACGGCGGCGGCAAAGAGCAACCCCGTCAATAACTCTACCAGGGGATAGCGCGGCGAGATGCGTGCGTCGCAGTGGCGGCAGCGGCCGCGCAGAAGCAGATAACTTAGCAGCGGGATATTGTCGTACCAGGCGATTTGTTTCTCGCACACCGGGCATCGGGAGCGCGGGCGCACAACCGAAAGATCCTTCGGCATGCGGTGAATGCACACGTTCAGAAAACTGCCGATCAGGAGGCCGAAGAGGAACGCTAGCGCGGCTTCTGGCATAGGTGTTGGTAGATTCCGATGGTACCGCGGACCATGCGTTCCACGGAGAATTGCTCCTCGACCGTGCGGCGGGCCTGTTCGCCCATGCGCAGCGCCAAGGCGGGATCGTCGAGCAGCCGGCGCATGGCGGCGGCGATGTCGGGCGCGGAATTGGCCGTCAACAGGCCGGTGCGCTCGTGGATCACGGCCTCGGGCAACCCGCCTACATTGCTCGCGACCACCGGAACCCCTGCGGACATCGCCAGCAGGGCTGCCGAGCCCAGCCCCTCGGAGCGGGTAACGTAGACCAGCAGGGCGGCGTCGGCTAGGTCTCGCACGAGGTCGGTCGAGAACCGCACCTCGACACCGGCCAGTGCCGCAGCCTCGCGCACCAGGTCCGTGCCTTTCAGCGGGTCGGTGGAGGCTGGCGCGATCACGCGTGAGCGTGTGGCGGGATAGGACAGTGCCGGCACGCCGTCGTACACCACGGAGATGCACGCCTGGTCCACGCCGCCCTCGATAAGCGTATCCCGCACCGCGCGGGATATGGCGATCAGGTGCGCCGCGCGCCTGTATTTCCAGGCGGACCGGATGGGGAACGCCACGCGCCGCGAGACCACCAGGGGACGCCCGGCGCACAGTGCCAGGGTGTGGGAGCGAGCGTCATGCGCGTGCACGAGGTCCACCTGCCGTGCGGCCAGGACCATCTCGAGCACGTGCAGCGGGCGCGCATCCACTCCGCGTTCGAGAGCCTGGCGGAGCAGCGGCGAACCCCCGCGGCACAGCAGTGTGGCGGCGATCCCTTCCCGAGGCAGTGCCTCAACCAACCGCAGCACTTGCCACTGGCCTCCGCGCATCTCGCGTCCGCTATCCAGGTGCAGCGTGCGCATCAGCTCATGTTTCTCGCCTTCGCGTATTTCAGGAAGGTATAGAGTGCGGCCATGTAGGCGATCGTGAGCCCTTCCAGGCCGTCCATGAACCCGCGCTGCAGGAGGTATGTCTTCAGGAACGTCCAGGCCGGGTCGACGCTCAACTGCCGGAGCCCGATGGGGCTCTTGCGCGAAACCAGTTCCTCCGCTGCCAGCGTGGTGTACCGGTCCATGGTCTTCAGGTGCTCGGAGAGCGAGTCGCAGGTGAAGTGGAGCAGGTTCGACTCAAAGTGCCCGAGCTTTCCCTTCACCTCAAGATTTTCGTGGACGAAGTCCCCCACCCAGTGCGCACGGTCGCGATGATAGAGCCGCACTTTTCGGTCGGGGTACCAGCCGGAGTGCAGGATCCAGCGGCCCATGTACTGCGCCAGTCGAGGCATGGTGTAGGCGTCGTATCTCGGGCCGTTCTTCTTCACGTTCCAGATTTCGCCTTCGAGGGCTTCGCTGAGCGCTTCATCGGCGTCAATGGAGAGAATCCAGTCGTGGGCGGCCTGCGACGCGGCCCAGTTCTTCTGCTCCGCGTAGCCTGCCCAGGGGTGTTCAAGGACGCGCGCCCCCAATTTCTCGGCCAGTTCCACCGTGCGGTCTACCGAGCCGCAGTCGAGCACCAGAATCTCGTCGCAGCAGCGCAGGCTTTCAATCGCGCGCGCGATCTTCCGCTCTTCGTCCAGCGTGATAATCGTGGCGGTGATCTTCATGCGGCGCGGCTCAGAACCCGCCCGGTTGCACAGGCGTCAGGGTGAAGCACAAAACGAAGATCAGCATGGCGAGCCAGCCGAGCCTCGTGCGGACGGGGCCGAGCTCTGAAGAATCGTAGATCACCGGATGTCTCCGCCCCAGAAAGAAGAGCAAGGCGGCCCAGAAGAGCCAGACCCACCAGAAGAAAATGCCCATCGGGACCAGCAGGAAGATGAACACTTTCGAAATCACCCGGTGCCGGTCGCCCGCCAGCGAGTACAGGATGTGGCCGCCGTCGAGTTGCCCGATAGGCAGGAGGTTGAGAGCCGTGGCCAGGATCCCGATCCATGCGGCGCGGGCGACGGGGTGGAGATAGATGTCATTTGACGCTACGCCGGGGAAAATTGCGGCTTTCAGCAGCCATTCAAGCAGCGGTGTGCCGAATTGAAGGCTCCCCTGGTGCGCAATGTCCGGAATGACCTTGGAAAACGCCAGCCCAATGGCCAGCGCCGGCAGCAGGAACACAAAACCCGCCAGCGGCCCGGCTACCCCGATATCAAAAAGCACCCGCTTCGAGTAGACAGCCGACCGGATCCGGATGAACGCGCCGAATGTACCCGTGAGGGTAGGGGCGGGAAGAAAATACGGCGGGCTGGCATCCACTCCGTAATGCCGGCAGGCGATATAGTGGCCCAACTCGTGCGCCAGCAGGATCGCCATCAAGGTAAGGGAGAACGGCAGGCCGTCGAGCAGCAGCCCGGGATGGCTCCACAGCCGCACGAAGCCCTCCAGACCGCGTTCGATATCATAGGGGAGGTCTCGGCGAAAATCGTACTGCATCCCGGCCCCCACCACCGTGGTGGTGAGCATGGTGAGCGCGAGTAGGAGGGAGTGGAGCCACCAGCGTTCACGCGTCCGGGTGGGCACCCATTCGGATGCCGCCCCGTCGCCGGGGATCGCGGAATACGGAAGGGCAGAGAATTCCTGAGGGGACACAATCGGTACTGCGCCTGCAGTCTGCTACTGCAGCGTCTGTAACTCCTTGCCAGGCTTGAACCGGACCGCTTTGCCGGGAGGAATGGACACTTCCGCGCCGGTGCGCGGATTGCGGCCGATTCCGGTTTTGCGGGGCTTCACATTGAAGACGCCGAAACCGCGCAATTCGATCCGGTCGCCTTGTTCCAGGGCCCTCTTCATGGATTCGAAGACGGTCTCGACAGCCATCTCGGCTTTCGTTTTGGTGATGCCGGTTTTGTTCACCACTTCGTTGATGATGTCCAGCTTGATCAAAACAGCCTCCTTCGATCGGCGCGAGTGCGCATGCCGTGCCCGGCCCCGAAAGGACACGGGAGCCTCTACCTAAAGGTCAACCCCATGATAGGATTGAATTTAGTCGAATGTCAAGCAACCTACCCTCACCCTCTTCCGGGAATGTCGAGAAAGCTGAATTCTGCAGGGCCTGCGCGCAGTTCGCTACAGGGGTGGCGGTGGCGACCGTCCGGGACGCCGAGGGCGCCCCTCACGGCATTACCATCAACTCCTTCACCTCGGTATCTCTCGAACCGCCCCTGGTGCTCATCTGCGTGGGACATTCGGCAAGCATCCTCCAGCGGTTCCGAGTCACGGGCTACTTCGGACTGAACATGCTCTCCGAACATCAGCAGCACCTTTCGGAGCACTTCGCGCGGCGCGCAGAGGACCGCTTCGAGTCCGTCCCGTGGTACCCGGGCGCGACCGGTGTGCCTCTGATTCCCGACGTATTAGGCACCGTGGAGTGCCGGGTTGTGCGGGCCGTGACGGCCGGAGATCACGACATCCTCCTGGGTGAGGTGCTGCGGACCGAGGTTCGCGGCGGCCGCCCCCTTATCTACTACGGCAGCGCCTACAGGCGCCTCGATCCATGAAGGACCCCACGGTTCCGGACTGGAGCGCGAAGCTGGCCCGTACGGGCTGGTGGCACACCATGGAACTGCCGGGCGAAACCATCGAGGGCGTCCGGAGCCTGGCCGACATGCGGCACACCCTTGAGCATTTCCCTGTGCCCGCCGACCTCACCGGAAAGCGCGTGCTCGATATAGGCGCCTGGGACGGCTGGTTCACCTTCGAAGTGGAGCGCCGCGGCGCCGAGGTGACGGCGGTCGACTGCTGGGACAATCCACGCTTCCGCTATGCCCGGCAACGCCTGGACTCGAAAGCCGAATACGTCGTGGCGGACGTCTATGAGCTTTCCCCGGAGCGCCTGGGCCGCTTCGACCTGGTGCTCTTCTTCGGGGTGCTCTATCATCTGAAGCACCCGCTGCTGGCGGTCGAACGGGTCTGCGCGCTGGCGGAGGATGCGGTGTTCGTCGAATCCTGGGTCACCGGTGGGAAGCCCGGGCAGCGGCCGTCCATGGAGTTCTACGAAACCGGCGAACTGGGCGGTCAGGTGGACAACTGGACCGGCCCCAATACGGCCTGCCTGCTGGCCTTCTGCCGTACCGCCGGCTTCGCGCGCGTAGAATTGCGGGGTGTTGCGAATGGCCGCGCGCATGTGGCCTGCTATCGCCGATGGGAGCCTCCTGTCGCGTCGCCGGTTGCCGCGCCGGAACTTCTGAAAACCGCCCACAACACCGATGGTGGGCTGAACTTCTCTTCCCGCCGCGACGACTACGTCTCATGCTGGTTTCGCACCGATGCCGAGCGCCTCTCGAGGGAAGACGTTCGGCCGGAGGTCGCGGGCTACGGTTCCTTGCCGCTCCGGGTGGGCCGCAAGGAAGCCGGTGTTTGGCAGGCCAATTTCAAACTTCCCCCGGGTCTTCCGCCGGGCTGGCACGAGGTGCGGCTGCGCGCCGGCTCGAGCGGCTACAGCAACACGATCCCGATCGCCGTCGATCTGCCGGCCGAAACCGACGCGCTCGAAATCACAGGCCTCGCCGACGGAGCATCCTGGACACCCGGGCTACTCTCGGGCAACGTGCTCTCCCTTTGGGTGGCAGGGCTGCCGGATAATGCGGATTTTCGGAACGTGCGGGTGCTGGCAGGGGGCAGGGAACTCGCGGTTGAGTACCTCTCTCCAGCCGAGGGCCCGGGCCCGAGGCAGATCAACGCACGCTTCCCGGAGCCCCTGCCGCCGGGGGATTACGACGTCGCCGTGTCGGTCGGGGCCACGCAATCGCCGCCAATGCGGTGCCGTGTGGCGGATTTCCGCTAACCTGGAGAGATGCCCGAACTGCCGGAGGTGGAAACCGTTCGCCGTACGATCGCGCCGCGCGTTACCGGGCGCCGTATCGTCTCGGCCGAATTCCGCTGCCTGCGCGTGCTGCGGGGCGGCAATCCGGATGAGATGTCCGCGCGCCTGGCGGGCAGGCGCATCCTCGGGGTAGGCCGCCGCGGTAAGTTCCTGCTCATTGAGATCGAAGGCGGGCAGGTTCTGCTGGTTCACCTCGGGATGACCGGGAAACTGCTCGCCGGCGGAGAACCTGGGCGCCACACCCACGCCATCCTGATGCTCGACCGCGGTGTGTTGCTCTATGACGACAGCCGGCAGTTCGGCTGCATCGAGTTGCACGACGGCGTCCCGGCCCGCGTGGCGAGGCTGGGCCCCGAGCCGCTCGAAATCGGCTTTGACGAGTTCGCCGCGGCACTCAGGAAGCGCCGCACGCGTTTGAAGGCGTTGCTGCTCGATCAGCGCTTTCTGCGCGGTCTGGGCAATATCTATGCCGACGAAAGCCTCTTCCGCGCGGGCGTCCATCCGCTGGCTTCGGCAGCGCGCCTGAGCCGCCCGCGCGCCCGGCGCCTGTACGATGCCATCGTTGCGGTGCTGACAGAAGCTATCGCGGCGGGCGGTTCCTCCATCTCCGACTACGTGGACGGCGACGGCCGCAAGGGTTTTTTCCAGGTCAGCCATCGGGTATACCAGCGCACCGGCGAGCCCTGCACGGCATGCGGCACACCCATCCGCCGGACTCTCGTCGCTCAGCGCGGCACCCACTACTGCCCCCGCTGCCAACGGCGGTGATTGCGCCCGGAGTGCGGGACGTTATACAGTGATCTGCCGAGGAGTCGATCCCGATGGAGCCAAATCGCAGGACCTTTTTGGGTACGGCGCTTGCCGCAGCCCCTCTGTATGTGCCGCGCAGCGCGTTCGGCGCTAACGACCGCGTGGCGTTCGGGCTGATTGGTGCGGGCGGTCGCGGCCGTTATCTCACCAATACCTTCCAGAAATTGGGCGCCGAGTGCGTCGCCATTGCCGAGGTATACGAGCCCAATGTAGCGAGTGCCAAGGCCATCTCCCCCAACGCCAAGACCTACGACGACTACCACGACCTGCTGAAACAAGGCGGCCTCGACGCCGTGGTGATCGCCACCCCGGACCACCAGCACTGCCCGAACCTGCTGGCCGCCCTCGCCGCGAAGAAGGACGTCTACCTCGAGAAGCCGATGTCGCACTCGCTCGAAGAGAGCCAGCGCATGATCAAGGCCGTGAGGGCGTCCAAACAGATTGTGCAGATCGGGATGCAGCGGCGCAGCGCTCCCTCCGTGATCAAGGGCAAGGAGATCATTGACAGCGGCATCCTCGGCAAGATCACCATGGTGAAGCCGTTGTGGAACTGGAACGTCTCGCGTCCGCTCAATAACGAACCGCTGCCCGGCAAACTCAACTGGAAGCTATTTCTTGGCCCGGCCAAAGATCGCGACCTGGAGCCCATGATGTTCCGCTCCTGGCGCTACTTCTGGGATTTCTCAGGAGGAAACATGACGGACCAGGGGACCCACCTGATGGATGTGGTGCAGTGGTATATGGGGGTACCGCAGGCACTCTCGGCCATCAGTTACGGCCAGCGCGCCAAGAACACAGGCTCGCAGGTGCCCGATGTTTTCTGTGCCGTCTTTGAATACCCGGCGTTCATGGCGACTTGGACCCTCAACTACTGCAACTCCTACGACAACGACTGGTCCATTCAGTTCCAGGGCGACAAGGGCACCATGATTCTCGACAACCAGGGTTTCCGCATCTGGAACGAGCCGTGGCCGAAGAACCCCGAGCCGGTGCAGAAAGTGGAAGCGCCGGTGCCGCTCGAGAGCCACGTCCAGAACTTCCTGGATTGCATGAAGAGCCGACAGAATCCCAACGCGCCGGTGGAGGTGGGAGCCAGTGCAGTCTCCGCGCCGCACCTCGCGAACCTCGCATTCCATCAGGGCCGGCGGGTTACCATGCCGAAGCTCGGATAGCTGTTTTACCGCACGGGCGCTCCTGGCCGGCCTGGACCGTGCCGGGGGCGCCCCGGCGATATAGTACGGCAGCCGGTAGGCCTACTTCTCGGCGCGCACCGGTTCCCCGGCGAGGTCTTCGACCACCACTGGAGGATTGTAGAACAGGATGCGGCCGCAGCTTTCACACATCAGGACCTGGTCGCCCCGCCGCAAATCCTGGAAGAACTGCAACCGCATCGCCATGTGGCACGCGGTGCAGCGCCCATCCACGGCTTCCGCTACGGCCACTCCGCTGCGGTGCTTGCGAATATTCTCATACCTGCGGTAAACGTTGGGACTGAGGCCGGCCACTGCCTGTTTTCGCTCGCCCTGCAAGGACTCGAGCGTGGCCTTGGTGGCCGCGGTACGTTCCCGCGCGAGTTTCTTCTCGGCCTCTACCTCCGCCTTTTCCAGTTTGAGCGCCTCTTCGGCCGCCTTCACGTTCCGGTCAAGCGGGTCAGCTTCCGACATCAGTTCCAGCGTGCGGTCCTCGGACTTGCGAATCTCCTTCTGGCAGAATTCGATCTCGCTCTGGAAAGCGCGGTACTGTTCATTGGTCTTGGCCTCGAGCATCTGATCCCGCAGCTTGGTGATCTTCTGCTCCTGGGCCTGGATATCGCCCTCAACGCGCTTGCGGTCTTTCTGGTTCGCGGAGAGGGCGGCGCGATCAGCCTCGAGTTTGCGCTCGTGGCTTACCAGCTTGTGTTCAATTTCGGCGATGTGCTTGGGCAGCGCGGCTATTTCTTGGGTGAGTTCGGTGATCCGTTTGTCGAGTTCCTGCAACCGGATCACCACCGTCAAATCGGGAAGCATCTCTTCAAAAAGTTTAGCACGCTACGCTGCTCGAGCGCTGCAACCTCGGGCACCCGGAGCATCCGGCACATCGCAACGAACACCACTACCGCGAGAGGTACGGACACCGCCACGTCGGCCAGTGGTGCCGCGCGCGAGCCGCCAAGCCACACGTGGACGGCGCGGCTCGATGCCATCGCCGCCGCTCCCATCACCGCCGACGCCGCCACGATCTTCGCAGTCGCCGCGGCCAGCGGATAGCCGCCGATGCCGCCCGCCTTCACGTGAAGCAATGCCGCGAGCGACGCTGCACCCGCGAGCGCCACCACCGACGTCGCCAGCGCCAGACCCGCGTGCCCCAGCCCGGCATAGCGCACCAGCGAGAACGCCGCGCCCCAATTGACGAATATGGAAAATGCGCTCACCAGCATCGGGGTTCGGGCATCATTGAGCGCGTAAAACGCCGGAGCAAGCACTTTGATGGCCGCGTATCCCGCCAGTCCCACCGCATACCCCGTAAGCGCCAGCGCCGTCTGCTCGGTGTCGTGCGGCTTGAAGCGGCCCCATTGGTACACCGTAGCAATCATGCTGCTGCCCAGCACCGCCAAGCCTACCGAAGAGGGAATCGTCAGCAGCAGAACCATCCGCAGGGAGTGCGCGAGTGTCTCCCGGAACTCCTCCATACGGCCCAGCCCCGCGCTGCGCGAGATGGCCGGCAGCGTCGCCGATGCAATTGCTACGCCGAACAACCCCAGCGGCAGTTGCAAAAAGCGGAAAGCGTAGCCCAACCAACTTACGGGGCCGTCCATCACTTGCCCGGACGCATCCGTGATGGAGGAGGCGAAGTTGGTGTTCACCATGACGTTGATCTGCACCGCGGCGCCACCCAGGATGGCCGGGCCCATCAGCGCCAGTACGCGTCGCAGTTCCGGGTGCTGGGGGTTCCATCGCGGTCGGAAAGGGAAGCCGGCGCGCCACAGGCTGGGCAGTTGCCATCCCAACTGCAGCATCCCTCCCGCCACCACCCCCACGCTCATCGAGACGATCAGGTCGATTCCCAGCGCGCGTCCCAACGTGTACCCAACTCCCAGCCCCACCGCTACCGACCCTACGTTGAACCACGCCGAGGCCAGCGCCGGCACCCCGAAGCGCCCGGTGGCGTTGAGCACCCCCATCGCCTGCGCCGCCAGGGCTACCAGCAGCAGGAATGGAAACATTATGCGCGTCAGGGTAACCGCCAGTTCGGCCTTGCCGGGCACCTGCTTGAAGCCGGGCGCCAGCAGCGCCACGAGCTGCGGGCTGAGCAGAATGCCGAGCAGGCACATCGTCCCGACCCCCAGGATGATCGCGGTCCCCACCAGGTTCGCCAACTCCTCGGCCTCTCTCCGGTCGCGGGTCAGTTGCCTGGTGAAGGCCGGGATGAACGCCGAAGAGAGCGCGCCCTCGGCCAGCAGGTCGCGCGTGAGATTGGGAATCCGGAAGGCCAGCAGGAAAGCGTCGTAGATCTGGCCGGCGCCGAACAGCCGCGCCATTAGCATCTCACGGACCAGGCCCGTAATGCGGCTCAGTGCGATGGCCGCCGAAACGACTCCCGCCGAGCGTGCAACCCCGCGCTTCACTACTCGACGCGCCGCACTTCCACCTGCCGGTAGATCTCCAGGGTTTGCGGCAGGGTGGCGAACGTCATACCGGGCAGTCGTGCGGAGGCGGTCCCCGAGGCCACACCCCACCGCAGGGCATCGCCAGCGTCCGGCTTGCGCGCGATCGCCCAGGTATAGGCGGCCGCCAGGGCATCGCCCGAACCGATGGGGCAAACGGCGTCAACGCGCGGCGGCAGCGCTTCCAGCATGCCGTCGGAAAACGCCCCCACCGCGCCCCGGCTGCCGAGGGATAGCACCACCGACTCGGCGCCCATTGCGCGGATGCGTTGGGCGGCTTCGAGGAAGTGGGTGCGGGTCAGCAGCGCGCGGCTGAGCAACCGCTCGGCCTCCTGCTGGTTGGGGGTTACCACGGTAGGCTTGGCCTCAATGCCCTCGCGCAGTGCGTCGCCGTCGGCATCGAGCAGAGTCTTCACCTTCTTCTTCCGCGCCATGGCGATCAGCTTCCCGTAGAAGCTGGCGGGGACTCCTGGCGGAAGGCTGCCGCCCATGAAGAGCCAACGCGCACCGCTCAGGCGCGCGCGCACGGCCTCCTCCAGGCTGGCCACTTCATCCGCTTCCATGTGCGGGCCGGCCTCATTCAGGTTCACCGTGAGGCCCTGCTTGTCCGTGATGGTCAGGTTCGTCCGGATGGCGTTGCGGATGGGTACTACCAACACCGGAAACCCGCAGCACTCGAGCTGCTGCTCCAGACGCTTGCCGCTTTCACCGCCCGAGGTGATCACCGCCGAGGTGGGACCGTCGAAGGAGTGGATCACGCACGCGGCATTGATCCCGCGCCCGCCGGGGGACTCCCGGCTACTGAGAATATAGGCGCGGTCTTCGAACGCGAGTCGATCGACCGTAACGATCCGGTCGATGGCCGGGTTGATGGTCAGGGTGACGATCAAAAAAACATTATACCCGCCTGCCACCCGCGGTTCGCGATTTTCAACTGGGGTCCGGGCGCCGCGTGGACGTGACTCCCGTCAGTATGCCTATCCCCGCCATCACAATTACCCCGACTCCGATCCATTTGGCCGGCACGTGGAGCAGGTAGGCCCCAATTGCGAGCCCCACAGTGAGCACGATGAATCCCACCAGATACAGGCTGAATGACATATCCCCTCTCCTGGGGCTTGTTGCTGCATCTGGTTTGCCATTTGGGTGAAAGAGTGAGCCCCGGACCTGGTCTTTTGGTGGGGCGGTCACATTCTGCAGGGAGGAGAAGGGGTCGCGGCCCCAAGTTGCCCCGGGACCGCGACCGTTGAAGCAGCTAGCTAGAAGCTAACCTTGAGGGACAGTACCCAGGACCGTGTAGAATCCTGGTCGGTGATCGTACCAAACGCCGAGCTGGTAGGCGACAGGTTCGGCGCCACCAGGTTCGGATGGTTCATCGCGTTGATGCACTCCGCCCGGAACTGCGTGACCCACTTTTCGGTCATCTTGAAGTTCTTGAAGATGGAGAAATCCCAACGCGCCTGGCCATCCGCCCGCAGATTGCTGAACCGCAGGGGCGATACCCTGATGTTGCTTGTGAGTTGCTGGCCGCTGTTTTTGTTGAAGCCCGCATCGGTGTTGAACCAACGATCCACGCTGCGCTCGCTCTTGGGGAGGAGCACCTTTGTCGAATCGCCGGAGAACAGCGTCCAGACGTCGCCCCAGGTCAGGGGAGCGCCGCTCTGCCGCTGCACCATTCCATTGAGCTGCCAGCCGCCAGCCACGAAATTCAGCACGGACGGCATCTGGCTCCCGAAGTGCTTTCCGCGGCCGACGGGCAGTTCCCAAATCCCGCTGAGCACCACCCGGTGGGTACGATCCTGCGTGGAAATCGACTCGTACGGCATCGGATCGCTGGCGTTTAGGAAGCTGTCAGCGGCCATCGTCTTGGCCCAGGTATAGGCCAGGTTGAAGGTGTAACCCCTGCTGAAACGCTTCTCCATGCGAACCTGCATCGAGTGGTACCAGGAGTAGCCGACGGGCTCGAACACGGAAACGCTGCCGAACTGCGGATACGGCACAAGCAGACTGGAGCGCGAAATGTTGGTACCGTAGATCGGGTTGGTCCCCGCGAGCGGATTGGCGAACGACTGCGCCAGGTACTTAATGGTCGCCTCGTCGCGCACGCCCGACGTGCTCAAGTATTTCGCCGGAAGGGCATTGATGTTACGACTCACCGGGAGGCGCGTGCCGCGGTTGCCCACGTACGACGCGTCGACCATGAAACCGGCCGGAAGCAACTGCTGTACCCCGAAAGACCACCGCTGCATGTAAGGGCTAAGCATCTTCTCGGGGAAGAAACTGAGCGACTGCCCTAGGTTGGTGGAGAGGCCGCCCGCGGACCCTACCGGTGCTAGAAGCCCGTTCGGGAACGGGTTGGCCGTAGTCGCAACATAGGTCAGGCCGCTATCCATCGACGCCTGGATGGGCGTGCTCTGGCTGAACCCGGTCTGAATTGCATTGTTGACGGCCAGGCCGGCCGTATCGAAGAACAGGCCAAAACCCGCGCGTAGTACGGTCTTCGGCCGGAGCTGATAGGCCAGGCCGACGCGCGGCATGAAGTTGTTCTTTTCGGAAGTCCACAGGTTGCGGCCATTGCCGCCCTCGCCCGCGAAGGTCAGGCCGCCGCGGAGGTTGAACTGGCTGAGCGGCAGTTCCGCGATCGGATTCACATAGTTGGCCCGCGCCTGTGCGTTGATGGGGCTCAGTTGGTCGTAAGCGAAGTGCGCCACCGACCGGTTGAAACGCTCCGTCACCGGAGTTTCATATTCGTAGCGGACGCCGAAGTTCACGGTCAGCTTGGGGGTTACTTTGAAATCGTCGTGAATGTACAGGCCCAGATAGTTTTCCTGCTGGGCGTAGCTGCCGGACCGGCTCATCGAGCCGCCCGGAATCCCAAGCAGAAATGCGGCGATCGGACCACCGATCGTGGGTGCGGGGCTGGTATTGAACGGCCCGTTCGTGTAGCCGGCGCCGTAGGACAGCGTCGGGGTCACATCGCCGGTATAAATGTCGTTGAACTCCCGGAAATTGCGGAATTCAGCGCCGAACCGGATGCTGTGCTGGCCGCGAAGCTTGGTGAAGTTCGCATTCACGGACTGGATAATCGCAGACCATCGGCCGTCCGTGCCATTGCCGTCGAGCGCGGTCCACGGGCTTACGACCGTATACGGAAATACCGCGTCCTCTTTGCTCTTTACCTGGCTGACCAGGTTGTTGGAGAAGCCCAGGCTCGAGAGATCGAAGCCCTTGCTCATGCGGTAAGATGCGCCCCACCGGTGGGTCAAGCCGTACCGGAGGTTCATGAAGAAGCTGGGGTTGAAAACGTAAACATCGTCAACCGCGAGCCCGCGCTTGTCCTGGTTGTACATCATCCCGTCGTAATTGTTCAGGAATCTCTTGTTCGAGATGCTGTAGAATCCCTCGCGCATGGCACGGACATACACGCGGTGGTTGGCGCTGAACGCATGGTCGATGCGGCCCAGGTGTGTCCACACCGGAAACGGACCGGCGTAGCTGGCGAACCAGTTGTTACCGAACTGGGCGTTGCCCGGCTGGTTCGGCAGCGGCCAGAAGCTCAGCATCTTCTTCGCCACGGGGTCGATCCGGCTCTGGGGTATGATGTTGCCCGGAATCGGCTGGCGCTGGAAGCGGCCATCCGCCGTTGCCGTCGTGGTGAACGGGTCGTAGACCTGGTAGCTCGATCCCAGTTTCAGCAGTCCGGACAGGTCGCCGACCCGCATGGCTTCGGTCGGAACCGTGTTCGTATAGTCGTAGTTGTACTTGATCTCATTTTCTTCAAACAAATAGAAGAAAAAGGTCTTGTTGGTCCCGTTGTACACCTTCGGAATACGTACCGGGCCGCCCAGGCTTAGCCCGTAGCGGTGGTCCTGGTAGGGCGGCACCTTCTGGCCCGCACGATTTTGGAACAGGCTGGGGGTGTCGAAAACCTTGTTGCGGGCGAACCAGTGGACTTCACCGTGAAGGTCATTGGTGCCGCTCTTCAAGCTGACGTTCACCAGCGCGCCGGCCGAGTGGCCGATGCTGGCGTCGTAGGACACGCTCTGCACCTTGAATTCGCTCACCGACATTTGCGGCGGAACGAAGACGATGCCCTTGTCCATGGTGTTCGGGACGCCGTCGATGGTGAACTCATTGCTCTTGCCCGCACCATCGACCGCGAAATCACCCTGCGCTCCCGGGGTGCCGACATAGCGCGCCCGCAGGTTGGTATTGTTCATGGTTCCCGGTGCCATCAGCGCCAGGTTATACGGCGCGCCGCCGAAGGACGGCAGTTCGGCAATCCGGCGTTCATCGACGACTTGGCCGAGGGAGGCGTCCACGGTTTCGAGCAACGGCGTCTCCGCCGTCACCTGGACCGTTTCAGCCTGGCTGCCTACTTCCAGTTTGGCTTCGACGTTGACGTTATCGCCCACACGCACACCGATGCCCTGGCGGACGAATTTCTTAAAGCCGGCAATCTCCACCTCTACGGTGTAGGTGCCGGGGATGAGGTACGCCAGCACATAGTTGCCGGACTCGTTGGTCCGGGTTACGGCTGCAACGCCCGTCGCCACATTCGTGGCGCGTACTTCGGCGTTCGCGATGACGGCGTCCGTGGGGTCTGCGACGCGGCCCGTAATGGTTCCGCGCGCGTCCTGCGCAGCAAGCGGCAGGCACGAAAGCACGCCGGCTGCCACTAACAACATGAGAGCCAGCAGCGGTTTCAAGCGGCTATACATACACGAATCTCCAGTGATTGAAGCGCCGCGCGTGTTTGGAGGGACGGTCACACCGGACTCCCCAAACTGGCACGGCGAAAACTCGGGCCAACGGTATGACAAGCCGTTAGGCCGCGAGAGGTTTCATATGGTAAAACGCTGTTTCGAGACTTGAATCTATTTATACACCCCTTGCGCTGATCGGTCAAAGAAAATTCCCCGGCGCGCGCGAATCGTTGCTTTCAGGGTGCAAATATCGATTATTGCGCGGTCCGGCCGGGAATTTTGGCCCTTCTGCTAACCTGAACATTGGCGAAAAACCCGCAAGTACTTGCCTATGCGGCGCTGGCTGCGGTCTGTTTCTTCTGGGGAACCACTTACCTTACCATCCGCATGGCGCTGGAATCCTTCCCCCCTATGCTGCTGGTCTGCCTGCGATACCTCGTGTCCGGCGCAATTATGGTGACGGCGGCGCTCACAGGGGGGGCGCGCCTCCCCCGTGGGCGCGAGTTGGCGGGTACTTCGCTCACGGGGCTCCTCATTTTGGGGGTAGGAAACGGCTGCCTCGTTTTTGCGCAACAACACATCCCGAGCGGCTTGGCCGGCCTGATTCTCACCATTTCGCCTTTCTGGATGGTCGGGATTGAGGCGCTGATGCCCAATGGGGAGAGACTGCACGGCCCCACGATTGCGGGCATGACGGTCGGACTGGCGGGCGCCGCGCTGCTATTTGCGCCGGGTTTCGAAGGCCGCGGCGTCGACGCAGCCCTGCTCAACGGATTCCTATTGCTGCAATTAGCGATGGCCGGGTGGTCGTTCGGCTCCATCTACCAGCGGCGGCGCTCCGGGAGGGCGCATCCGGTGTTCGCTGGTGCGGTGCAGCAACTGGCAGCCGGGTTGGCCTACCTGCCGCTGGTGCTGCTCATTCCGGAGCGCCCTGTGGAATGGCATTTTCGTGGGGTGGCGGCGCTCCTTTACCTGATCTTTTTTGGCTCGATCGTGGGTTATAGCGCGTACGCGTATGCCCTCGACCGGCTGCCGGTGGCCATCGTCTCCATCTACCCGTATGTGAATGCGGTCGTAGCGGTGGCGCTGGGATGGCTATTCTACCGGGAGCCTTTCGGGACGAGGCAAGCCGCCGCTATGCTGGTAATCTTCGCCGGCGTCGCCATGGTGAAGCGCTACGGGCCATCCAGGCGCAGCCGTTAATTCTCCCGCCCGACGATCCTGGCGCCCAGTGCCCCACCCACGGTTGCCAGCAGCGTGATCAGCGCGAAGAACATCACCAGCATGAACGAGAGAATGGTGGCCACACCGCCGGGGCTCTGGAACATCCGGAGCGCCTCCTGGACGTTGGGGTCGCCGGCCGGCATGTGGCGCATTTGCTGCTCGAAAAGCGCGCCCATCCCGCCCGCGTTCAAGGCCACCGGCACGATCGTGACGGTGAACATGGCGGTCATGATCACAAAAGTGAGGATGCCCGTGATCCATCCCAAGCGCAGCCCGCTTCCCACGGTCAGGAACTGGCCCGTGCGCCGGCGATAGAGGTAAACCGCCAGGAATCCGCCCGACAGCCACCAGATGAAGAATCCCAGGTTCACCAACGGGATCCAACTCAGCAGCGCGGCCAGACTGGCGGCGAAGAACCCCACCCGCACGGCTACGGGATTGTGAAAGTCAAGTGCCGGGGGGACCGGCGGTTCGAGCACGGGCGGCGCAAAGGCGGCTTCCGACGCCACTGGCGCGAACTTCGGCTCCTCGACTTCCAACTCCATTTCCACGCGTTGCGGACGGCCGCACTTATGGCAGAAACGCGCGTCGGGCGGCAGTTCGGCGCCGCAGGTACAGATTTCCGGCATGATTCGGTTGGGACCGCGATGGCCCTTCGATTCAGTTTGACGCAGGCCCTCCCACTGAAGCAAGCCCGATATGCGTGCGACCGTGCTGCTGGCGAATGGCGACGATGCGCTTGTAGCCGTCCTCGGTGAATTCGAACTGCGCGTTGCCGCGGCACCGGGAGCTGAACATCCAGTGAGGAAGCCGGTCGCGATAAAACGCCGTCACCTCGTCTACGGAATCCGCTGTGGTGTACTCGGCGGCCACGATGCTGAATTCTTTGTGGGTGTCCCCGAGGTCCAGTTCAAAACTGGCGAGTTTGCGGCTGTCCTCCTGGCGCGCGGCCCCGGGGTAGACCGGGACGCCGAAGTGGGCCGGATCGAAACGGCCGCCCTCCCGCAATTGCACCGAACCGAAGGGAGTCTCAATGGTGGTGCGTCCACGTGATTCCCGCACCGTGACGTGGCGGGAAACGTACATCCCCGCCCCTACGGCGATGACCAGCGCCACCCCTACTACCGCCATGAGGCCGATCAGAATACCCACGAGCGCTCCGCCGCGGGTGTTACTGGATTGCATGGCTGCTCCTTTTCAAGGAATACGCGGTGCGGCGGGCCGGAGTTCCGCTATCCGGCCAAAGTACTAAAGCCCCGCTCGTTTCGACCGATACGCCGGATGTGACCACCGATACGGCTCCTAATTCAAGACAGCGGTGGTTCGTAACGGCGTGCGGCGCGTGGCCCAAAGGCTACGCAGAGTATAAACCGGCGGTCGCAAGATCGCCACAACCCGGAAAGGAGAAAACAGTCATGAGAAATTTCTGGCTTGCTTTCGGCAGGGACGAGGAAGGGCAGGACCTGATTGAATACACCCTTCTAATGGCATTCGTAGCGCTGGCCTCTGCGGCTCTGTTCATCGGGGCCGGCGGCAGCATCAAAGGCATCTGGACCCAAACCAACTCGCAGTTGGAGGCCGCTGCGGCCGCATCTGCCGGCGGAAACTGAGGCACGGCGGAGCGCCCGGAGTTTTATGAGCCAGCGATTTTTGTCCGTTCTGTCCGTGGCGCTGCTCGTGGCGGCGGCGGCGAGCTTTGTGCTTTATCGGCTGATGGCCCAGCCCGCCGCCGCGTCCATTCCCTCCGCTCCCGTGGTGGTGGCGACACGCGACCTGGAACCGGGAACGTCGATCAAGGAAGGGGATTTCAAAGTGGAGAGCCGTCCCGGAGCCATGCCGGCGGGCGCTCTCCGGCAAGCCCGGGACATCGTGGGGCGCGGCGTGAGCGCGGCCATTTACCGGAACGAGATTGTCCTGGAGCGCCGCCTGGCGACGAAAGGGGCGGGCTCGGGCTTAGCCGCCATGATCCCGGAAGGCATGCGGGCGGCGGCGGTACGGGTGAACGATGTAGTAGGGGTGGCGGGTTTCGTGCTGCCCGGCATGCGTGTAGATGTGCTGATGTCCGGCAATCCCCCCGGCGCCGCGGCCTCTGGAAGCGTAACCCGCACGTTATTGCAGAACATTCAAGTGCTCTCAGTGGGCCACAACTTCCAAAAGGACACCGAGGGCAAACCCGTGACGGCACAGGTGGTAAATCTGCTGGTGACCCCGGAACAGGCCGAGGTTCTCAGTCTGGCGGCAAATCACGCCACCATCCAACTCGTCCTCCGCAACCCCATGGATGGGAAGACGACGCAGCCGCCCGGGGCGGCGCTGGTAGCGTTGTATGGGGG
>DATMYF010000136.1:0-13558 GCA_035561075.1 Bryobacteraceae bacterium
TCGAACACGAACGAAACCAGGGCAGAGCTACCACGCAGTGCGCCGGGCGCGATCCCGACCACGGCTTCCGCGGGAGTTGCGCCGCTGTAAGCGAACTCGATGCGGCCGTCCGGATAGAGGCGCGCCTGGAAAGTCTGGCGGGTGCCGTAGCCTGTCTCCGTCCACTCGGGCACCCCCGGCCAGCTCACAACCACGCGGCCGGCTTCGGAGAGAACCCGCACGCCCTGCGTCGCTCCGGTCGGGTCGAGGTCGTCAAACAGCGGCGCGATGCGCGGCGGTCCGGCGGTGACGCGGCCGAGCGAGCGATCGCTCGAGGCGTTATCGCCCGCTGTGAAGCTGAGGTTGCCGTCGGAGTTGATCCAGACCTCGCGGTAGGTGGAGCCGTAGAACGGGAAGGCGAACGGCAGGGTTACGAGGCGGCTGTCGTCATCGTCGAGGGCGATGCGGGTGCCCGCCGTGGCTGCCGCTGCATCGTAGGTGGCGGTGCCGGTCTGGAAGCTGTAGCGGGAGGCGGTGGCGCCTGTAGGCAGAAACGTGACCGTGCGCTGGTTCAGGTTGAAATCGTTGCGGCGCGCTACCACCCCATCCGCGTCCTCCAGGATGGCGATGTTGCCGATGGTCCGGACCGCCGCGCCCGCAGGCTCCGCGGCTTTCAAGGTGGAGCGGCGCAGGGCGCGTGCCCGAACCGACTGGCGATGCAGGAAGTGCTCCTCCTTCCACATGCCGGGCCGCGTGCCGCAAAGGGTCGGGACGTGGCGCGCAAATGCCGGCGAACCGAGAATCAGGACGAGAAGGAGTGTAAGATTCCGCATAAATCGGGAAACACTATTGTCCCATGCTGGACCGTTTTCCGACCGCTCGCCGCAGCGCCGCCGGTTGCTATACACTGGGAGATCTCTTGTAATCACCATGACTACCGGCACTCAAAAGCAGACGCCCAGCCGCCCGGCCTTCTGGCCGGTGGTGGCTGACCGTGTTGAGGAACTTGGGGTCCCCAAGTCTCTGGTCATAGATCTGATGCTGCGCCATATTCGGGTGCAGGGCAGCAGCAGCCTGGGGGCGCTGTGCCGCACCATGAAGCTCTCCGTGGCTGCCGTCGAGAATGTGTTCCAGTATCTCCGGCAGCAGCAGTTAGTAGATGTCGAGGGCATGCTGGGGAACGATTACTCATTCCGGCTGACCACCAGGGGCAGGGAGTTGGCGGCCGCGCGCTCCGAGATGGGCAACTACGCCGGCCCGGTGCCGGTTTCGGTCGAGGCGTATTACCATGCCGTGCGCACCCAGATGGCCCGGCCGCAGATCAACCGCCAGCAGTTGCGCGAGGCGTACCATGATCTGGTAGTCCCGGATTCATTTTTCGACCAGCTTGGCCCGGCGCTGATCTCGCATCGCTCTCTGTTCCTCTACGGTCCCACGGGCAACGGCAAGACCAGCGTCGCGGAACGCATCCTGCGGATCTACACGGACGCCATCGTGGTGCCCTATGCCGTCAACGTGGACGGGCATATCGTCACCCTCTTTGATCCGGTAGTCCACCAGGAGGTCGAGCTGTCCGATGAATACCTCGATCCCCGCTGGATCGTCTGCCGCCGGCCCTGTATCACGGTGGGCGGCGAACTGGTCCCCAGCATGTTGGAGCTACGGCTGGACGAGGCCACCGGCGTCTACTCCGCGCCGCTGCAGATGAAGGCCAACAACGGCATTCTGCTCATCGACGATTTCGGCCGCCAGGTGATGTCCCCGCGCGAATTGCTGAACCGCTGGATCGTGCCCCTCGACCGCCGCGTGGATTACCTGACCCTGAGCCACGGGGTGAAGTTCCAGATTCCCTTCGAATTGCTGGTGGTCTTCTCGACCAACCTCGAACCCAGGGATTTGGCGGACGAGGCATTCCTGCGCCGCATTCACACCAAGGTCTATGTGGACTCGGTAAGCCCGGAAGTGTTCGACCAGATCTTCATGCGTGTGGTAGATCGCTCCGGCGTGCCGTGGGATCCGGAAAGCCCCGCGCATCTGCGCAAGCTGTGCCAGGAGTACGCCCCGGCCCTGCGGGCATGCTATCCGGTGGATATCTGCGACATCATGGCATCCATCTGCAAATACGAGCAGCGGCCTCTGTGCATCGGGCGCAACGAACTGGATCGCGCCGCGGCGCTGTACTTCACTAAGAACATTTGAGCCGACGGGGGAAGTAAGTGGGTCAGAAGCCTTCGAGCAGATGGCCCATTTTTTCTTTCTTGGTGCGCAGGTAAGCCTCGGCGGAAACCTGCGGAGGTACCAGGCACGGCACGCGCTCGACCACCTGGACGCCGGCGCTTTCCACCGCCTTCACCTTCTCGGGGTTGTTCGAGAGCAGGCGAATGCGGGTCTGCCCGAAGTAAAGCAGAACCTCGCCGGGTAGCCGGTAGCGGCGCAGGTCGGGCTGGAAGCCAAGCCGAATGTTGGCCTCAACGGTATCGGCGCCGTTATCCTGCAGTTCGTACGCCCGCAGTTTATTGAGCAGGCCGATGCCCCGGCCTTCCTGGTGCTCGTAGATGATGAGCCCGCGGCCTTCGACTGCGATCATTTCAAGCGCGACTTCAAGTTGCGCACGGCAATCGCAGCGGAGGCTGTGGAACACGTCCCCTGTGAGGCACTGGGAGTGGATGCGCACCAAGGGCGGAGTGGCCGAGGCGCCGTTCCCGTTGGTGGAAGGCCCCAGGCCGCCCATGTTCAGCACTACCGCTTCTTCGGAGCGGTCGCCATACTGGCCCTCGAAACCGAAGATACGGAACTGCCCGAAGCGGCTTGGAAAATCAGCCTCGGCCACTTTACGCAGCCGCGGCGTGCGGGGACTCTGCATCATCGAACAATGTTTGCTGGCTACATTCATTATAATGATTTGCGAGCCTCCATGCGCGAAGGATACTGGGTAACGCTGTTAGTGAAGCTGGGAGTGGTCGCCTGCCTGGCCAGTTTCCTGGTGCGCTCGAGCGCCGTGAAGCGCATGCTGATGCAGGAATCCCGCACGCTGGGGCAGCGGCTGCGTCTGGCCCTGTGGTTCTCCGCGGTGTTTGCCGCCAGCGTGGCTACCCGCGTGGTGGGCAAGAGTTACCAGGCCGTGGACCTGGGCCTCGAAGCCAGTCTCCTGGCGGGCATCCTCGGGGGGTACGTCACCGGACTGCTCTCGGGAATCCTGATTTCACTGCCGGCCATGATCGCCGGGGAACATCTCACCATGCCCCTCCTGGCGGGCATCGGACTGCTTGGCGGCATGGTGCGGGATTGCGCGCCGGACCCCGAGGAGATCTGGCGCTTCTCGCCGTTCTTCGATCTGAACCTCTATCGGTTTCTCAAAGAGAACCGCGACCACCGTCGTACGGCGTTTCACCTGCTGCTGCTGGCGATAATTCTCTCCGCAGAGTTCTTCCGCCAGATGATGGGCCAGCTCTCGATGGACCGCTGGGTCTTCCGCCTTCGCCCGCATGATAACCCGCACCCGCTGGCGATTATGGCCGTGTACGCGACCACCCTGTTCGCGGTGAGTTTGCCGCTCAAGATCTGGAACAATGCGCGCAATGAGAAGAAGTTGGAGGAGCAGCAACGGCTGTTGATGCAGGCACGGTTACAGGCGCTCAGCAGCCAGATTAATCCGCACTTCCTGTTCAATACCCTCAACTCCGTGTCTTCCCTGATCCGCACGGACCCGGCCCAGGCGCGTACCATGGTGTTGAAACTCTCGAACATTTTGCGGCGCCTCCTACGGAAGCACGAGAATTTCACGGCCCTCAGGGAAGAATTGAGTTTTATCGACGACTACCTGGCCATCGAGGTGGTACGCTTCGGTGAGAAGCTTCGGTTCGACAAAGATGTGGATCCGGAGACATTGGATATGCTCGTGCCGAGCATGCTTCTACAGCCCTTGGTTGAAAACTCGATCAAACACGGGCTGAGCTCGAAAGTGGAAGGCGGTACCATCCGGCTGAAGGCCCGCCGGGTGGATTCCCGTCTCCAGTTGCTGGTGGAGGACGACGGGGTTGGCATTCCGGAGTCGGAGTTGGCGACCCTGCTGGAGCGGGGCATCGGAGTGAGCAACGTGAACGAGAGGCTGAAGGTGCTGTTCCAAAGCGATTATCGCATGTGGATCGACAGCCAGCCCGGCCGCGGGACACGTATCGGGATCGAGGTCCCCGAATTGAATACGAATCTGGTGACGGTTGCATAGCCCGCCGCGGGCGCCCCGCGACGGTGATTCAGCACAAGTACGGCGAGGAGAACGGTTCTTTGGACAAGCTCGAATATTCCATCACCGCGTGGCCCACGAATGGGCTTCCGACAACGCTGGCGCACCGCACGCGCCGGGCCTACGACAGGCTGGCGGCGGTCTACCCGCTCTCGACCATGTTCTTCCATTCGCGGGCGCACCGGTGCGCCCTGGAGGCATCCGGTATCCGGGACGGCATGCGTGTGCTGGAAGTGGCTACCGGCTCGGGTGAGATGCTGCGGCGCATCCTGCGTGCGAACCCCAACGGATCGAATATAGGGGTGGATCTTTCCCCGAACATGGCTTGCCGCACGCAACGCCACGCACGGCGGGACTTCCCAACGTCGCGAGTGGATTGTCAGGCCGTCGATGCACGGCTGATGCCGTTCAAGGATGAAACCTTCGATGCGGTGGTCTGTTGCTACCTGCTGGAACTGCTCTCGGCCGAGGACATTCTGCGTACGGTAGCGGAGATCCACCGGGTGCTGCGCCGCCCGGGCCGTCTGGCCCTGACGCTGATCGGGCAACATACCCCCGTTTTTAACCGCCTTTACAAAATCGTGGGCACGGTAGCCCCGGCATTCTGGGGCAGGCAGGTGGAGCAGAGCATCCCGGATGTGATCCGGGCGGCGGACTTCCGCATCGTACAGGACGAAGTTGTGCGCCAGAGCGGCTATCCTTCGCGTGTCCTGGTGGCGAGGAAGTAAGGCTCAAACACCGGCCGGCCGGTACAATCCCAAACATCGCAGTGCGGGTGCATATCGGCGCTCCGGAGGCGGGGTGATCGTGATCCGCACCTCGAGAGCGGGCTCTGTAGATGGGGGAGCCGCCATCTCGGTGTAATGGTCCCCGGGTCCCTCCAGCACCGCGCTGCCAATGGTCCTGCCGTTCAGCGAGACCTCGATTTCACGGGAGGCAGCCGGGTCGCCGGGCCAGCAGTACAACCCCAGGAAGAAGCGTGCCGGGTCGCCCGGCCACGCCAGCAGTGCCGTGCTTCGGGGCGCCACGGGCCGCCAACTGGCGTCCACGGCGTCGTACCAACCGTCGTGAAGCTGCGCCGCCGCCCATGGCTCCCCTGGCAAGAGGTAGGGCCGCAGGCCGGCCGGCATTGCAGGAGTTCCCTTGCGCGCCGTGAGCACGAAATACTGTGTACCGGCGCCTTCGGCCATCAGGACGGAGAAGCCCGCGGCCTTCAGCATGGCGCGCGCCTCGTCATCCGAGAAGGTCTCGCCGAGCCAGGTGTCACGCGTATGGGCGCGGTACTCCGGCGACTGGTCTCCATTCAACTGGAACTTGAATGTGCCGCCGGATTTCAACACGCGCGCGGCCTCCCGCACGTAGGTCTCG
Source organism: Bryobacteraceae bacterium (assembly GCA_035561075.1). GTDB lineage: Bacteria > Acidobacteriota > Terriglobia > Bryobacterales > Bryobacteraceae > JAMCRM01. Next base: position 5,591 of record DATMYF010000136.1, read on the forward strand.
ATGGCTGCACGCAGCGGGATATGCTGGAAAACGATATAAGAAAATACCAGGTCGAACCAGCCGTCCGGCAGCCCCGCCAGGTCATATCCCGAGCCCAGGTGCAGGTGGACATTGGGGGCCGCGGCCAAACGCGCCCGCGCCGCTTCGAGCATGGCGGGGGAGACGTCAAGCGCGTGGACTTCCCCGAAAGCTTCGGCAAACCAGCGCGTCATGCGGCCCAGGCCGCAGCCGATCTCGAGTGCGCGGCAGGCGTGCGCGTCCCGGCCTTCCAGCAGCACCGGGAGGTACGGGCGCACGAGCTGGTTGTAGTTCGCCCTGCCCGAGGCGTCGAAATCGGCGATATCCGCGGAATCGTCGCGGGTGTAGATGTAGTGCCGTGCGTCAGCGGCGGCGCGGGCGTCCCAATCGCGCCGCATGCGCCCGGCGGCATCGTCGAGATCGTGCCCGCCGCTCAGGCGAACAACTCCTGCGCGCGGGCCAGGCGCTCGGCGACGCGCACGCCGTTGGGACACTGCACGGTGCACTCGCGGCAATCGCCGCACCGTACCGCGCGCACGGCCTCCGGCAGCGCGGCGAACTTCTCCCGGCCTACGGGGAACTGGCCGTAGCCGTCCGCGTAGGAAAGATAGCGCAGCATGTCCGAGACCGGCAGCCCCTGCGGGCAGGACCCCGAGCACTGGCCGCACGTGCGGCAGTGAAGCGGACGGATGAACTCCAGTTGGGCCGCAAGCGCCCTGGCGTCCGCATCGCTGAAGGGCGTTGACATGGCCTGGAAGTTCTCCACAAGCTGGTCCGCATCCACCATGCTGGGAACGGTCGTATCAACGTGCGAATCGCGGATCACCCACTTGAGTGCGGCCAGCATGGCGCCCTCGCGCTGCAGTTTCGCCCGGAGATCGTCGGCCGTCGGGTAGTAGGACGCGCTACGGTAGCCGCCCGCCATGACCTTCATCGCCACCACGCCGATACCGGCCTCCCGCACGGCGCGGATCAGGTCTGCGGTTCCCGGCTCCATGGCGAAATGATAAGAGGTGAGCAGCACGTCGAAGTGCTTTGCCGCGATTACGGCGGGCAGCACCTGCTTGTGGCCGCTGTGATTGCTGATGCCCGTGAACCGGATCTTGCCGGCCTTCTTCGCGATGCGCTGCGCCTCCATCAGGTCATCGGTGATCGCCTGGGGTTGGTTCTTCGCATGCAGATACCAGATGTCGAGATAGTCGGTCTCCAACTCGCGCAGGCTGGTATTTAGGTCATCCAGGGCGGCTTGCCTGGTGGGGGAGATAGTCTTGCTCGAAAGATAGACGCTCTTGCGACGGCCCTTCAGCGCAGTCCCAACCATGCGCTCGTTATTGCCCCGGCCGTAGACGCGCGCCGTATCGAAGTAGTTGATGCCCATATCGAGGGCGCGCTCGATCACCGTCGCATCGGACGTGATCATGCAGCCGAAACCGACGGTAGTGACCTTCATGCCCGTCGTTCCGAGCGGGCGGTAGTTAACTTTAGCCGGAGCCGAGAGCGGCGCCGTGAGAAAACTGCGGCGTGAAGAGGTGGCGGCCATAAGGAATTTATATTACGCCTGGAGTGACTGGTCCGGCCCCCTGCGCCAGAGCAGCAACTGCAATGCAGCGAGCGCGGTGAGGTGCAGGACGCCCATGAACAGGATCATCGGGGTATAGCCGAAATGGGCCACCACGAAGCCCGGAATCACCGCCGAGAAGAGGAAGCCGCCGACGCCGCCCGCGCAGCCGCCTATGCCGGTCACCGAAGCCACCGCGTTCTTCGGGAAGACGTCCGACGTGGTGGAGTACAGGTTGGCCGACCAGCCCTGGTGCGCGGCCGTCGCGATGCTCACCAACGCCACGGTAAGGACGGCCGTGGGGGCGAGTGCCGACATGGCGGCGATGGGCATCGCCAGCGCGCACAGGGCCATGGCGCCCCGCCGTGCCTTGAAGGTCGGCCAGCCACGTCGCATCAGCCATCCGGAAATCCAGCCTCCCCCCACGCTGCCGAAATCCGCCATGAGGTAGACAACGGGGAGCGCCCAACCGATCTCCACCAGGTTGAACTTCCGCACGTCGTAGAGATACGGCGGCAGCCAGAAGAGGTAGAACCACCACACCGGATCGGTGAGGAACTTCCCCAGTGCGAAACCCCAGGTCTGCCGGTATCCCAGGGCCTGCACCCATCCGATGTTCGGTTCCTGCTTGTCTTCGGGCATTTCCGGCGGCTTGCGGTAGAATGCGATCCACGCCACCACCCAGAAAAAGCCCAGGGCTCCCGTCAGCACGAAGCAGGCTCGCCAGCCGTAGTGCATGTTCAGGAAGACGAAAGCCGGCGGTCCCGCCATGGCGGCCACATTCGAGCCGGCGTTGAAAATGCCTGTGGCGAACGCGCGGTCCTTCTTGGGGAACCATTCGGCAACGGTCTTAATGGCGGCCGGGAAGTTGCCGGATTCGCCGAAACCCAGCAATCCACGCCAGATTCCCAAGTCCAAGGGGTGGCGGGCAACGGCGTGCAGCGCGGCTGCGAGCGACCACCAGACAATGGCCACCGCGTACCCCATTTTGGTTCCGTAGCGGTCGATAAACTTGCCGGCGATCAGGAAGCCAATGGTGTAGGCGGCGGTGAAGGCGCCAGTCAGGTATCCGTAGCCCTGGTTGGAGATATGCATCTCCTCACGGATGACGGGGATCAGGACCGAGAACACGATCCGGTCCAGGTAATTAATGGTCGTCGCGGCGAACAAGAGGGCAAGGATGCGCCACCGGTACGGGCTCAACGGATGTTCCGGCGGTTCGGCCGCGCTGGGATTTTGCGAAAAGGCCACCGTCAATTATAAGGCACTGGCACCACCTTTCACGCTACCCTCATAGAGGAAACCGATGCCAGATCAGACCCCCGGGCAGGTCTACGAGTTCGGCCCGTTTCGCTACGATGCGTCGCAGCGGCTGCTCTTCCGCGACTTTGCACGCGCTATTGGAGAGCGGCGGGCGCGTGGTCTCGAAGGCCGAGTTGATGCAGTTGGTCTGGCCGGATTGCGTGGTGGAGGAAGGCGGGCTCGCCCGGAACATTTCCCTGCTGCGCAAGGTGCCGGGCGACGATGCGGAGACGTACATCCAGACTGTTCCGAAGCGCGGATGCCGTTTCGTTACCGGGATACCCCCGCAACTGCCGCCTGCTCGTGCCCCCGCCGGCGGCGGATCCTCATTGCGGTAGGTGCCGTGCTGATGGCCGCGGGATTCGTCTATTGGCAGTTTTACCGCCCTTCCCGGTACCTGCCCGCCGGGGACGGATTCGCGAGCCTGGCGGTGGTCCCGTTCGAGATCCTCGGTCCGGTACCGGAAACCGCGCTCTCGCGAGGTCTGGCCGAAATGCTGTCGGCGGAGATATCGAAGCTGGACTCCGTACACGTGATATCCCCGGCCACCGTGGAGCGTTACCGCCGGTTTCGGGTCGGGCCGGCCGTGATGGCACGCCTGTTGGCGCTGGATATGACGCTGGAAGGCACGATTCAGAGGGCAGACGTGGGGCTGCGTATTGTAGTGAGGCTATCCGATGTTCACTCGGGCAAGCTGATTTGGGCCGAGACGTACGAGCATGTTCCGGCGGAACCGGATGAGGTTCAGACGCAAGTCGCACGTGCGGTGGCGGGGCAGATCCGCACCCGTCTCGGGGTCGCCACCCGTGCAAACCGTTGATCGAAGGACTTCGTAATGAATTCCGAAGAGATTCGGAAGCCCTTTTAGCCGGGTTTTCAAGGCATGCTCGATCCATGAGATCACTTCCAACGGTTTTCAAGTGGGCGGGAAGGGCGACCGCGTTGCTGTTTCTACTCTTCTGGGGGGCTTTCTTTGTAGAGCACCTGTCCGAGTGGTTTCTCCGGCGGGACGGCAATTATCCTCCGCCTTTCGTTTGGATTGCCCAACTCTTGCATTTCTCGATGCTGGTGGGATTGGGACTGATGCTGAGGTGGGAGAAACTCGGGACAGCGATTCTGGCGGCCGGGACAGTCGCGTTCTTCGCCTCGATCGGGGTTCGCTCATTCCCGAAGATCGCGTTAGTCAATCTGGTGCCGATGGCGTGCTTCGCCATTTACTGGACGACGCTTGCGCTTCGTCCCCGATAGCTAGTACGTGCGGCCGCGGGGGAAGATGATCCCGGAACCGCCGCTCTTTTGTTTCTGCTGCGGGCCGGGGCCGTCGGAGAAACGGGCCGGTTGCACTGCGCCGAAGCTGAGTTCTTTCTCGTCGAAGTGAAGCGAGCGGTCGAGCACCATTTCGATGGTGCTGCCCTTGGCCAGGACGGCGTCCGGACCGCGCGATGCCAGCACCCCGATCATTCCGGCAGCGGCTCCGGCCGCCGCGCCGATCCCCGCGCCCATGCCGTAGCGGCCGGCGGCGCCGCCAGCGATCACGCCCACGGAAGCGCCCGCCGCGGTGGCCTCCCCGACGCTACGCGCATCACCGCTTTTATTTCCCTCGCTCTTGATCTTGCCCTCGGCCTTATCGAGTTCCTCGGCTCCGCGGCCATCCACGGCGCCCACCCGCGCGCGGAAATCCCGTGTGACCCCGTTCGGCAGTGTCAGGGAGTCAAACCGCACGAAGAGCTCGCCGCGACCTTTCACGCGACCCGGCCGCTTCACTTCCGTGACGGTGCCGGCCACATAACTGCCAGGCGGGATCACGATGCGGCCGTTGTCCATGATGGGGAACACGGTCTCGAGGTACACGCGGTCGCCCTGGGAAGAGTGTTTGGTGCTGACGCTGTTGATCAGGCTGAGCGGAATCTTGGTGCCGGCGGCAATGTTGAAACCGCCCGGCGCCGTCGCTTCTTCGGCCCTGCGCCACGTAGCTTGACCGCCCGCTTCGGGTGCCGCATCCTGCGCCAGCAACGCGCCCGAAACCGCGAAAGCAATGACAAATGAAGGCCGTAGCGTCATAGGGAGCTCTCCTCGTCCATTTTAGCCTATCTGTTAAACGCGCCTGCCGCGAGGAAAGTTACGGGCGCGTCATGGCTGAAGCGGCAGTTTCAAGCCTTCCATGCTGAGATTCTTGCCGATGGTGAGGCGGACCTCGGGATCGGCGGGGGCATCGTCCGGCAGCAGGAGGTTGATCTGGTAAAGAGCGGCTATGCCGGGCGTCAGGCCGGCGTAGAGAATGCGGGCGTGGTGGACCGGCTCGCCGTTCAGGAGCACCTTCAGGGCATTCAGGTCCTTCAGCATCAGTCCGGCAAGCGGTACTCGCGGTACGTCAGGAAGCTCACCGTCGTGCAGCCGCTGGGCCGTGCGGCCCAAGCCGGTGCAGTAGAGCACCACCACTTCGCCGGGACGCGCGGAGCTCGCGGGGGTAATCAAGCTGCCGTCAAGGTGGGTCGCGATGACGGTGCCTCCGTCGTAAGGGAATAACGCCGGCGCGGCCTCCTGAACAGTGATGCGAACCACTGGCCCAGCCCTGCCCTCTCGTGACACAGAGACATAAACGTCGCCAGGATCTAATGAATCGGGAAGCAAAAAGTTAATCTGCTCCGGACCGACATAGTGCAGTGGCAGCGGCACCCCCAGACCACCGCGCCTGTCCAGCACCTGGACCCGTGCCAATCTGAGGGGAAGCCGATACTCCTGGATGGTCTCCTCTGTCGCCGCCTGCTCCCCATTGGCAAGCCTTGAGCCGTAAATGGTGACTATGGTGTTGGGCGCAAATGGGCCCGGTTGGTTCGTGGTGGAATTGACGATGCTGCTTGCGGTGTAGGACGGCGCATCATCATTTCCGGAACTCTCGGCCAGCGCAGATGTTCCGAAAACCACCATAAGCAGCACACACGGTGCGGCTGTCACGAGAAATCCATTGTACACGCCGCTGGCGTTCCTGGGGGCAGCGGTAGAATGTTGGCGAGGAGGCAAACCAATGCCCGCCCCCACACCGCTACACCGGAAAGCAAACGCGGTATCGAACGACGACGTACATGCCGCCGAAGATTACCTCGATTCGATGCTGTCCGCGGAGGAGGACTTCTCCCAGGAAGAAGTCCAATCGGTTCAGGAAAGCGTAGACGCTATCCGACGGGGTGAAATGACACTGGCGGAGTTCGAAGAGAAGCACGGACTCTGAAACCCAGATTACCCAGCACATCACCCAGACGCCGGAGATCCGTTTCATCGTTGTAGAAGTGAGTGGAGACGCGCAGGTTCCCCTGCCGCGCGGACACCAGAATTTTCCGCTCTTTGAGATCTCGCGCCAGGCGGGAAGCGTCGACGCCCTGGAAACTCGCGCAGATGATTTGGGAATCGAACTGCGGCTGCTCGTCGGAGGGAATTGTGGCACCGGCGGCGCGCAGCACTGCGCGTGTTGCGTCGGCAAGCTCCATCACGCGACGTTCGATGGCCGCGGGGCCGATGGCAAGGATCATCTCCACCGCCGCCGCCATGCCGTAGAGCAGCGCGAACGGCAGCATGCCCGCCTCGTACTTTTCGGCCGAGGCAGCGAACTGGGGAGCGCCGTGGTGCAGGTTCTCGGGGTCGCGCCACCCGCGGTCGCTACGCCAGCCGATCACTCCCGGGGTCAGGCGCTCGCGAACCTTCGGGCTCACGTACATGAACGCCGCACCGGGGGGCGAGAGCATCCACTTGTAGCCATGCGCGCTCAGAATGTCCGGCTGCACCGCGCCGATGTCGAACTGCAAGGCACCCAGGCTCTGGGTGCCGTCCACATAGAACTGCACGCCGCGCTCCCGCAGAAAGCGCCCGATCTCTTCCATGGGCGGGCGGAAGCCGGTCGAATAGTTTACCGTGCTCAACGCCACCAGGCGCGTGCGTTCCGTGATTGACTCGTAAAAGTGGTCCCAATCCGCCTCAATCAGCTCTACGCCGCGATGCGCCAACCATGCGGGGTGGTAGGAATTGTTGGGGAACTCGTGCTCCAGGGTGACAATACGGTCGCCCGGCTTCCAGTCGATCCCGCCGAGCAGCAGCGAAAACGCCGTCGAGCAGTTGGGGATGAACGCGATGTCCTCGCCCGCGCAGCCGATCAGCTTGCCGACCAGCCCGCGAATGCAATCGGTATCCCCGAACCAGTCGAGGAAATCGGAGCACGCCAGGCGGTCGCGGCGCTCGTAGTGCTTCCGCACCGCGTCCACACCGCAGCGCGGCACCTGCCCGAAGGTGGCGCTGTTCAGGTAGGTCCAGCCCTCGAGCGAGGGGAACTCCGCCCGGATTTGCGCCCAGTCGGGGGTCATTGCCGGTCACCGTTCAGGCGCGCGGCTACAGCCTTAGCCGCCTCCGCAACCGGAACGTCGCTGGACTTCTTGCCGGCGCGCTCGATCAACTCCACCATGCCGTTGGCGAGCTTCTTACCGACTGTAATGCGGTAGGGAATGCCGATCAGGTCGGCATCCTTGAATTTCACTCCGGGGCGCTCATCGCGATCGTCGAGCAGGGCATCGATACCGAGCCCCAGGCATTCCCGGTAGATCTGGTTCGCGGCTTCTTTCTGCATTTCATCCGCAATGTTCACGGGCGTGACCACCACGGCGAACGGCGCGATGCTGGCGGGCAGGACGATGCCGTCCTTGTCGTGGTACAACTCCACCGCGGCGCTCAGGATGCGCTCGATCCCGATCCCGTAGGAGCCCATAATGGGGGTGACTTCCTCGCCATCGGCATTGAGCACCCGCAGCCCCATGTTTTCGGAATACCGGTAGCCCAGCTTGAAGATGTGCCCGATCTCGACGGTCTTGACGATCTCAACGGGCCGGCCGCAGGTCAGGCAGGCATCGCCTTCCGAAACCTGCCGCAGGTCCTGGAAGGTGGCCTGGAAGTCTTCGCCGGGGGTGACGTTGCGCAGGTGGTAGTCGTCTTTGTTGGCGCCCGCGATCATGTTGCGGCGGCCTTCGAGCGCATTGTCGGCGAGGATGGGCATGTTCTTCACGCCTACCGGACCGAGCGAGCCGGCGTCAGCTCCGAACCAGGAACGG
>DATMYF010000137.1:0-70650 GCA_035561075.1 Bryobacteraceae bacterium
GGGGCCAGGGGCTAGCCCACTAACCCCCAGCCTCTGATCCCTATCCCCGCGTGGCCTGTGGCCCTAGCGGCCGACCACGCCAGCCAGCGGACTGCTGGCCGATGCGTACAGTTTGCGCTCCATGCGCCCGGCTTCGTACGCCAGGCGGCCGGCTTCGACGGACAGTTTCATGGCCGTCGCCATCTTTGCGGCGTCGTTCGCAAGGGCGATGGCGGTGTTCATGAGGACACCATCGGCACCCAGTTCCATGGCAATCGCGGCGTCGGAGGCTGTGCCGACCCCGGCATCCACAATCATGGGCACCTCTGTGATGAGTTCCCGCATGATGCGCAGGTTGGCCGGATTCTGAACGCCCAGGCCTGAGCCGATGGGCGCGGCCAGCGGCATGACGGCGGCGGCTCCCGCGTCGATCAGTTTGCGGGCGTTCACCACGTCGTCGTTCGTGTACGGCAGCACCACGAAGCCATCCTTCACCAGGACGCGAGTGGCTTCGAGCAGGCCCTCATTATCCGGAAAGAGCGTCTTTTCGTCGCCGATCACTTCGAGCTTGATCCAGTTGGAGAGGCCCACCTCGCGAGCCAGCATCGCCGTCCGGATTGCGTCATCGGCGGTGTAGCATCCCGCGGTGTTGGGGAGGATAAAAATCTTGGCGCGGTCGATGTAATCGAGCAGCGATTCCTTCGTGCGGTCGGTCAGGTTGACGCGGCGTACCGCGACCGTTACCATATCGGCCCCGGTGGCCTCGTGGCAGCGCCGCATCTCTTCGAAGGTGCGGTACTTGCCCGTTCCGACAATCAGGCGCGAACGGAATTCGCGACCGGCAATGGTCAGGTTCTGGGACATGTCTTTATTGTAGCCGCTCCCGCCCCGGGCACCAATTCCGTTCACCTCCGCTGCAGAAAAATATCGACAATGTTTACAATAGCTTGCGGGGTAGTAGCGGGGGAATCGGCGGTTCCGCGCCGTATCGTGAAGGCGTAGAGGGAATCCGGTCCCGCCATCATCCTGCCAGCTGACCCCGAGATCCCGCCTTGCTCCCTACCCGCTCCATACAGCGAGCGATCCTTTCCTTGTCGCCGGATTCCCCCCTCTTTCGGGTTTTGGGACCCCCGCATTAATCCTCGGGAATTAATCAGCCGATCTATATTTCGCAGGCCCCGTGGTAACCCAATTGCACTAGTAGAGGTGAGGTCAGGACGATGGAAGCCTTTGTGATCGGCGCGACTCTGGTGGGAAGTATCGCAACAGCTTTTGTTGTGCAGCGGGCGGCTCTGTCCGCGCTTCTCCGGGTCATCGCCGCCGAAAAGACTAAACGCTGACTGCGTTACTTGCGGGAGCCGCGGCGCGGGTTGCGCAGCTGCGACTGCCGCATTTTGGTGCGCTTACGTTTCGGCTTGCTGATCACGAACGTGCCGCTGCCCAGGTACTCCGCCTTATACAATTTGTCGTCGGCCAATGGAACTCTCCTGTCGATTTTCCGTCAGCGGCAGCATGAAGGCGGCCGCTCTCCGTTTTCTGATCCATTGTAGCGCGCTATTCTGAGAGATAGGATGGCCGCGCCAATCCCGGGTTCAACAGACGCTGAGTCGTCGATTGTCCTACAGGAGCTCTCGAACCAATCCGATTTGCAGCCGTCGGCAGGCGTTCCGCCCGGAGGGCCGCGCACCGGGCTGAGGCAGACGTTCCGCGCGCTCCGGCACCGAAATTTCCGCCTGTTCATCTCCGGCCAGATCATCTCCCTCGTCGGCACATGGATGCAGAATGTCGCGCAGGCCTGGCTGGTCTACCGGCTGACCCACTCGGAGCTGATGCTGGGGACCGCGTGGTTCTGCTCGCAGATCGCGGTGTTCGCGCTGGGGCCTCTCGGCGGACTGGCGTCGGACCGCTATTCACGCCACAAGCTGGTAATCGCCACACAGGTGCTCTCGATGCTGCAGGCCTTGGCGCTGGCGGTCCTCACCCTCACGGGGAGGGTGGAAGTGTGGCACGTGCTGGCCCTCGCTTTCGCACTCGGATGTGTGAATGCCTTCGACATGCCCGCACGGCAGTCGCTCATCATCCAGATGACGGGCAAGGAAGAGTTGCTGAATGCCATCTCGCTCAATTCCGCCATTTTCAACGCCGCCCGGGTGATCGGGCCGGGGGTCGCCGGAGTCCTGGTGGCGGCCGTGGGGGAGGGCCTCTGCTTTCTGCTGAATGCCTTCAGCTTCCTGGCCGTGATCGCCGGACTGATCGCGATGCGGCTGCCTCCGTTCCGGTCGCACGCGACGGAGTCGCCGTGGGCCCATCTTGTGGATGGCTTCCGCTACGCCTGGCGGCACCGCGGAGTGCGGACCCTGCTCGCCATGATGGCCGCCAGTACGATTGCCGGCATGCCAGCGGTGGTGCTGATGCCGTTCTTCGCGGATGGCATCTTCCACCGAGGCTCGCAAGGGCTCGGGTTTCTGCTGGGCGCCATGGGGATCGGGGCGGTCACCGGAACCCTGGTGCTGGCGGGCCGTAGCCGCACCGAAGGCCTCGCGCGAGTGGTTTTCTTCAGCGCCACCTTGATGGGCGCGTGCTTCGTGCTTTTCTCCCTCTCCCAATGGTTCTGGCTCTCTCTCGCGATCATGCCGGTGCTGGGCTATAGTGTGATGCGCCAGATGGCTTCCGCGAACACGCTCATCCAAACCAGCATCCCGGACCGGTATCGCGGCCGCACAATGGCCTTGTACGCCATGACGGTGGTGGGGTTGGGACCTTTCGGCAGCCTGGCCGCGGGCGCCATGGCGCACGCCTGCGGTGCGAGGGCGACGGTGCTCACGGGCGGGTTGCTCGCCCTCGCCGCCGCGGCCGTGTTCCGCACCAGAATGCCGGCGGAGAAGCCCGAGGTCTCCGTTTGAGGCCGCTCGCGCTGCTGCTGGCCGCGTGGGTGGCTGCCGCCCAGGCGGCTCCCGCTCCCGCTGGCATCTTTTCCGAGGTGGACCGCATCCTCGGGGAGCTTACCCGCATATCCGGATTGAAGGCCAGGCACCCGGTCGCCTGCGATACCATCAGCCGCGAGAAGGTGGGGGCGTTCCTCCAGGAGCGGGTCAAGGAGGTCGCGACTCCGGAAGAGATTCGTGCCGAGGAACTCACGCTCAAGAAGTTCGGGCTGGTGCCGTCCGATTTCGATCTCGCCAAAACGACCGTAGACCTCTTCACGGAGCAAGCGTTGGCGTTTTACGATTTCAACAAGAGGCGTCTGTTCATCACCGCCGCCTCTGCATCGGCCAACGAGGAGCCCGCGCTGGCGCACGAATTGGCACACGCCCTGGCCGACCAGAGTTTCAATTTGGAACGTTTCATCAAACACGGGCGCGGGAGCGACGACGGCGCACTTGCCCGCATGGCCGTGATGGAGGGGCAGGCCACCTGGCTGATGTCCGAGTACATGGCACGGCGGGTGGGGCAGTCGCTGGAGACTTCGCCGGCGCTGGTCGATTCCGTCAGTTCCTCCACTGAAAGCGTGGCGGGGCAATTCCCGGTGTTCGACGGCGCACCTCTCTATACCCGGGCGACCCTGGTCTTTCCTTATAGCGCCGGTGTACGCTTCCAGCATGCGGTAGTGCGGCGAGATGGGCAGGCCGCGTTCGCCAGCGTGTTCCGCCATCCGCCGATCTCAACCCAGCAGGTCCTACACCCCGGGAAGTACTTCGCGGGGCTTCGGCCCACCAAGCCGCCCCTGCCCGAACTCCCGGCTCGCGGCGGGTATAAGGAATTGGCCAGCGGGTCGTTCGGGGAGTTGGACCACGCCATTCTCATCGAGCAGTATGCAGGGAAAGCCGCGGCGGCTGTGGCGGAAGGCTGGCGCGGCGGCGCGTACCGCCTATGGGAGAATCGCACGCGCGGGCGGCTGGTGCTGGCGTATGCCTCGGACTGGGATTCGCCGGAGACGGCACGGCGGGTGTTTGCGCTTTATCGCCGTGTGCTCGCAGGCAAATGGAAGAAGCTGGAGATTGCGTCGGAGACGCCGGAACGGCTGGCTGGCGAGGGAGACGACGGGCATTTTGAAGTCGAGATTCGCGGCACGGTTGTATCAAGTCTGGAAGGTACGGAACAGCGGGTCTCAACCGCGGGCCGGTAGTAAACTGAAGGAAAGAAAATATGCTACGGAACATCTGCGCCAGGGCAATCTTTGTCGCGGTGCTGGCAGGGTCCCTTCACGCCGCCGAAGTGCCGCGGCGGTCGCCGGAATTCGCGGTAGCGCTTCCTAACGGGAAACAGATCCTGATTAGTGAACAGCGCGGCAAGGTGATGGCGCTGCTCTTTATTCTTACTTATTGCGCGCATTGCCAGGACACCGTGAAAGCCCTCTCTACACTGCAGAAGGAGTACGGTCCGCGCGGCTTCCAGGTGGTGGCCACCGCCATCGAGCCGATGGCGAAAACGATGGTGCCCGATTTCGTCAAGCGCTTCGAACCCGCCTTTCCAGTCGGCTTCAACGAACGGGAACAAGCGTTGTCGTACCTGCAACATCCGTCCAATTTCCGGCTGCTCATGCCGCAACTGGTCTTCATCGACCGCACGGGAACCATCCGCGCGCAGTATACCGGGGACGATCCGTTTTTCGGCGCGGACCAGGAGAAGAACCTGCGGGAGAAAATAGAGTCGCTGCTGAAAAGCGGCGACGTCAAAACCCGAAAGGCAAAAGGCGGAGCGCGGAAGTAAGATCCGGGACCGGAGGCCGGGGCGTCTATGCCCCGACCCCACAGTCCCCCGGTTGTTACGGCTGCGGCGCGGGACGGGAGGCGTCCCCGGCGTTCGGGATTCCGATCACATCACCTGTAACCACCAGTTCCACGCGCCGGTTCTGTTGCCGCCCTTCGGCGGTGTCATTCGAAGCCACGGGTTGGTCCGGGCCGAGTCCCGCGGCGGTGATGTTGCCGCCCCGCACGCCCTGCTCAATGAAGTAGCTGCGGACGGCTTCGGCACGCTCGTGGGAGAGCTTCATGTTATACGCCTGGGTGCCCACGCTGTCGGTGTGGCCTTCGAGGCGCAGATTGAGGCCCGGGTATGCGAGCAGCACCCCCGCGACCTTGGCCAGCCGTTCCCGTGCGTCCTGCTTCAGGGTGGCGCGGTCGAAATCGAACAGCACGTCCCCGATGCTGACGATTACACCGCGTGCGGTTTCGCGGGTCTCAAGGATAGTGCCTAGCTGCTGGATGAGGCGGCGGCGCATCTCGTCACGTTCGCGGCGAGCCTGGTCGGCCGCGGCGCGAGCGCGTTCGGCTTCGGTTTCGGCGGCGGCCCGGTCGGCCTGAGCACGCTCGGCAAGGCGTTCGGCATCCGCGCGGGCCTGCTCGGCGGCGGCCCGGTCGGCCTGGGCGCGCTGTGCCTCGGCGGTCCGGCGGGCGGCCACCTGTTGCGCCTGCTCGGCGGCGGCGCGCTCGGCGGCCTGGCGTTCCTCCTGGATCCGGCGATAGGCGATCACCCGGGCATCCTCGGCCGCCTGGGTGGCCGCCCGCGCGGTAGTCTGGACCACCCGGGAGTTGCTCTTGCCGCGGCTCCAGTATTGGCGCGCGTTCTGGAGATCGGTTTCGGCCCTGGCGAGCGTCTCGGCGGCGTAACGGTCAGCGCCGGCCAGCCGAGCGATCTTTACCGCGTTCTCGGCTTGCGCCAGTTGCAGCGGGCCCTCCGGGTTGATGGCTACGGGCGTGAAACGCTGCCGGTCGCTTACGTAAACGCCCCGTTGCAGAAGTTCATATTTTGCGTTTACAGCCTGAATGGTCCCTGTCGTATCCTTGCGGACGACGTTTTCCATCACCACCACGTCGCTCGGCTGGGTGACGGCGAAGTAGGGTTCGGCGGTCACGACGAGGCCAAAGGCCTGCAAGGGGGTGGTTGTCTCCAGGCGGCCTTTATCGCCGTCGAGCACTACCTCGCCGAGGTTCTCGGCGCGCCCCTCGGGTGTGATCGCCCAGAGGACATAGGTCAGGTATTCGGGGCCGAACTGCGTCGCCGGGGTGAGTTTCTCCATCTTGGCATCGATGCGGGTGGCGCCCGGACGGCTATCCACCCGGGCTTCACCCTTGGCTTCGGGCATCAGGCCCGTGCCGCGGAAATCAATGGGGGTTGAGCCGCTGTGCCGCGAGTAGTTCACCGCCGGGATGGCTCGGGAGACCACGGTTATGCGGTAGCGGTATAAAGGCGCGTTCTGGTTTGCCGCGGCGGGCTCCGCCGGGGCACCTTGCTGTGTGGGGTTGGGTACCTGCGCGGCGAGCAGGCTGGACGCCACAAGCAGAATTCCTTTTGAAATCATTCCTTGCCTCCACGAACCCTCATGCAACCGATTTGCCGATAACGTATAGCGCAGCCGGACCTCCCGCACCAGAGTGAGGACGCGCGCAGGTAGACGGCTCGGAGGGTGCGCGCGGCGACATCCGGCTGCTCGAAAGACGCTGCCCGTCTACGTTTCCGCTAACGTTCAACGGCACATTGCAAGCTCTTTGCGAGCACGCTAACACACGCATTTTCATAGCGTTTTCCGCTATGGTTCGGGTCCCGGATCGGGTAGACTGAAGGGACAAAACATGAACCAGCGGCAGGGGACAGACGTCCTCACCAACACCCGGGCGCTCCCGCCCAAGGGCTTGGGCGAAGTGCGATCCGTTGTCAAACAGATCGTCACCGTTCAGGAGAGTATTCAGACCGTGCTAGCCGGGCTGACCATGCTGGCCACCGGTACGGAGGCGGATGTCCGGGCTCTGGCGACCAGCGTCGACGAGATTCGGCGCGTTCAGAAGGGGTTGTCCGAAGCGCAACAACAGGCCGAGGAAAAGCTCGACGCCCTGATAAGCGTGGTGGACGACCTTGTGCGCCGGCACCGAAACGGATCCTGACGGCACGGTATCATCGGACCAGTGCCGCAAATTTCTTTCGAGATCGTAGCCCAATGCCCTGTCACCGGCGCGCGCGCCGGATTGCTGCACACAGCGCACGGCGTAGTGGAAACGCCCGTCTTCATGCCGGTCGGGACGCAGGCCACGGTAAAGGGGCTCACCGGGCGCGACCTGGCCGATGACCTGGACGTCCGCATCCTGCTGGCCAACACCTACCACCTTTATGTAAGGCCCGGACCGGATCTCGTCGCCCGCATGGGCGGGCTGCACCGCTTCATGTCGTGGGACCGCGCCATCCTGACGGATTCCGGCGGCTTCCAGGTTTTCAGCCTCAGCGGTTTGAGGAAGATCAGCGAGGAGGGCGTGGTCTTTCGGTCGCACCTCAACGGCGACCTGCACAAGTTCACCCCGGAATCGACTGTAGATACGCAACTCGCCCTGGGCAGCGACGTGATGATGGTGCTCGACGAATGCCCCGAGTATCCCGTGAGCCGCGAGTACGCGCGGGAGTCCATGGAGCGCACCGTACGATGGGCGCGCACGGCATACCGGCACTATCTGGAGCGGATTGCGGCCCTCCCCACCCGCCACGCGCTGTTCCCCATCGTGCAGGGATCCGTCTATCCGGAACTGCGCCGGGAGTGTGCCGAGCAACTGCTCGAATTGGACGCCGACGGCTACGCCATCGGGGGCCTCTCCGTGGGGGAGCCGCGGCCGCTCAGTATGGAGGCGGTGGAGGCGGCGGCTCCGCTGTTGCCCCCCGACCGGCCTTGCTACGCGATGGGGGTCGGGATGCCGGATGAATTGCCGGAATATGTCGCGCGGGGGGTCGATATGATGGACTGTGTTCTGCCGACCCGAAACGCGCGCAACGGTTATCTTTTTACCGCCGCGGGGCGCGTGATCATCAAGCAGGCGCGTTATAAGGACGATCCGCGGCCGATCGACGAGTCGTGCGGCTGCTATACTTGTAGTAAATACTCCCGGGCATACTTGCGGCATCTGTATCTCTCGGGAGAGATGCTATACTCCGTACTCGCAAGCAGGCACAATGTCCAGAGGTATCTTGACATCATGCGTGAGATAAGGCACGCTATAGTTTTGGGTAGACTCCCCGAACACCTGAAAGCAGTGCGCGCTATACCAGTCGAAGCCGGGTAATCCCCATAACGGTTCCAACGTGGTTCTCAATTTTTTGATCCAATCAGCGCCCTCCTCGAACTCCATCCTGGGTTTTTTGCCCCTGGTCCTGATTTTCGCCATCTTCTACTTTCTGCTGATTATGCCGATGCAGAAGCAGCGCAAGCAGCAGCAGAAAATGCTTGGCGCACTGAAGAATGGCGATTCGGTACTGACCAGCGGCGGAATCCTGGGGACCATCGTGTCCATCGGCGAGGACGACACCCTCGTTTTGCGGGTGAAGCCGGATAACGTCAAGATCCAGGTGGCGCGCAGCGCCGTATCGAGCCTGATCACGGGCGAAGTGAAGAAGTAAAGTCGTTAAGACAGGTTCAATCTCCATGCAAAGAAAACTGACGGCCAGGACAATACTTATACTTGCGGTCCTCCTGCTGTGCGTGTACGGCATTATCGGGCTGCCGCGTTCCATGGCCGACCTCCGCAAGAACATGTCCCAGAATATCCGCCTCGGCCTCGACCTGAAGGGGGGCAGCCATCTGGTGCTCCAGGTCCAGGTACAAGACGCCTTGAAATCGGAGGCGGAGCAGACGATGGAGCGGCTGCGCGAGGAACTCCGGAAGGCGGGCATCGACTTCGCCTCGATCGAGCGCAACGATCCCGCGACGGTGGAGGAAGCGGACAGCATCGCCGTTTTCGTGAAGGGCATCCCCACAGACAAGACGACCCCGTTTCGCAGCCTGGTGGCCGAGCGCTTCGGTACCTGGGTGCTGACGCCCGTCAACGCCAGCGATTACCGGCTGAACCTGCCGCCGTCGGAACTCGTCACGCTGAAGCGGGACACGGTGACGCGTTCCATCCAGACCATCAGCACGCGTATCAATGAGCTTGGCCTGACCGAGCCGACCGTGCAGGGTTATGGCAGCTCGGGTCAGGAGTATCAGATTCTGGTGCAATTGCCGGGGGTGGATGATCCGGCGCGTGTGAAAGATATCATGCAGACCACCGCGCAACTGGAGATCTGCGAAGTGAAAGACGGTCCTTTCCCCACCCGTGAAGCGGGCCTGGCGCAGCATGGAGGCATCCTGCCGCTCAACACCCGACTGGTGAGGATGGGGGCTCGGGGCGGTGATAACGAGAGCTGGTATCTGCTGAGCCGGGTGCCCGTGGTCCGCGGCATGGATGTGCGCAACGCCCGGCCGGGGCAGGACGAGTTTCGCAAGTGGGAGACCAATTTCACGCTCAGCCAGGATGCCGCCAAGCGTTTCGGCCGGTTCACCGAAGCGAACGTCGGCAACAGGCTGGCTGTAGTGATGGATAACCAGATCCGTAGCGTGGCAACCATTCAGTCCCGCATTGAGGACAGCGGCCGGATTACCGGACAGTCAAGCGAGCAGGAAGCTTCGGACTTGTCCCTGGTGTTGCGGGCGGGCGCTCTCCCGGCTGGCGTGATCTTCCTGGAGGAGCGTACGATCGGCCCATCGCTGGGCGCGGATTCCATTCAGCAAGGAGTCATGGCTGGCTTGGCTGGCCTGGCCGCGGTGATTGCCGTGATGCTTATCTATTACAAGGGAGCTGGCGTAAACGCGGTGATCGCACTGGTGCTGAACACCGTGGTGCTGCTTGCCGCGCTCTCCTGGTTCCACGCCGTGCTCACGCTGCCGGGTATTGCGGGTGTCATCCTGACCATCGGCATGGCCGTGGATTCCAACGTCCTGATCTTCGAGCGCATCCGGGAAGAGTTGCGTTCGGGTAAATCCATCCCCTCGGCAGTGGATGCGGGTTTCGGGAAGGCTTGGTGGACCATCGTGGATACGCACGTGACTACCATTGTTTCCTGCGCGTTCCTGTTCCTCTTCGGCGAGGGTCCCGTGCGGGGATTTGCGGTTACCCTGGTTATCGGGTTGGTGGCAAACGTGTTTACGGCCGTTTACGTGTCGCGCGTGATCTTCGATTACGAGCTCAGCCGGAAGCGGCAGGTGGCCGCCTTGAGTATTTGAAGGCTCTGCGCCTTTTTTTGTAGGTTTGGCGGGAACAAATTTAAACAGGGCGGTGTCCAAACGCAATAGGCACCGGTACGGCAAGTTTCGATGGAAATCTTCAGAGACATAAATTTCGACTTTCTAAAGTGGAAGTGGTGGGCCGTCGGTGTCTCGCTGGCGCTGCTCCTTCTTAGCCTCGTGAGTTTCGGGTTGAAGGGGATCGCGTACGGCATCGACTTCAAGGGTGGCGCGATGATGACGGTCAAATGGGCCGGTCAGCCTCCCGTGGAGCGTATCCGGTCGGCCATGGGGCGGGTCATCCCGGGCGAGATCTCGGTTTACGAACTGGGCGGGGTGACGGGCCGGGACCAGGTAGTGATCGGCACTGAGCTGCGGGAAGAGCGGCAGTTGAACGTGAACCGGCGGACGATGCAGCAGACGCTCGAGAGCACGTTCGGTAAGCCGGGTAGCGGCTTGCTGGATTTCAACAACGCCAGCCAGCAGCAGGTGGTTGACCGGTTGCGGGATCCGCTGCAGCGTGCCGGAGCCGGGATGAGCGACCAGCAGCTTCAGAAGGTGGCGGCCGACATAGTGGATTTCCGGAACACCCCGCCGCGTTCGGGCGTGATCACCAGCTTCGAACAGTTGGCGGCGGTGCCGGGTATGACGCCGGTGGTGCTTGATGTTCTTAAAAAGGAAAGCTACCTGGCGCCTTATTCGGTACAGCAAGTGGAGATGGTGGGTCCGAAGGTGGGGGACGAACTTCGGCGCAGGGCGGTTCTGGCCACCCTTTACGCGCTGGCTGGAATGCTGGTATATATAGCGTTTCGGTTCGAGTGGATTTATGGGGTCGGCGCGGTGCTGGCGGTCTTCCATGATACGCTGATCACGCTGGGGATCTTTTCTTTATTGGGTAAAGAGATCTCCCTGACGGTGATCGCGGCGTTGTTGACCCTCGTCGGTTACTCGATGAACGATACCATCGTCATTTTCGACCGCATTCGTGAAAACCTGCGGATTTCGCGCCGCGAACCTCTTGCGGATGTGATGAACCGGAGCATCAACCAGACGATGAGCCGGACGGTGATGACGTCGGGACTCACCTTTCTGACAGTCCTGGCGCTATATTTGTTCGGCGGTCCGGTATTGCACACGTTCTCGTTCGCGATGGTCGTGGGGATTATAATCGGTACCTACTCGTCGGTGTTTATCGCGAGCCCGATCGTCCTGTGGTGGAGCGAGCGGTCGACGAGCGGGAAGAAGCTGGCCGCGCCGGCGCCGGAAGCAGCCAAACCTCCGGTGGCGGCGGCGAAAAAGAGCCAGCCGAAGGCCTTGAAATCGTAGTGGCGGGGGAAACCCCGCGATGCGCCGGTTCGCGGTCCGGAGGGTGACGCGGGCGGCGCGGGGGAAACTTCTTGGAAAGGAACCGAGTATGTTCGAGCAGTCGTTTGTCGAGGGTGTAGGGAAGACCAACAGAACGTGGACCGTGCTGGTCTCGTTTATCGGGCAGATCATCTTAATCGGGGTCGCGGTTCTGATCCCGATGATCTACTTCGATGCGCTGCCGAAGAGCCAGTTGACCAGCTTTCTTGTGGCGCCGCCTCCGCCGCCTCCACCTCCCCCGCCGCCTGCCGCGGCCGCGCCGGTGAAAGTGGTGAAGGTTATTCCCCGCCAGTTTGACGCGGGCCGGCTGATGGCGCCAAAGGCCGTTCCGAAGGAAGTCGCCATCATTAAGGAAGAAGAGTTGCCTCCGCCTTCCTCCGGGGCAGTTGGTGTTGTAGGTGGTGTGCCGGGCGGGGTGCCCGGTGGACAGATGGGTGGCGTGATCGGCGGTATTATCGGGTCGGTCCCGTCGGCCGCACCGCCTCCGCCTCCGCCTCCGGTGAAGAAGGAAGTGGCGGCCGCGCCGCAGCGGATCCGCGTTGGCGGTAACGTGCAGCAGGCCAAACTGCTCAACCAGCCCAGGCCGGTTTACCCGCCGCTTGCCAAGCAGGCGCGCATTTCCGGTGTGGTGCGGCTGAACGCCATTATCAGTAAGGACGGCACCATCCAGAACCTGTCGGTGATCAGCGGCCACCCGCTGCTGGTTCCGTCGGCCATGGACGCCGTGAAACAGTGGCGGTACGCACCGACGCTCCTGAACGGAGAGCCGGTGGAAGTGGTCACGCAGATTGACGTCAACTTTACGTTGAGTCAGTAGAGTTCCGCCGCGAAATGCGGTGGACGGATCGCAGGCGGGGCGTCCGCCTGCCGTGCCGGGCAGGTGCTTCCCCGAGGGGGCGCACGGCGGCAACGGTTGGCGGGTAGCCGGGAAAACAATTCAACTCGCAGGAGAAAACGACAATGTTTTTGGATTTGCAGACAGTACTGGGCTTCTTTATGTTGCAGGACGGCGGGGCGATCGGATGGGATGCCCGTGCCATGTGGGCTCAGATGGGACCGCTGGCCAAAGCGGTCGTCGTCGGGCTCTTCGTCATGTCGGCCTGGTCGATTGGTGTCATGATCGACCGCCTGATGGCATATAGCGCTGCCCGCAAGCAGTCGCGGGCGTTCGCTCCGGCCGTGGCCGGCGCACTGCGCGAGGGCAAACTGGACGAGGCGATCAAGATCGCGGACCGCTACAAGAAGAGCCATCTGGCTAAGGTTGTGGTGGCGGGTTTGCAGGAGTTCCAGGCGCATCAGATCAGCAACGAGATTCCGGGTGAAGAGATCGATGCCTCGAAGCGCGCCCTGGAACGCGCCGAAGCCATTGTGCACGCCGAACTGAAGCGCGGCGTTGCCGGTTTGGCGACCATCGGTTCGACCGCCCCGTTCGTCGGACTGTTCGGCACGGTAGTCGGCATCATCAACGCGTTCAAGGGCATTTCGACCGAGAAGTCGACCGGCCTGGGCGCGGTTGCCGGCGGTATTTCGGAGGCCCTCGTGGCCACCGCTATCGGCCTTTTCGTGGCCATCCCGGCAGTCTGGATGTACAACTACTTTTCGGGTAAGGTCGAGTCGTTCGATGTGGAGATGGGCAACTCCAGCTCTGAGTTGATCGACTACTTCCTGAAGCGGTCGCAGCGCGGCGCGGGCGCCCGCAGCAAGTAGCGGTCGCTTTTCTTCGAAAGAGACGCGGATAAGGCGAGTTGAATCGGGCGGTGCGGCGTGAGCCGGGCCGCCCGCAGCCCCGAGTCCGAGGGAGGCAGGAAAATGGCAGAAGCAAAAAAGAGCCGGCAACAGCAGCTTGGAGCCATGGCCGACATCAACGTGACCCCGATGGTGGATGTCATGCTGGTGATGCTCATCATCTTCATGGTGATCACCCCCATGTTGTCCAAGGGCGTCAGCGTGGACATGCACAAGGCCCGGAATCCCATCCCCATGCAAGCGGCGGACAAGAGCGATGCGGTGGTGGTGGCAGTCATGCGGGACGGCCGGACCTACCTGAACACCACGCAGATCAACTCGGACCAGTTGCCCTCCAAAGTGAAGGACCTGCTCACGAATCGTCTGGACAAGACGGTCTTCGTGAAGTCCGACGCCCGGGCGCGGTACGAGAAAGTCGTGGATGTGGTGGACAATCTGCGGGCGGCCGGTGTGGACCAGATTGGTCTGCTGACCGACCAGTTGCAGGACAAGAAGACGAGCGGCGCTGGCGACGGCGCTCCTTCCGGAGACTAACTTCAGGATTTCAAGATTTAGGGAAGGAAGAGGAGCAATTTTATGTCAATGTCTGTCGGCGGATCCGGTAGCGGGCCAAAAGCTGACATCAACATGACGCCCATGATTGACGTTCTGCTGGTGCTGATCATTATCTTCATGGTGATCACACCGCTGACGCCTAAAGGGCTCGAGGCGCTGGTGCCACAGCCCGCCCCTCCGAACGTCAAGCCGGCGGCGGCGGACACGCGCACGGTGGTGATCGTGATCAACAAAGACAAGTCGATCATGATCAACAGCGAGCCGACCGACGAGGCCCGGATGGGCTCGCGGTTGGAAGAGATCTTCAAGACGCGTGCCGAGCGTGTGGTGTTCGTCAAGGGCGATCCGGACCTGGAATTCAGGGAAGTGGCCAAGGCGATCGACATCGCGCATGGCGCCGGAATCGACAAGGTCGGTCTGATGACGGCCAAAGTGGAGGCCGGACAGTAATATGAAACGCAAACTGATGGTCGTCCTGGGTGTCGCCGCGCTGGCCTTCCTGGCAACGGGTTGCCAGAAGCTGAAGGCGCGCGACCAGCTTAACAAGGGCGTCCAGTCCTTCAAAAGTGCGCAGTACTCGGAGGCCGTGGAACACTTCAAGACGGCCGTCGAACTGGATCCCACCTTCTCCACCGCGCGTCTGTATCTGGCCACCGCGTACATGAACCAGTACATTCCTGGAGCGGAGTCGCCGGAGAACGTCCAGATGGCCCAGGCTGCATTTGACGAGTTCAATAAGGTTCTGGCGGAGAACCCCAAAGACACCGTCGCCCTGGCTTCCATCGCCATGCTCAAGTTGCAGCAGAAGAACTGGGACGAAGCAAAGCAGTGGTACGAGAAGCTCGTGGCGGTGGATCCCACCAACAAGGAGGCCTACTACAGCCTCGGCTTTATCGCCTGGAGCAAATGGTACCCGATCTACGGCACGGCGCGCGCCGGCCTTGGTATGAAGCCCGAAGACCCGGGGCCCATCAAGGACAAGAAGGTGAAGGAGGAGTTGAAGGCCAAGCACCTCCCCGAGGTGAATGAAGGCCTCAAGAACCTCGAGAAAGCCCTGCAACTCGATCCGGAGTACGATGACGCGATGGCGTACGTCAACCTGTTGACGCGCGAGCGGGCCGACCTGCTGGACACCCCGGAAGAGTACAGGAAGGAAATCGAAGTCGCCGACAACTGGATCCAGAAGGCACTGGCCGCCAAGAAGGCCAAGGCCGAGCGGAAACCTGCCGGCGGCGGGATTACGCAACAATAGAAGTCGCTTTCGGCATCATTTATTACCCCTTGCGCTCGCGGTCGCCAAAACGGCGGCGGGCGTAAGGGGTACGTGTTTTTCGATTACAATTAAATCAGTGCCCCCCGAGTCAGCCAGCGTTTCCGAATCAGGTCCCACCAACCCCGTACCTGTGTCTGCCAACCCCGTTGAGCAGATGTACGCCGAATTGGACGCCAAAGTTCGGGAATACCGGACCCGCGACGACCTGAGTCCCCTTGAGAAGGCATACCGGTTCGCCTGCGAGTTCCACAAAGGGCAGATGCGCGATTCCGGCGAGCCCTACATGGTCCACCCCCTCTCGGTAGCGCTGATCCTGGCCGAGATGCGGATGGATCTGGTGGCTATCGTGACCGGGATTCTGCATGACGTGGTCGAGGACACCAGCGTCACGGTGGAGGAGATCCGGAAGCAGTTCGGCGAGGAAGTGGCCGGCTGCGTGGACGGCGTCACCAAGCTTGCCAAATTCGATTTCTTTTCCGCCGAAGAGCGACAGGCGGAGAGCTTCCGCAAAATGCTCCTGGCGATGGTGAACGATGTCCGGGTCATTATGGTGAAGCTGGCGGACCGTCTGCACAATATGCGGACGCTCCATCACTTGTCCGATGAGCGGCGCCGCCGCATAGGCCGGGAGACCAGCGAGATCTATGCCCCCATCGCGCACCGCCTCGGGATGGGTAAGGTGCGCGGTGAACTGGAGGATTTGGCGTTCCGGTACCAGGAGCCGGAAGCCTACCAGGAGATTATCGAGGCGCTTGAAACCCGGCGGCATTCGAACGAAGACTTCCTCAACGAGGTCCGGCAGAGAGTAGAGAACGAACTCCGGCGCGAGGGCGTTCCGGCGCGCGTGGAGGCCCGCCTGAAGCGTCCCTACTCCATCTACCAGAAGATGAAACGCCAGAAGATCTCGATGGACCAGGTCTACGATCTGATGGCCCTCCGGATCGTCACCGACTCGGTGAAGAACTGCTACGCGGCGCTGGGGGTCATCCACAACGAATGGCGCCCGATACCCGGTCGGATCAAGGATTTCATCGCCATCCCGCGGCCGAACCTGTACCAGTCCCTGCACACCTCCGTGGTGGGACCGCACGGGCAGCACTTTGAAGTGCAGATCCGGACCGACGAGATGCACCGCATAGCCGAAGAGGGCATCGCGGCGCACTGGAAGTACAAGGAAGGGCGCAAGGGCCCCGCCGAGGACGACCAACGCATGGCGTGGCTCCGTCACTTGGTGGAGTGGCAGCGCGATATGCAGGACCCCGGGGAGTTTATGTCCACCCTGAAGGTGGATTTGTACCCCGAGGAGGTTTACACCTTCACGCCGCGCGGCAAGGTGATCGTGCTGCCGCGCGAGGCCACTCCCATCGACTTCGCCTATGCCATCCACTCCGACGTGGGCAACGCATGCGTCGGCGCCAAGGTGAATGGGCGGATCGTGCCGCTGCGCTCTTCGCTGCGCAACGGCGACATCGTGGAGATCATGACCCAGCCCGGCCACATGCCGAGCAAAGACTGGCTGGCACTGGTCAAGACCTCCCGCGCGCGCAACAAGATCAAGCACGTCATCAACGCCCACGAGCGCCTGAAGGCAATCGAGATCGGGGAAAAGTACCTCGACAAGGAAGCCCGCCGGCTGGGCGTGGCGCTCAGCCGTGTCTCGAAAGCCGACATGGAGAAGGCGGCCGCCGAGTATGGCTTCGGCAAGGTGGAGGACCTGTACGCGGGGCTCGGATACGGCAAGTTCTCGGCCCGGCAGGTGTTGCAGAAGCTGGCCCCCTCGCAGTTCAAGGATGAGCCGGAAGAACCGAGCAAACCGTCGGCTCCGTCATCGGCCGGCGCGGCTGCCGCGGCGCCCTCCACAGCGCCTCCCATCCGTACCGATGACGGTGACGCGGTCATCCGGGTGAAAGGCATCGACGACCTGATGGTCTACCGCGCCAAGTGCTGCAACCCGATTCGCGGGGAGGGCATCGTCGGCTACGTTACGCGAGGCAAGGGCGTGGCCGTGCACTCGAAGATGTGCCCCAACGTGCAGAGCCTGATGTACGACGTGGAACGCAAGATCGAAGTGGAATGGGCGCGTGCCACCGCGGACGCCTTCCCGGTGAAAGTGGTGGTCCACACGGACGACCGTCCCGGCATGCTGAACCAGCTCACCAGCGTGCTCTACGGCGAGAATACCAATATCCGCAGCCTGGAGGCCAAGACGGAGCTTGACCACGACGGCGCACTGGTGGAGATGACCGTGGATGTGCGGGACAAGAAGCAGCTTGAGAAACTCGTGAGCGCAATGCGCCGAATTTCCGGTGTGCGCGATGTGGAGCGCCTTTTTAACTAGGTCCCCAACACCAATGATTATTAACGCTTCAACGGATCCGGAGCATATCTCGGTATCCAAATCCAAGGGCATCCGAATCGAGTGGCGGGATGGTCACGTCAGCGAGTACGGTCTCGATTACCTGCGGGACCATTGTCCTTGCGCGACGTGCACCGGGGCGCACGGAACCCCGCCCCGGCAACCCTCCGGCGGCTCACCGTTCCAGATGTACAAGCCGGCCACCAGGATCGTGAACGCCGACCCGGTGGGGAGCTATGCCCTGCGCATCGGCTGGAACGACGGCCACAACACCGGGATCTACTCCTGGGAGCTGTTTCGCAGCCTCTGCCCCTGTCCCGAGTGCCGGGCCCAACGCGGCGAAAACGGCGAATAGCGGCCGGCCAGAGGCGGGGATCGCGCCAGCTTTGACTTTCTTCGCAGCGGTAAGCTATACTTTCATACCGCACCCCCGCATCGATCCCACGCAGGTTTGAAGTGCGCCAGGAGCTTACCGCTCCAGCCCCCGCAGCCTGGGTATTGCCGTTGCGGCTGAAACAATGCAACTTTCCAGGGCCTGTTCGCGTCTCCTCGTAGACGCCACGGGTTTATCCGGATTCATATGAAGAGTGCCTCGAAAAAATACGAAAATTATCGAAAAATTCTAGAACATAAAGCGGAAGAGCTCCAACGTAGCATGTCCGCCCAAAAGGTCTCCCAGATGGTGTCGCGCCGGGATCATGCCTCGGACGAAGGCGATCTCAGCCAGCAGAGCCATGAAGAATGGATCTTCCTCAACCGAAATACTCTCGACATGAAGCTGCTCCGCGACGTGCAGCATGCGCTTCGCCGTATCGAGCAGGGCACCTACGGTGTGTGTCACGAATGTGAAGAGGCTATCTCCGTCAAGCGGCTTGACGCGTTGCCGTGGGCGCTCTATTGCGTAGCGTGCCAGGAACGCACCGCCCGCGGGACAGCTCGCGAAAACGAAGACGATTTTCAGGAAGCCGAGCTGTGAGATCGGAGCTGGGCGCACGCCGCGCTCCAGCGGTGCCCCCCGTTTTCGGTGTACAATGATTGACGCATAAGCTGTGTGAACTGTTTTCTTTACCCGAAAGGGCTTTGGGGGTTCGAATGGAGAAACCGGCGCAAAATATTCAGGACAGCTTTCTAAACAACGCACGAAAAGACAAGGTCGTACTGACTATCTACCTCATGAGCGGGGTGAAGCTCTCGGGCCGGATCAAGAGCTTCGATAAATACTCTCTGGTCCTCGAAACGAACAACCAGGAACAGTTGATTTTCAAGCACGCGATTTCCACGGTGGTTACGTTGAAATCGGCGCACTCGTATTCTTCCGCTACGCCCCACGCGGCCGTCCAGAGCGTCGCGGGAGGCGCGCCGCAGGTGAACGCCGGCGTTCATCCGGAACACCCGACGGAGGCCTGAATCCCACTCACGTCCGGCGATACTCCTGAACGGGCCATCCTGGCCGGCGTGGATCTGAAATCCCGCGGAGCCGTTCCCGATCCCGCCGCATACTACGGTCCGGAAGAATCCCTCGAAGAGCTTGCGGAACTGGCCGAAGGCGCCGGTGCGCGCGTACTTGAGCGAATCGTCCAGGCGCGTCCCACGGCGGATGCCGCCACCTTGATCGGGAGCGGTAAAGTGGGGGAACTGAAAGCCCTCGCGGAAGCTTCGGATGCCGACCTGATCATTTTCGACCGCGATCTCACCCCCACCCAGCAGCGTAACCTGGAGCGCGCGCTCGACCGCAAGGTGATCGACCGCACCCAGCTCATTCTGGACATCTTCGCGCGCCGTGCACGCACCCGGGAAGGCCGCCTGCAAGTGGAATTGGCGCAGCTCAACTACCTGCTGCCGCGGCTGGCAGGGCGTGGCAAGGAAATGTCGCGCTTGGGCGGCGGCATCGGCACCCGCGGCCCCGGTGAGACGCAGCTCGAAACGGATCGCCGCCGCATCGCCCGGCGCATCCGCAAGGTGAAAGACGATCTGGAAAGCGTGCGTGCCGGCCGTGCGGTTCACCGGCAGCAGCGCAATTCCGTTCCGCTCGCCACAGTGGCGCTGGTGGGCTACACCAACGCGGGCAAGTCCACGCTGTTCAACCGCATCACCGCGGCCGGCGTACTGGCGGACGCGCGCATGTTCGCCACGCTCGACCCGACAGTGCGGGCCGTGACTCTGCCTTCGCGCCGGCGCGTTCTGTTGAGCGATACCGTGGGGTTTATCCGCAACCTACCGACCACCCTGGTGGAGGCCTTTCGCGCCACTCTTGAGGAAGTCACCGAGGCCAGTCTGGTGCTGCACATCGTGGATGCCTCCTCGCCGCACGCCCCGGCTCATGTTGCGCACGTGACCAAGGTGCTGCACGAGATCGGCGCGGAAGGCATTCCGCAGCTTCTGGTTCTGAACAAGATTGACCGGCCGGAGCTCTACATGGACGCTTCCCGCACGGAAGACCGTTCGGCAGCCATCTCCGCGCTCACCGGTCAGGGTGTGGGCCGCCTCATGGAAACGATCGATCAGGTGCTGCCCGGTGATCCCGTCACGCGCGTACGCTTCCGATTTCCTCTCGAAGAAGGTGCCGCCGTTTCCCTGGTCCACCAGGCTGGCCGCGTACTTCACGCCAAATATGACGAGAGCGGCTGCGAGATTGAGGCCGACGTGCCGGAATCCTTGCGCCGACGCCTAAAAGACTTCGCGATTTCCTGAGCGGCTGTGGAAAACATTGTGGGAAACACCCGTCCGGTTAGGCTAAACCCCGTGCGAAAAGGTACTTACAGCGAAATGAACAGAAACGCAGCATATCACTGCAAAGATCTTCTTTACAGTAGTTTGCGACGCGTTTCCGGGCAGTTCTCAAGGGCGTCGGCCAGAGTTGCCGTTAGACCGGCAACACGCGGTCATTTTCCACAGTTGTAGAAGCGCTGGCGCAAGCCTTATAGTGGGGTTGGGCGATGAATATACCCAATTTTTTGACGATCCTGCGGATCTTTTTTGTCCCGCTCGTGGTTGCCGCCCTCGTACAGGAGAACCTGTTTAGCGTCCAGATCGGTGGCGTGCTGGTCACCAACGACTGGTTGGCTCTGGCTTTCTTCCTGGCGGCCGCCGGCACGGACCTGCTGGACGGCTACCTGGCCCGGCGGTGGAAACAGGTGACCACCATCGGGACGCTTCTCGATCCCATTGCAGACAAACTGCTGGTCTCTGCCGCCCTGATCGCGCTGGTTCAGGTGCGGGCGGTGCCCGGCTGGATTGTGATCCTGATCGTAGCGCGGGAGTTCGCGGTATCCGGCCTGCGCTCCATCGCGGCCGCCGAAGGCTACACCATCAAGGCCAGCGACCTCGGGAAGACCAAGATGATCGCCCAGGTGGCGGCCATCAGTTGCCTGCTCCTCAGTCTGCGGCACCCGGGGATGAAGACGACTGCGGTGGTGTTGATCTGGGGCGTGGTGTTCTTCTCGATCGTCTCGGCGCTGAGCTATTTCCAGAAGTTCTGGCGTAAGGTGGACGAGCGCATTAAGAAGCGCCGCCGGCGGGAGTTGCTGGCCATGGAAAGGCTCCAGAAGATGGCCGCGTTGCGACGTCAGAGAGTGTCGGGCGCGGGCGCCAGCGGTTTGCGGGGCACGATCTGGACCCCGCCCGGCGAGAACTGAACCACCCGCACCTGCCCGGCCGGTCCGACTGCCGGAACCAGCTTACCGTTCAGGGTAATGCTGATCCCCCCCGCATTCCCCACAATGAGCCGCACCATTTCGCTGGCGCTCAGCTCCTTGGTCTCGTTGACCTGCAAGGTGCCGCTGTAGACGTACTGGCCGTCGGCGCGTGCCGAGATCCATGTGGGCTCGGTTGCGGTCACGGCGACCCGCACGTTGGCATTGGGATCGGCGGCTCGTTCGGCCAGGGAGGCCGCGGGCGCGACGGCGCCTTCCGGCGCAGGAACGGGAGCAGCCACGGGTTGCACTCCGGCGGACGCATCCACCGCGGGTTGTACCGGCGGGGCGACGGGAGCGGGCACCGAGGCGGGTGGCGCCTGATTCTCTACCCGCGCGGCGACGGGTGCGGCGGGCGTTACTGGGGCGGCCCGCCGGCTCTTCTGCCACAACACGTACACGCCCGAGCACACCAGCATCACAATCACCATGCCGGCCAGCGCCGGAAGCATCGAGTTGGAGCGCGGGCTTGAACCCGCAAAATCCGGTACTCGCGGCACATCGAACGCTGGTTGGGGTGGAGCTTGGCGGGAATCCGCTTCGAGCGGCGCCGGCGGCTCGATGGTGCGCTGAAGCTCGGCCCCGATCTCGTCCTCGTCCAGGCCGAGGACCCGGGCATACTGGCGGACAAAGCTCTTGGTGAAGACTCCGCCTGGCAGCTTTGCAAAATCCTCCGCCTCAATCGCTTCCAGCAGCTTGCGGCTGATCTTGGTTTCGCGAGCTACCTGGTCCAAATCAAGTTTGCGACGTTGGCGTTCGTTGCGCAACGTTTCGCCGATTGAGTTCATACTGCTGTGCCGGACCCCTACCCGCTATAATACAACATTGACCTTTTCGGTCCCTGCGGTCCCCGTGCCCTCACATACCATGATATCTGTCGTAGTCGTCAACTGGAATCGGCGCGAGCTGTTGCGAGCGTGCCTGACTTCTCTGGGACGGCAGGAGTGCGCCTGTTTCGAGACGATTGTGGTGGATAACGGATCGGGCGACGGTTCGGCGGATATGGCAGAGCGCGAGTTTGGGGCGCGCGTGATCCGGAACCGGGAGAATCGCGGATTCTGCGCGGCGAACAACCAGGGAATCTCCGCGGCGCGTGGCGAACTCATTGCGCTGCTGAACAACGATGCCGAGGCGGAACCCGGGTGGCTGGCGGCGCTGGCACGGGTTTTCGATGAGCGCGACGGGGTTGGGATGGCCGCCTCCAAGATCCTGGTGTACGAAGATCCCAGCCGCATCGACAAGGCCGGGCACCTCATTTGGCCCGATGGGCAGAACCGCGGGCGGGGCACTGGCGCCGTCGATTGCGGGCAGTTCGACCGGATGGAAGAGGCGCTCTGGCCGGACGGCTGCGCGGCCATGTATCGCAAGAAGATGCTGGATGAGATTGGCGGCTTCGACGAGGATTTTTTCGCCTACGGCGACGACGCCGAGCTGGGATTGCGCGCGCGCATCGCCGGCTGGCAGTGCCTCTACGTGCCGGATGCCGTGGTGCGGCACCGCCGCGGCGCCACCCTGGGTCTCGATTCCGCGCGCCGCCTGGAGCTGATCGAGCGCAACCGGGTGCTGTTGGCCGCCAAGCTTTTTCCCTGGCGGCTGCTATGGCTGAACGGGCCGTACTACCTGGCGCGCATCGCTGCGGGTATGCGGGCGTCGCACCAGGGCTCGGGCGATGTGGCGCGATTCACCGGCGCGGCCGGGAAGTGGAAGGTGGCCCGCGCGCTCCTCACCGGCGACCTGCAAGCGCTCGCCATGCTTCCGCGCATGTTCCGCAAGCGCGGGGAGGTAGTGCGGCGGCTCTCCGGCCGGGAGGTTTGTGAGCTTCTCCGCCGCTACCGCGCGCCGTTGCGGGACCTGGTATGAGCGGCTCCCCGTGCGTGCTGTGCGGCAAACGCGAATCCGCCACGCTCTTCACCTCCACGGACCGGCTTTACGGCACCACTACCGAGCGCTTTCAGGTGGTGCGCTGCGCCCACTGCGGCCTCATGCGCCTGGAGCCGCGGCCGTCGCCGGAGCGCGTACGACAGTACTACCCCGGTAACTACTGGTTCGCGCCGGACGGCACCGCGGCGGGACGCATGGAGGAGGCCTACCGGCGGCTGGTTCTGCGGGACCATGTGGGGTTTGTGCGGCAGGCGGTGGAGTCGGCAGGCATCCCCGGGCCGGTCCTCGACGTGGGCTGCGGCGGCGGCCTGTTCCTCGGGATGATGCGGGAGCGCGGCTTTCGGGTGCTGGGGCTCGACTTTTCACCCGACGCGGCGCGCGTAGCGTGGCGGCGCAACGAGGTGCCGGCGGTGTGTGGGAATCTCGCGTGCGCTCCCCTGGCTCCAGAGAGCTGCGCGGCGGTTACGATGTTCCACGTTGTCGAACACCTGCACGATCCGGGTGCCTACCTTCAGGCCGCGCATGCCCTGCTGCGGCCGGGCGGACGCCTGGTAGTGCAGGTGCCGAACGCCGCCTGCTGGCAATTCCGCCTTTTAGGAGCGAGGTGGACCGGCGTGGACGTCCCACGCCACCTGATCGACTTCCGCGCCTCGGACCTTGAAGCGCTGATCGTTTCCTGCGGCTTCGAAGTGATGCGGCGCAAGCACTTTTCGCTGCGCGACAATCCGGCGGGGTTGGCGAGCAGCATCGCTCCGGGGTTCGACCCCATGGCGAGGCGCATCCGGCGTGTCCCGGAGAGCGGCGCCGCGAAGCTTGCCAAGGACCTGCTGTATCTCGCGCTCGTCATGGCGGCGCTGCCGTTTGCGGCGCTCGAGGCGGCCTTCGGCGCCGGCTCTACCGTGATGGTCGAGGCGCGCAAGCCGTGAGATACAGCGCGATTGCCGGACGCCTGCCACGCCCGCTCCGGCGCCACATCCTGCACTTTGAAGCGGCCATCGAAGATGCCGTCGCGGCGTTCGCAGCGGAACTGCGGCCGGGCGCGCGCGTGCTCGATGCCGGCGCCGGGGAAGGGCAGTACGCGGGGCACTTCAAACCGCATCGCTACTGCGGGGTGGATCTCGCGGTGGGGGATGCGCAGTGGGACTACACGCGCCTGGACGCCCTCGCCGACCTCACCCGGCTGCCGTTCGCGCCGGGCACCTTCGCCGCCGCCATCCACATCGTCACCCTGGAGCATGTCCGGGAGCCGGGCTGCGTGCTGGCAGAAATCGCGCGCGCCCTTGAACCCGGGGGGCTGCTGCTGGTTGTGGCGCCGCACGAGTGGGAAGTGCACCAGGCGCCGCACGATTATTTTCGATACACGCGCCACGGCCTGGCCTACCTGCTGGAGAAGGCCGGGCTCGCGCCGATCGCGATCCAGCCGGTGGGCGGATATTTCCGGCTGCTCGCCCGCCGGCTGATGAACGGGTTACAATTCTTCTCAGGCGGCCGCCGCTGGTTTCTGTTCGTCCCAGCCGCCCTCCTGCTGGTTCCTCCGGCACTGATCCTGCCCTATCTGGATTTTCTCGACCGGGACCGCAACTTCACGCTCGGATATATATGCACGGCAAGAAAACCTTTGTGACGCTGGCGGCCGGTCTGCTCGCCCTGGGCGCGCAAGCGACCGAATTTAGCGGCGCACAGGCGCTCGAATACACGCGGCACGCAGTGGCATTCGGCCCGCGTCCGCCCGGGTCGGCGGCGCTCGAAAAGTTGCGTGCTTACATAGTGGCGGAGTTGAAGCCGCGGGGCTGCCAGGTTACCATGGATGCCTTCACGGCCCGCACGCCCATCGGCCCTATCGCCATGAAGAACATCGTCTGCCGTTTCCCTGGGACCTCCGGGCGCGCGGTAGCGATTACCGGACACTACGATACCAAGCTGTTCCGCGACTTCCGCTTCGTGGGCGCCGACGATGGCGGCTCCTCCACAGGCTTCCTGCTGGAAATGGCCCGCGCGCTCCAGGGACGGCCGCGTGTGGACGACGTTTACCTGGTATGGTTCGACGGCGAGGAGGCCATCGGGGAATGGTCCGCCGTGGACGGCCTCCACGGCAGCCGGAACCTCGCCGCGCGCTGGGCCGCCGACGGCACGCTTGGGCGCCTCAAGGCGCTCATCAATGTGGATATGATCGGGGATAAAGAGCTGGGGATCATGAAAGAGCTGAACTCGTCCCCGCGCCTGACCGCGTTAGTCTGGGACACCGCGCAGCGCCTGGGCTACAACAAGTACTTCCTCGAAAGCGGCGGCGCCACGGAGGACGATCACATTCCGTTCCTCCGTCGGGGTGTGGAGTCCCTGGACCTGATCGATTTCGATAAGAACTACTGGCACACCCCTAACGACACCATGGACAAGCTGAGCGCCCACAGCTTCGGCGTGGTGGGGACGGTGCTCATGAAAGTGCTGGACAGACTGGAAGGACAACGCTGAGTGGATGGAGCCATCGTAGTCGATAAGCCCGCGGGCTGGACGTCCCACGACGTGGTGGGGAAACTGCGGCGTCTCGCCCGAACGAAAAAGGTGGGGCATCTGGGCACGCTCGACCCCATTGCCACGGGCGTGCTGCCCTTGGTGCTCAACCGCGCTACCCGCCTGGCCCGGTTCTATGTCCGCAGCGACAAGGTCTACCACGCGGTGGTGCGGTTCGGATACTCCACAACCACCTATGATCGCGCGGGAGAGCCGACCTCGCGCGAAACCGAGCCCGCCATTACGCGCGAGGAGATCGAACGGCATCTCGACCGGTTCCGCGGTGCCTTCCTGCAGACCCCGCCCCCGGTGTCGGCCAAGAAAGTAGATGGCGTGCGAGCCTACAAGCTGGTGCGCCAGAACGTGGCCGTGGAGTTGGAGCCGGTCGC
This sequence comes from Bryobacteraceae bacterium, assembly GCA_035561075.1. Classification (GTDB taxonomy): domain Bacteria; phylum Acidobacteriota; class Terriglobia; order Bryobacterales; family Bryobacteraceae; genus JAMCRM01. Next base: position 25,766 of record DATMYF010000137.1, read on the forward strand.
TGTCGAGGTGTACGACCTCGAACTGCTGGAACTCAACGGGGCTGAAGCCGTCATGCGCGCGCACTGCTCCGGCGGCACTTACATGCGGGCCATCGCGCACGACCTGGGAGAGGCCCTCGGCTGCGGCGCGCACCTGCGGGACCTGCGGCGCACTCTATCCGGTGAATTCAAGATCGAGCAGGCCAGGACCATCCCGGAGCTTGAGCAACTGGCGGCTGAAGACCGCATGGCTGAGGCCGTGATCCCCGCCGCCGAATTGCTGCCCGACATCACCGCCGTTTACGTGGACGAACTTGTGGTGAACCACATCCGGCAGGGGCGCAACTTCCCCGTCTCACCATTCCGCGCGAAGCCGGGTGGGCGCTTCGTGAAAGCCGTTTCGCGTGAAGGCGACCTGGTGGCCATCGGGGAAGCGGTGCTGCCGAACCTGTACCATCCCGCGGTGGTGTTGTAAGGCGCGGCCTACTGGAACTGCCAGAAGACGCCCAGAGAGAAGCGCGTGAAGCGGTTGTCGCCGAGGAAGCCCTTGATCTCCGGGCGAATCCCGAGATTTTCCGTAAGGTAGTACCGCGCGCCGCCGCTCAGGTTGACGGCGAAATCGGTGTCGCTGCCGAACGGCCCGCCGACGTGCACGAGGCCGATTCCTACTCCCACGTAGGGGGCCAGGCGCTGGATGTGCCCCGGGAAGCGCACCTGTACTCCGCCATTGAAGTCCCACAGGTTCGATCGGAAGCCGCGGGGACCCCCCAGCGGCGCATAGCTGAACTCCGCGTTGGGGACCAGGTGCCGGGAGGTCGGGTACGCGAACCCGGCGCCCACCGTCGGGTGTGAGCCAACTCCGAAAACGCCGCCGAAGAAACCAGTGACTTCCCCTACTTCCACTTCCGCATCTTGGGCGGAGAGCGCCGGCGCTAATATCATTGCCAACGCAAAGAATGAAATCCGGATGGAATATCGCATCGGTTTCGTAGACGCGTGCCACCGGGAGCGGTTGCACGAACAGTCTTGGCGTATTCTGGATGTAACATCGTGTACCTGAATTCTTTCTGCGTTCGCGGCGGTCGCGCCCGGTGAAGTACCTGCTGGTAATGGCCGGCGGCGCCGCGGGCACGCTCTTACGCTACGTGGTAGGCGCCACCATCATGAGCCGGTACGGGGGACGCTTTCCGCTCGGCACCCTGGCCGTGAACCTGAGCGGGTCATTCCTCATCGGCCTCGCGATGACGCTGCTGACCGAGCGTTTCGCCCCGCATCCGAACCTGCGGCTGTTCCTGGTAATCGGTCTTCTAGGCGGCTACACCACCTTTTCGAGCTTCGAGTGGGAGACCTACGCTGCCATGCGTGAAGGCGGCACGTGGCTGGGCCTGGCCAATATAGCCGGCAGCGTGACGCTGGGGTACGCGGCGGTGTGGCTCGGGGTGATGCTGGGACGGCGGTGAATCAAAGCCGGCTGCGGTTCCAAAGCACCAGGACGGCGCCGGATGCCATGAGGATGCCCGCGGCGATGAAGCCGGCCGCCGGGGAGACCGCCGTCCATAGGGTCCCCACCAGGACGCTCGCCACCAGATCGCCGACGCCGTTCACCGAACCCATCAGCCCGTAGGCGGTACCGCGCGATTCGAGCGGCACCAGGTCTGCCGGGATGGCTCCCTCGAGCGCATCCTCCATCGCGATATATACCCCGGCCGCGCCAAACAGCAACGCCAGCCACACCGGCCCGGAGATGTTCCAGGCAAAAACCACGGCTACCGCGAACGAGGTTAAAGCCCCGGCGACGTATCCTGCCGCGAGCAGCCTTTGCTTGTCCATACGGTCAGCCACTAGCCCCACGGGGAAGGATGCGGCGGCGTATAGCCCGTTGCGCACCACGTAGAGCAGCGCCCCCGCCTGGGCCGCACGAACCATCCCCAGATGCGGTTCCAGCAGTTGCGCGGCACCCAGCACCAGCAGGGTGTGGGAGAAGTCGCCCGCGCCGAACAGGCCCACCCCGGTGAGGAACCGCAGGTAGGGCTTGGGGAGGTTGCGCACCGAGATCCACAGCCGGAGGTGACGGTCCGGCGGCCGTCGCGTTTCCCGTACAAGGATGAGGATGGAGGCGACCGCCACAATGCCCGGGACCAGCGAGAACAGGAACACCCCGCGGAAGGGCGCGTCCGGCATGGGGGCAGGCAGCATTCCGAGCAGAGCCACGCCGATGAGCGGCCCCAGTACCGCGCCCATTGTGTCGCCCGCGCGATGCAGCCCGAAGGCGCGGCCGCGCGTCTCGGCGTCCACGGATTCCGCCAGCATGGCGTCCCGCAAGGGCCCGCGGATGCCCTTGCCGAACCAGGCTATCATCCGTCCCGCCAGCACCAGCGGCCACGAGACCGCCAGGGCGAACAGCGCCAGAGCAGTGCCCGAAAGGAAGTAGCCGAAGGCCACAATTCCCTTGCGGTGGCCGATGCGGTCGGAATACCAGCCGGCACCCAGTTTGACGAAGCTCGCCAGGGCGTCGGCGGCGCCCTCGATCCACCCGAGCGCCGCGGCGGCCACCCCGATCGTGTTGAGGAAACCCGGCAGCACGGCGGTAACCATCTCATAGCCAACATCGGCGCAGAAACTGGTGATGGTCAGGCCCGTTACGTTTCGGTTCAGCCACTTTGGCACGCGCATCCGCAGAATCCATTATGCGCCCCCTGCGCGGCGCTCCATGCTAAATTGAAAAGTCGATCTCACCGGTACACATGGCGATACGCAATGTAGTGATTGTGGGCTCCGGCTGCGCGGGTAACACCGCCGCCATCTACGCCGCACGGGCCAACCTGAAGCCTCTTGTGGTGACGGGACATGAGGGCGGGGGGCAGCTTTCGCTCACCACCCTGGTGGAGAACTTCCCCGGTTTCCCCGAAGGAATCCAGGGCCCCGACCTGGTGGAGAACATGAAGCGCCAGGCGCAGAACTTCGGCGCCGAGTACTTGCACGGCGCGGTCACCGAGGCCGACCTCTCCCAGCGCCCCTTCCGCCTGAGCATCGAAGGCGAGCACGTGGAGGCACGGACGCTGATCATCGCCTCGGGCGCGTCGGCACGCTGGCTCGGGCTTCCCTCCGAGCAGAAGCTGATCGGGCACGGCGTGAGTTCCTGCGCCACCTGCGACGGTTTCTTCTACCGCGATAAAAAGATCATGGTGGTGGGAGGCGGCGATTCCGCCATGGAAGAGGCCAACTTCCTCACGCGTTTCGGGCGCGAAGTTGCCGTGGTGCACCGGCGCGACGTCTTCCGTGCTTCGAAGATCATGCTGGACCGCGCCCGCGCGAACCCCAAGATCAAGCTCGTCACCAACGCCGTGATCGATGACGTGTACGACGTCGAGCAGGGCGTGGTCACGGGTGTCAAACTGCGCAACGTCGTTAGCGGGGACACGTGGAAGCAGGATGTGGACGGGCTGTTCGTGGCCATCGGCCATATCCCCAACACGGCGGTGTTCCGCGGCCAGATCGAAACCGATGAGGACGGCTACATCGTGTCGATGGGCGGCGCCCGCACCAGCGTATCGGGCGTTTTTCACGCGGGCGACGTGCAGGATCGCATTTACAGGCAGGCCATCACGGCCTCAGCGGCGGGTTGCATGGCGGCCATCGAAGTGGAAAGATTCCTGGAATCAGAAGGTCACTAGTTCAAGGAGCAGCAGGAATGATCGAGCGAATTACCCCTCCGGGCGTCCCCGTGCCACGTGGACCCTACTCTCCGGCTGTGTGCGCCGGTGGTTTTATCTTCGTCGCGGGGCAGGGGCCCATTGACGCCGTCAAGAATGAGATGTCGCTGGGCGACATCGCGCACGAGACGCGCCTGACCCTGAACAACATCAAGACCATTCTTGCGGGCTGTGGCGCCACCATGCAGGATGTGGTGAAGTGTTCCGTGTTCCTGGCGGATGGTAAGGATTTCGCCGCCATGAACGCGGTCTACGCCGAGTTCTTCGGCGAGGCCAAACCCGCCCGGACGACGGTGGCGTGCCAGTTCGCGATCCCGAACATGAAGGTGGAGATCGACTGCATCGCCTATAAGCCGCGGAAGTAGCGGCTGATGCTGTCGCGGCGGGCATTCACGAGTTCTATGCTGGCGGCGCCGCTCGGTGCCGCCAGACCCGGCTGGATCGACGCCCACTCCCACGTGTGGACGCCGGACCGGAGGCGCTATCCCCTGGCCGCCGGTTTCACGCCGGACCACATGAAGCCCGCGAGTTTCACCCCCGAAGAACTGCTGGCCCAGGCGCGTCCGGCGGGTGTCGAACGGGTGGTGCTTATTCAGATCAGCTTCTACGGGGTGAATAACTCCTACATGCTGGACAGCATGGCGCGCTTCCCAGGGATGTTCTCCGGGGTGGCGGTCATCGATGAGAACGACAACCCCGCCGCCACCATGCGCCGCCTGAAGCGAGCCGGTGTGCGGGGGTTCCGCATCCGGCCCCGCACACCAGAGTGGCTGGACGGACCGGGTATGGCAGCCATGTGGAAGTGCGGCGCCGCCGAGGGCCTGGCGATGTGTCCCCTGATGGACCCCGGGGCGCTGCCCGCGCTCGACCGCATGTGCCGCCGCCACCCCGAAACTACTGTGGTGATCGACCACTTCGCCCGCGTGGGCGCCGGCGGGGAGATCCGGGAAGCCGACGTGAAGCAGCTCTGCGGGCTTGCGGCGCACCCCCGGGTGCACGTGAAGCTCTCGGCGTTCTATACCTTGGGGAAGGCGCAGTACCCGTACCTCGACCTCATCCCCATGATCAGGCGCCTCTACGACGTCTACGGTCCGCGGCGCCTCATGTGGGCCAGCGACTGCCCCTACCAGCTTCAGAACGGCAATACTTACCGCGGCTCGATCGAGCTCATCCGCGACCGGCTGGATTTCCTCACACCCGCCGACCGGGACTGGCTGCTGCGCGATACCGCCGCACGCGTCTTCTTTAGCTAGTCGTGCCAAACTGAAGGCATGGATGTCTGGCGCACCATCGCCGAACGGAAGATTCGGGAGGCCATGGACGAGGGGGAGTTTCAAAACCTGGAGGGCACCGGGGCGCCGCTCGACCTCGCCGAGGAGCCGTTCACGGACCCATCGCTCCGCATGGCGCACCGGCTGCTTCGCAATAATGGCTTCGCGCCGGCGTGGATCGAGGATGCCCGGGAGATAGAGGCCGAATCGCACCGCTTGCGCACCGATCTCGCCCGCTCGGGGGGTGAGCCCGAAGCTGTCGAGCGCTTCCGCCGCGGCGCCGCCCAGGTTAACCGGCGCATCGCATCTTACAACCTTCGCACTCCCGCTGCGCAAACGCAGAAGCTGCCCCTCGATGTCGAGCGGGAGATCGCTCGCATTCTTTCCCGGTAGTCGCCCGCTCGATCCCATGAAGGTGCTGCGGTACGAATAGGTGTAGTCGAATCGTGCGCTCGCCGGTCTTAGTCTGGTGAGGGCAATCATACTCTGCTTCATCCTTACCGCTGCGCCGGCCATGGCCCAGCAGTTCTCCGCCGGAGTGAAGGCCGGCGGGCAGTTGCTCGATGATATCGATTCCTACTGGGGCGCGTCCGAATCGAAGCACTGGGTAGCGGGGGCTACGGTCGAGATCGCCCTCCCATTCCGGCTGGCCGTGGAGGTGGATGCGTGGGATTTTCCGGTGCTGCTCAAGTACCGCCCAGGGCGCCTCTTCATCTCGGGCGGGTACGCGGCCTCGCTTACGGGGAGCACCATTACGAGCCCGATTACGGCGCGAACCACGGCGCCGTGGCGGGGGCCGGGGTGGAATTCGGGCGCGGGCGCCTGCACGTCTCCCCTGAATTCCGCTATACCCGCTGGAAGAACAAGCCGGTGAGCCTCTATGGTTCGCGCGGCTTCAGTATCCAGTCCAACCAGAACCAGGCCGAGATCCTGGTCGGGATCACGTGGCGTTAGGCGGCAGCGGCGGCGGGGCGTCTTCGGGGACGCGTTCGGGTTCGGGTGCGGCCGGAGCCGGCAGCAGTGCGGGTTCCCTCCGCGTCTCCAGCAACCGTCGCACGTAAAGCGGGTACCGCCCCAGCATGCCTCCGTAGAGCATGTGCGCCCAGAGCATCGGCCGGTCATGGGTGTAGAGCGGAATCAGCGGGTTCAGCCATCTCCACAGCAGGGCGTACCACAGGTAGTACCAGGCGACGCCGCACAGAATTCCAACCAGCACCAGGCGCAGGCGGGGGAAGCGGTCTCGCGCGAGCGCCCCGAACAACGCCCCGAACGCGCTGTAGAGAATTAGGTACAGGGCGATGCCGGATACGGTCTTCCAGGAGAAACCCGCGCGAATGGCATCGTCTCCGTAGAACGTGGACGACATCAAGTTGGCCACGTACCAGAAGGTGCGGCGATACCAGGCCGAGGCAAGTCCCGTGAGCGCCAGCATGGCGATCACCCCGACCATGCCGGCCTGGAAACCGGCCAGCGCGGAAAGGAGCCCCATCCTGTCGTGGGCGTGCCTGCCGGCCATCACTCATTCAGACTATCCTGCCGCGGGGTTAAAATCAAAGATCAACTCATGACACACCGTGTGGTAATCACTGGAATCGGGGCTGTCAGCCCCAATGGGATCGGACGGGAGGCCTTTTGGCAGGCCACCCGGAACGGCGTGAGCGGCGTTCGCCGCATCACCCGCTTCGACCCCGAAGGGTATGCCGTCCAGGTGGCCGGTGAGGTCGAGGGGTTCGATGAAATGAAGTACGTCACCGCCAAGGACCGCCCGCACGTCTCCCGCGTGGCACCCCTGGCGGTCTGCGCCACTCAGGAGGCACTCGCCGACGCGGGTATCGAATGGAGCGCCATGGATCGCGATGCGCTCCGGGGGGTGGGCGTGATCGTGGGTTCCGGCGGCGGCAGCCAGGAGTTCACCGAGGAGCAGTACCGGCTCTACTACGGCGGCCAAACGAAGCAGTGCAGTGTTTACACCATCCCGACCTCTACCATCGGGACACTCGCCAGCGAAGTTTCCATGCGGTTCGGCTTCCGCGGCTTGAGCCACATCGTCTCTACCGGGTGCACATCCTCCACCGACGCGATCGGGTATGCGTACCGGAACATACAGGCCGGAGTGCTCGATACCGTGGTGGCCGGCGGCGTTGACGCGCCGCTTGCTCCGCTCATCCTTCGCGGCTTCATGCTCATGCGCATCATGACCACGAGCTGGAACGCCGAGCCGCAGCGCGCCTCCCGCCCCTTCTCGCGGGACCGCGACGGCTTCGTCATCGCTGAGGGCGCCTGGTTCTTCGTAATGGAGAGCCTGGAGCGGGCACGCGCCCGCGGCGCCCATATTTACGGCGAAGTGGCCGGCTACGGCTCAACCTGCGAAGCCTATCACCGCGTGCGGCTGGAAGAGTGCGGCGAAGAGCCGGCGCGTGCCATGGGGCTGGCTATGGGAGAGGCCGGCGTCCCGCCCAGCGCCATCGACTACATCCAATACCACGGCACCTCCACGGAATTGAACGATCGTATAGAGACGCGCGCCGTCAAGCTCGCCTTCGACGGGCACGCCCGCAAGCTCGCCGGCTCATCGCTGAAGAGCCTGATCGGCCACCCGCAAGGCGCATGCGGAGCCGCGGGAGTGGCTGCCACCCTGCTCGGCATGCGCGAGGGCGTCGTCCACCCCACCATGAACGTGGACTGCCCGGACCCTGAGTGCGACCTCGATTACATCCCCGGCGAGGCTCGCTCCCTCGACGTCGAGTACGCTGTCGTCAACTGCATCGCCTTCGGCAGCAAGAATTCGGCGCTGGTTTTGCGTAAGCTGGAGCAATAGCCTCATGTCGCGTTCCTCGAAGTTCCTCGCTTCCATCGTGGTCCTCGCCGCTGGTATCGCGGCAGGGTACTCTTATACCCCGGCCCGGCTGTTCGCCATCAAGGCGCTTGGCCGCGCCCCGCAGTGTCCCATGTCGAACGCCTTAGCGGCCCAGGACAACATTAAGCTCCAGATCCGCTATAAGGACGAGATCCTGGCGGCAAGCCGCCTGATCGAGAAGGACCCCGCCGGCTTCCATCTGTGGGAAACCCCCATGGGCCGCTGGTGGATCCCTGACGGCGACGACTGGATGTTGCCCTACAACCTCGCCGAGCAGAAACGCCGCATTTACGGCACCGGCCCTCAGGACGTGCAGCGCGGTGACGTGGTTCTCGACTGCGGTGCCAATATCGGGGTCTACACGCGGCTGGCGCTCGATCGCGGCGCCCGCACCGTGGTGGCCATCGAGCCTGGCCCGGAGAACGTCGAATCGCTGCGCCGAAACTTCAAGGACGAGATCGCTTCCGGGCGCGTCATCCTGGTCCCCAAGGGCGTCTGGGACAAAGACGATATCCTCACCCTCAAGGTGGATCCAGGGAACACTGCCGCCAATACTTTCGTGATGGACTTGAAGAACGGGCAGATGGGGGTGAAGGTGCCCCTTACCACGATCGACAAGCTGGTGGCCGAACTGGGTCTCGACAAGGTGGATTACATCAAGATGGATATCGAGGGCGCCGAGCAGCGCGCGCTTCAAGGTGCCGCCGGGACCTTGGCGAAGTACCATCCCCGCCTGGCCCTCTCCGCTTACCACGTACCCGATGACCCGGTGAAGATCCCGGAACTGGTCCGCAAGGCCTGGCCGGGCTACGGTATGGAGTGCGGCCCCTGCGCGGAGGCCACCTTCCTGATCCGCCCGGACGTACTGTACTTCCGGTAACCGCTCCTTTGCCCCCGCCCGCCCCATAATATGGTCAGCGGGATGGCGAACTATATCTGCATTGCGTGCGGCGTGGCGTACGGGGACAGCGAAACCCCGCCTGACGAGTGCGGCATCTGCCTGGACGAGCGGCAGTATGTCCACCCGGAAGGCCAGCAATGGACCACCATGGGGGAGCTGCGGCACGATTACTCGAACGCCGTACGCGCCGAAGGTCCTGGGCTGACGGGCATCGGGACGGAGCCGTCCTTCGCCATCGGGCAGCGCGCGCTGCTGGTGCAATCGCCCGCGGGCAACGTCCTCTGGGATTGCATCAGCCTGGTGGATAGCGCCACGGTCAGCGCCGTGCAGGAGCGCGGCGGATTGGCGGCCATCGCCATCAGCCACCCGCATTTCTACGCTTCCATGGTGGAATGGAGCCGTGCTTTCGGCGGCGTGCCGATCTACCTTCACGCCGACGACCGTCGCTGGGTGATGCACCACGATCCCGCGCTCGTTTACTGGAGCGGCGATTCCCACGCCATCGCGCCCGGCCTCACCCTGGTCCGCTGCGGCGGGCACTTCGATGGCAGCAGCGTCCTGCACTGGGGTGCTGGCGCCGGTGGCGGCGGTGCGCTGCTCTCCGGCGACACCATCATGGTGGCGCGCGACCGCCGCCACGTCAGCTTCATGTACAGCTATCCGAACTTTATCCCCATGGCGCCTGCCGCAGTACGGCGTATCGTATCCGCGGTCGAGCCGTTCCCGTTCGAACAGATCTACGGAGGCTGGTTCGGATTCAACATCATGGCCGGTGCCAAGGATGTGTTGGGACACTCGACGGAGCGCTACCTCAAAGCCATCGGTGCCGCCTCCCGCGGCGCATAACGCGGAGGGCATGTTATCCTATAGAGAGCACCTTTCTTTTCATACTGGTACACACATTTTGAAAGTCGGTTTTGTAAGTCTGGGCTGCCCCAAAAACCTTGTGGACAGCGAAGTCATGATGGGCCAACTGGTCTCTCGCGGACACGAGTTGACTCCGCATCCCGATCAGGCCGAGGTTCTGGTCGTCAATACCTGCAGCTTCATCGATCCCGCCAAGAAGGAATCCATCGACACGATTCTCGAAATGGCCGAGTACAAGAAAATCGGCCGCGCGAAAAAGCTGATCGTGGCCGGATGCCTGGTGGAACGTTATCGCGACGACATCCGCACGGACCTGCCCGAAGTGGACGCGTTGGTGGGGACCAACGAACTCGATCGCATCGTCGGGCTCGTGGAGGGCTGGGCGGACGAAGCCGGAGCCCCAGCGTCCGAGCCGTACCTGTACCACGACATGACCCCGCGGGTGCTGGCCACCCCCCGCCACTACGCCTACATCAAGATCGCGGAAGGCTGCGACCATCCCTGTACCTTCTGCGTGATCCCGCAATACCGCGGCGCGTTCCGCAGCCGGCGTTTCGAATCCGTGGTGGCGGAGGCCACGCGCCTGTTCAGCCAGGGCGTGCGGGAGATCGATCTCATCGGGCAGGACACTACCTGCTATGGCGAAGATCTCGGCCTGAAGGACGGCTTGGCTGCTCTGCTCGCCCGCCTGGCAGCGATCGAAACGCCGCGCGAGAAGTGGGTGCGCTTCCTCTACGCTTATCCGAACAAAGTGACCCAGCGGCTGCTCGATACCATTGCCGAGCATCCCTCGCTGGTCAAATACATCGACATGCCGCTCCAGCATGCGAGCGCCGCCGTGCTCAAGCGCATGAAGCGCGGCGCCTCGGGCGATATCTTCCTGAAGCTGATCGAGCGCATTCGCCGGACCATCCCGGGAGTGGCCATCCGGACCAGCTTTATCGTGGGCTTCCCAGGCGAAACGAAGGCGGATTTCGAGGAGTTGTGCGGTTTCGTACAAGCGGCTCAATTCGATCGGATGGGGGTCTTCACCTACTCCGACGAAGACACCAGTGCAAGCTGGCGCCTGGACGGCAAAGTCGACGGCCGCACGATTCACAACCGCAAGCAGCGCTTGATGGCGATCCAGCGCAAGATCTCCAGGGCACGCAGCCGCGGCCTTGTAGGCCAGACTGTCCCGGTGCTGGTGGAAGGGCTTTCGCCCGAAACCGACCTGCTCTGGCAGGCCCGCAGCGCCACGCAGGCGCCCGAGATCGACGGCGTAACCCTGATCAACGACGTGGAAGGCGACGCGCCCGAGCCCGGTCAGATCCGGCTCCTGCGGGTCACCGAAGCGCACGATTACGACGTGGTAGGTACGCTGCTCGAAATGCCCGATGCGGAGAAGGGGTTTTTCGGCGAGGGAGCGAGTTGTGCCTCGCCGGCACCGGGGCTGATCACAATCACCCCATCGCCCACCTCCCATCCCCCATCTGCCGTTTTATGAAGTGCCCTATCTGCAAGAAGCCCGTTAAGCGCTCCGACCCCGAATTTCCTTTCTGCAGCGAGCGGTGCCGCGTGATCGACCTGGGAAACTGGGCCTCGGGGAAGTACGTAATTTCCACGCCCCTGGCGCCTTCGCCGGACGTGAAAGCGGAGGATGATGAAGAATAGACTGGCGCTGGCGTTCGCCACCTGGTTCGGCTGCGGCTACTCCCCGGCTGCCCCTGGTTCGGTGGGCTCCGCGGCCGCAGTAGGAATTGCGTGGCTGCTCGCCGAGTATGCCGGGTGGCGGCCCGCGTGGTTCGGCCTGCTGGCGGTGGCGGCGCTCGTGCCGGCTATCTGGTCGGCCGGCGCAACCGAGCGCATCAAGAAGATGGAGGACCCGGGCATTGTCGTTATCGACGAGGTGGTCGGGCAATGGATCACCCTGGCCGGCGCCGCCACCCTGAACTGGCGCTCCTACCTCTTCGCTTTCGTGCTTTTCCGCCTGTTCGACATTTGGAAACCCCCGCCTGTCCGGCAGCTCGAAAATCTGCATGGAGGAGTAGGGATCGTCGCCGATGACGCCGCGGCGGGCGTTTATGGCGCACTTGTGTTATTTCTGGCGGGATGTTTCAATCTGTATTAATCATATGGCGCTTCGGAAAACTTCGGATGGACGGCCCCAAATCGTGCAGGTCACGCCTTCGGCGGCCATCGCCGGGGGCGAGTTGCTGGTGCGGGGAAGAGGATTCGTAAAGGCGTCCGACCGCCCGCGGGTGACCATTGGAGAGGTTGACGCGCCGGTGGTGATCGGCTCGGACACGTATTGCATCGTGCGGGTGCCGGAGGGCGCGTCGGCCGGTGAACTCGTCGTGGGGAACGGTACCCAGACCAGCGAAGCGTGGACCTGCGAAATCGGCATCCCCATTGCCGATAGCCTGCATCCCGTGGCCAACCCGGCTGTCGATTCGTTCGGCAACATCTACAGCACGTTCAGCGGATCGCGCGGCCAGAAGGTCCCGGTGGCGGTCTATAAAATCGACCTGCACTATAATGTGAAGCCGTTCATCAACGACATGATGAACGCCACGGGTCTGGTCTTCGACCGCCAGGGCACGCTCTACGTCTCCAGCCGCTTCGAGGGCCACGTCTACCAGATCTCTCCCACCGGCAACATGCAGATCTACGTCGAAGGCATGGGGATCGCCACAGGCATGGCCTTCGATGAAGAGGAGAACCTCTACGTCGGGGACCGCGGCGCGAGCGGCACCGGCACCATCTTCAAAATCGCGCGCAACAAACAGATCTTCGTCTTCGCTACCCTTGAGCCGTCGATCGCGGCTTATCACCTGGCCTTCGGGCCGGATGGCTACCTCTACGTTTCCGGCCCCACCACGTCGAGCTTCGATTCGGTGTACCGCATCTCCAGCGCGGGCGAAGTGGAGACGTTCTACCGGGGCCTCGGCCGCCCGCAGGGGCTGGCCTTCGACGAAGAGGGCAACCTTTATGTGGCGGCATCGCTCGGCGGGCGCAAGGGCGTGGTTCGGATCACCCAGGAGCGCGAGGCGGAACTCTTCCTCTCCGGACCCGGCATCGTGGGGCTGGCCTTCACGCCGTCGCAGTCCATGGTAGTGGCCACAACCAACGCGCTCTACCGCGTGGACGTAGGGATCAAGGGCCGAAGCGCCTTTTAATATCTTCCACCGTGAACGCTGAAATTATAGCTGTAGGCTCGGAGTTGCTCGGTTCCCAGCGGCTCGATACCGACTCGCTGTTTCTTACCGATCAGTTGAATGCCATAGGCGTTGAGGTCACCACCAAGTGCGTGGTCGGTGACGACCGCGACCGCCTGGCCGATGCGGTGCTGCGCGCCGCGCGCCGTTCCCCGATCGTGATCCTTTCGGGCGGACTTGGCCCCACCGAGGACGACGTCACCCGAGAGGCCGTGGCGCAGGCGCTCGGCCGCAAGCTCGTTTTCCATCCCGAGATTGCGGATGCCCTCGAACAACGCTTCGCGAGGGCCGGACGCAAGCTGGCGGAGGTCAACCGCCGCCAGGCCTTCATCATCGAAGGCGCCGAAATCCTGCCCAACGATCGTGGCACGGCTCCCGGACAGTGGATCGACAGCGACGGCGCTTCGGTGCTGCTGCTCCCCGGCCCGCCCCATGAGCTGAAGGCCATGTTCACGCGTCAGTGTCTGCCGCGCCTGGTGCGCCGCGTGCCGAAGCAGTGCATCCAGACGCTCGTGCTGCGCGTGGCGGGCATGGCGGAATCGGACCTCGACCAGCTCATCTCCCCGGTCTATCTCAAGTACACGAATCCCGTTACCACGGTGCTGGCCGCCGCCGGCGACATCCAGATCCACTTCCGCGCGCGATGCGCCACCGAGGCCGAAGCCGCGGCCCTGCTGGCCGAAGTCGCCGGACCGGTCGATCTGCTGCTCGGGGATCGCATCTACTCGCGCAATGGCGACACCCTTGAAGCCGTGGTCGGGGAGATGCTGCGCAAGCAGCACGCTACGCTCGCGGTGGCCGAAAGCTGCACCGGAGGGCTGCTCTCGGAGCGCATCACCTCCGTGCCGGGCAGTTCCGAGTACTTCCTCGGCGGCCTCGTGACGTACGACAAGCGCATGAAAACGGAGTGGCTGGGGGTGAGCCCGCAGACTCTTGAGCAGTTCGGGGCCGTCAGTGCCGAAACCGCCGAAGCCATGGCGCTCGGTGCGCGCCGCCGCGCGGGTTCCACATACGCAGTGGCCATCACGGGCTCGGCCGGACCGGGCGACGGCGGCGAAAAGGTCCCCATCGGTACGGTCTACATGGCTGTGGCCGATCCCACCGGCTGTCAGGTGCACCACCGGGTGTTCCTGGGAGACCGCCCACGCATTCGTTCCTTCGCCGCCCAGACCGCGCTGGACCACCTGCGCCGCCGCTGTGCTGCGCTCACATTGGTCTCCCGATTGCCCTGATTCTCCCTGGAGGGGAATCATGCCAGTACCAGCCGGTCCCGGCACCAATGAATTCAGATGCGATCTGTGCGGACGGCTCTTCAACACCAAATCCGAGCTCGAAACGCATCAGGTGGATTGCGCAGCGGCTTACAATTCCGGGCGCGCCAACAAAGAGCAGGAGCAGCCAAAAGCCAAGGAGCCAGGCGCCGACCACACACGGGTGAGCAAGCCGTAGCGCACCGTCGTGAGCGTCAGATGCTCTATCGAACTGGATTCGGATGGCCCGTCGACGTGGCGGGGCGACCCTTAACACCATACAATGTAAGTCAAGTGAAGGTTCGAGATCTCACGCGCTTGATCGAGAGCGACGGCTGGCGGCATGTACGCACCACCGGAAGCCACAGCTTTACAAGCACGCCTCCAAGCCGAATGTGGTAACCATTCCGGGACATCCCGGCGACGATGTGCCCGGGGGGACGGTGAAATCGATTCTGAAAGCTGCGGGGCTGGAGGTCAGGAAATGAGGCAGAAGTACGCGGTCATCTTTGAGCAGGGCGAGGGGAACTGTGCGGCCTACGTCCCGGATCTTCCTGGTTGCATCACCACAGGTGCGAACATTGAGGAGACCGAGCGAAATATCCGGGAGGCGATCGAGGGACATATTCGAACGCTAAGAGAGTTCGGCGAAGCGGTTCCTGGACCGACCAGCCTCGCCAAAGAAATTGAGATTACACCTGCTGCATAGATTCGCACCGTCGGTAATTTACGGAAAAGCCGTTTTCCGTTTCGTTGGCGGCAATCCGAGATAGGTAGCGCTATTTCGCGTCTCGCCAGTTCACGCCCGACCCAACGTCCACCACCAGCGGCACTGCCAGTTCCCCGACGCCTTCCATTTCACTCTTCACCATTGCAGAGACCGTGCGGACCTCGTCGGGCGGGGCCTCTAGCACCAGCTCATCGTGCACCTGGAGTAGCAGCGCCGCCTGGTAGCCTTCGAGCTTGCGCGCGATCCGCACCATTGCGAGCTTGATCAGATCCGCCGCCGTGCCCTGGAGCGGCGAGTTCACGGCCGTGCGCTCTGCGAAACCGCGGGCATTAGGGTTGCGGGAATTGATATCGGGGATGGGCCTCTCGCGCCCGAATAGCGTGCGGGTCGTACCCGTCTTTCGCACCTCCGCGATGGTCGCGTCGATGAACCTCCGCACCCCCGCGTAGCGCTCGAAATAGGCCCGGATGTACGTCTCGGCCTCGCCCCTGGAGATGCCCAATTGCGCCGCCAGGCCGAACGGGCTGATGCCGTAGACAATTCCGAAGTTCACTGCCTTGGCCGCGCGCCGGGCGTCGGGTGTCACCATGAGGGGCGGAATCCCCATCACCTCCGCGGCGGTGCGGGTGTGGATATCCTCGCCGCGCCGGAAGGCGTCCATCAGGACCGGATCGCGCGACATGTGTGCCAGCAGCCGCAGCTCGATTTGGGAGTAGTCCGCAACAATCAGGGTCCATCCCTCGCGTGGCACGAAGGCGGCGCGAATCTCGCGGCCCAGTTCCGTGCGGATGGGAATATTCTGCAGGTTCGGGTTCGACGAAGAGAGGCGCCCCGTAGCCGCCCCGGTCTGGTTGAAGCTGGTGTGCAGGCGCCCGTCGCGCGGGTCGATCAGCGCCGGCAGCGCATCCACGTAGGTGCCCTTCAGCTTGCAGAGCCCGCGGTACTCCAGCACGTTCCGGACAATCGGGTAATCGGCGGCCAGTTCCTCCAACACGTCGGCGGCGGTGGAGATCACCTTGCCCTTCCCGTACTTCACCGGCGCGGGCAGCTTCAGGTCTTCAAACAGCACCCGCCCCAACTGTTGCGGGGAGGCGATGTTGAATGTCTTGCCCGCCTGCGCGTGGATCTCGGCGGTGAGCCGCGCGATATCGCTCTCCATCAGGGCGGAGAGGCGGCGCAGTTCAACCGGATCGATGCGGATGCCGGTCTGCTCCATGCGGGCCAGCACGCCCGTCAGGGGCAATTCGATATCAGCGTATAGCGAACGCAGATTGCGCTTGTCGATAGCCGGACTCAACTGCTGCCACAGCTCCAGGGTGGCATCGGCCCGGGCCTCCACACCTTCGCCCAGCTTGCGGTCGAACCGGCGCTGCACCTGGTCCGCAAGCGCGCAGCCGGAGGAGTCCGCATCCAGCAGAAAGGCGTAGAGCATCACGTCTTCGGTGAACCCCGCGCCCGCGATTCCCAGCTTCCCCAGGGAGGTCAAGGCGGTTTTGGCATCGCACACGACTTTCGGCCGGGCGGCGTCCTCCAGCAGTGGTGTCAGCCGCTCGATCAGGTGCTGGGGTACGGCGCGCGCCTCTCCCGCTTTCCACGCGAGGCCAATGCTGTCCATGGGGAACTCGCCATCCCCCGAAATCGAAATCGCCAGCGCCACCGGCGCCCCGGCCGGCACTGTGCCGAGCCATTCCGCCAAAGCCTCCGCGGTCTCGAGCGCCTGGTAATCGCGCGGGCGCGTGTCTTCGGCCGGGCCCAACTCTTTCAGCAGGCTGTGGAACTCCAGTTCTTTGTAGACGCCCCGCAAAGCATCCAGCTCCGGCTCCTGCGCTCGAACGCTTTCAGTCGAAAACTCAATGGGGATGTCGCAATCGAGCAACGCCAGACTCTTGCTCATGCGGATACGGTCCGCGTGGTTGGTCAGGCTCTCCCGGTAAGTGCGGCGCTCCACCTCGGCGGCACGTGCTATGGCGTTTTCCACCGATCCGAAGCGCTCAATCAAGTCCCGCGCGCCCTTTTCCCCGATGCCCGGCGCCCCGGGAATATTGTCGATGGCGTCCCCCTTGAGCGCCAGCAGGTCGGGCACCGCCCCGGGGGGCACCCCCATGAATGCCTTTACCTTGTCTGCGTCGTAGAATAGGTCGTCCTTGGCCGGGT
The DNA here is from genome assembly GCA_035561075.1 of Bryobacteraceae bacterium. GTDB lineage: Bacteria > Acidobacteriota > Terriglobia > Bryobacterales > Bryobacteraceae > JAMCRM01. The sequence continues at coordinate 42,685 of DATMYF010000137.1, forward strand.
CGAGCATGTAGACGTGGTCATTGACGAGTTGCAGCATGTCCTTATCGCTCGACACGATCACCACGTCCATCCCGTCAGCCTCGGCGCGCTTGGCGATGGTCCCGATCACGTCGTCCGCCTCGAAACCCGGGTACTCCAGGATTGGGATCCGCATGGCTTCGAGAATGCGGCGGATCTGCGGGATCTGGTCTCCCAAGTCGGGCGGCATCTCGGTGCGGTTGGCCTTGTAGTCGGCGAACTCCTCCATGCGGCGCACCGGCGCTCCGCTCTCAAACACGGCGGCTACGTACTCGGGACGGTGCTCCTTCCCCAGCTTCCGCAGCATGTTGTTGAAAATATAGATGGCTTCGGTGGAGAAGCCGCCCGAGGTGCGCATCGGAGGCGCGCCCGAACGCGCCCGCGCATGGTAGGCACGGAAGATGAAGCCGAACGAATCGATCAGGAAGAGTTTGGGACGGGCCACTGGCCCATGATACTACCTTGGGGTAAATTCGCTACATAGAGGCGGGTGGTGTGGCTGTTCAGCCACACTGCGAAGTTTGCATCCGCCATAGTATCAGCAACTTGGCGATGGACTACAGATTGCAGCAATTCTGATTGAAGAATGCGATTCGAGACTACCGTCCAGCGCCCTGTGGAAGCCAGCGGCGTCGGACTTCATAGCGGAGTGCCGGTATCCATACGCATTCTGCCGGCCCCCGCTTCGTCGGGCATCGTCTTCGTCCGGACAGACCTGGAAAACTTTGAAATTCCAGCCAGTTGGCGCCATGTGGCACGTGTCAGCTACGCCACCAGCCTGATGCGCCAAGGCGTCCTCATCTCTACCACCGAGCATCTGCTCAGCGTTTTCCATAGCATGGGGATTGACAACGCCCGGGTGGAGATCGACAACCTGGAAGTACCGATTCTCGATGGCAGCGGCCTGCCTTTCGTGGAACTGCTCCGGGAGGCGGGCGTTCGCCAGCAACGGCGCAAGCGGCGCTACCTGCGGGTGTGCCGGGCGGTCACCGTGGAGGACAAAGGGAAGCGCATTTCCATCGTCCCGGCCGACAGTTTCCGCCTCACCTGCGATGTGGATTTCCAGCACCCCCTGGTGGGCCGGCAGTCGCTCGAAATGGAGCTCACCCCGGAGCGCTACGCCGTCGAGATCGCTCCCGCCCGCACCTTCGGTTTCGAGTACGAGCTCAGCCAGATGCAGAATATGGGGTTGATCCGCGGTGCCTCCCTCGACAATGCCGTCTGCTTCACCCGGGACGGCGTCCGCAACGAGGGCGGGCTGCGCTTTCCCGACGAGTGCTGCCGCCACAAAGCGCTGGACCTCATCGGTGACCTCGCCCTGCTGGGCCGCCCCATTCTGGGGCATGTCATCGCGGAGCGCGCCGGACACGCCATGCACGCGGCCCTGGTGGCCCGCATCATGTCGGACCCGTCGCTCTACGAGATCCTCACCTTCGAGCAACTCGCCGCGCGGGTGGCGGAGAGCCTGGTGGTCTGAGCCGCCCTCCGCCGCGCGCCAGTGGTTATTTGCCGTACTGCTCGAAGAAGTGGGCGATCGTCATGATGCCCTTGTAGTAGTTCCCCAGGTTGTACTTCTCGTTGGGGGAATGCAGGCCGTCGTCCGGCAGCCCGAACCCCATCATCACTGTCGGGATCCCCAGGTGCTGGGCGAAGTCGCCTACAATCGGCACCGACCCGCCCGAGCGGATGAACACCGTCGGCTTCCCGAACACATCCGAGAACGCCTTGGCCGCCACCGAAATCGCGGGATGATCCGGATTTACCACCAGGCCCGGCGAAGCACTCAAAACCCGCACCTCCATCCGGAGTCCTTTAGGGGTGTTCTCTTCGACGAAGCGCCTCACCGCGGCGATCAGGGTTTCGGGATCCTGGCGCGGTACCAGACGCAGGCTTACCTTCGCCACTGCCTTGGCCGGGATCACCGTCTTGGCCCCGGCGGCAGTGAATCCGCCCGCGATGCCGTGGACCTCGAGAGTCGGCCGCGCCCAGACACGCTCCAGGACCGAGTACCCCGGCTCGCCCGTCAGTTCCGCCGCACCGACCTCTTTCTCCAGGAACTCCTTCTCGCTGAACGGCAACTGCTGCCAGCTCTGCTTTTCGGCCGGCGCCGGCGGTTCCACCGCGTCGTAGATGCCCGGAATGCGGAGCACTCCGCTCGCGTCCTTGGCCTTGGCGAGCAGTTCGATCAGCCCGAAAATTGGGTTTGGCGCAGCGCCGCCGTAGAGCCCCGAGTGCAGGTCCCGCGCCGGCCCGGAGGCCTCGATTTCCATGTAGATCAGGCCGCGCAGCCCGGTGCACAGGGTCGGGATGCCGGGTCCGTACATGGACGTATCCGAAACCAGAGCCACGTCCGCTTTAAGCTTCTTCCCGTTGGCGGCCACATACTTGGCAATGGAGGCGCCGCCCACTTCTTCTTCGCCCTCGACCAGGAATTTGACGTTCAGCGGGAAGGTGCCGTTCACCGCACGGAGTGCCTCCAGGGCCTTGATGTGCATGTACATCTGGCCCTTGTCGTCGGCGGTGCCGCGGCCGTAGAGATTGCCGTCCCGCAGGGTCGGCTCGAAGGGCGGAGTCTCCCACAGTTCGATGGGATCGGCCGGCTGCACGTCGTAATGCCCGTAGCACAGCACGGTTGGTTTGCCCGGAGCATGCAGCCAGTCGGCGTACACCAGCGGGTGCTTCGCCGTGGGGATGATCTCCACGTTTTCCATCCCAATGCCCCGCAGGCTGTCGGCTACGAATTCGGCGGCGCGTTGGATATCGCCGGCGTGTTCGGGAAGCGTGCTGATGCTGGGAATGCGCAGGAAGGTTTTCAGCTCTTCCAGGAACCGGTCCTGGTTCTGCTGTACGAACGCATCGGTGGCTTGAGACATGGATATATTATAGGCGTTGCCCGCACTTCCGCTGCCGAATCGGCATTTGCCATCGGCAGTCCGGCGTACGGCGGCACATCTGTTATGGGCGCGCGCTGTGGAAACGCTGTGCACCGGTGCCGGCCGCGGCTCTTGCTATGGCCCATCAGTTGCCTATTATGCCTCGGTGGTTCATCGCCGTCCGCTAAATCCCGAAGGACTGGTTGTCTACCAGCACGACGCCAGCGGCACGTTCCGGTTTGTGCTGTTGGGGCAACTCAAGCAACCGTGGGTGGATGAATTGCGGCACGCCTGGACCACGGCCAGTTCCGTCATTCAGAACAAAGAATTAGTGATTGACCTCTCGGCTCTGACAGCCGCAGATAACTCCGGAATTGACTTGTTGTCTCGCATGCGGGAATCAGGGGCCCGCATCATCGCGCCGGCGTCGCAGACTCTCTCCGGGCCGTTCACCGGCTTGGGCATGTCTGCGGCGCCTCGCGGTGTATTCCGGGCGCGCGGTGCGTGGTGCGTTTTAGCTGCCTGGTTGCTGCCGGGATGCGTTGTCGCGTGGATGAACGCCAGGCGGGCCTAGTCTCGCCGGCAGGAGGCACACCGGCCCGTTTCAGCACCCGTGTGATCGCCCGTCACAGGAACCGGTGATTCCGCCGATCCTCTTCGATACATTAAAGATGTCGCCGACTCGCACCAACCCCGCAATCCGGTATCTGCCGATCGCAGCGATGCCGGCCGAGGCAAGGCAGCCGCACTCCGCGCATACCGGCCTGCCCCCGAACTCACACGGCCGGATCACCGTTTTCAAATCCGCCGAAATGCAGGTGGTGACCTGCGCGAAGATGCACTCCGCCGGGTTCCGCGGCGGCTCCACGTATCCTTCGAGCACCAGCCCCGGCATGTAGACCTTCGGGAACTCCGCAGCCACGGCCTTGATTTCGCGGATGGCGTACGTCCGGTCCTCCCCGGTAAGCCGCTCTTCGGATGTCTGGTCTTCCTGCGGCGTGAACAGGCTCAGCCAGATTCTCCGCACCTCCGGGCGGGCGGACCAGAAAGACGCGAACTCCCGCAGATATCCGGGGCGCTTGAGCATCTGCTTCGTCACCGTGCAATGGATGATTACGCTGTGCCCGGCGATGTTACTGAGCACCCGCTCGTACGTCGCGGGTGCGCGGCGCCGGTCATGTTCCGGCGGCAGTCCGTCCACCGACACCGAAATGTGCAGATGCTCGTACCCCGCCCACTCCAGCGGAATCGGACGCACCGCGCTGGTCACCAACTGCACTTCGACACCGGACAGCAGCGGCAGCAGGGTGCTCAGTTCCCGATACCGGACCAATGGTTCCCCGCCTACCAGGCTCAGGTGGAGAGGCCGCAGCCTGCGCGTCAGTTCTAAAATCCCTTCCACCAGGGCATCTCCGGTGAGATCGGGAATATCCCGCAGTCCGCCGGCTCCGTCGACGTGGTTCTGGCTGTAGGCATAACATCCCGGACATCGCAGCGGGCACTCCCTGGTCACCTCAACTGATAGGAACGGCTTTCGCCCTTGCAGAATTCCATACCACGCCGGAAAGACCTGTGCGATTTTCATAGAGCCTTAAGAACCGTACGCCGCTCTTGCGCACGCGTTTGCCAAAACCCTTTGCACTTCTCTCTCCGAAAACGGTTGGGCCAGCATGTCATGGCCTTCCAGGTAGAGGATACCCCTAATCCGACGTGGTGGGTGCGGCTACTCACGTACTGCGCTCGGTCTTCATTACCGCCACATAACCCAGGTTGCGATAGAGCTGGTTAGAGTCCAGGCCGAAGCCCACTACGAAGCGGTCCGGGATCTCGAAGCAGCGGAAATCCACCGGAACCTGCGCGATGCGGCGCGAGTTGCGATCGAGGAAGGTGCAAACCGCGAGCGAGTTGGGCCCGCGGCTGGCCAGCGTCCGCAGCATGTAGCGCAGGGTGAAGCCGGTATCCACAATATCCTCCACCAGCAGCACGTCCTCACCCTCGATGCTCTCGTCGAGGTCTTTCGCGATCCGCACCACCCCAGGCGAGCCGGAACGGTTCGAAAAACTCGAGATACCCAGGAAATCGATCTTCAGCGGCACCTCAATCTCCCGCGACAGCGCCGTCAGGAAGAACACCGACCCCTTCAGAACCGCGATCAACTTCAAGGTCTTCCCGCGGTACCGCGCGGATATCTCCGCCCCCACTTCGCGAATGCGAGCCGCAATCTGCTCCTCTGTGAACAGCACCCGCTCGATAGGTGGTTCCGCAACCCTACTCATGCCTTCACCGGCCGCTCTCCAAGGCCATACTTAAAGATCAGGTTTTCCACGTCTTTCTGGTAATAAACCTGAACGTTCAAGTTCGGATATAGCTGCCTCAGCAGCCGGACCTTGCGGTTCTTTCTGGTTACTAGCGACTGTTTCATAGTGGTCAGCTCGATGTACTGGTCGAACTCCGGAAGATAAAAATCCGGGGTGAACGATTCCGCGACTTTTCCATCCTTGTCCCACCGGACCGGGAAGGTGCGGGGTTCGTACTCCCAAGGGATGCGGTAAAAATCCAGCAGGCGGGCGAAGATCTCCTCACTGTGGTGGGCGAAGGGCTTGTGTAGAAGGCGCGCCCGGCCGGGCGGCACTATCCCGTGGCTCGCCAGGCGCAACCGCATCTGGAACTGGAGTTGAGCCTCCACCACAGCGGAGAGCAGCCCGCGTTCCTTCAGGCGCATGGTTTCCGCCGCCCGTGTCACCAGGTCCAACATTTGCTCGGGTTCCAGCGCTTCGGCGTTCAGAGTTAAGTCGAACAAGTGCGGCGGCACCGTGGCCAGGCCGTAGCGGCTCTTGCGAGAGTCGCGCTCGGCGGCTTCGATGTCCCGCAGCAGCCTGCGCGCCGCGGGACGCTCCAGCCGCCGCTCCACCATGAGTTGGCCCACCCGCACCGGCTCGGGCGCCACCACCCGCACCCGCAGCATGCCGTGAAAGTGGGAATAGATCTGCTCCGCGCCTTCGGCACAGTAGACCAGGTGATGTTCGGTTGCCAAGCGCGCCAGAATTGAGGCGGTCACGTCCGCCCAGGCGCTCTCGGGAATCGCCGTCTCGAGGCCGAATTCCGCGACCACCAGTCCTTCCATGCGGGACTGCGTCACCAGTTCGAACCCCAGCCGCTGCGAGGCCAAACGCGCCACCTCTTCGAAGCGGCACCCGGCCTGTCCTGAAACGGCGATCAGCGCCATCCTGATAGCCATCATAACGCGCCCGCTCCACACGGTATCCTGCTGCGCGCGAGTGCCGTGTGATAGTTTGGGGCCATGCGGAGAAGGGAATTCCTGGCTGGAGCGCTGATGCTCACCCCTGCCTGGGCAAAGGGAAATGAGATCCGGTGCGACGTGGCCGTAATCGGTGGAGGTACCGGGGGGTGCGCCGCCGCGCTGGCCGCCGCGCGCAACGGCATGCGCGTCGTCCTCAGCGAAGAGACCCTCTGGATCGGAGGGCAGTTGACCTCCCAGGCCGTCCCGCCCGACGAGCACCCGTGGATCGAGGCCTTCGGCGGCACCCGCAGCTATCGCGCTTACCGCAACGCCGTCGAGGACTACTACCGTCGTAACTACCCGCTGACCGAAGCCGCCCGCGCCCGGGCGCGTCTCAACCCCGGCGACGGCTCCGTCTCCCGCCTCACTCACGAACCGCGCGTCTCCCTCGCCGTGCTCGAAGACATGCTGGCGCCCTATGTGAGCGGCGGGCGTGTCGTCGTGCTGCGCCGCCACAAGGCTGTCGCCGCGGATGTGGAAGGCAACCGCATCCGGTCCGTCTCCCTCAAGGATTTCGAGGATGGCCGCACCCTCACCGTCCACGCGCCCTACTTCATCGACGCCACGGAGATGGGGGATCTGCTCCCGCTGGCGCGCGTCGAGTACGTCACTGGGGCCGAATCGCGCGGCCAGACCGGCGAACCCCACGCCCCCGAAACCGCGCAGCCCGCCAACATGCAGGCCTTTACCTGCTGCTTCGCGGTCGACTGGCTCGCCGGCGAGGATCACACCATCGATAAGCCAGAAGAATACGCCTTCTGGCGCGACTACGTGCCCGCCATGCGGCCCCCCTGGCCCGGCAAGCTGCTCTCCTGGAGCATGAGCGACCCCGCCAGCCTTAAGGAACGTCCGGTCTTCTTCGACCCCAGCCTGAAGCACCGGCCAGCCCGCATGCTCAACCTGTTCCTTTACCGCCGGATTGCCCACAAGGAGAACTTCGCCCCCGGGGCCTACCCGTCCGACATCACCCTGGTGAACTGGCCGCATAACGACTATTGGCTAGGCAACCTCTTCGAGGTCAGTGAAGACGAAGCCGCGCGCCACCTCAAGCGTGGCAAGCAACTCAGCCTCGCCCTGCTCTACTGGATGCAAACCGAGGCGCCGCGGCCGGATGGCGGCCAGGGATGGCCCGGATTGCGCCTGCGCCGCGACCTGGTGGGCACTGCCGACGGCCTCGCCATGTATCCCTATGTGAGGGAATCCCGCCGCATCCGTGCCGAATTTACCGTGCTCGAACAGCACGTCGGCACCGACGCCCGCATGAGCGTTACCGGCAAGAGCCGCGCCGAAGTGTCGGCGGAGACCTTTCCGGATAGCGTCGGGGTGGGGAGCTACCGCATCGATCTGCACCCCAGTTCGGGGGGTGACAACTACATCGACGTCAGCAGCCTGCCCTTCCAGATCCCCCTCGGCTCACTGATTCCCAAGCGCGTCGACAACCTCCTGGCGGGCTGCAAGAACCTGGGGGTCACCCACATCACTAACGGATGTTACCGGCTGCACCCCGTGGAGTGGAATATCGGCGAATCGGCGGGCCTGGCAGCGGCCCACGCCGTCCGCACCCGCAATACCCCCAGGGCCATTCGCAACACCCCAGCCCTCTTAAGAGACTTCCAGGCATCCATCGAGCAGCAGGGAGTAGAGATCGCTTGGCCGAGAATTACGCCAAGGTAGAGGGTGTGCTGGGTGTTCGGTGTTAGGTGTTGGGTGTTGGGTGAGGCCGTCTGCGATGCCGCCCTGTGGCGGATAGCGAGGGCACCCACAACCCAACACCCACAACCATCACCTTCCTTTTGGCTCCGGTGCCATCCCGCGCTGGTTCAGGATCACTACGTCCACGCGCCGGTTGTGCGCCCGCCCGTCATCGGTGTCGTTCGTATCCGTCGGCATAGTTTCCGCATAGCCCACGATCGCCATGCGGTTGCGCGGCACCGTAAAGCGCTCGGCAAACAACTCCAACACGGCGATGCCCCGCGCCGCCGACAGCTCCCAGTTGCTGCGGAATCGCGAGTTGTGAATCGGCACGGCATCCGTATGGCCCTCCAGCCGGACCGGGTTTGGAATCTTCAGGATGGCGGAGGCGATCTTGTCGATGCTCCCATACGTACCGGGGTTCACCGCGTCGTCCCCCGAAGCGAAGAACGCAGCTTCCCGCAAGCTCACCACCAGCCCGCGCGGTTCCATGGTGATCTGGATCTTTCCCCCCCGAACCTCGACGCTCAGCTCAGCGCTTAGGGCCTTTTCAGAAGGCCCCAGGTCTACGGCTTTCGCCGGTGCCGCCGCTTTGCCTTCCACCAGCGCCTTCACCGCCACCGCTCCCGCCGCGGGCTTCTGCCCCGTAACTCCCGCCAGCATCCCCGCGAGTACCGTTGCCACCTGTCCCTCCTCGATGGCCTGACGAACTGACTCCGAAACCTGTTTGGCTTTCCCCTTATCCGCCTGCGATGAGGCGAACATCACCACGAAAAATGCGAACAGCAGGGTGATGAAATCCGCGTAGGATACCAGCCAGCGCTCGTGGTTCTCATGCGCCGCGTGTTTCTTCCTGCGGCTCATGCGGATGCTCCCGCCGCGGGCGCGGGCTGGCCCGCCGGGGCCCCTTTAGTTCCCGCCTCCTTCTTCGCCTTGGGCTGGGCGGGCTTCGCCCCGGTGTTGGCATAGGCATCCAGTTTCGCCCGGATCAGCTTTGGGTTAAGCCCTTCCACAATCCCCACTACCCCGTCCAGCATCAGCTCCCGGATCTGCATCGTGTGCTGCAGCCGTGCCCGCAGCTTGTTGCCCGCAGGCAGGAAAAACAGGTTCGAGGATGCCACCCCGTAAACCGTCGCCACGAAGGCCACGGCGATGCCGTTACCCACCTCTTTGATGTCCTCCAGGTGCTTCATTACCTGGATCAGACCCAGCACCGCCCCGATGATCCCGATGGTCGGGGCATATCCTCCGGCCGCCTCGTAGACCTTGGCCTCGGCCTCCCCGCGCTGCTCCTCCATGTAGATCTCGAGTTCCATCATCTTGCGCAGTTCCTGCAGGTCTGTCCCGTCCACCGCCAGGTTCAACGCCTTGCGCAGGAATGGATCCTCCACCGCCGCGGCATCCTGTTCAAGCGCCACCACCCCGTGTTTGCGCGCCTTTCCCGCATAAGTGAGAATCTCTTCAATGACCGTATCGGGCGCCTGCGCGGCATCCATGAAGACCGTTCCCAGTTTCCCGATCGCGCGCATCAGCACGGGCATCGGATTGGTCACCATCACTGCCCCCAGGGTGCCGCCCAGCACGATCATCGCGGCAGTCACCTGCGAAACGTCCTTTAACTTGCCGCCTTCGAGCAGCAGTCCCCCGAGGATGCCCGCCGCCGCCAGCAGCAGCCCCCCGATGGTCGCCAAGTCGAGCTTGGCGGAAGCCTTTTTCGACTTTTTATCGGGGGTTTCGGCCTTGACTGCCGTTTTCGCGCCGGCCGCGGGGCCTTTATTCGCCATCCGTCTCCCCCGGCTCCTCGCCGTCTTCCAACTCGCCCGGCGCGAACGGCGCCGTGAACTCCAGGGTTGCGTTATAAACGCATCGCCGGAAATCGACCACTCTGCGGACCACTTCGTTTGCCGATTCTAGAACCATCATCTTCTGGCCGGTGATCAGGGTAATTACGGTATCCGGCGTGACCTCGACGTGCTCGATCAGGTCCGAGTTCACTACCAGGGGGACGTGGTTGAGGCGTGTAAGCCGGATCATGCGCCGCTCCTTCAGTCGTCATATCGGCACCGCCGCCCGAAGTATGACTGGCGCAAATCATTGCCGCTGAGACCGATAAGGCAAAATGTGAGGCAAGCTTACCCGTTTTCCGATCCCGTCGGATCCGCCGCCGTCGAGCTACTGGCCACGCGGGCCAGCGGTGGCGAGCGATTCACGGCCGCACTCGACCGCGCTGCCGTGGTCTGCCGCGACTGCCCCGTGCCCGATGCCGCCGGCGATGAGCGCCGTGAACTGCTGGAGGGCATCGTCGAGGAGTTACGCGCCGCCCCCCTGGCAGGGTGCGACCGGCTTTGGGCCGGCCTGCTGGCTCACCTGGCGTACACCCCCGTCCCGTCCTCCGCGCTATACTGACGCTGCCGGAGGACAGCATGAACGCCTGGCTCCTGCGCGCACCCGCGCCTGTCGAGACCAATCCCATGGAGTTCGCGGAAATTGCAGCACCCGAGCCCGGCCCCGGCCAGGTGCTGGTGCGTGTCCACGCCTGCGCCGTCTGCCGCACGGACCTCCATGTAGTCGAGGGCGAACTCACCCCCCGCAAATCTCCCGTCATCCCGGGCCACCAGATCGTCGGTGTAGTGGCGCGCGAGGCCTGCGGCTTCCTCTCCGGAGAGCGCGTCGGCATCGCCTGGCTGCACCGCACCTGCGGGGAGTGCCGCTTCTGCCGCTCCGGCAGGGAAAACCTTTGCGATCGCGCCGACTTCACCGGCTGGACCGTGGACGGCGGATACGCGGAATACGCGCTCGCCGACCCGCGCTTCCTATACCGGCTCCCGGAGGGCTTCCCGGATCTTCACGCCGCGCCGCTGCTGTGCGCCGGTATCATCGGTTTCCGCTCCCTGAGGCTCTCGGGCATAGAGAATGGCGGCCGGCTCGGCATGTACGGCTTCGGCGCCGCGGCGCACGTCGCCATCCAGGTGGCGCGCTATTGGGGCGTGGAAGTGTACGCCATCACGCGCCACGAGCGTCACCGGCGCCTGGCTCTGGATATGGGCGCGGTATGGGCCGGTACCGCGGAGGAAACGCCGCCCGCGCGCCTCGATGCCGCCATCATCTTCGCTCCCGCCGGGGAACTCGTCCCCGCCGCCTTGCGGGCGCTCGATAAAGGCGGCACCCTGGCCCTCGGCGGCATCCACATGAGCCCCATCCCGCCCCTCGACTACCAGTTGCTCTACCATGAGCGCGTAGTACGCAGCGTGGCCAACAACACCCGCGAGGATGGCGAAGACTTCCTGCGGGTGGCCGCCCGGATCCCTATCCGAACGGAAGTACAGGTTTTTCCGCTCGCCGAAGCCAACCGCGCGCTCCAGGCACTCAAGCATGACGCCATCCGTGGAGCGGCGGTTCTCGAAGCATACAAAAAAACCTGATTTCCGGGTGAACATTTTGAGGTCTTCCGCCGTCTAACCCGACGAAGACCAAGCGTACGGTTTATGCACTTGCCGCGGATCTCATGTTCGAGCCGCGGGGCGTTTCTGTTGTGCGCGCTTTTGACATTATCCGCGTGCAGCCGGTCCGCTCCGCCCGTTACGCACGCCGCCGCCACCCCGGAGCGGTCTGAAGCGCCCTCGTCACGCGGGGTGCGCGCCACCGGCATCATCCAGCCGGTTCGCTTCTTTACGGTCCAGGTGCCCCAGATGTCCGGGCAGTCCTCCGGACGCCTCACCCTAACCATGCTGGTTCCGAACGGCTCCGCCGCAAAGGCCGGCGTTGTCGTGGCGGAATTCGACCGCACCACGCAACTCGATAACGCCCGCGACGCTAACGCGAAATTCGACGACTTGAGCCATCAGGTGGAGCAGCGCATCGCGCAGAACCGGGCCGACGCCGCCAAGCGCAACGCCGAGCTCGAGAAGGCCCGCGCAGACGTTGCTAAAGCAGAGATTGAGCTCCGAAAAGGCCCATTGCTGGCCGAAATCCGCCGCCTCGCCGCCGAGGTGAAGCTGGCCGACGCCCGCGAGCACGTCGCCAGCCTGGAAAAGTCCCGCGTTTTGTACGATAAAGCCGCCGCCGCCGCGCTGCGCATCCTGGAACTCCAGCGAGACCGCCAGAAGGTGAGCCTCGAACGCGCCCTGCGCAATTCCGAAAAGCTCCAGATCAAAGCCCCGCTCGAAGGCATGGTGGCGCTCGAAAGCGTTTGGCGTAACGGCAGCATGGGTCCGGCACAGGAGGGAGATCAACTGTGGCCGGGCCAGCCGCTGATGCGCATCTTCGATCCCTCCCATATGGAGGTGCGGGTGAGCCTCGGGGAGCCCGACGGGGCGGTGCTGGGGCCCGGCGCCCGTGCGGAGGTGCGGCTCGATGCCTATCCGGACCTGGTCTTCCGCGCCGCCTTCGAATCCGCCAGCCCCGCCGCCGCCTCCGCCATCGGCAGCCCCATCAAGAGCTTCGCCGCGCGCTTCCGGCTGGAACGCAGCGATCCGCACCTGCTGCCGGATCTTTCCGCCGCGGTCGTAATCGAACCGGCGGAACGAGGCAAGCCATGAGCGCCCCACGCAAGCGGGTCCTTCACTGGGCCGCTCTGGTGATCCTGCTGGCTACTCTTGTGGCCGGCGCTGCGGGCCTCTACCGCATGCGCAAGGTGGAGGCCTCCGGCAGGCTCGCCGCTGCCCCTGCGCGCCAGGGCGAATTCCTGGTTATCGTCCGCTGCCGTGGCGAGTTGCGCGCGCGCCGCTCCGTGCAGGTGAATGCACCCGTTAACGTGCCCTCGCTGCGGATCGTATGGCTGGCGCCGCCCAGCAGCCCGGTAAAGCAGGGCGAAGCCGTCATCCGTTTCGATCCCAGCAGTGCGCGCCAGCAGTTGCAGGAGAAAGAAGCCGCCCTGAAGCAAGCCCAGGCCAGCCTGGAGCAAGCCGTGGCGCAGGCCCGCATCACCGCCGAGTTGGACAAGCGCGAACTGTCCGCTGCGCGCTATGCCGTCGAGCGCGCCCGCCTGGAGGCGTCCAAGGCCGAAATCGTCTCCCGCCTGCAAGGCGAGGTAAGCCGTATCGACCTGGGACTCGCGGAACAGAGCCTTCGCGTTCAGCAGGCCACCGTCGAACTGCACGCCGCCTCCGATAAGGCCAAAATCGCATCCCTCACCAGCCAACGAGCCAAAGCGCAGGCGGAAGTGGATCTCACCAACTTCCGCATCGCCCAGATGGAGGTCAAGGCGCCCCTCAACGGAATCATCATCTATCTCCCGAATTACTCCCAGGGCTGGATGAACGCCAAGCCCTTCAAAGTGGGGGACCAGGTGTGGCCCGGCGCCGCGTTGGGCGAAATTCCGGATATCGACACTCTTGAGATGGAGGGCAAGGTGGAGGAGATCGACCGCGGACGTGTCTCGACCGGGCAGGATGCGCGCGTGCGCGTCGATTCGCTCCCCGAACTGAGCCTGCCCGCCCGCGTCGGTCCCATCTCACCGCTCACGCGTCAGAACCTGGCCGAGTGGCCTCCCACCCGCAGCTTTATCGGATATGCGCATCTCTTGCAGTCCGATCCGCGCCTGCGCCCCGGTATGAACGGCAGCATGGACGTGGTGATCCAGCGCATTCCCGATGCCATCAGCATCCCTGCCAAGGCACTGTTCACGCGTGCCGCGAAACCCGTGGTCTGGCTGCCGGCGGCGGGTCTCTACAAGGCCGCCGAGGTTGAGGTGCTGGCGCGCAACCCAGACGAGGTGGCGGTGAAGGGTATCCCCGCCGGTGCCATGGTGGCGCTCGTCGAGCCTGAGGCGAAGGATCGCAAGCCATGAAGCGCAAGCTGATGTTTACTGCTCCCGCCGTCCTGATCCTGCTCGCCCTGGCTGCCTGGGGCATCGACTGGAAGCAGATGGTCTCCGCGGCTGCGCCCGAGGCCATGCCCGTGGCCCGGGTGCGGCGGGGCGACGTCACTATCGCGGTGACCGCTCGCGGCGAGTTGCAGGGCGGTAATTCCGAGATGCTCGCCGCCCCCATGACCGGCGGCAATGAAATGGCCATCACCTCCCTGCGCTCACCCGGTGAGCTGGTAGAGGCCGGGGAAGTCGTGGTCCAGTTCGACACTACGGAGCAGGAGTTCAAACTGCGGGAGGCCGAAGCCGACCTCGCCGAGGCCGAGCAGCAGGTAATCCAGGCCACCAACGACAGTGCGGCGAAGGAGGAGGATACCCGCTACGCGCTTCTTCAGGCTAAGGCCGAAGTGAAACTGGCGGAGCTTGAATGCCGCCGCAATGAAGTGGTGGCCGCGATCGTAGCCAAGCAGAACCTGCTGGCGCTCGAAGCCGCCCACGATCGGCTGCGCCAGATCCAGCAGGACCTCGGCAACCAGAAGGCCACTTCCAGCGCCTCCATCGCCATTCAGCAGGCCGCCCGCAACAAGGCCCGCGTTCAAGCCGATACCGCCCGGCGCAATATCGAGAACATGACCCTGAAGGCCAAGTCCACCGGCTATGTCAACGTGCAGCAGAACAGCAGCGGCAACTTCATGTACTGGGGGATGCAGTTGCCCAGCTTCCAGGTGGGCGACACCGTACGCGCCGGCATGGGCGTGGCGCAGATTCCGGATCTGAAGAACTGGGAGGTGCACGCGCGCATCGGGGAACTCGACCAGGGCCACCTCGCAGTCGGTCAGAAGGCCGCCATTTCCGTGCCTGCGCTGGCCGGGAAGCGGTTCACCGGCTCGGTGAAGAGCATCGGCGGCACCACCGGCCCGCCGTGGGACCGCCGCTTCGATTGCCGGCTCACGCTCGACAACCCGTCGCCGGAGCTGCGGCCCGGCATGAGCGCCCGCATCGTGATTACCACCGGCGTGCTGTCGGCTGCCCTGTGGGTGCCCTCGCAGGCGCTCTTTGAAAGCGATGGCCGCAAGTTCGTCTACCTCCAATCGGGCGGTGCCTTCGTGCCCCACGATGTGAAGCTGGTGCGCCGCAGCGAGAGCCAGGTGGTCCTGACTGGCGTGAATGAAGGGCAGACCGTGGCGCTGGCCGGCCCCGACGAACAGAACCGCAAATCCGCCGCCCCAGCCAGCGCAGCCAAGGCGATTCCCAAATGATCGTGCCTCGCCGCCTTTTCTCCGATCTCCGCCAGGCGTTCGACAATCTGCGCGCCCAGAAGACCCGCACCATGCTCACCGCCCTGGGCCTGGTCTTCGGGGTCGGGTCCGTCATCGGGATGCTGGCCATCGGGGCGGGTGCGCGCGAGGAATCGCTGCGCTTCATCGAGCAGCTCGGGGTTCGCAACGTGCTCATCGAGTCGCGCCCGGCCACTAGCCAGGAGGAGCTACAACAGCGCCGCCGCGCCTCCCCGGGCCTCACCGAACGGGACGAGCGCATCTTGCGCGCCAATATCGACGCCCTCGAAACACTCTCGGTGCGCCGCACCCTGCACCCCGCGCGTGTGCTCCCCAAACCTTCGCGCGACGTTCCCGCGATGTACGGGGTGCGGCCGGCGTACGCCGAAATCCACAACCTGCGCATCGCCGAAGGACGCTTTTTCGATGCCCGGCACGACGATTCGAGCAACGCAGTCTGCGTGCTCGGCGAAAGCGCCAAAATCAACCTGCTGGGCTACGGCGCCTCCGTCGGGAAGTTCGTGAAGATCAACGATACGTGGCTCGAAGTCGTGGGGGTTTTGAAGGAGCAGATCGGCGCCGGAGGCCAGTCGTCGGGTGGCAAGATGGCCGACCTGAACAACATCGTCTACATCCCCTTCAATACCTTCCAGTACCGCTTCTGGGACCAGGGCAGCTACATGAAGGACGAGTTGGACGGCATCGACCTGCGGCTCAAGGCGGATGCCGATAGCGTCCAGGTTTCCAAGGTGGTGATGGCCATCCTCAACTCGACCCATCACAACATTCAGGACTTCAGCGTCACCATCCCCGCGGCGCTGCTCGCACAGCAGAAACGCACCCAGACCATCTTCACCTACGTCATGGTGGCGATCGCCGCCATCTCCCTGCTTGTGGGCGGCATCGGGATCATGAACATCGTCCTGGCCACTGTCATGGAGCGGACGCGTGAAATCGGCATCCGGCGCGCCACGGGAGCCCGCCGCGTCGATATCGTCCGGCAGTTCCTCACGGAATCGGTACTGATCTCGGTGGGAGGCGGCCTGGTGGGTATCGGCTGCGGCTTCTTCCTTGCCTGGCTCATCGCCCGCACGGCGGAGTGGAAGACCATCGTGACCCTGTCCTCGGTGGGGATCGCGTTTGGTGTCTCGGTGGCTGTGGGGGTGGTCTTCGGAATCTACCCCGCGCTTAAGGCCGCGCGGATTAATCCCATTGAAGCGCTACGGTACGAGTGAGCTAGAAGATGAAGCTCAGGCCGCCCCGGAATGCCCGCGGCGTCTGCATCAGAAACACGCGGCGCCCGCCGGCCACATTCAGGGGCATGTAGCCCTGGGCCAGCAGGTTGCGTAGATCCGCGGAAATCTCCATGCGCCACGGTAGCAGCGACCACGGCACGGGCTGCCTGAAATAGACATTGAAGCCCGGCTCCGGGCGCACGCTCTGCGTCGAGTAGAGATGCCCCGGTGAGACCGATTTCGCGTCGGCCCACTGGTAGCTCGCTACAACCTGGGTGCCCGACCACGGCAGTGTGGCCTTGGTCCGCAGTGTCGCGGCATGCCGTCGCCCGGCCCGAATCATGCTCCGCAGCTCGTCCGGGCTCTCGCTCGCCACTTCGCCCGAATCCGCCGTGAGAGCCCCCATCGATCCGTAGATCAGGGTAGTGCTGACGTTATCTCCGAAACTCTGCGTCACCGACGCTGTGTATCCCAGGGACTCGTAGTTGCCCGCGTTGAACACCGAGCTGCCCGAGTACAGGTCCGGAAGCAGGTCGCTCGAGAACGCGTACAGGCCCTCCGGAGCGTCCATCATCAGGGCTGTGTTCGATACGGATTCGCGGTACCCCGCTACTTGCAGTTTTCGTGAACCGAACGTGCGGGAGTAGGAAATCTCGTAGTTCTCACCACGCTCCACGCGCGCCCGGCCGCGTTGCAGGGAAACCCGCGGGAACAGCGCCAGCGTCCGCAGGTCGTGCTGGAGTTCGGTGCCGGGCCGGCCCCATCCCGCCAGGTCCGGCCGCGCGTTCCCCGAGGTGTAGGTCAACTCCAGCGTCCCCGCATCGCCCCCGTCGTAGGATAGCCGCGCGTAGGGGCTCAAGTAGTTCAGTCGGTCTAGGAACGAAACCGAATCGAGCGAAAAGCCGTACCGCAACCACAGGTTGTCCGAAAGCTGCGTCTGGTCGTCGAAGTCTACCGTCATGGTGCGTAGCGCCGGCATGTTGCCGCCACTCGTGCCGGCCAGTTGGCCCGGCAGATACAACTGCCGCATGGTGAGCGAAACTTCCGGACTCCCGTACCCGACATTGCGGCTGAAGCTGGTCCGGAACGCCGCCGAGGGCATCCCGAATTGCGCTCCATACCCGACTTTTCCGGCCACCTGCACCTGATTCTCGCCAAATAGCGAGGTTGCCAGGGCGAACGCAGTCCCCAAGTCAGCTTGGGCGCCATATCCGGACGCGTCGTCCGCATCACCTGCGGAGAGCCGGACCAGGCCGCGGGTATCGGAGAACGCGCTCGTCGTCTGCGCCTTCGCCGGGCTCTGGTTTACGTTGGGCAACAGGCGCAGCACCGGCCGCATCTCACTCGCCGTTCGCAGTACCCATTTCCAGTCGTCATCCATGAGGACCCGTTGGCCAGGCCCCGGGTAGACTAGTTGGATGGAGCTGAACAGTGTGGCAAGGCTCACGTTGAGCATGCTGCGCATGCCCGGCTGCACCATGATGTTGTTCTTGATTGCCGGCACGAAGCTGGCAAGGGTGATCCGGATGGAGTAGACGTCGGGAAGCAGGCCCGCAAAAGCAAAATAGCCGCGCTCGTCGGTCAGAACCTTCTCATGCAGCTTCTCCTGTCTGTTGAACAGGAAGACCGCGGCTCCCATTTGAGGAATCCCGCCGTTATCGGTCACCAGCCCCGAAATAGCTCCCGACCGCTTGACTGGCGAGACGCCCCAAGAGGCCGAGGGCGCCATCAGGCAGACTGCCGCCGCAATGGTGAAAGCAACTCGACCGTGCGACATCCGGATGCTCATCCGCGACGCTTACTCCGCGGGGGACTTTCCCGCTTTTATTAGGTTACCGTAAACTGAGCGCTCGGGGTCAACACCTGGTTCCGCTTTTTGTCGGTGATCTTCAGCCTGAGAGTGTACTGTCCCGGTGCCAGCGTATTTAATGGGAGCAATTTTCGCACCGTTACCTGTGCCGCCGACGCGTTTGGCATCGTAGCCAGGTCCTCGGAAAAAACGAAAACCTTCTCATTGCTGCCGTTCTTCGTCAGTTCGTATTCGATCTGCCCGTTCGGCTTGTGGGTCGCCTCGTCCGCCTCGAAGTTGTAGATCTTCATGTAGATCCCCAGCTTCTCATCGCGCCTGAAGACGTCGTTGACCCGCGGCCGCACCTTGGAAGTCCCGATGACGAACTGCCCCATGCCGATATTGCGCGTCGGCACGTCCTCTATCAAATCCGCCAGGATGAGGCTGCTCGACGAGAGCTTTTCGGAGTCCATCCGCGGAACATTGAGGGCCAGCTCGTAATTGTTCATGTTGCCGCCCACCACGTCCTTGGCCACCACGTTCAGCCGGTACATCCCGGGAGCCAGCGGGAGGCTTTTCTGGTAGATTGACGCCCGCTTGCTGATGAGTTGCAGCAGTTCCGCCGGGCTGTCCACCGTAACGGTGTCCTCAAAAACGTTCACCGGCCGGCGCGACATGGTGGTGATGCGGCCATAAATGTTTACAATGGCCTTCTGCACCCCCTCCTTGGCCTGGAAGTTCAAGTCTTTATTGTCGAACTGAAGAGTGATGTTGGTCAGAATGGAAGAGTCTGTGATGGGGAAGAAATCCGCCCGCACCTGCATGGGCAGGATGTTGAACGTGATCTTGGAGTTGATCTGCGCCTCAAGATCCTTAAACTTCACCACCGGGGGCTTCTGCAGCTTGGCGTACTGCTCCAGCCTTTCGAACTGGTTCATGCGAGACGGGGTGCCGCCGAAGGCTTCTCCCAGTCTCGTGCCGTCGGTTCGGTTGAAGCGGTCTGCCTTCGAGGAAAGACCCATCTGCTCCATCAGGGTCAGGCCGGCGTTCGGCACCATGAGGAGAGCGTCCTTCTCGGACGGGTCCATCGTCATGCGGTACTCGCCGGTCATCGTCGGATCCACGAATTCGATGATGATGTCCGTCCCGATGCCTTCGATCCAGCGATAGCGCCACTTTTCAAACGGGAAGGTAGATGTCGTCCCGCCGCCCTCTTCCGAGGGCCGCTCGTAGCTGCCTCCCGACGGATGCGACTCCACCTCGTCGGCGGGGCCGAAGGTAATGTAAATTCTCCCGCGGTCCGATTTCCACCCCGGGATGCCCGAGGCAAACCGTTCGTTGGCGTACGCAATGCGCCGGTAGTGCTCTTCCTTGAACTCGTTTTCCGAGCTGTCCGGGCTGGGGTCGCGGCGCATCCAGAAGCTCTCGATGAACTGCTCGCGCTCCTCATCCGTCTGCAGGCGCTTGAACGCGGCGCGCTCTTCGTCCGTGATGATGTATGTCACGTCCTCGTTGAGCCACCTGCGGTACGGGGTTTCGAGCTCCTTACGCAGCCGCTCCTCGCGTTTGCGCTTTTCCTTCTCCGAGAGCGGCTTGGCGATCGTTTCCCGCCCCGGAGCGGTGGAAGCTTTCTTGTCTTGCGCGACGGCGTTGCCAGCGAACAAAAGGCAGCCGAGTGATACGCTCGAAATCCAAAGGCGTGCTGGTACCATACACTTCACCGGTTCCCGGACAGGGCTCTTTATCTAATCATTGTAAGTCCCGGATTTCCACAAGGTCAAGCGTGCCGGGCCGGCACAGAGGGGCCGTGGATTCACGCTTGGAGAGCGCCCGGGCCGTGCTATCATGCACAGCAGGAACGCGCCCTCGCATGCCCCCGCTGGGACCCCCCGACCACTTCCCCCAGGCGAGGAGCATGTGTCAAACCGAATTGTCATTTTCGGAGTGAACATGCCCAACCCTTCGTCGAGGAAGCCGAAAGGCACCAGCCGCCAAGGCGGAACTGCAACAACCGATCCGGCCGCTGGAGGCGGTGAGCACATAGGCGCAACGTTCGACGATGCTCCCGTGCCCATGCACGATATCGACCGCGACGGGATCATCCGCCGGGTCAACCGCGCCGAGTGCGAACTCCTCGGTTTCCAACCTCACGAACTGATCGGCAGGCACATCTTCGAATTCGTCGCCGCGGGCGAACGTGAGGCCAGCCGTGAAGCCATCACCCACAAGATTACCGGCGCGCAGCCCCTGGCTCCTTTCCGCCGCGAGTTCACTCGCCGTGACGGTGCCAGCCTCAGGGTTGAAATTCGCGAGGAACTGCTTCGCGACAAGGCGGGCAACGTCACGGGTATCCGCTCCGCCCTGGTGAACGTTTCCGAGCAGTATCGCACCGAGGAGGGCCTGCGCCACGCCCGTGAAGAGTTAGAAGTGCGCGTACGTGGCCGCACCCAGGAGCTTGCCCAAGCCAACGAGGCCCTGCGCCGCGAGGTGGCTGAGCGCCGGCGCGCCGAACAGCGCCTTGCCGCGCAGTACGCCGTCGCCCGCGTGTTAGCGGACAGCGACACCGTGGATGCCACCATCCCGCGTCTGCTCGAGGCCATGGTCTCCCAACTCGGCTGGGACCTCGGAGCGTGGTGGAGCGTTGACGGAGAACGCCATGCGCTGCGTTTCTCCGGCTGCTGGCCGAAGAGTGCCGCCGATGCCGCCCGGCTGGCGGCCTCCTCCTTCGCCCCCGGCGAGGGCGTTCCGGGCAAAGTCTGGCGAACGGAAGCACCCGCCTGGCTGGATACCCCGCTCGAAGCCGCTTTCGGCTGCCCTCCCGGCTCAGGGGAGGGGCCTGCGTTCACCGGTGGCCTGGTCTTCCCCGTCACCGGAGCTGCCGGGACCACTGCCGTGGTCGTCCTCTTCTGCCGCTCCGAATGCACCCGCGACGACGAAATGCTCCGCACCGTCTCGCTGCTCGGTGCCCACATCGCGCAGTTCGTCGAGCGCAAAACCGCCGAGACGCAGCGCGACCGCAGTGAGGCCCGTTTCGCCGCTTTCATGGACCACCTCCCCGCCGTCGCGTACATCAAGGACACCGCCGGCCGGTATGTCTATTTCAACGCGGCCGTCGAATCCCTGATGGGCTACGAGCCCGGCTCCCTGCTCGGCCGTAGCGATCGCGAAATCTGGCCGCCCGAGATCGCCTCTGCCGTTTCCGCCCAGGACCGCCAGGTGATTGAGACCGGGCGCTCCGTGGAGGCAGTCACCTCCCTCCTGACGCCCAAAGTGGGTGTGCGCTCCTGGCTCGTCTATAAGTTTCCCGTTCCCGATCGCGACGGCGTGCGCTATATAGGCGGCATCGCCGTGGATGTCACGGAGCACCGCTTGCTCCAGGACCAGCTCCGTCAGTCGCAGAAAATGGACGCCATCGGGCGCCTCGCCGGCGGTGTGGCGCACGATTTCAACAACCTCCTCACCATCATCGGCGGCTACGGCCGCATGATCCTCGATCAGCTTCCCCCCTCCGACCGTACGCGCGGCAGCATGGAACTCATTCTCAATGCCGCCGACCGTGCGGCTGTCCTCACCAGCCAGTTGCTGGCCTTCAGCCGCCGCCAGGTCGTCCAACCCAAGCTGATGGAGATCAACCATGTCGTCTCCAACCTGGAGAAGATGCTTCGCCGAGTAATCGGAGAACACATTGAGCTGCGCACGCGGCTCGATCCGCAAATTGACCGCGTGAAGGCCGATTCCGGCCAGGTGGAGCAGATCCTCATGAACCTGGCCATCAACGCGCGTGACGCCATGCCCGACGGCGGCGTCCTCACCATTGAAACCGCCAACGTCCCATTCCGCAAAACCTCCGAGGCCCTCGATTCCCCTCCGGCGCCCCACGTGCGCCTGTCCGTGATCGACTCCGGAATCGGTATGGACGCGCAGACCAGGAACCGCATCTTCGAGCCGTTTTTCACCACGAAGGGTAGGGGAAAGGGTACCGGTCTGGGCCTCTCCACCGTTTACGGCATCGTCAAGCAGCACGGCGGAGAGATTCTGGTGGAGAGCGAACCCGGCGCCGGCGCCCGGTTCCATATCTACCTCCCCTCCATGGCTGGGGAGCCCGGTTGCGAAACGCCCGAGGCGAATGCCCCGTTGCCCGCCAGCGGTACAGAAACCATCCTGCTGGTCGAAGACGAGGGAGGCGTGCGCCGCCTTGCCCGCGACGTGCTCATTGGCCGCGGCTACCGCGTCCTTGAAGCCGCGGACGGCCAGGAAGCCCTACGCGTAGCCGAACGCGAGCGCGGCTCCATCGACCTGCTCCTCACCGACATGATCATGCCGCTGATGAGCGGGCGCGAGCTTGCCAATCGCATCCAGGAGCGCTACCGCACGGTGCGGGTCGTGTTCATGTCCGGATACACCGACGATGTCATCGCCTACCACGGCGACCTCGGCCCTGAAGCGGCCTTCCTGCAGAAACCCTTCGCCCCGGATGCCATCGCCCGCAAAGTGAGGGACGTCCTCGACGCGGGCAAACCGGCCACCAGGACCTCGCGCCCCGACGGTAACTGACCGCCGCCGCCCGGGCGAGCCGCCGCGGCTACAATAGCGGTCATGCTCGCTCGGCTCTGGCCTGTTTTCGTGCTGGTGGCCCAGGTTCTCCCGGCCGCATCCGGCGTGCCGATGGACAGCCGCACGGAGGCCCGCATCCGTGCGGCGGTGGATGCCTTCCCCGGTGCTGTCTGTCTCTACGCCAAAAACCTGGACACCGGCCAGGCGTTCGGAATCCGCCAGGACCGGCGTGTCCGCACCGCCAGCACCATCAAGCTCCCCATCATGGCCGCGGTCTTCTCCGCCGTGGCCCAGGGCAAAGTCAGGTGGGAGGATGTGTCTGTTCTGCGGGAAGCCGACAAAGTCGCAGGTTCGGGCGTCCTACAGGAGCTCTCGGACGGCACCCGCCTGACCCTTCGCGACCTCGTTCGCCTGATGATCGTGGTCAGCGACAACACCGCCACGAACCTCGTGCTCGACCGCGTTCCCGCAGATTTCGTCAACGCCGAAATGGCGGCGATCGGGCTCCGGGACACCCGCGTTTTGCGGAAGGTGTTGGTCACCGGCACGCCGTCGGGCCAAAGCCGCGAAGGCCTCATGCCGGAGTTTCAGCGCTTCGGCCTGGGCGTCAGCACGCCGCGCGAGATGGCCGTCCTGCTCGAGCGTATCGAACGCGACGAAGTGGTCAGTCCGGAAGCCTCCCGGGAGATGCTCGCCATCCTGCGCCGCCAGCAGTTCAAGGACGGCATCGGCCGGCGCCTTCCCGATAGCGACGTCGCCAGCAAATCCGGCTCGCTCAACCGCCTCCGCAGCGACGTCGGCCTGGTCTACTCGCGCGGCGGTAGAATCGCCCTGGCCATCACGGTGGACGACATGCTACGCACCGACTACTCCCCCGAGAATGCCGGCACCGTCCTGATTTCCGAACTTACCGGAATGCTCGTCCAGGGGCTCTCGGGGCGCGTGGATGACCTGGGCGCCCCGGGGAGAATTGTCCAACTCCAGGGCCCTGTCGATCACCCGCAGGGGATCGAGGTTGCCGGCGGCCGCCTGTGGGTTACCTGGGTGGATCGCAAGGCGCGTACAGGACACCTTGGTGAATTCGACCTCTCAACCGGAAAGCTGCTGCGTTCCGTCCCTGTCCACAGAGGTGAGCGCTACCACCCCGGCGGACTCGCGGCCGAAGGCGACTCCCTCTGGCTACCCGTCGCCGAATACAAGCGCGACGGCTCCACCCTGATCGAGCGCCGCAGCATGAAGACGCTCGAAATCGAAGCCGAATTCGAGGTGCCGGACCACATAGGCTGCGTCGCCGCCGCTCCCGGACGGCTCTATGGAGGCAACTGGGACGCCCGCCGGATCTACACGTGGGACCCTGCCGGCCGCCTGCTCGCCACGCGTGAGAATCCCGTGGGCACCCGCTTCCAGGACCTAAAGTTTTCAGACGGCCTTCTGGTAGGCGGCGGCTTGCGGGCGGAAGGCGGCTCCATCGACTGGCTCGACCCGGCGGACCTGCGGCTCATCGAGAGAACCCGGGCAGGGAAGACCGACCGTGGCGTCACCCTCACCCACGAAGGCATGGCGCTCGCCGGCGGCCGCATCTATCTCCTGCCCGAGGATTCTCCCGGCCGGTTGTTTGTCTTCGCTAGGCCCCCTTCCCAGCCCCTCCAAACATCGCCTTCATCCGTGCCTCCATCTCCTCGGCCGTTGGCTCCTCCACGTGCGTCGCGATCCCCCAACTGAAGCCGAACGGATCCCGCACGAGCCCATACCGGTCACCCCAGAACTGGTTATCGAGCGGCATGGTCACCTGGCACCCGGCCTCCGTGGCGCGCTTGAAGGCGGCATCCGCGTCGGGCACGTAGATGTGCAGGTTGAAAGGCCAGCGGCCCTCGGCGATGGGTGACCCGGCGTATTCCGGGAAGTCATCGTTTAGCATCAGGATGGAATCCCCGATACGCACCTCGGCGTGCATCAACCGCCCGTCCGGCCCTGCCATGCGGCCCAACTCCACGGCCCCGAACGCCTGCTTGAGAAAATCCAGGTACTTCGCCGCGCCATTTACGGAAATGTGCGGCGTGATCGTCCGGAACCCCTCCGGAATCGGCTTGATTGTTTTAGCCATTCAGCATCCTCCTCGAAACACAATACCCGAGAGGCCCGGCAACTTGCGTGCGGAAACGCACGATTCGCCCAATGGGTTCTCCATAGCCCCGCCGCTATAATTAGACCAGCCTATGTCCAAGAACTCTTTCGGTGCCATGTCGATGCTGCGCGTGGGTGACGTGGAATACGAGATTCACCGCCTACCCGCGCTCGAAGAGAAAGGCGTCGGTAACATATCCCGCCTGCCTTACTCGACCCGCATCCTGCTCGAAAACCTGCTGCGTCTTGAAGACGGCCGCAGGGTCACGGCCGAGGAAATCGAGTACGTGGCGCGCGGCGTGCGCGGTCCGGACGCCAAAGAGATCAGCTTCATGCCGGCCCGCGTGCTGCTGCAGGATTTCACCGGCGTTCCCGCCATTGTCGACCTCGCCGCCATGCGAGACGCCCTCTCCGCCATGCAGGCCGACCCCGCCCTCGCCAATCCCCTGCTGCCAGCCGACCTCGTGATCGACCATTCCGTCCAGGTGGATACCTTCGGCAATGCCGATGCGTTCCAGTTGAACGCCATGCTGGAGTTTCAGCGCAACCGCGAGCGCTACATCCTCCTGCGCTGGGGCCAGGACGCCTTCCGGAACTTCCGCGTGGTCCCGCCCGATACCGGCATCGTTCACCAGGTCAACCTCGAGTACCTGGCTTCCGTCGTCTTCCGCAATCAGGTGGGCGAGCGCTGGCAGGCCTATCCCGATTCCCTGGTCGGCACGGACTCCCACACCACCATGGTCAACGGCCTCGGCGTGCTTGGCTGGGGTGTGGGCGGCATTGAGGCCGAAGCCTGCATGCTCGGTCAGCCCGTCTCCATGCTGCTTCCGCCGGTGGTCGGCTTCAAGCTCACTGGGCAGCTCCGGGAAGGCTGCACCGCCACAGACCTGGTCCTAACCATCACCCAGATCCTCCGCAAGAAAGGAGTCGTCGGCAAGTTCGTCGAATACTACGGCCCCGGTCTCGTGGCGCTGAGCGTGGCGGATCGCGCCACAGTCGCCAACATGTCCCCCGAGTACGGGGCCACCATGGGCTTCTTCCCGGTGGACGCCGAAACCCTTGAGTACCTGCGGTTCACTAACCGCGACCCGCACCTGATCGCGCTGGTCGAGGCCTACAGCAAGGAGATGGGCCTCTTCCGTACCGATGACGCGCCCGAGCCGCTCTACCCAGAGATGGTGGAACTGGATCTTGCCGACGTCACCCCTTCGATGGCCGGCCCCAAGCGCCCGCAGGACCGCGTCGAACTGGCCGACGTGAAAAAGAATTTCAAGGACGCCTTCGGCTCCGCCTGCCGTAAGACCTCCAGCGTAACCTTCGACGGCGAAGAGTTCGGCGGCGGCGCCGTGGTTATCGCCGCCATCACGAGTTGCACCAATACCTCGAACCCTTCCGTAATGCTGGCCGCCGGGCTGCTCGCGAAGAAGGCGGTCGAGAAAGGCCTTCAAGTCAAGCCGTGGGTCAAAACCAGCCTGGCGCCCGGTTCCAAAGTGGTGACGGAGTACCTGAACGCCGCCGGCCTCACCGAGCCTCTTGAAGCCCTTAACTTCCACCTGGTGGGCTACGGCTGCACCACCTGCATCGGCAACAGCGGCCCGCTGCCCGAGTCCGTGGCGGAAGCGGTCACGCAGGACAACTTGGTGGTGGCCGCCGTCCTCAGCGGCAACCGCAACTTCGAAGGCCGCATCAACGCGCTGGTCAAGGCCAACTACCTGGCATCGCCCCCGCTGGTGGTGGCCTACGCGCTGGCCGGCCGCATCGACGTGGACCTCACCACCGAACCCCTGGGCACCGGCTCCGACGGCAATCCGGTCTTCCTGCGCGAAATCTGGCCCACCTCCGCCGAGGTGAACGAGGCCGTCCGCACCGCCGTTCGCCGCGACATGTTCGAGAAGGAGTACGCCGCCGTCTTCGATGGCGACGCGAACTGGCGTGGCATGCCTGTCCCTAAAGGCGACATCTACGCCTGGGATCCGCTCTCCACTTACATCAAGAAGCCGCCTTATTTCGACGACATGGTGGACCCCGGCTCGGCCCTCGCTGACTTCGCCAACATGCGCGCCCTCGCGCTACTCGGCGATTCCATCACCACCGACCACATCTCGCCTGCCGGCAGCATCCCGGTCAACAGCCCCGCCGGCCAGTACCTCATCTCCAACGGCGTCGACCCCAAGGATTTCAACACCTACGGCGCGCGTCGCGGCAATCACGAGGTTATGGTCCGGGGCACCCTCGCCAACATCCGGCTGCGCAATCAGCTCGCTCCCGGAACCGAGGGCGGCTGGACCTTGCACCTGCCCGACGGCGAGCAGATGTTCATCTACGATGCCGCCATGCGCTATCAAAGGGAAGGCGTGCCGCTTGTCATCGTGGCCGGCAAGGAATACGGTTCCGGCTCTTCCCGCGACTGGGCCGCGAAAGGTGTTCTGCTCCTCGGGGTGAAGGCCGTGATCGCCGAGAGCTTCGAGCGCATCCACAGGGCCAACCTCGTGGGGATGGGGGTACTCCCCCTTGAGTTCCGAGCCGGCGAAAACGCCGCGTCCCTGAAGCTTACCGGCAAAGAAGTCTTCCACATTACCGGAGTCCGTGCGGCGCTCGAAGAAGGCACCCGCATCGCCGGCGTCCGCGCGGTGGCGCCCGATGGAACCGAAAAATCCTTCCAGGCGTTTGTCCGGATCGATACCCCGCAGGAAGTGGAATACTACCGCAACGGAGGCATTCTGCCCTACGTGCTAAGGCAACTCACCTCCACGCCGGCGACGGCCTGAAAAGCAGGGGGTCAGGGGCACAACCCCTAACCCCCGACCGCTATTCCCGAGCCCCGCGCGTCCCCTTTGTGGACGCGCTCCACGCCTGTGTCACCAGGCCCGACACCATTGCTTCCCGGCGCAATTGCTCCACTGTCTCGGCTGCCTTTTTGCCCGCGATGAACGCGTGGTCCGAATTGTAGTACTCCCACTCGCTGTAACGCCCCGCCAGCACGATGCCGCGCTCCAGCAGCCATTCCCGGATCGCCGCTACGCTCTTAGCGCGCCCATGGTCGTACACCACGTACGCGTATGGCAGGTCGCACTGGGCTGTTGCCAGGATCGTATCGTCGGGACCAATAATCCCCACTTTCCGGCAGTCCTCGATACAGCGATTCACCAGTGCGTTGCCCTCCGCCGGCAGTGGCTTGTGCTCCGAGTATGTGATCTCGCACGTCAGCCCGAAGCCGCCCGGCGGATTGCAGTGCGGGCTCGCATTCCCCTGCACGAAAATGCGGTGGAACACGGTGTCCTCCGGGTAGTAGATCCA
>DATMYF010000138.1:0-8143 GCA_035561075.1 Bryobacteraceae bacterium
CGGCCCGGAATCGCCCACCATGGAAAGGAAGTCGCGGCCGAAAATCAGGCTCAGAACCAGCAGCACCAGCATGCCCCCAAGCCCGATTCGCGCGCCTCCGCCGCCGAACCCGCGTCGATCCTCGATATTCCCGCTGACTCGTCCTGGAAGCCATCGCATGACCGTGACTCCGCAATTCTTGTGCCGCGCCGCCGTCACGTTTGGGTCGGAGCGCGCATTTTTTGGTTATTCCATCGTCCGCCTGGACGGCAGAACCCACTAATCTAATTAGATATGGATTGGATCTACTCGCCCGAAGCCTGGGTGGCCCTGCTGACCCTGACGGTTCTCGAAATCGTGCTCGGCATCGATAACATCGTGTTCATCAGCATACTCGCCGGGAAGCTCCCCTCCGCCCAGCGTGGGCGCGCCCGTACCCTCGGCTTGGCGCTCGCCATGGGAATGCGGATTCTGCTGCTGCTCTCGCTCGCGTGGGTTATGGGGCTGACTGAGCCCCTGTTCACCGTGCTCGGACAGGAGATCTCCGGGCGGGACCTCATCCTGATGCTCGGCGGCTTGTTCCTGCTTTGGAAGAGCACCGTCGAGATCCACGATCGCCTGGAGGGCCCCGAAGACAAGCACGGCCGGGCGGTTCGCAAGACAGCCGCGACCATGGGGGGCATTCTCCTGCAGATCGCGCTGCTTGACATCGTCTTTTCCCTCGACTCCGTCATCACCGCGGTCGGAATGGCAAAGGACCTCCCGGTGATGATTGCCGCCATCGTCATCGCGGTTGCCTTTATGATGTTTACGTCCGGAGCGGTGAGCAATTTCGTGGAACAGCATCCCACGGTCAAGATGCTGGCGCTCAGCTTCCTTCTGCTCATCGGGGTGGCATTGGTGGCGGAAAGCCTGGACCAGCACATCCCCAAGGGGTACATCTACTTTGCGATGGCTTTTTCCGTCCTCGTGGAGATGCTGAATCTGCGCATCCGGCGCGTCAGCGAACCCGTGCACCTGCACCCCACCGGACTAACTCCGGAGAAGGACGAATAGGCGCTCAGGCGGCCGCGCGCTCCCGCCACCGCACCCGCCGCGCCAGCCGCTTTTGCAGCAACTCCCGCGCGCGATGTAGCCGTGTCTTCACGCATTCTTCCGTGATCCCAAGGCTGCAGGCAGCCTCGGCAGTGCTCATCTCATCAATCTCCCGCAGTGTGAAGACGGTGCGGTAGTGGTCGGGAAGCGAGCGTACCGACGTTGCAAAAGCGGTGTCCAACTCGTTGTGAAACGCCTGCTGCTCCGGCGAGGGCACGTGCGCGAAAAAGCGGTGTACGTTACTGGGGGCCTCCACCGCCGCCTCCAGCCTTTGCGCCCGCTGCCGGCTGCGAATCCGCGTGAACGCTTCGTTCATGGTGATTCGGGCCATCCAGGTGTAGAAGCTGGAGCGTCCCGCAAATTGCTCGAGACGCGTAAGCGCGAGGATGTACGCGTCCTGCAATGCATCTTCGGCTTCGGCATCGTTCCGCAATATCCGCAGCGCCACGCAGTAAAGCCGCCGGTGATAGCGGGCGATTAGAGTGCCGTAATAAGAGTTTTCTCCGGAGCGTACACGCTCCACCAGTTCTTCGTCCGTGAGGGGTCGCTTGAGTATCGGGGGTTGAGCTTGGCAAGATGGCATGGTCGAGAGTTCACCGGATAACAATGCACGCTGCTTGCCATTTGAGAAGTATCAGAGAAATCAATCCGATTGGGTCAAAACGACAGTAACGGTGTCGCTTCCTGCAACGGGTGCACGGTCGAATTTACAGTTCTGAAGCACAGGTCTTCCCGTGACACCCCGTCGGTGGTAAATTAAGGGCGCGAGTAACCGGGGGGACTGTCATGAATAGCACAATGACCGCGCGCCCTGTCCTGACCGATGAGGAATGGGCGCTCGTAATCGAGTTACTGCAACGGGAGCGGGAAGAACTGCCCGCCGAGATCCATCACACGCGTTCAAGCGCGTACCGCGACGAACTGCACCAGCGCCTTGACGCCATCAGCCGCCTCCTCGACCGCTTGAAGGGCTGACGCTTGCCGCGGCAGACACCTCCGAGTCCTTTATCCCGCTGGGGGCGAAGGCGGGCGTGTATAATGGCGTTTCGTCGGAGCAGATTTCAATATGAAACTATCGGTTTTGTGCTTAGCGGCGGGCGTGTTTGCGGCCGTCGCCTGCCAGGCGGCTGAGAAGCCCGGCAAGTGGGTGAAGATGTTCGATGGCAAGACGCTCGACGGCTGGAAGGCCGGGGAGCGGCCGGAAAGCTGGTCCGTCAAGAATGGCGCTATTGTCGGAGACGGCGAGGTAAGCCACCTTTTCTGGATGAAGGAGCAGTGTGAGAACTGCGAGTTCAAGGCCAAGGTGAAGATCAATCACGCCGGCAACTCGGGCATGTACTTCCGTGCCGAGTTCGGTCCCGGCTGGCCCAAAGGTTACGAGGCGCAGGTCAATAACACCCACGGCGACTGGCGCCGCACCGGCAGCCTTTACGCCATCAAAGACATCAAAGAACAACTCATTCCGGACGATACCTGGTGGGAGCAGCACATCATCGCGGACGGCAACCATATCGTCATCATGGTGAACGGCAAGCCGGTGGTGGACTACATTGACGAGAAGAACACCTTCACCAAGGGCCACCTCGCACTGCAGCAGCACAACAAGGGTGCCATCGTCGAATTCAAAGACCTGATGTACCGCCGTCTCCCTTCAAAGAAGTAGCGGCCCGATAGTATCCTGTGTTCCATGGGAATCCTTCTGCTGACCATGGGACTTTTATGCGCGGCGCTCTCTGCACAGCCGCCGCGCTTCCCTCCCTCCAAGCTGGTGGATCTCACCTGGGCGTTCGACGAGAACACCATCTACTGGCCTACTGCGCAACCCTTCCGCTATGAGAAGGAGAACTGGGGCAAGGGACCGGGCGGCTACTTCTATGCATCCGGCCGGTACTCCGCAAGCGAGCACGGCGGCACCCACATGGACGCGCCGGTACACTTCGCCGAAGGGAAGACCACCGTCGACGCAATCCCGGTGGCGGACCTGTTCCTGCCCGCCGCCGTAATTGACATCAGCGCCAAATGCGCGACCAGCCCGGATTATCAACTACAGCTTTCGGACGTGGCGGCGTGGGAGCGCGCGCACGGCCGCATCCCGCCCGATTCAGCGGTGCTCGTGCGGACGGGTTGGGGACGCTTCTGGCCCGATAAGCGCAAATACCTCGGGACCGCCGCACCGGGCGATGTCGCCGGCCTGCATTTTCCAGGCATCGGCGAGGAGGCGGCGAAGGCTCTTGCGGCGCGCGGAATCCGGGCCGTGGGCATCGATACTCCGAGCATCGACTACGGCCGCTCCCGTGACTTCCTCGCGCACCGCGTGCTCTATGCCTTGAATATCTATGGCCTGGAGAACATCGCGAATCTGGAGAAGGTGCCCGCTCAAGGCGCCATCCTGATCGCATTGCCGATGAAGATCGGGGGCGGCACCGGGGCGCCGGTACGGATCGTGGCGCTACTGCCTTAGTTCGAGCACCGTGACGCTGCCGCGCGGGAAGGTGTAGTCGAACGCCGCGGCCGCGGCGAACGCACTCTCGATCGGGCGCACGGCTTCCGGCTGCGTCTCATCATTGGGTTGATAGATGCTTTGCGCTCTCAGCACGACCGAGCGGCCGTCCGCCGCGGGACGGAACCCTGCCACCTTGATTTTCGCCGTGATATCGCGCGCCGCGTCTCGATTCACCGCGAAGAGCGTCAACCGCGTGCGTGCGTCGTTCAACGCCGCCACCACGTCCAGGTACGGCACGTCGCGGATCTCCGGGATCCGCGCATTGCCCCGCTCCACGTCATAAGCCGCGCCCGTCACCCGCGCCTGCACCGGCATGGTGGCATCGGCATTCGCGTACATCCGGAAGGCCCAATAGGCGGGGACTCCGTAAGCCCGCCCGCGTTTTTTCCAGATGCCGCCGAACTCCACGAGGCCGGTCATGTTTGAAATTGGTGTGAAATCGGCTACCCGCATCAAGCTATTCAGCAGCCCTGCCGCACACACCGCACCGCCCATGTTGGTGAAGCGCGGCACGCTCTCGTCGGGGCCGTGAAAAAGCCACTCGGTGAAGGCAATTCGGACGCGCCCGCGGGTGCGCGGGTCCGCGTCGATCTGTTGTTTCATCTCGTGCAGCTTGCGTTCCAGCCCGATTGGCAGCGCAAAGGCGGCCTCCGCCATGAACGCGGCGGACGCATCTTTGCGCAGCACATTTCGCGTGCCCACCACGAAGTGCGTCGCCAGATACTGAAAGACCTCCGGCCCGAGCGCCAGTTGCGCGGCGTTCCATTCCCGAAAATGATCCGGGTCCTGGCCAGTGGCGATAATCCGGGCTTTCGGGTCCACGGCGCGCACCGCTTCGCTGAAGGCTCGGGTCCGTTCAGCCAGGCGCGCCAGGGTGGGATAGCCGATCTGGAAACTCTCACCCCATAACTCGTTCCCAAGTTCCCAGAGAAGGCCCCCGGAGCCGCGCCGTTGGTTGATGTAGTTGACCCATTCGGCGGCCTCCTCCGCCGTTCCGCTGCCCAGATTGAGAGCTACCTGCGGCTCGGCCCCCACCAGTTCGCAGAACCGCAGAAGTTCATCCGTGCCGAAGTGGTTGTACTCCGGGATGCCCCATGACTGGTTCAGCATGGAACGGCGCCGGTCTAGCGGACCAATGCCGTCGCGCCAGTGATACCCCGAAGTGAAGTTCCCGCCGAAGCGAATCACCGGTGTTCGCAGTGCGCGCGCCATCGCGACCATCTCCGGGTCCATGCCATCCACTGCATCGGCGGGATAGACCAAGGTCTGGTCGATGAGCACCCGCGCCTCGTCCCGCAGGGTAATCGCAAAATCCGCGGCATCCAGCGGCCGGAGAGCACCGGCGGGGAGCGCCAGCGCGAACTCGTAGCGTTGCCAGCCCGTGCCTTTAAGCGCAATAGCCTGGCGGGCCAGCACGGTTTCCGGCCGGTTGCGCGTCCGCAGCGAGACCTCCACCGCCGCGGGGCCGCTCACGTACTTCACCCAAATGGTGCCGCGGTATTGACCCGTCCGGTGGATGGGCAGATAGACCTCCTGCCGGACGCCGGTTTCCTTCGCGGGAAGGGCCATCAACAGCAGGGAACGTCCGGAGTTGGCCGCATCGCCCCAGCGGGGCTCGTAACGCCAGCCCTGCGCGAAATCGAGCGGCTCCCAGGGAAGCGGCAGCCCCATCCCTGAGGCACGCCTGAGTTCCGGTGCGCGCTGTAGCATCCGCTCCACATTGCGGGGGCTCCAGAGGTTTTCCTCGAAGCTGGGGTTTTCCAGAAGTTGCGCCCACAGGCCGCCGTAAATGGCACTCCCGATGGGTTCCAGAAATGTGCCGTACAGCGTGCGGGGGATGCGGTAGTCCGCAACCTTGGCGGAATCGATCTCGATAAGGGCGTCAGGGCCTGCCGAACGGACGAAGACAGTCTCCGCCGGCGCGACCGCACTGGCAAGGAGCAGCGGAACCAGGAGACGCAGCATGGGGGATCCGATCCTCACGACGGCGCCTCCGTGCGCCGGAACAGAGCGCCGCCGTGAAATGCTGATCTATGCGGCCGGAGTGCCGGGCTCGGTAGCGGCCCCGCTTCCGCCGCTGCCGAACGATTGCAACGCCAGATAGCTGGGTCCGAAGCGCTTGATATTATCGCGCTGCTTCTCGAACTGGTCGTAATGCATTTCCTCGTCTTTAACCAGTTGCTCGAAAAGTTGCTTGGAAACGGAGTCCGCGGAGGCGGCGCACTGGAGGGCAGCCGCGTTGTATGACTGCACGCCGTCCTCTTCCATCGCCATCGCCTTTGCCAGTATGGCCTCGGGGTCCAGAATCTTCTCCACTGGACCGGCGGGCGCCATCTCTACGTCGGCTTTCAGGAACAGGATTCGCTCGGCAAGGATCTCAATGTGCCCCATCTCCTGGATGGCGATGCGCTTGAACAGCATCGACAACGGCCCGAACCCCTGATCGTCGAGGTGGAAGTGGAAGTACATGTATTGGTGTACGGCCTGAAGCTCGTCTGCAACGGCCTTGTTTAGTAGTTCGATGCTCTTGGTTCGATCCATGTTTGAGGCTCCGATACGCTTATTCTATCGCGCCCGCCAATGCTTGTCCGCGAAATCGAGCCAGCGCTGCCAGTCGTACGCGGTGACGGCGTGCTTTCCTTCCCGCACGTGGTACCCGATCGTGTTCATGATCGGCTGGTGGATCGGAGGCATAACCGCGGTTCCCAAGCCCTTGCCGCCGAGCAGTTCGTAAACCGGGCCGGCATGCACAGCAGAGAGAAATTCCCCCTTGGGGTCCGCCCAGAGGTCCTCGGCCGCACTGGCCACGTAAAGCGGACGCGGAGCGATCAACGCCAGCAGCATGTGCTGATCGACCGGCAGTTCGCTCACGCGGTCATTGAAGCGTCTGTAATTGGCGCAGAACCAGTGAGGGAAAGCCGTATTCAGGTCTTTCACGTTCTCCCCAAACATCCGCCGGCTAATGGCGGCGCCGCCCTCGCCGGAGTCGTTCGAGATCACCATGGCGAAGCGGGCGTCCTGCGCACCTGCCCACAGGGCGGTCTTGCCGAGACGCGAGTGCCCCATCACGGCAACGCGTTTGGCATTTACCGCGCGGTCCGTCTCGAGATAGTCCAGGGCACGGCTGAGCCCCCATGCCCAGGCTCCAATGGACCCCCACTCCCCCGGTGCCGGACGCGTCTGCCCGGCCGTGTAATAGAGCGGGTGAACCCCGTTTTGAAAGCCGTCATCGAAATCCGGGTCGATGTCGCCGTAGTAGATGGTGGCCAGCCCGTAGCCGCGGTCCAGGATTTTCTCCACCTGCCAGCTATCGGCACCGCTGCCGCGCTCGCTGTCGCTGGCCCGCACCTTCAGCACGCCACCCGGTGCGCTCTTGTCGCGCCGCCAAACATCACCCAATCGGATGCCGGGGTCGCGATCGACGGCGTGATTGCCGGAAAAATTCAACCCCAGGAACACCGGCACGGGTCCTTTGGCGGAAGCCGGGAGGTATAGCAGCACGTCCATGTGCGGGCTGCCCTCGCGGCCGGAGAACCGGACGATTGCCTGCTTCCGGATCGCCTTGCCCCCCAGCGCCTGCCTGTCTACCGATACCACCTCGAATTGCATATCCGCGGGCTTCCCGGGACTGCGGCCGTAGACGTTGTCTTCAAACAGCCGGAGGATTTCGGTCCTCCTCTGCTGCCACCGGCGGGCATCCCGCACGCGTTCGCCGTTGGCCGCCACCAGCGGATCCGGCAAGGTGTAACGCGGCACCATGGCTTCGTCGTAGTTGGCGCCGGCCGGCTGGCAGCCGGAGACGGGACAAAAAACGAGCGCCGCCAAAGCGGCGACGGGGAAAGAGCGGAATGCAAAAGTCATAACGAGAACTCCGGAACGCGCCTCTGGTGCGGCGCACGTTCCAAGATAGCAGGGTCTAAGCCCGCCAGGTTACTCGCTACGTATAACTACAGTTATCCATGGCCCGGAACACGGAACATCCCATGTTAGAATGGCTGCTTCCATGACACGCGCGGTTCTTTGGGATCTCGACGGCACCTTGGGGGACTCCGAGGAATTCCACTGGCAGGCATGGCGGGAAACTATGGACGCCGAGGGCGTGCCGATCACCCGCGACCGGTTTCGTAGCACCTTCGGGCAACGGAACGACTCCTTTCTGCCGGAGTGGCTCGGCCCGAACGCCGCGCCCGAGCGGGTTCTGCGTGTGGCCGAAGGGAAGGAAGCCCGCTACCGCGAGTTGGTTCTGGCGCACGGGCTTGACCCATTACCCGGCGCGGCGGAATGGGTCGAACGCCTGGCATCGGAGGGCTGGGCGCAGGCGGTAGCGTCGTCTGCACCCCGCAGGAACGTGGAGGCCATGCTGGACGCGCTTGGGTTCCGCCGCTACTTCCCGGTGTTCGTCGGCGCCGAGGATGTGACGGAGGGCAAGCCGGATCCGCAGGTGTTTCTCAGCGCGGCCGCCCGCCTGGGAGTGGAACCCGCGCATTGTGTGGTGGTCGAGGATGCCGCAGCGGGAATTGAAGCCGCCCGCCGCGCCGGCATCCGCAGCATCGGGATCGAGCGCGG
>DATMYF010000139.1:0-5041 GCA_035561075.1 Bryobacteraceae bacterium
GGCTCCCGCCCGGACCTTTCAGCCGGCGCCGCTGGCGCTAGCGTCCACTGCGGATGGACCTTCCACTGTGGCAATACCTTCCACTGTGGCAGGTAGGACTTGGGCCGCATGGCAGGCATGGGCTCCGTCGATGGAACGGTATACGGAGAGTCGGAGAACCGCGGCGCCAGGGTGCTACCCTGCCCTAGTGTTCCTAGCGTCCCTGCTGTGCCTAGGGAATCGAGCGGGGTACACCGTGGGGTAGACGCGGCGGGGTAGACACAGCGGGGGTCTCGCGCCGGTCAGGCTTTTCCGCTCGCCAGTGCCCGCCGTACCGCGCGCGCCAGCGCCCTAACATCCTGGTGCGCTCCGGAGTCGGG
Organism: Bryobacteraceae bacterium; assembly: GCA_035561075.1. Taxonomy (GTDB): domain Bacteria; phylum Acidobacteriota; class Terriglobia; order Bryobacterales; family Bryobacteraceae; genus JAMCRM01. The sequence goes on from DATMYF010000139.1 coordinate 360, forward strand.
CGCGTACTCCCCGATCCACTGCCCCGCGCCGAAGGCATGCACTATGGCAGCCCGCTGGTGCACGGTGGGGCCGATGGGTTCTCCCAGCCCGCGGAGTGCGGCGCCGATCTCCCGCCCCGCCACGGTGCGCCGGTCCACCCGGGAGGGCACGAGCAGGCATTTCGGCCCCTTGCCCTTGCGGGCGCTCCGGGCGCGGTCCACCAGGTCAAGCGCTGCCGTGGTGGCGATCAGGTCCGCACCGCTCGCCGTGACGGGCACGAGCACCAGGTCCGCTACCCCGATGGCTGCCTCCGATGCCGTGCCGGCGAATGGGGGGCAGTCGAGCACGATGTAGTCGCCCTTCGCGGCCATCACGGCCTGAAGCCAGGCGCCCGCGCCCCTTGCCCCGTCGAGCGGGGCCGCTTCGCACCTGACGGGCAGTTGCCCCCGCCCGCACCATTGGGATGCCGTGCCTTGCGCGTCCGCATCGAACAAGACTACCGGGTGCCCGCCGCCGGCCAGCCCGCACGCCAAGTTGACCGCGATGGTGGACTTTCCCACCCCGCCTTTCAGGTTCGCTACCGCGATGATGCGCGCCATAACCGCCCGCCAGCATGCCATCATTGAACCCCGGAGCCGATGAATCAATGAATTAACCCGTTGACAATTGATGATCCGATGATAGGATACTTCTAGGTTGCGAGAAGGGAAGGTTATCGCACCCCAACACAGGAGACGCACCTATGAGCCTTGAACTGGTGAGAGTCGAGACCGGACCCCGGGAGCTGGGGCCGCTGGCAGCCGTGGCCGATACCGCGCGCGAATACATCCGGGCCTCCAAGTCAGATGCCACGCGCCGGGCATACCGGGGCGATTGGAGCGACTTCACCGCCTGGTGCCGTGCCAATGGTGCGCCCGCCCTTCCGGCGAGTCCTGATACGGTCGTGCTGTACGTAACGGCCGCTGCCGCCAGTCACGCGGTCAGCACCCTTACCCGGCGCCTCGCCGCGATCTCTCAGGCCCACAAGACAGCGGGCTACGATTCTCCCACGGGCGCCGCTGCGGTGCGCGCCGTCATGACGGGCATTCGCCGCGCGAAGGGCACGGCACAGAACGCGAAGGCCCCCACAATGACCGACGATATCCGGGCGATGGTCGCCGCACTCCCCGCGGGGCTGCTCGGGGTCCGTGACCGGGCGTTGCTACTGGTGGGGTTCGCCGGGGCCTTCCGGCGCTCGGAGTTGGTTGGGTTGGACCAGGGAGACGTAGAGACTACCCGCGACGGCCTGGTGATCACGCTGCGTCGCTCCAAGACCGATCAGGAAGGCGAGGGCCGCAAGGTGGCGATCCCCTACGGGTCGAATCCCGATACCTGCCCGGTGCGCGCCCTGGATGACTGGCTGGCGGCCTCCGGTATCACCACGGGGCCGCTGTTCCGTTACGTCAACCGTCATGGGCAGTTGGGCACGCAAGCGCTCTCCGGGTTCGCGGTCTCCAAGGCGGTGAAGCGTGCCGTTGCCGCGGCTGGCTTGGACGCGTCCAAGTATTCGGGCCATAGCCTGCGCGCGGGTCTCGCCACGTCCGCGGCCGCCGCCGGGGTATCGGAGCGAATCATCATGAAGCAGACCGGGCACCGCTCGGTAAACATGGTGCGGCGTTATATCCGCGATGGCAGCCTGTTCCGCGAGAATGCAGCCGGCCAAGTGGGGTTGTAAAAGGGCCGCAGTAGGGCCGCAACCGGGAGTACAATGCCGGGCATGAGAGAAACGCGCCTAATAGCCACGCTTGAAGGTAACGGGCAGTTGGAGTTCGATGGAGCGCAGCACGCGGTCCGTTACGCTATCAGGATCTACCAGGATTTCGAGGTCTCGCCAGGGGGCGCCGCTACCCCGCTGTTGCAAGACGGACGCGGGGTGCTTGACGGCCTCGGACTGGAGTATATGTACCCCATCGTCCGCGGGCGACAACCCCTCTGGCTTACGTTGAAGGACGGTGCCCGGGCGCTGATTTTCGTGAACGACGCGGAAGGTAGTTTTGCCGTCAACGATCTGATGGCCCCCGGCAAGGAAGCCAGCAGCGGGCGGTAGTCGCGTTCCTACTTCGCTTTCTTGCGGGGCTTCTTCGCCCACCGCACGGCCGCCGCCTTTCGCGCAATCTCCGAGCGCCGTTCGGGGGTGATGGTGTCCAGCCGCTTCTTTCCGCCGATCTTCCCGCCCTTTGCCCCCTGCTTACGGAAGAAGTCCAGCGCATCCGGGGGGAGTTTCTTCGCCATGTCTATAGCTTAACCCCCTTTCGCAGAAAATGCCATACTCCCTATTGCATTCGAGAGGGGGTTTAGCATATGCTATAGGGGCTATGGCAAACAACACTCGCCGCTACCTACTGAAAACCCTTGCCGCTTTCGCCGTTGCCGCGCCGCAACCGGACTGGCATTCCGTCCCTGTCGCCGATGCTTCGTTCCATGAAGACCACGAGGGTTTATGGCTGATTCTGCGTCGGGGCAATCTCGCCCTTCGCAGACTCCTGATAATCTCGCCAGCCAAGGGGTAAGCCATGCCAGCCACTACTACAGCCCGCCGCGGTCGCCCTCGCCGTGTGGAATCATACTCCGAATGGATGGCCCGCATGGATAGCCAGGTCGAAGCCGCTTATCAGAAGGTCGCCAAGCGCCTGCCGGCAGAGCGCCTGCTTTCGCCCGCACAGCACCGCATTGTGGAAATGCTAACTGAACACCTCCGGAGCCTGCCGGAGATCGCACCTACCGAAAACACCTACAATAAGCCTGAATACAAACACGTCAACGGCATTCTTACGCGGCTGTTTCAGGCGAAGTACCCGCAGTGGACGGCCAAGACCAAGGACGGCTCTTATGACGTAGAAGCTATCCCGAATGGGGAGTCGAACACGTTCTACTGGCTGCTGCGGAACTGCGCGGGGCGCGCGCCGGAAGAGGCGGCCGACACAGATGGTAGAGACGACGATTAGCTACCGCTAATGGCTGTTTCCGCCGTGGCCCGGCTCCACGCAGGAGCCATCAAGCACGTGGACGCGCATCGGTAGGGTTAGCTGCGGACGGTGCCGAACCGCTATTTCGGTGCCGGCCGCCGTCTCGATCTCATCCACGAGCGCCCGAATGGTCGCCGGCAGAATGCTTTTGTACTGGGGTACCATCGTGTCCTTTACGCTGTCGTTAGCACGCCGTTCCGGAACACCATCGCGTTGCCGTCGCGGTCGTAGAACGTCCCGGAGCGGCCGTAATACTGCAGGCCGCCCACGTTCGGGTTGAAGCCCGCCGCGGCCACGCCGTAGCTTGGGCAGTTGACGCCCGCCCCGACAAATTGGCCGTTGGCGTTGATCGCGTCCACGCCGTTGATCCGAATAGGGCAGCTTGTGAAGTTCGCCGCGTCGGCCGTCAGTGAAATGCGGTTCGCGCCGGCCGGGCCGTTCACCCTTACCCCGGTGCTACTGGAGCACGATACGACCGTGAATCCGAAGCCATCCATCCACCCGCTATAGGCGTTCTGGTGCTGTGCTAGCGGCTGGCCCCCCGCGATTGCGGAAAGGGTAAGTTGACCGCTCTGAATCTTCGCGCGGTAACTTGCGCTGGTGCTTTCAATTAGGCCGTTCGCCAGTGAGGCGGTATCACTGCCGACCGTGCTAATGATCGTCGGGGCCGTCATGGTGATGGACGCATTGATTGTGCCCGCTGTGAGTTGACTCACCGCAACCGCTCCAAGAACCGCGATATTCGCTGCGAGAGTTCCGGTCTTCATCTGATTTGCAGAAAGGTCGCCCACATATGCCACCCCCGCCGCGAATGTGCCAGCCGTGATCTTGGCCGCCGCGAGGTTCACGATATCGGCGTCTACGATGGCGATCTTGTCCACCCCGACGCGCTTCAGGTGCGTGTTGGCGATGGCGTACTGCGCTACGAGCGATTCAGTGATGCCGCTGGGTGCAACACCGAGAACGCCACTGGATACGGCCAGCGCTGCCCCGACAGACGCCGCGATGGACTTGCTGAGATCCACACCCTTGATTTCGAGCGCATGAGTGGTCGGGTTGATCCGCAGTTCGGTGCCGTTAAAGTTGATCTCCTCCGCATTCTTGACCTTCGACAGGTAGACGTTGTCGAGGTATGCCACCCCACCACCCGCATATACAAGAACCAAAACCCTGATACTTGACGTTCCCGTTGGGGCAGCTTTCGCCGCTAGCTGCACAGGGGACCAAGTGCCCGAAGGCGTGATGACAGTCGCGCTCTGATCCAGCCATCCAGACGCGGAATAGAAGTCTATGACCAAGGCCAGTATCGCCGCGCCTTTTACGTAAGCCTCTGTGTACCACAAATCGCCAGGGCGGCAAGAAATCGGGCCTTGCTGCACATACACCGCTCCAGAAGTGGAGTCCATCTTCAGGCACTTGGAGCCAGTGTAGGCACCCGATGACTCAATAACCGGAGTCGGTCCGGTACCGAATGTTTCCCAGTGGACCAAGCTATCTTCAAACCCAGGATTCATCAACGCGTTGGCGATATTAGTGGTCCCCAACTTGATCCCGCCGTCTGATGTAACAGTAAGCCCAGCCCCCACCACGCTCGGGTCTGCCTGCCGGTTCTCGGCGATAATCAATTCGCCGTAGCTCGCCCCGCCTGCCCAGCAGTTGCAGAGGGTTTCATCTCCGGCCCGGTTGACAGCATAGAG
>DATMYF010000140.1:0-21258 GCA_035561075.1 Bryobacteraceae bacterium
GACCCCCGACGCTCAAGCGCAACCCCCGATAGCCCTACTGCCGCTCCATGTGCGGCGCCCGCGCGTGCCGCTTGCCGTGCTGAAACAGGTTGCCTGCGGCAGCCATGGGCACGCTCATCCGCATCAGGTTGGCCGGGTTCAATGCCAGCAGGTTCCCCGTACTGGCGACGATGATCCGGTCGTCTTCCCCGTAGAACGTGAAGAGCATGGGTTTCGCCATCTCGGCCGCCGCGCTCTCAAGCGCCTTCTTCTGTTCGGCTGTCAGCCCGTTGGGAGTGATCGCGCCCAACAGCGGCCCCAGCGTCGTTCCCATGTTCTGGTAAACCATCCCGGAGAAGTCCGCGTACCGGTCCCTGGGCAGCAGCGCCGTGAACGCCGCCGACCGCGCCAGCGTATAGCCCGACCCCTTGTACCCGATGGCCCGTTCCACCAGCGTACGGCTCGGAGCGGCAATCACGTACCCGTTGTCGAAGGTGTAGTGCGCCTCTCCATAGCTGGACGCTCCCGGAATGACCAACCGGTGCCAGGTGCGCCCGGCCACAGCTTCCTGCGTCAACTGCGCCGGCTGTTTCCCGTCCCCCGCCGCGTGCCGGTTGTATGCCTGCACTATCGCCTGGATTGACCACTGCAGCCTGTTCGCATCCCGCGCCTCCGCCACCAGTTTCCACGAGGGTACCGGCAGCGCCGGCCCGTCCATCGCCACCGTGATCTCGCCGCCCAGCGACGCCAGCAAATCGTTGCGAACATTGATCCCCAACTCGGTTTCCGCCTTGGCCAGGTTCTTCATCTCGCCCGCCGCCAGCATCTCATCGAAGATCGCCACCGGGTCCTTCAGGGTGAATGCCGCGGCGAAGCCGGCTTCGGGCGACACATAATCCAGCGCTCCGATATGCCCCGGCCGCCCCAGCCATCCCGCCACGCCCTTGCGATTGCCCTGGAACGCCAGCACCGCATGGGTATCGGTGCGGCCCCCGGACTCCTTTTGCTCGAGGACCACGTACTTGAAGTTGTCGAACCCCGCCCGGTTCTCACGATGCCCGGCCGGCGCCGCGCCCTTCATCTTCTCCAGGTCCGCGGCGAACACGAAGCCCGCGCCATCCCTGTAGGATTCGGCCACGCGATTTCCGAATGCCGTTCCCGCGAACCCGCCTCCGGAGATCGCCTTCCGCAGCGACGCCGTATCCGCCGCCACCACGGCCAGGTCGCGCCCCGCGTAGATCACCGCCTCGCCGCGCCCCACAGGCGCCAGAGTCTCGAGCGAATCCGATACCCGCAGGTCCTTCGCCCCGGCCTTCTCAAAACGCGCCTGCAGGTGATCCCGCAGCCCTGTCCGCTTCACTTCCGCCAGCGCCACCGGCTTCCCGATCTTGCCATCGGCGCCCCTCGTGGCGGTTACCACGATCTCGTCACCCAGGTATTCGCTCACCGCCTGGAGTTCCTCGATCGCCTGGTTCGCATGGCCGTTGGCCATGTTCTGCTCCCACCACTGCGCCAGCACCGGGCTCTCCGCCGCGCGCTGCCGCATAATCTGATGGGCCTCTCCGATCGCCTTTCCTATATTGGGGATGGCCGCGTACACCACCGTATCGGCTGGCAGCATCGCCATCAGGCGGCTCGAATACCGCAACTCGGGCATCCGCACCTGCTCCATCTTCTTCCCGAGCGCCGTAAACTCCTTCACCAGCGCCATATGCTGCTCGAAATTGCGGCTCCAGGCAATCTCATCCGCCACGGGGATGGGGCCCACCGCCGCCGTGCTGCTGTACTGATCCCCCGCGTGCAGTACCTGTTCCCGTCCCGACTGCGCCACCCGCACCTCGCCCTCGATCACCGAGACCCGCGAGCCCTTGACGCCGCTGTTCACGCTGAACACCGTCCCCGTCACCGACACCCGGCAATCCGGCGCCGCCACGTACAAGTGACCCGTCCGCCGCTTGGCGGCCTCGACAATCACATTCCCACCGGCCAGGTGCACGGTCAAGTCCCGCCCTGCCTCCGACACCGAGAACGCCGAGCGTTCCCGCATCTCTACCAGAGACCCGTCCCGCAGCCTGACTACCGCGCCCGAGCCTGAGCCCGTCCGGATCTCCCCCGCGCCCGTCAGTTCCGCGCCCGCCTGCAGCCGCTGACTGCCTTGCGCCGCCACCCGGTACACCGTCCCGTTGGCCGCTTCCACCACCATGCGGCTAGAGCCCGTGCTGACGGCATCCCACACCCCATATCCCGTAAGCACAGCCAGTCCGGCAATGCCCGCCGCCATCGCCCAGCGGAACCAGGGAGCGGCCGTTGCGCGCCGTGGCGCCGTGAACGCCATTACCTTGTGGCGGTCGCTTTCAAGCGCCTTCCGGCACGCCAGGCACTCCCGCGTGTGGTCCTTTACCAGCAGTGCGCGCGCTTCTGTCAGTGTGCCCGCCCGGTATTCCGGAATTAGGGCTTGAAAGTCTTCGCAGGAGCGTAGCGCCGCATGCGGCAGCCGTGCCCGCACTCGTGCCGCGGCTGCTTCCACCGCCGCAGGATCCACCTCTTCCTCGCGGATCTCGTTCAGAATCCGATCCAGATCATTACTTTCGGGCGACATGGCTTCCTCCTGTAAATGCGTCGTATTCCTTTTGTATGCGATCCCGTGTACGCGAAAGTGTCACCGCCACGGTGCCTTCCGTGGTCCCCAGGATGCCGGCGATTTCCGGGTTCTCCTTGCCCTCGTAAAACCGCAGGGCGAAGATCTCGGCCGCCCGCGGGCTCAGCCGCGCGACCGTCTTCCGCAGCCACTCCCGGATCTCCCCGGATGCCAGCTCGCGGTCCGGGGCGGGCAGGGAACTGGCTAGCGGCTGGTCCTCCAGCGGCACACTCCCCGCCGCCAGCCGGCCGCGCATCAGGTCCAGAGCCGCGTTCACCGCCGCGCGGTACAGGTAGCTTGAAGCATGCTCCACCACCTCGGCATCCCCGGTTCGCCGCACCAGCCTGAGGAACACCGTCTGCAGGACATCCTCGGCGTCGCTGGTATTGCCCGTAATCCGGTAGGCCACCCGGAACACCATCCCGTGGTGCTCCTCAAAGACCTGTTCAATGTCGAGCGCTGTTTCTGCTTCCGTCGCGATACCCGGCATTCGGTTCCTTCCGCGTTGTTCGTACATGGGACGTCTCCCGAATCGGTTTCTTAACGTGACAACGGACAATTCTCCCCCGAAGTTCCCCCCGTCTGCTCCCATCCCGGGGGAAAATGGCGGTTTGGAGCCCCGCACCCCGCGTATCTTCCTGCTTTCCCCCGCCCACGCCGGAGGCGACCGCGCCAAAGTGGTGATGAACGGTCGTGCCCAGTTCGACCTCGCCGTCCGGCTCCGCCGCGAGGGAGCCCCCCTCGGCGAGATCTTCAGCTTCGTCAGCGGTCTCTACTTCCGCGGCAAGCTGGCCTACGCGCAAGCCTTTGCCGCTCCGCCCGAGGGCCTTCCGGGAGCGCTCGTCATCGCCGCCGGCCGCGGCCTCATGCTTCCCGAAACCATCGTTACGCTCGATGACCTGCTCGCCATCGCCGCCGTACCCGTCGATGCCGCCGACCCCCGCTACCGCCTCCCGCTTGAACGCGATGCCCGCACTCTCGACGAAGCCGCCGGCCCCGATTGCGCCATCATCCTCCTCGGAAGCGTCGCCACCGTCAAGTACATTGAGCCGCTGCTTGAGATTTACGGCTCCCGCCTGCTCTTTCCGCCCGATTTCGTCGGCCGCGGCGACATGAGCCGCGGAGGCCTCATGCTGCGAGCCGCCCGCTCCGGCCAGGAACTCCCGTATGTCCCCGTGGCTGGAGCGCGTCTCCACGGTTCCCGCCCTCCCCGTCTCCCGCGGCTCAAGCGTTGACGTCCGCGCTATGCCCAGCTCCGCGGGCGTAATCGCACCAATGGGCCTTTTCAGCCCTCGATTTGTACGCCGCTTCCCGTTACAATCCCATCAGCTTCAAGAGGAGATTGAACCCGATGATCGTCTTCCGTGCCGTAGGTGTGCTCGTTTCATCCCTTGCGCTCTCTTTTTCATATGGGGCGCCCCCTGCCGAAAGACAGGAAGGCAACATTCTCTATCTCTCCATCCCGCCGGACGTATCCACCTCAGATGTGGAGTTCGCTGGCCCCCGCGTTGCGAGGAGGCTCGATGAACACGTTCGCGCCCGTTTTTCCAAGCGCCGCGTTGCCGGCGCCGTGCCGTCCAATACCCCCGCTCCCGATCTGATTATTGTGCTGCTCGATCACGAGGGCCAGCCCATCGTTCCCGAGCGCAAGGGTGTCAAAGCCAACTCCGCAGCCGCCGCGACGCCATCGCTCTCGTTCACCTACGATTCCCCCGCATCCCCGTGGACGCCCGACGAACTGGCCACCCTCCAGTCGCTGGTCAAAGACATGTACCCGATCGTTGAGCAGATCTACGGGACCCCTGCTTTCACCAACCAGGTGAACATCCGAAGAGATCCCTACCTGTCCGCTTCCGGCACCTACAACCTCTCCGTCAACGAAATAGTGGTGGGCAGCCTGCGGCCGGACGTAGTCTGCCACGAGATGGTTCACGCCTTCCGCGACGACAACCTCATCCGCCTCAACTCATTTGAGGAGGGGATGGCCCGCGCCGTCGAAGTAGAGGTTTTCAACCGCCTGCCCGCCCTGTATCACTGGGACCGCGGCCACGGCTACAGCCACGACGTCTTCTATGACGCCCTGAACAGGCCCGAAATGGGCGGCGCCGGCGGTAACTTTGCCTGGGGGTTCGTGAATCTGCTGCTCCGGTACCAACTCTCCGGCTATGCCTGGGGCAAGGTACTCATCGAAAACCCGCGCTTCCTGCCCAGGTTCAACGCCGCGCTCTACACCGCGGCCCAGTCCAACCCTGCCGTTACCGGCGACGAAGCCGCGCTCCTGGATATTGCTGCGCGGTTCCAGGGGAGCGTCGAAGGAACCGCTTTTCGGGATTGGTACGGCAGCCAGGGGATTCTCAACAGCAACCCGCCCGCGGGGCAGTTCCTCGATCAGTTCATCTTCAGGGCTCCAGACGATATCACCTTCTATCTCTTCGAACGGAACAGTTGGGGAGGGGAATGGATGCTGAGCAGCGTGCCGCTATCGGCTACGTTCTATGACCATGCCGGACAGTTGGTCGGCAGCGGCTCGGGTGTGACCGGCGCATACGGCTGGACGTCGATTCCCGCGTGGTGTCAAGGCTACTCGGGCCGCATGGGTATCACCGCCACCGCGCCGCTTCCGGACGGCGGCACCGCGACCATCTCTTCCCATGCTTTCGCCGGAACGCCCGCGGGAATCTTCGGCCTGGTCACCAACGCGGATAATGGCACCATCACCATCACCCCGGCCAACTCGCGGCGCAGCGCCGTCACCGTCCCGGTGGTGAATGGGGTTTTCGCGGCGCCCGAACTCGAGTCCTTCAGGGGCACCTTCACCGCCACCCTCGATCCTCTGAACGGCAAGCGCTACACCCGCACCTTCACCAAGGACGCGAGCCCGTATTTCCTTTATCTCGATCCGCGCTGATCCTTGCGGAACCAGTTCTCCGGCCCGGAGTTCTCCATGTACTCGACGAGCGCCCCGTCGCGCTCGACGAACACCACCCGCAGCGTATCGGTGGGGGCGAACGGACCTAGCAGTACCTCCGCCCCCGCCATCGCGGCATCCAGGTCGTCCACCTGGAACGCTACGTGGGGCAACTGCCGGAGCGGTCCTGTCACCGGGCTGTCGGGTTCATAGCGCAGGTACTCGATGCGCTGCGGATGTCCCGCCGGGTCAGTCACCCAGACCCTGCTCGCTTCCACCCACATCTCCTGCGGCTGCTTCTCGGACGTCGGGATACCTATGTGGTCGAACCTTTGCATGGGGAGATTATAGACTGAAGCGGGGGCGCTCCGGAAAGCGCCCCCGTTTCTGCGGCTCAGAACTGGAACCGGCCCACCAGGATCATGGTCCGGGCGTTGCTCGCAAACACCAGGTCCGGGCGATTGAATATCGCGTTCCCCGGAATCAAGTGGTTGCGGGTCGTGTCGCTCTCCCGGAACTGCGCGTTATTGGGATAGCCCGGCGTGTACTGCGGGTGGTTGAAGGCGTTGAACAGCAGCGCTGAGAACTCCAGCCGCTTGTTCTCAGTGATGTTGAACCCTTTCTTTACATTGAAGTCGAAGTTGTTGATCTTGCCCATCGGCATGGTCATGCGTCCCGAATTCGTGAACGCGCCCAAGCCCGCCTGAATGTACTGAGCGTTGGGGTTCTGCGCCACATATGCCACCGTGGTGGGATCGCCCGCCGGGACCACCTGGCCCAGGCGGTTGATCGCATTTACCGCCGAGCCCGTCATCTTCACACCGCTCGGATTTACGATGGCGCGGTCGCCCGCCGAGTCGCCATTCAGGTTTGAATCGACGCCGCTCTGCACAGTGGCGTACTGAGGTGATTCCACAATGTACGTCCCTCCCAGGATCCAGTTCCCCACCAGGTTCTTCAGAGCCCAGTTGTCGCTCCTGTTAAACCAGGGCATATCCCACACCGCGTTGAAAGTGAAGCGGTGCCGGCGGTCCAGGAACGAGCTCGAACGTTCCGCCCGCATATTCCGGAAGTCCTCCGGCCGGCGCGGCGCCAGCAGAGTCGAGAACAGGTCCGCCGTGCTGTCGTCGATGTTGTGGCTCCATGTATAGGCACCCTTGAACAGCAGCCCGCGCGAGAAGCGGCGCGTCAACTCCGTCGCCAGCCCGTGATACACCGAGTTGCCCCGGAACGGGAAGGACGTGATGAACGCATCCCCGAAGCCGGCCGCGGCGAACTCGGGCAGGATCGGATCGATCGCCCGCAGGTCCCCCAGGGTATACTGCAGGCCGGCCAGAGCCGCGGCCCCCGGATTCTGCAGATATGTGGGCAGGTTCCGCTGCGCATTCACCGGAGCGAAAGCGTTGATGCGGTCCTGCGTGATCAGGTGCACTCCGCGCGTCCCCAGGTATCGCGCCTCGAAAGTGTAGTCGCCGCCGAAGGCGTGCTGCACCCCGATGTTCCACTGGATCGAGTACGGCAACTGCTGGTCCGGAATGTAGGCCGAGGTCGCCGAACGCGCCTCAGCGGCATCCGCGAAGGCCTGCCCGCGCGCCGTCGGCAGAATTCCGCCGCTAGCCAGGAAGTTCGGGATATTGGCACTCGGCAGCACATCCACCGTGCTCTCCAGTTGCGGCGGCTTGGCGTTCAGCCCCAGGTTATCGAAGTACTTGTCGTACGCCAGCCCGAAGCCCGCACGAATCGAGGTGCGACCGCTGGTGCCCGGCGAATACGCAATCCCGACGCGCGGCGAAAACGCGTTCCTCTGCGCCTTCGGCTCACGGAATTCCAGCAGCCCCGGCACGCTAGATATCGCGTTCAGCACTTGCAGCTTGTCGCCCGCCGGCACGCCCTTGTACTCGTGCCGCAGCCCGAGCGTAAGCGACAGGTTGTTCCGCACCCGCCAGGTGTCCTGCGCGAACCACGCGAACTGGTTGTTGTTGCCCCAGTACGCTGCGCTGCCCACGTTACGTTGCGCCTGGAGGTCCGGGCTCACGTCGAGCAGGAAGCGCTCCATGCTCGAGTAGTTGTAATCCCCCCGCACGCGTTGCGTGAAGAACTGCGGCGCGATATAGCGCTTGAAGTCGATTCCGAACTTGAACCCGTGCCCTGTGGGGTTCCAGCTCACGTTGTCCACAATCTGGTAAGTGTTGATCACGGAACTCTGCGGCGCGTTGTTGAACGGGCCGAGTTGCAGGTTCAGGTCCTGCTCGATCGTGATGTTCGGAAAGACGTCGAGCCCCGGGTACGCGAAATTGCCCGCCGGGATGTCGTCGTTATAGCGGTTGTATCCCAGGCGGATTTCGTTAAACAGCGTCGGCGAAAACGTGTGGAACTCGGAAATCGTCGCCAGGTAGGTGCTCGTTTTCCGCCCCTGGAAAAACGCGGGAAGGTCCGGCAGGGTGGTCTCGCTAAAGCCGCGTATGCGCCCATCGATATAACGCCCGCGCAGTTGGTCCTTCTCGGAGATGTTGTAATCGAGGCTAACCAGCCAGGTGTAGGTATTCGTGTAAGTCGGTTTGATGACCGGCAGAATGCCGATCGGAATGGCCACGCCCTGTACGGTGCTCGTGTCGGTGGCGCTCGGCGCCGGTGGCAGGTACTGTTGCAGGATCCCCAGGTTCGTTTTCGATAACCCTTGCATCCCCGCCAGCGTCTGGTAGCCCGCCGCCGTCGGCGCCAGGATGGCGCTCGAAGGTGAGCTCGCATTTCCCAGCGGATTGTACTGGAACAGGCCGTAGTAGAACAGCTTGTTCTTGACGATCGGGCCCCCGATCGATCCGCCCAGCACGTTTTGGTCGTACCGCGTGTTCGACCGGATTCCCTGGCGTGCCGAAGATTCGTCCACCGCGTTCAGGTTCCGGTTCTGGAAGTACTCGAAAATCGAGCCGTGGACCGCGTTCGTTCCCCCTCGGATCACAGTATTGAACTGCCCGCCCGTTCCGTTGCCGAACTCCGCCGTGTACTGGTTCTGCAATACCGAGAACTCCGCCACCGCTTCGTTGGGCACATCCACCGTGTGTCCGGTAACATCTTTCCGGTTATTGTCCACGCCCTCAATGGTGAAGTTATTGTTGCGCGGCCTCTGCCCGCCTACCGACGGTCCCTCTCCCAGCCCGATACCGCCGCTCGATGCCACTCCCGCACTCAGCAGCGAGAGGTTGAGCACACCCAGCGGCAGCGCCGACATCGGCGTGTCGATCGCCTCCCGATTCTGGTAGGTGGAGCCGAGTTGCGCCGTCGTCGTATCGATCAGGACTCCCGAGTCCGTCACGTCCACAGTGGTCGCAACCGAGCCCACCGCCAGACTCAGGTTGGCCGTCTGGGTACGGTTCAGTTGCAGGTTGAGGTTCCTCAGTGTCGCGGTGGTAAACCCCCCCGCCGTGGCTGTTACGTTGTACTGCCCCACTGGCACATTGTTGAACCGGTACAGGCCGTTGCTGTCGGCAACCGCCGTGTATTTCACGCCCGTAGCCACATTTTCGAGTGTCACCGTGGCGTTCGGAATTCCGCCTCCGGACGGGTCCATCACTGTTCCCACCAGATTCGCGTCCGTCGCCTGGGCGAAGATCATGCCTGCGCATGCGCAGACCGCTATCACTAATGCCGCTAGTTTCAGAAAGCTTGTTCGCATCTATAACCCCTTCGCTGTGGTGCTGGTCAAAAGGCAGGTCGCTCGCCATTGGACGTTTGCGTGCCAAATCCCGTCCAAGCGAGCTGTTTTTTGTAAGGCGGTTTACCTCCAGCGCGTTTGCGAGACCATGCGGCTACAAAAAACGGATTTCCTGTCTTCCATGATCCGTAGAATGCAGTTCCGCCAGGTCCGCCTGATAAACTGGGCTAGTGGCCGGTGTTTACCTCGCGTACCCCTTCTGCGCGCAGAAGTGTACCTTCTGCAACTTCGCATCCGGCGTTTTTCCCCGCGAAACCGAGGCCCGTTACGTCCACATGCTCGCTGCCGAGATTGAACGCCACCAGTGGACGTGGCGCCCCGAAACCCTCTACCTCGGTGGCGGCACCCCCAGCGCCATTCACCTCGACGATTTCCGCCGCATTCTTTCCCTGGTTCCCGGGCGTCCCTGGCGGGAAGCCACCATCGAGGCCGCCCCCGGCAGCATCACCACCGAACGTGCCTGCGCCTGGGTGGAAGCGGGCATCAATCGGGTCAGCCTCGGGGTGCAGTCGTTCGTGCGCGCCGAGCTTGCCCGAACCGGCCGCCGCCACACCGCCGAAAGCGTCGCAAACGATGTGCGCCTGCTGCGGGAAGCCGGCATCGCCGCCATCAACATCGACCTCATCGCCGGGCTCCCCGCCCAGACCGAGGCCACCTGGCGCGAATCCCTGGCCTGGATCGCCCGCCTCGCCCCCGAGCACGTCTCCGTCTACATGCTGGAAGTGGACGAGGATAGCCGCCTGGGCCGCGAGATCCTTACCGGCGGAGCACGCTACGGCGCCTCCGGCGTGCCCTCCGGCGATCTCATGGCGGACCTCTACCTCCTCGCCGTCGATACCCTCGCCGCCCTCGGCATCCCGCGCTACGAAATCTCCAACTTCGCCCGCCCCGGCTGCGAATCGCGCCACAACCTGAAGTACTGGAAACTTGAACCCTATGCCGGCTTCGGCGCCGGCGCCCACTCCTTCGACGGCCGCGTGCGCCGCGAAAATCCCGAGGACCTCACGGCCTACCTCTCCGGCCAACCCGCCGAAGAGACCCCGGCCCATCCCGGCGAGGAGCGCTTCTTTGTCGGGCTGCGCCTCACCGAGGGGATCCGCCCCGCGCCCGATGAGTGGCTGCGCTTCCGCGAACCCATCGAGCAACACCTTCGCGACGGCCTGCTCGAAAAGCATAATGGCATTCTGCGCCTCACCAGCCGGGGCGTGCTTTTATCGAACGAAGTGTTTCAGGAATTTATCCAATGATCGATCTCCGCAGCGACACCGTAACAAAACCCACCCCCGCCATGCGCCGCGCCATGGCCGAGGCCGAAGTCGGCGACGACGTTTACGGCGAAGACCCCACCATCAACCGTCTGGAACGCCGCGCCGCCGAGGTCACCGGCAAACAGGCCGCCCTCTTCGTCCCCTCCGGCACCATGGGCAACACCATCGGGCTGACCCTCAACACCAGCCACGGCCAGGAGATCATCTGCGATGCCCGCGCCCACATCCTCGACTACGAGCTCGCCATGCTCGCGTGGTTCGCAGGCTGCGTCGCACGCCCCATCCCTACGCCCGACGGCGTCCTGCACTGGAGCGACATCGAGCCCCGCATTCGACCCCTCGGCCCCCACTGGGCAGCCACCGGCGCCATCGCCATCGAGAACACCCACAACATGGCCGGCGGCACCGTCTACCCCCAGGAAGTGATCGATGAGATCTGCGACCGCGCCCACGAGCGCAACCTCCCGGTCCATATGGACGGGGCGCGCGTCTTCAACGCCTCCGCCGCCACGGGCCGCCCTGTGAGCGAGATCGTCGCCAAGGTGGATACCGTGATGTTCTGCTTATCGAAGGCGCTGGGCGCGCCCGTAGGCTCCCTGCTGGCCGGTACCGTGCAGCACATCGCCCGCGCCCGCCTGCTCCGCAAGCGCCTGGGGGGTGGGATGCGTCAGGCCGGCGTCCTGGCCGCCGCGGGCCTGATCGCCCTGGAAAAGATTCCCGCTCGCCTGCCTGAGGATCACCGCAACGCGAAGTTCCTCGCCGAAGGCCTGGCCGAAATCCGGGGTGTCGCCGTGGACCCCGCGGCCGTCGTCACCAACATCGTGATTTTCGATGTGAGCGGCACTTCCATCGCCCCATCCGATTTCAGCGCGCGCCTTAAAATCCGCGGCGTCCTCATCAACGCCATCGACGCCCGCCGCCTGCGTGCCGTCACCCACTACGACGCGGACCGCTCCGCCTGCGAAGCCGCCCTCAAAGCCATCGCCGCGGTCGCCGCCGCCGCGCGTGCGCAGGGCGCTTAGTTTTTGGCCGGCATCAGCGCCAGTTCCGCTACTTCCTCCATCGTCCGGACGTAGTGGATCTTCACGTCCCCGATCTGCTCGCTCTTGAGGTCTTCCTTGACGTTGACCTCGTTCTCGTGGCAGAGGATCACCTCCTCCACTCCGCCGCGCCGCGCCGCCAGTACCTTCTCCTTCACGCCCCCGATCGGCAGCACCTGACCCGTCAGGGTGATCTCCCCGGTCATCGCCAGCTTCTGCCGCACGCAGCGGTCCGTCAACATTGAGAGCAGCGCCGTCGCGATGGTGATCCCCGCCGACGGACCGTCCTTTGGTATCGCGCCCGCGGGCACATGCACGTGGATGTCGCTGGTCTTGAACAGGTCCGGGTCGATCCCGTACTTCGTCGCGTTCGCCCGTACCCATGTCAGCGCCGCCTGCACCGACTCCTGCATCACCGGCCCCAGTTGACCCGTCATGATCAGGCCCTTGTTGCCGCCCGGCATGCGCCCGGCTTCGATGAACAGCACGTCCCCGCCCACCGGCGTCCACGCCAGCCCCACCGCCACGCCCGGTCGCCGTACGCGCTCCGCCACTTCCGACTCCGCGCGGAACCGCGGCGCTCCCAGCATTTCTTCGATCACCTCGGACGTCACCGGCAGTCGTTCGGCCGCCCCCTCCGCCATCCGCCGCGCCTGCTTGCGGCAGATGGTGCCGATCTTTTGTTCCAGATTGCGAACACCAGCCTCCCGCGTGTACCGCTGCACCAAATATCGCACAGCCGGGTCGCTGAATTCGATGTCTTTTTCCGGGTCGAGTCCGTTCTCTTTCGTTTGCCGCGGAATCAGGTAGCGGAAGGCAATCATCACCTTCTCCTGTTCCGTATACCCTTGCAGGTCGATAATCTCCATGCGATCCCGCAGCGCGTCGGGAACCGGATCGAGTACGTTCGCCGTGGTAATGAACAATACCTTCGATAAGTTGAACGGGACATCCAGATAGTTATCCCGGAAGGTGGAGTTCTGCTCCGGGTCGAGCACCTCCAGCAGCGCCGATGCCGGGTCGCCGCGGAAGTCGCGTCCCAGCTTATCCACCTCGTCCAGCATGAACACCGGATCGTTGCTTCCGGCCCGCCGCAGCCCCTGAATGATCTGCCCCGGCAGCGCCCCAATGTACGTGCGCCGATGCCCGCGGATCTCCGCTTCGTCGTGCATCCCGCCCATCGAGATGCGCGCGAACTTGCGGTCCAGCGCGCGTGCGATCGAGCGCCCCAGTGAAGTCTTCCCCACACCCGGAGGCCCCACGAAGCACAGGATCGGTCCCTTCAGCACCGGTCGTAACTGCATCACCGCGATGTAATCGAGAATGCGGTCCTTCACTTTTTCCAGGTCGTAATGGTCCTCGTCCAGGATCTCTTTGGCCCGCCGCACGTCCACCTTCGCGCCCGACGATTTGTTCCACGGCAGCGTCGCCATCCATTCCACGTAGGTGCGGGCCACGCTGTACTCGGGCGACATCGGAGAGATACGGGCCAGCCGGTTCAGCTCCTTCATGGCCTCGGCCTTCACCTCGTCCGGCATCCCCGCCTCTTCCAGCTTCTGCCTCAGCTCTTCGACGTCGCGCTGCGCCTCGTCGCCTTCGCCCAGCTCCTTTTGGATAGCTTTCAACTGCTCGCGCAGGTAGAACTCGCGCTGGCTCTGCGAAAGCTGTCCCTTCACCTGCGACTGGATCCGGCCGCGCAGCTCCAACAATTCCAGCTCCCGCGCCAGGTGCCGGTGCACGTCGTTGACGCGCGCCCGCACATCTACTTGTTCCAGCAGTTGCTGCCGCTCGGCGTGGCTCAACGTCGGCAGCGTCCCGGCGACGAAATCGGCCAGCTTGCCCGCCTCCGTGATGTTGCTCGCCACGGTCGAAAGGTCGTCGGAGAGGTTGGGCGACGCTCCTACGATCTGCTGGAACATCGTGACCACGCTCTGCCGCAAGGCGTCCAGCTCCGCGTCTGTCTCCGGTTCGGCCTCGGCAATGCGTTCCACTCGCGCCTTCAGGAACGGTTGCGTGGAGGTGAACTCCCGCGTCCGCATCCGGGATACGCCCTCGCAAAACAGCAGCAGGTTGTCCTTGGGTACCCGGATGGCCTTGTGCAGCATGGCCACCGTGCCGACCTCGTAGAGGTCTTCCGGCCCGGGTGTCTCCACCCGCGGATCAAGCTGTGAGACGACCCCGAACAGGCGGTTCTCTCCCAGCGCCTCCACCAGCGCCAGGGAACTCGGCCGCCCCACGGTAATCGGTAACATGGCATGCGGAAACAGTACGGTATCCCGCACCGTCAGGATGGAAAGTTCTTCGAGTGCCCCGGGGCCTTCCTCAGACGCCGTCGGCTGTTGGATTTCTTCGTCTACGGGCATAAGACTAACCACAAGTGTACCCCCCGCCCTCCGGCCCAACACCGGTTCAAGGTTCGCAACCGCACCTAAAAGACAGGAGATAGGGGGCGGGAGATGGGAGATGTGGGTGCTGGTCGCTGGCGCCGGGTGGCGCCCGGCTAGGCTCCTTTCGGATACGACCCCAATACCCGCAGATAGTCCGCCAGTTCCGCCAGGTGCCCCAGCGCCTTCTGGACGTTGTTATCCTCTACACGGCCCAGGAAATCCAGATAAAAGAGATACTCCCACGGTTTGCCGCGCAACGGCCGCGATTCGATCTTGGCCAGGTTCAGGTCCCGCAGCGCGAACGCGCTCAGCGCCCGGAACAGGCTCCCCGGAACGTTCCTCGTCGAGAACACCAGGGACGTCTTCCACGGCGCCCCCGCACGCGCCCGCGGCGGGTATTTCTTGGCGAATTCCGGCTTCCGCAATAAGAAAAAACGCGTGTAATTCGCCCGGTCGTCCTCTATGGAGCGCCGCAGGATCCTCCCCCCGTATATCTCTGCCGCTACCGCTGAAGCGATCGCCCCGGCGTCCCGCAACCCCTCTTCCATCACCATTTTTGCGCTGCCCGCGGTATCGTAAAACGGCACTTTTTCTATCTGCGGATTTTTGGTGAAGAAATCCAGGCATTGGTTCAGTGCCACCGGGTGGGAATATACGCGCCGTAACTTACTTAATGGCACTCCTGGCGCAGCGATCAGGTTATGCACAATCCGGACGTGGGTCTCCGCCACAATGGGGAAATCGAAGTGCTGCAGGTGATCGTAGTTCTCGTGCACCGAGCCTGCCAGCGTATTCTCAATCGGCACCACCGCCCCGGTCGCCTTACCTTCCTTCAGGCTGCGGAAAATATCTTCGAAACGCGGCAGCGGCAACACCGCCACCTTGGGACCCAGCAACTGCCGGGCGGCCTGTTCGCTGAAAGCGCCACGCTCTCCCTGAAAGGCCAATAACTCCGGTTTGCGCTTCATCGCGCCGCTCCTTCCCACCGCCGTACTGCGTCGTCAGGCACGCCCAGCAGGTCCATCACGCGATCTATGCTGTGGTCGACAATATCCATTACACTCTCCGGCTTGTTGTAGAAACCCGGCACCGGCGGGGCGATCACCGCTCCCATCTCGGACAATGCGGTCATCGTTCGGAGGTGCCCTACGTGCAGCGGTGTCTCCCGCACCATCAGCACCAGCCGCCGCCGCTCTTTAAGGATCACATCCGCCGCCCGCACCATCAGGTTGGAACTAATGCCCGTGGCAATCGCGCTCATCGTGTGGATCGAACAAGGCGCCACCACCATCCCGTCGGTGCGATAAGAGCCGCTTGCCAGCCGGCATGCGATATCTTCCACCGAATAAGAAAAGCGCGCCATCTGTTTTAAATCCGCGGCCGTTTTACCCGTTTCGAGATATAAAGTCTTTTCCCCGGCGCGGGTCAGGATCAGGTGGGTCTCAACCTCCCTCCTCGCCAGTCTTTCGAGCAAACGTATTCCGTACACCGATCCGCTCGCCCCGGAGATCCCCACGATAATTTTCAATTTTCGCCTCCCCGTCATTAGTTCTGTTCTGAATTCGGAACAGAATCGAGGTTCCGCGCTTGATGCGGTACGCGCAACGTCGATATAATCCGAAACTGGGTGGACTTCCGCTCCGCGCGCGACGCGCCGTCATCCGATTTGCGTCTTCGCCGCCACAGGATCATAGCATGGACGATGCCGGACAAAAGCTGAAGCGCGCCCGCGAGCGCCTCAACCTCCGCTACCGCGACGTCGAGGAGGCCAGCGTCCGCATCGCCGAACGCCATAAAAACGATGAATTCTTCGTTGCTCTCAGCCGCCTCTCCGATATCGAGAACAAGGGCAACGTCCCTACTATTTACCGGCTCTACTCGCTCTGCGCCATTTATCGGCTCGACTTCAGCGAGGTCCTCGACTGGTACGGCGTCAGTCTCGCCGGCCTCCCCGGCGACGCCGCCCTGGTTCCAGTTGAGCGCACCCACGCCCTGCCTTTCTCCGCCGACGGCTTCGGAGAGGTGCAGGTGCCCCTCTCCCTCGACCCCGGCATCGACCTCAAAAAGACCACCTACCTCAGCCGTCTCATCCAGCGCTGGGGTCGCCTCCCCCTAGCTCTCCTCAACGGGCTGGACCTCAAAAATCATCGCTATGCCTTCATCGGCTCCGAGGACTGGTCCATGCACCCGCTCATCCTCCCCAGCTCCCTTATCCTTATAGATGAGACCCGCCGGAAAATCGCCACCACCGGCTGGACCAATGAGTTCGACCGCCCTATCTACTTCTTCGAGCACCGCGATGGCTACGTCTGCAGCTGGTGCACCCTGACCGAAGATCGCCTCATTCTTCTGCCGCACCCCTCTTCGCCTTGCTCCCCCGAGGTGTACACTTTTCCCTCCGAGATCGACGTTATCGGGCAGGTTACCGGCGTGGCTATGCTTCTGGATCAGGGAAAGCGGCGCCGGACTCGCGCCTGAGCAACTCCATCACGGTGTCCAGATCGGAGAGGTAGAGCCGCCGCTCCGCCTCGCGCGTCTCCGCCGGGATAAAGTTTCTGTACGGCGAGAATCTCAGCCAGTTTTCGACCACGACTGAGAGCGGTCCCTCCAGCCCGGCCATGTATTCCGTCAGTTCTTCCTTCTGCTCTTCCAGGCCGAAACACAGCCATTCCGAAAAGGTCTGCTGATGGCTTTGGCGCAAGGTGCGGTCGGCCTCTTCGTCGCCGAATATCTGCGCCAGCCCATGGTGCTCGTAGAGGCCCGTGTTCTGATTTCGCAGCGAAGCCAGATAGACCAGGCGGCCAAACGTGGTGGCGATTTGCACCAGCGTGTGGCGCCACAGGTCCGCTGCGGGCCCTCGTACGAACTTTTTCGCTTGCCCCTCGGGATACTCGGCCACGGTTTCTGCTGCCCTTAACGCCCGATTATACATCGGGACCCGTAACGCAAATTCCGCATTGTCCAGCCCCGCAAATACCGCATGTTCCGGTTTCAGAAAATCTAAACCCCAACCCGCCGCACGCGTGTCAACTTCGGGTAGGCTATACCTCGGTTACAAAATTTCACTTAACCCGTATAAGGAACCTAAAACAATGCGCAAAGTTATCATGATCGCCATGCTCGCCTTCTCGTTCTTCGCCGCTTCCCAGGCCACCAACGCCAACGACCCGCTCCCCGAGTGCGATCCGAATTGCCCGTGGGTCCGGTAAACAAGTCCAGTTGGGAGGCTGAGCGCCGATCGGTGCTAGAATCGGGATGGCCGGCAACGCGTTCCGATGACACTGTATGCGGTTCTCGTCCCCTCTCTCAGGTGGCTGACCCTGGCGGGGATGCTCTTTCTTTGTGCGCGTCTGCTGCACTTCCGATTGCACCAACGGTACCGGATTTTTTTTCTTTTCCTGCTCTTTTCCAGCATCCGCTCCGGCGTCCTGATGGCACTCGACGTTCGGAGCGCGGCGTACATGAAGATCTGGATTGTCACCGAGCCAGTCCGTTGGATCCTCTGCATACTCCTCGTCCTGGAGCTTTATTCCCTTATTCTTGAACGACATCGAGGACTCTATACCGCGGGACGGTGGGCAATGTCGGCTGCCTTGGTGATAGCCCTGCTCTCCTCCACCGCGATCCTCATGTACGGGAGTTCCGGCTCGTCGTCCCCCCTCTTCGGCTTCTTCATGCGGACAGAGCGCGCTCTGATGTTCAGTCTTGTCGTATTCCTGCTGCTGATTCTGTGGTTCCTCTCGCGCTATCCTGTCGTGCTCAGCCGGAACGTCCTGCTCCATAGCGCGGTCTACTCCGTCTACTTCATCAGCACAAGCCTGGCAATACTGATCCGCGGAATGCTCGGCTACGAGTTTGCAGGGTCAGTCAATATACTGCTAATGGCCACCAGTGCCGGCTGCATTCTCATCTGGTGCTACTTCCTTACCGCAGCCGGTGAACACGAAAGCCGGAAATCCCGCCCAGCCTGGGTCCATGGCGACGAGCACCGGTTGCTCGCGCAATTAGACTCCCTCAACGCCACTTTGCTCCGCGTCGCCGGTGAAAAACGAGTGAAAACTAGTACTAATTCTACCCTAAACTAGGATTGCAATTGCTCGATATTCCGGTTATTCTCTGGCATTAGGCGTCGATGAGAGGACATAGATGAACGCTATTTGGTTGATCGCCTTTTTGACCTGCATGGCTGTGGCGGTGACGCTTCTGGCGCTCCTGCGGAAATTCGAGCGCGCACGCAACGGCGGGGTTCAACCCAACCTCGCCAAAATCTCGGCCGCCCGCTACCGCCCCATGGCCCGCCTGCTCGATCCAGCCGAAGAAGCCTTTCTGGCCCAACACGCGGACCGCGGCACGATTCGCCGCTTTCGAGCAGAACGGCGCCGCATTTTCCGTGGCTACCTGCGGTCGCTCGAGCGGGACTTTGGCAGTATCTGCGGTGGCATCCGGTTGGTCCTGGTGCATTCCCCCGAGGACCGGCCCGATCTCGCTGCCGCACTGATGCGGCGTGAAGCCGGTTTCGCCATGGCCCTGTTCTCGGTACATTGCCGCTTGATCCTGCATGCCGCCGGAATCGGTACAGTGGACGTCCGCGACCTCGTCGGCGCCCTCGACGCCATGCGCCTCGAACTCGGCAACCTGGTCCCGAACGCCGCAACGGCAGCCGCCTGAGCTACAATGCGGCGGTGAAAGTCGCGTACCTGGGCCTCGGCTCCAATCTCGGGGACCGCCAGGGAACTCTTCGGGCGGCGCTCGACGCCCTCCCGGCGCCTGACCTGCGGGTCCTTCGGGTTTCCCCGGTCTACGAGACCGAGCCCATGGATGTCCGCAATCAGCCCTGGTTCCTCAACCTCGCGGTCGAGATTGAAACTTCCCTCCTGCCCAGGCAACTTCTGGCGCGCACCCAGAAGATTGAACTCCAACTGGGCCGTCGCCGCACAACCCCCAAAGGCCCCCGCACCATAGACATCGACATCCTGTATTACGGCGGCTTCATCGTCCATTCACCGGACCTCGAAATCCCCCATCCTCGCATTGAGGAGCGCCGATTCGTCCTGGCCCCCCTGGCCGAACTGGCACCCGATTATCGCGACCCCCGTACCCGCCGCACTATCCGGGAGCTTTTGGACGCAGCGCCGCCCGACCAGGTAGTGCGACGGGTAGTGCCGTTATGAAGGGGGGAACTCGCGGAACGCGAAGAATGCAGGTGGCGGGGGGCACCGGTTATGCGCACCCCGCCGTGAAAGACAAAGGCCAAAATCCTGATCGCCCGAACAGGTCTTCGACGCCTTAGTTGTAATGCGCGGCGTTCTTTTCCGTGAATTCCGCCAGCTCGGCCGGCAGATCGTCCACGGGGAAGATCGAATTGGTCGGGCAAACCGGAACGCACGCACCGCAGTCGATGCAGTCGGCGGGATTCACGAAAAGCTGGGGAGCCTCTTCGGCACCGGACTCATCGGCCTTCGGATGAATGCAGTCCACCGGGCACGCTTCGACGCACAGGTAGTCCTTCGTGCAAGTGTTGGTAATTACGTATGCCATAGCACGTTCTCGGCTGCAATTGGGCTGCCGTCATGGC
The DNA here is from genome assembly GCA_035561075.1 of Bryobacteraceae bacterium. Classification (GTDB taxonomy): domain Bacteria; phylum Acidobacteriota; class Terriglobia; order Bryobacterales; family Bryobacteraceae; genus JAMCRM01. The sequence continues at coordinate 19,508 of DATMYF010000140.1, forward strand.
ACTCAGCTTCAACCCGATGAGAATTCAGGGTTTCAACCCGGCCCGCCTGAGCCGTCTTGCGGGGCCTTTGCCGCATGCGGCGCGGCAGGTGGGTGAAACCACCCAGTTGGTGCACCACGAACCAGTGCTCGAAGCGGCCGTCCTTCAGTTCGATAATCCTTGGTCGATCACCGGCGGAGTTGAAGGTGGATTACACCGGCAGGTCGTTGCGGATTTCCGCGTATCGGCTGGTTTGTCGCGTTCCACCTCCCTCCCAATCCGCTCCCAGGTTGAAGCGGTAGATGCCCGGCGGCTGCTCGAGAACCCACGAAGCTTCCGAATGCGTCGCCGTTCCGAACGCGACGTTAGCACTCGCCCGTGAAAGGTCATGATCGGGCGCGTCCCCACCAGGAAGAAGCGCGCCGTCTGCCCTGTGGGGTCGGGAGTGACGGACACCCGTGCGTCGTATAACCCGTGCTTGAGAACCAGGAGGGTACGGCGATGGAGCATGTTCAGATCTCCTGTTCAGCCTGTTAAGCACCGTTCCGACGTCGCAGGTAATACCCTCCTTTTGGAGATTCGAAGTAAAGGACTCCCTCCCCCGGTGCCACCTGAAGGTCCGGCTGTTCGAGCCAGCCCCTCCACCACAAGTCCCAGAAACCCGGCGCAAGGCCCGTGACCAGGCACTTGAGCAATTCCCCTTCGTCCACATCGAAGAAGACCGGCTGGTGCGCCACGTGGCTCCCCGGGTGGAAGAGCACCACGCGGTCGCCCATCCGGATACCGGCTAAGTCGATGGTCCAGATCAACTCCACCGGCAGCGGCGGGCCGAACTGAGTCACATTGAGGAACATGGCGTCAGGACGGCTTTGGCGGGGGCGGGCCACCAGCGTCTCCCCTTCGGTCTCGATCATCGGATCCCCCGCGCCCGGCAGCAGCACGGTGTGGTGCACCGCGCCCGCACCTTCGATCACCTGCCGGGTACACGGTCCGCCCGGGGTCGCGAAATCGAAGCTGACTACCGCGGAGTGTTCCGGCCCCGTCTTCAGGACCACTACCGACCGCCGCGCGGCTTGGAACGGCGCGGTGGTGATGTCGGCAGCCAGGAAGGCCCATTCGGGTGCGTCCTTCTTGGGTCCGCATGCATAGCCCAGGGCTCCGGTCACGCCCGCGAGCGCCCGCAGGTTGGCCGCGTCCCACCAGCGCGGGTGCTTGACGGCGGCGGCGAACCCGCGCACCGGGAGTGTCAAAGTCGCGCATCCTCGGTCACGGCTGTGGGTCATTTTTATCTCCCCTGTTTCGTGCTGCTTACGCGCAACGCCCCCACTCCGGGCTGTGGCGCCCCGTGTATCCTCGGGACAGAAGTTCAGTCCTGCGCAGGACGTACGCGTCGGCGGGTTCCCCACAGGCCCGCGGCGCTCTGGCTTCCGGAGCCCCTGAAAAGGCTAGCCGGGGCACTGGCCTTTGCGCCAGATGCTCCGGACGGAACCAACCGGCATCGATGCCCGCCAGAGGGTCGGATTCGTGTTTGCGGATCCGGCCGCCAAGCCCGGTCGGCGGAGCGATTTCGTACTCCGCCCGGCCGCGACGCACGGCCGTAGTGTGTCTTAACCCTCCCGAACACCTTAGCGCTTCCCAACTCCCGCCGCACTCTCCTCTGTTCGTGCCGCCCTCGGCCGCAGATTCCACGTGAACGCCAGGACCACAGCGCCGCGTTCCAGCCGTGATGCTCGGCCATCCACCCCAATCCCTTTCCCTGCACGGTGCGTCCC
>DATMYF010000141.1:0-2111 GCA_035561075.1 Bryobacteraceae bacterium
CCTTCCACTTTCCTCGTCGATGCCTGTAATCTGGTATCCAGGCAGGCCCAGTATTGCCTCTGATCTGATCAAACGTTTCCTTTCAAGAATGTTTTATCAGTTCAGAGGTGGGGCCTGCCCCCATTGATGATCTAGAGCCCAATTGGTCCGGTTGATCAGTCCGGATTTCCCATGCCATGATGTTCAGCTCTAGCGCTTCCCCTATTGTGATAAAGAGTTCTGATTAGCCGATCGTTTCCTACCTGATCTTCATTGAACGTGTTAGCATCCACTGGAAGACGGCGCGGGCTCACAGCCGGTCCGTCGCAACCGGAGGAAGTTCGAGTCTTGGTGTCCCCGGGTTCTCCGGGGCCATGGGGGACAGAGCGGATTCGGGGGACGCGCTGCATTGGCCGCATATTACCGACTCAGTACCAACACCCCTACCCTGCGCCGCGGATGTGCCGCATAATCGAGGCGGTTCGGGTGACTACGAGCTTCTGTAAGTTGGTAAGGAGGGCTAAATGGAGATCGCGAAGCCGCTGCCAGGAATGTGGGTGCCGAGGTTCGGCTTTTGGGACCGCTTATGGGTGGATATCGCTGCCGCCCGCTGTCGATTCATGCACAGGTCCATATCCCGGCCCGTCAACGGCAAGTACATGTGCTGGACCTGTCTGCGTGAGTTTCCGATTCAGTGGTGATTGAGCTACTCACTCCGACGGCGCCGGATCAGCCACGGCTCGAACGCGCCGGGGTTCTCCAGGATGTCGTGCTCCAGTTCCTGGAACTGCGTATTCAGGATCAGCCGTTCGATATTTGCACCAAGGGAGGCATCCCCAGACTCGGTGCGCTGCCGTTCGATTAGATCCAGGATTGCCCGGTGGAGCTTCAATTGGACTGCCGAGTTGGTCATACCCACCTCCTACCTGATCAGACGCGAATCGTCCGCCAAAGTTTCAACCGGAACCGTTTGCGACTGCGCCTCGGGCTTTCCCAGGAACGGGCGGACCACTGCCCCCAGGCCGCGCCAGATCGCGTTGCGGCGCTTTTTCGGATTCTGTGGGGCCTCTGGAGCGCGCACCACCTCAGGGATTGCCGCAGTCGATGGGAGCATCGCCGGGTGCTTCGGCGGCGGCACGGGAGATTCTCTCGTCGAGGAGGGCTCTTTGACGCGTGACGCGAATCTCAAAGGGCGGACGGGCTGCGGCTTCGGCTCGGCCGTGAAGGCCATCACGGGCGACTCGGTTTCCTCCGGTTCTTCCGGTGCCGGGGTGGGTGCCACCAGTTCCGGTACCGGAAGCCTCCACACCGGAGGGTTGGGCGGAGGAGGCGCCTGCCTCTCCCGCACCAGCCAGGGCACCATCACACTCGCGCATGCCAGCACCGCGACCGTCAGGCAACGTGCCGCTTTCAGCAGCAATGGCCTGGCGGGCGGGCGCGCCTTTAACGCGGTACGGTTCTGGAACGCCTGTTGTAGCGCGGCGTGGAACTCCGCGGCCGACTGGTAGCGGCGCGTGGGATCCTTCGCCATGGCCCTCAGGATCACGTTGTTGAGGTCGCGCCCGATGGCCGGCTCAAGGTTGATGGGCGGTTCGGGAGCCGTGTCCCGATGCTTCAGCAGCACCTCGAAGGCGCTGGGGTCCTCGAACGGGCGGCGTCCGGTAGTGATTTCGTAGAGCACCACCCCCACCGCATAGATGTCGCACCGCGCATCCACGGGACAGACCCCGGTCACCTGTTCCGGTGCCATGTAATAGGGGGAACCGGTGAGCGTGCCCGTGCGGGTGAGTTGCGGACCTTCCATCCGTCTGGCCACCCCGAAATCTGTAAGCTTCACGGACCCGTTCGCCGTAACGATGATGTTGCCCGGTTTCACATCCCGGTGCACCACCCCGTGTTCGTGGGCATAGCGCAGTGCGGTCAGGGTCTGAAGCACGTAGGAAACTCCGGTTTCGAGTGCGACGCGCCCGCGGGCGAGAACCGCATTGAGCGGCTCGCCATCCGCCAGTTCCATCACCAGCGCCAGCCCGTGCGAAGTCCAGAATGCGTTGTGGACGGCGGCGATGTTTTCGTGGTGCAGGCTCGCCTGCACCTGGATTTCCCGCAGGAACCGCTGCTCATCGTCCCTGTTC
>DATMYF010000142.1:0-22369 GCA_035561075.1 Bryobacteraceae bacterium
ATCCGGTGATGCGGGTCGCGCAGACCACCTCCACTGTAGAGGTCGTCGAGGCCACGCCGCTGGTCACGACTGACAATCCCACGCTTGGGCGCGTGCTGGAGCGTACGCGGATCGAGCAACTTCCCATCAACGGCCGGAGCGTAACGTCGTTGCTGGTCACCATTCCCGGAATGGAGGGCAACCGCGCCTACGGGATGCGGGAGGGATCCCAGGAACTGGTGCTGGACGGGGCGGACCTGACGGACCGCTTCCTGGGTGGCGATCCCTACCGCCTGCCCAGCCTCGAGTCCATGCAGGAGTTTAAGGTCGAAAACAACAGCTCGTCGGCCAAGTTCGCCCGCCCCACCTCCATCGTTCTTTCCACAAAGAGCGGCACCAATGCGTTCCACGGCTCGCTGCTGGAGACCCATCGGAACAACGCCATTGGCAAGGCCCGGCGCCGCGAGGACTATTACACCAAGCCTCCGCACCTGATCCGGAACGAGTTCGGCGGGTCGGCAGGCGGTCCCGTCATCATCCCCCACCTGTACAACGGAACCAACCGCACCTTCTGGTTCTTCGCTTACGAAGGCAACCGCGCCATCACGGCTACCACCAAAAGCTATCACGTGCCGACCGAGGCGTTTCGGAAGGGAGACTTCACCGGCCTGGTGGATGCCCAGGGCCGGCTGCTGCAGCTCTACGACCCCATGACCACCGACTCGACCACTTGGGCGCGCCAATCGTTCTCCTACGGCGGGCGTAATAACGTGATCGATCCGGCACGCATCAGCCCGCTTGCCAAACAGCTCTTCGCGATTACTCCGTTGCCGACCCTTCCCCAGGTGAACCCGCTGATCGATTACAACTGGTGGGGGCCTGTGCCCAACATCACCCGCCAGTGGACCACCACGGCACGGTTCGATCACCGCCTTTCGGACAAGGACAACCTGTATGCCCGGTACACGCAGGGGGATTCTTACAATTTCTCCGACTTTCTCAGCCAGCCCATGTTGAACAACGTGGCGGGCACCAAGCGGGTCCTCCAGCCGAACAGGAGCCTGGCGCTGTCGCACACTCATGTCTTTAGTCCCTCCTTCTTCCACGAGCTGCTGCTGTCGGCCTCGCGCAGCAAGCTGTTCATCGGCACCGGCGAGCCGGGCGTCAAGTACAACGAGCAGCTCGGTTTGCCGAACCCGTTCGATGTGGCCGGATGGCCGGGCATCTACAACACCGGACTGAGCACGTACTACTTTGAGACCGAGAACACGCAACAGACTCCGTTCACCAACTATGTGGCCGACAGCAACTTCACCAAGATCACCGGCAAGCACGAGTTGCAGTTCGGCGGTCATTTCCGTATCGATCAGTTGAACTACATGCCCGAACAACAGCAGATCCAGGGCAACGACAATTTCTACACCTTCGCCACCAGCCTCTACGATCCGGCGAGCTCGCGGACCAACCCGTTGGCCACGTCGCTCTCCGGACACCAGTTGGCGAACATGTTTCTAGGCGTAGCCAACTACGGCAACAACTTCGTGCGCGGCTACTTCTACGCGCGCGCTAAGGAGTATGCCGGGTACTTTCAGGACAACTACCGCGTCAATTCCCGGCTCACCTTGAACTTCGGGTTGCGCTGGGAGTATTGGCCCCCCTATTCGGAAAAGCGCGGCGTGCTGACGTCCTTCGATCCGCAGAAGAAGGCTATCGTGCTCGGCTCCAGCGTGGACAACTTGTACCAACTCGGAGCGACGATGCCCAAGATCGTCAATACCTACACCCAGATGGGCGCCAAGTTCATGACGTATGACGAGGCGGGCCTGCCGCGCGATCTCATGAACGGCAACTCCGCCAATTTCGGCCCCCGGATCGGCTTCGCGTATCGCCTCTCGGAGGGGAAGTCCCCTACCGTGTTGCGTGGCGGTTATCGTATCTCCTATTTCCCGGTTCCGCTGAGCACGTGGGGTCGCCGGATGCGCATGAACGCCCCGCTGACCGCACCTTTCCTGAACTACATGATTCTTCCTGAAACCTCACCCGACGGCATCGCCAACCTGGGCCTGCGCTCGGTCCCCACGATCATCGCCGGCCAGAACAGCACGAAAGCCGTAACGATCGACAGCAAGGTCTCACTCTCGCGCGGATCCGCCACGGTCAGCTACTTCAACCCGGATCAGCCGGACAGCCGCCCGATGGACTGGAATCTGACCCTGGAGCGGCAGGTGGCTCACAGTACCGTCGTGAAAGCCAGTTATGTCGGCAATCACGTCGACAACCTGGAGATGTACTATCGGTATAACGAGGCGCCGACGACCTACCTTTGGTACGTTAATACCGGCCTGGCTGTTCCCACCGGGGAGTACTCGGCCGTGGCACGCAGGCCTTTCGATCAGCAGGTCTACGGGACTATCGAGGAGTATCAGAAAACCGGCTGGTCAAACTACCACGGCATGCAATTCGAGATCGAGCGGCGCTACTCGAACGGCCTCGCGTTCCAAGTATTTTACAATCTTGGCAATGCCATGACGGCCGGCGGCCGCAGCTACAGCGCCGTCATCTATGGCCTGAACCAGTATCTGCCCGGCGCCGTCCCAACCGACTTGCAGGAGCGCAGCCGCTTCCTGAATTACCAGCGCGACACGACGATTCCGAGACAGCGCCTACGTTGGAACTGGGTGGCCGATCTCCCATTCGGCAAGGGCAAGCGGTTCGCCGGCAACGCCAGTGGACTGCTGGACAAGATCGTCGGTGGCTGGCAGCTTACCGGCCTCGGATATCTCCGCACCACCGACTGGGCGCTGCCCACCAACATCTACCCCACTGGAGATGCCATCGAGCTGTACGGCGAGAAGTACCCCATCCAGGATTGCCGCGGCGGTACCTGCGTCAGTGGGTATCTCTACTGGAACGGCTATATCCCGTCCAACCGCATCAATAGCTACGATGCCGACGGGAAGCCTAACGGCGTGATGGGTGTTCCGTCGGACTACAAGCCTGCGGGGGCCCCGTTGATCCCCTGGGGCAGCACAACCCTGCCGGCCAATGCGCCCGCCAACACCAATATCTCGAGCTTCTGGGGCACCAACACGGTATGGGTGAAGCTGAAGGACGGCTCTGTCCAGCGCACCACCTACGACAACAACCTGCATCCGTGGCGCCAGCAATATTTCCCTGGTCCGCGCTCCTGGGGGATGGACGCTTCGCTGGTCAAGAATGTCCCGATCCACGAATCCATCAGCCTGCGCGTCTCAGCCGACTTGTTCAACGTGCTGAACCATCCCAACAACTCCAGCGGCATCACGGGAGAGGGATTGATGGTGACGCGCACCAGCGGCGTCGCGGCACGCGAACTGCAAGTCGGTATGCGGTTGACCTGGTAGCGCCGGATGCAAAGACTCCTGCTCTGGTTCCTGCTCGCAGCCCTGCTGCCTGCGGCCGTGCACGATGTCAGACCTAAGGGGTGCGTGAAGACTTTTTCCCACACGCACCCCGTCGTCATGAGAATTGAAGCGGGCGACATAGTGCGCACCACCACCCTCGATGCCTTCGGCGGCGACGCCGAGGGCACGAACCATTGCACCGCGCCGGCCAACCCTCTGACCGGACCGTTCTACGTTGCGGGCGCCGAGTCCGGCGACGCCGTCGCGATACATCTGAGGAAGGTGCGTGTCAACCGCGGCTGGGGCTGGACGACCAACCGGCTGATGCCCGCCTCGCTTCTTCCGGCGGACCGCAAAGACCTCTATCCGACCCGTTACAAGCCGGACCTGGTGTTTGCGGGCCATGACAACCTGGTTCCCTGGGACATCGATCCAAAGAAGTCCGTTCTGCGGCTACGCGAACCCGGAAGCGCGAAAGCACGAATGGAGTTCGCTGCCCAGCCGATGATCGGCTGCATCGGCGTGGCGGCCGAGGGTGACCAGGCCCCGGATGGCTCGGGATCCGGCGCGTACGGTGGAAACCTCGACTACAACGCCGTGGCCGAGAACACCACCGTGCTGCTGCCGGTCTACCACCGCGGCGGCCTCATCTTCTTCGGCGATGGGCACGCGCTGCAGGGCGATGGCGAGCTGAACGGCACGGGGATCGAGACCTCGCTCGACATCGAGTTCACCGTCGAGATTCGCAAAGACGCACGCCTCACCGGGCCCCGCCTGGAGACGGCCGGACATGTCATCAGCGTCGGTAGCCAGCCCGAGTACCGCAGCTCGCTGGATACGGCGCTGCAGATGGCAACATCCGATATGGTGCGCTGGCTCACGGAAGAGTTTGGCCTGGAACCGTGGGCCGCGCACCTTACCATCGCGCTGAACGCGCGCTACGACGTGGTCACGCTGGCCGGCTCGATGGGTTTGAGAATTCCGAAGAACGTATTATCACGGTAATCGACATGCTCTATAGGATTCTGTTGTGCGGGATTCTCCTGCTGGCGCCCGTCATGGGTGCGAACATCGATCTCTTCAGCGACGACTTCTCCCGATATCCGGCCGGATGGCTCAGCGCGCCCATCGGCATCCAGGGCGGCGCCATCCAGGAGTATCACTATCTGCCCCATCGCGGTGTTCCCCTTGGTCCGTGGGGCCACGCCATCTGCCATCTCGACGCCTGGGCGGCGGGCGAGGAGGATGGGGCGCCCTACATGGAACAGCAACTCACGAAGCACGCCACGTTCTTCGCCACCCCCATCTTCATCACCGGCGATGAGGAGTGGAACGGCTATGCAGTCGAGGCGAAGGTCCGGCCGCTGGCGCTGGACGACATGGCGGGGGTCGTTTTTCGTTACCACACGAACCACCACTACTACCTATTCGCCCTGACCGAAGGAAACACGGCGCGCCTCGTCATCCGAGGCTCGATCGAAAAGGGGATGCGTGTCGATGATTGGCGCGAGCTCGCGAATGCGCCGTTCCCATATGACACGACACGCTACTACCATCTGCGTGTCGAGAACGACGGCACCCGCATCCGCGCCTACATCAACGGCCGGAAGATCCTGGAAGCCGAGGACCGTGAAATCCTGAAGGGTAAGGCCGGTATTGCCGCGAATGTACCCACGCGTTTCCGTGAGTTCCGCGTCAGTGCCCCGCAACAGACGGCTGCAGCCGTCCAGTCCGCCATCCGGGGCCGCGAGCAAATGCTGGCCCGGCTTCGGGACGGGAATCCGCGCCCCAAGCTGTGGAAGAAGTTTGCGACGCCGGGCTTTGGCGCGGGCCGCAACGCGCGCTTCGGCGACCTGGATGGGGATGGCGTCGCGGACATGTTAATAGGTCAGTCGGTGCGGAAGCCGGAGAGCTTCGCACTGAGCTGCCTGACGGCCGTCACGCTGGACGGCAAAGTCCTGTGGCAGTCCGGACGCCCCAACCCCGACAACGCGCTGCTCACCACCGACACGCCGTTCCAGATACACGATGTGGACGGCGATGGCCGCAACGAAGTCGTCGTGATCCGTGACTACCGGCTGCAAATCCTGGACGGGAAAACCGGCCAGCTCAAGCATTGGATCTGGATGCCCAAAGCTCCCGAGCGCAAGGCGAAGCCATACGAGCTGAGCGAGGGCAACGCTATCGCTTTTCTGAATATCAGCGGCGATCCCGGACGCCGCGAGATTCTCGTCAAGGATCAGTACGAGCGATTCTGGGTCTTTGACCGTACTCTAAAGCTGCTGTGGGAAGGCGCGGGGCAACTCGGGCATTACCCCTACCCGGTGGACATCGACGGGGACGGACGCGATGAAATCGCCATCGGCTATGCCCTTTGGGACCACGATGGCCGCCTTTTGTGGAGCCGCGACCGCGAAGTGAAAGACCACGCGGATGGGGTCGCCGTCGGCAATTTCAGCGGCGATCCGCAGAAACCGCCCAGGGTCTTCGCGAGTGGCAGCGACGAGGGTTTCTTGCTCTTCGACATCCGCGGGAATCTTCTGAAGCACGTCCGCTTAGGACACAACCAGAGTCCCAGCATCGGCAAGTTTCGCCCCGATCTCCCGGGACTCCAGTACTTCTCGATCAATTTCTGGCGAAATCCGGGCATCATCACACTGCTTGACTGGGAGGGCAACGTACTCGTACAAGGCGAACCCATTCACACCGGCAGTCCGATGCTACCGGTGAACTGGCTCGGGGACGGCCAGGAGTACGCGTTGCTCTCCGGCAATCCCCGGGAAGGCGGTATGATCGATGGTTACTTGCGGCGGGTGGTGATGTTCCCGGATGACGGTCATCCCGACCTAGCGGCGAACGCGCTTGACCTCACCGGCGACGCCCGAGACGAGATTGTGCTGTGGGACCAGAGGCAAGTCTGGATCTATACGCAGGACAGGCCGTTCTCCGGGCCACGAATCTACGCGCCAATGCGCAACCCGGACGCGAATGAATCCAATTACCGCACGAACGTTTCGCTCCCGCGATGGAAGGACGTGCGGAGGTGATTGAGCAACGGAGGAGTCAAATCATGAATTTACGCCGCGTCATATACGCATTGGCATCCGTTCCGCTCACGGTTGTGGCCCTTTCGGCCGCCACAGTCTCGCCTCTCGGCGAAAGGGGTTATGCCGCGCTGCCCCACCCGCAAAAGATCATATTCACCGGCGGTGACTTTCGCTTGGGAGCTGACTGGAGAATCGAGACCGGGAGCGGCGTCTCGGCGCCTGACGTCGCCGTCGAGAGCCTGAAAGAGGAACTCGCCGCCCGCCATCGTTTGACTCTGGCCGGGACGCCTGCCGGAGGTGTGATTCGGCTGGCGGTGCGGAAAGACGCGGTGAAGGCGCCGGCGGCGGTCGCCGGGCAGGCCTACCGGATGGACCTCTCCCCGCGCGAAATCCTTCTCACCGGTAATTCGGCCAATGGCCTCTTCTATGCCGTTGAGACCCTGGTCCAGTTGATCAAGCAGCAGGGCGGGGAACTGTGGCTGCCAGAGAGCCGGATTGAAGATTGGCCCGATCTCCCGTTACGGCTCATCTACTGGGATGACGCGCATCATCTGGAGCGCTTCTCCGAGTTGAAGCGCGCCATCCGGCAGGCCGCCTTTTTCAAAATCAACGGATTCGTCATTAAGCTGGAGGGACATTTCCAGTTCCGTAGCGCGCCGGCCCTGGTGGAACCCTACGCGCTCAGTCCGAGGCAACTCCAGGAGTTAACCGACTACGGACTGCGGAATTACGTACAGGTGATTCCGTATCTCGATGCACCGGCCCACATCGCCTTCATCCTTAAGCACCCCGAATATGCCCCGCTGCGAGCCTTTCCACAGAGTAACTATGAACTTTGCATGACCAATCCGGATTCCTACAAGCTGTTGTTCGGAATGTATCAGGACCTTATGGACGCTAACCGCGGTGGGAAATACTTTTTCCTTTCTACCGATGAAGCTTATTACGCCGGGATGGCCAACAACTCGCAGTGCGATGAGGTATCCGCGGCTAAGAGACTGGGCGGAAATGGACGAGTCCTGGCCGAATTTCTGGCGAAGGCTGCCGCTTATCTTCACGATCGTGGCCGCGAGGTTTTCTTCTGGGGAGAGTCCCCGCTCAAGCCGGCCGACGTCGAGCTCCTTCCTTCTTACCTGATCAGCGCGGGGCTGAAGCCGCTGCTGAGCCAGGCTTTCCAGCGGCACGGCATCCGCGAGATGGTCTTTACATCCACTCAGGGAGAGGAGAAGCTGTTCCCCAACTACTTCGTGCTTCCCGATTCACGGCGGCTGAGTCCGGCGCGCAACGTGGTGGAGCGAGTTGCACGTCAGATGAACGAGATCTCTTACGACCCGGCCCGCAAGTCCAGCCAGGTGCTCGGCGAAATCAACTGCGGGTGGGCCGACAGTGGCCTTCACCCGGAGACGTTCTGGCTGGGCTATGCGACCTCGGCTGCCGCGGGCTGGAGCGCCGGAGTTCCCGGCCCTCGCGAGGCGGCTGCGATGTTTCACCTGCTCTTCTACGGCCCCGGCGCGCGCGAGATGAGCCGCGTCTACCAGCTTCTGAGTATGCAGGCGCAGTTCTTTCAGGATAGTTGGGAGAGCGGCAGCATCGTCCGGCGCACGCCCATTTTCGGTTACTCCAGCGGCATTTTCAATCCGCCGATGCCGGTGCACGAACCCACTCTCCCGCTCCCGCAGCTTCCGGACATGGCGTCCAAAGAATATGGTCCTGGCTGGGCGGACCGCAACGCCAGGCGGCTGGCGCTGGCGCAGGAATCGCTCTCGGAGAACGACGAGCTGCTGGGTCTGTTGCACGCCAATGCGCATCGCGTCGAGCGCAACCGCTACAATGTGGAAGTAATGCTGGCGGTTGCGGAGCTGTGCCGGCAGAACCTTGAGACCATCCTCGGGATCGGCCGCATGGAGGCGCAGTTGAAACAGGCGCACGCGTTGGCGGTGGCCGGCAAAAGTAAGGAGGCGCTGACCGGCTTGGACGGGGCTCTGGAGACGGCGGACGCCATCCGCCGGCGGCGCAACTTAGTCCTTCGCGACGCCATCGCGACTTGGCAGAAAAGCTGGGAACCGCGAGTGCCCGAGGCCAACGGCCGCCGCTACGTCCACCAAGTGGACGACGTGAAAGATCACTTACCGGATCGCACCGTGGACATGACCTACCTGGTGTACCGGCAACTGACATGGCCCTTCGGGGAATGGGTGCGAAAACTGCAGACGGCGCGGAACCATTATGCGCGCTCACGCGGACTGCCCGCAGGGCCCGAGGGGTTCCATTGGGAGGACCTGCGTGCGGGTCTGGAACGAGTTGGCGCGGGCGGTTCTAGAAAGCATGCTGCTACTTTTCCCGGCGGCCGCTCAGATCGGCAATCTGACTTGGTCCAGTAGTCACGGCCCCGGCCGGCGCGGAGCCGGAGTTGTGGCGACAGGGCGTCGTCATCGGGGGGGAATTTTCGAGCCTCCCCATGCGCCGACTCGGCAGGCCGGAGGATACGTCAAAACAATTCTGTTACTTGCTTGCGATGACCGTCGCGGGTCACCGGAACCTTTCACGCTGCGACCGTCACGGCTCATTGGGCGGTGCACACGAGCCGCCTTCGACCAGCTTGCAGGGGAATGTGCGGGACGGAACGAGCGTGCCGGGCTGCTGTAGCTTTTTCAATAGCATGTGCGCCAGTTCGAAACCCAGCCGGCCCGTAAAGACCGAGCTGGTCGTGAGGGTCGGCTCGGGGATTGAAAAGTCTTCGCTCGCGCCAACCCCATCAGCTGACATCGGACGGAATTGCCATGCTGCGTTTGACCAGTTCCTTCCACAGCCCGGCCGCGACGTCGTCTCCGGCTCCCAGTATTGCGGTGGGAAATTCCGCGGTTGACTCGCCATTCCATCGCTAATACAATTTCTGCGATGCTTGCCAAATGGACAGTTCTCCCGCTGGCTGCGGCCGGCCTTCTTGCCCAAGTCCCGGAGAACTGGTTCTCGGAGCCCATGCTGCCCGAACAGATGCGGCAATCTGAGATGTACGGCTTCGTCAATGCCAACATTCCGGCGCTGCCGACCTTCAACTCGCTTGAAGAGTGGAAAACGTACAAGGCGCAGATCCGGTCGCGTATTCTAAGGCTGCTCGGAATCGATGACGTATTGGCCCGGCACTCTCTCAGGGTGATTCACAGGAACACTCTGCAGCGCGACGGGTACCACATCGAGAGAATCGCTTACGAAAGTTATCCGGACATGTGGGTTCCGGCTCTGGTCTACGTCCCCGACGCGCGGCGTGGGCGGGCGTCAGCGATGATCAGCATCTCCGGGCACAATTTTTGCGATAGTAAGGCGTCACCCGAAGTGCAAGCGATGAACTACAACCTGGTCCGCCGCGGCTTTATTGTGATGGCCTACGATTACTTCGCCTGTTTCGAACGGGTGGCGTACGATGCGTGCAAGCCTGGGCGGAACAGTTGGGACCATCTAAACTCGCTGTTCTCGTATACCGGACGGACGGCGACTGGCATTGAAGTCCTCGACGGCATCCGCGCTCTCGATTACCTGCATTCCCGGCCTGACGTGGACCGCACCCGTATCGGTTTCACCGGAGCGTCCGGAGGCGGCAATAATACCTACTGGGTGTCCGCGCTTGACGACCGTGTGACATTATCCGTCCCGGTATCTTCGGCCACGACCTATGATTGGTGGATCAGGGCTGATCTTGCCTGGGACCACCACCAGCGGCCTCCGGGAATTCGCAAGGTGGCCGACATCGGCACGCTCTACGCGCTGATTGCGCCGCGGCCTCTGTTGATCATCAACGGGCAGCCGGAGATGTACTCCTTTGCGCTGCCAGCGGCCTTGCACTCGTACAAATACGCCCGCGCGATCTACCAGCTTTATGGCGCCAAGGATCGAATCGCGTTCTCGCAGGGTACCAGTGGGCACGGCTTCCAGCCGGATAAGCGCCTCCTTTTGTACCGCTGGCTGAACCGCTGGTTCTTCGCCGGGCGCATGCCTCACCCGTTTGATGACCTCTCCGGCCCGCGCGAGTCGAAGGACGAGCTTCGGGTCGGCCTGCCTGACGGCAACCTCACCGTGCCGGCCCTGTTCCGACGGTGGCTCGCAGAGACTGCCCAGCCGTGGCCGCTGCCCGCTACGGCGCTCCAGGCAGAGCGGTGGCAGATTTCCAAGCGGCACGCGTTGGAGTCGCTGCTGGATCGCCGGACGCCTCTCGAGGCACCCAGCGTCATTTTTCGGCTGAACGACGATCTGAAGTCCGGGTTCTACAAGGCCGAGCGATTCCAGTTCCAGGTTGCTCCCGATCTCCTTATTCCCGGCATTTTCATTCGCAAAGAAGGACAGGAGAAGTACAAGACAATTATTGTTTTGGAGAAGAAGCGTGGTGCCTCGCCGGAATGTCGTGAGCTGATCGAGCGCGGCTACGCAGTGCTGGCGCTCGACCTGCGCGGCACCGGCGAAATGCAATGGGGCGGCACTCGGACTTCGAACTGGAGTCAACTGGTCGGGCGGCCGCCGATGGGTATGTGGTCTGAGGAAATCTCGAAAGTAACCAGCTGGCTACTAGCCAGGAATGACGTGGCGAGTGTCGGGATCCTCGGCTACGACTTGTTCGGCAAGATCGCCCTTTACGCGGCCGCGCTCGATCCGCGGATCAGAGTCGCCGCCGTCAGCACAGATACCCTGTCTTACCGCCAGGAGGCAGACTCCGGTCTGGAACACCTGTATGCCGAGGTTCCGCGCATTCTGACGTGGGGCGACACGGCGCAGCTTGCCGCCCTCGTCGCACCGCGGCCTCTGCTGATCATCAGCGCCGGCGTGCCGGTTTCGCTTAATAACGAACTCCCTGCTGTATTCCTGACCCTGCCGCGCTTCACGCCATCGGAAAAGCGCGTCCCTGACAGCGAACTGGAGACGAACTACGAGTGGACCAGGCTACTCTATGGACTATTCGGGTCGGAATCGCAATTTGCTACCGGATCGAATCACGCCGATCCCGCTCGCACGGTAGTGGAGTGGTTCCATGCGCATCACTAAGGCTGAGGGAAACAATCTCGGGACCGTGCTGTCGGCCCATATTCTACTGCTGTTAGAACTGGGCGCTTGCCAGAGGCCGTCACAGTGGAAGCCTGGCTCTTTCCGCCTGATCATCTGACGGCGAAGGCATACACCTCTGGGTTTGCCCATGCGCGTGCCACCTACAACTCGCTCAGTAGAGCGTCCAACGGAAAAATATATTACGTGCTCTCCTCTGCCGCGACCCCGAAGCTCTCGCTGGCGAGTTCTCTAGCCGCTCCGTCTAGGTGCTGGCGTTGGCGTTTGAGAGCCTCGGCGGGGAGTTGGTATTGGGTGGCCGCGTCGGCTGGGAGCGCGTTGAGGAGCGAGATCGATTTCACGGCGGCGGCTTTGCCGGCACACAATGCATTTAATGTGCGCGATCAACGCTCTCGCTTCGATGCGGCCCGGACGAGTCCCGGCACCCCGGTATTTCTAATAAACGGGGATCTTCTCCAGGATGGGGTGCCTAACCGGGGCGAGAGTTCCAATCCTCCGGATGACCATAGTAGGCGCACGTCGTCACTCCTTAGAGGCTCCCGCGAGGGCGCGCCGAAGCCACTCGAAATGCCAGGTGGCAGCCAGGCTGAACGAGTAGAAGAGCCCTCCCGCCAGTTCTGAGGTTTCGAGCAATGCGAGACGTCCTGCGACATCTTCCGGGTCTCCGCAATCGGGCCCGTGAAAAACGTACCCTCCCCAAACCGGCAAGGGCCGAGCGGCTGGAGGAGGCAGGTTTCGCAACTCCGCCGCCATGCGTTCCCGGGTTGTACCAAAGAAGGTCACCGTAGCTGTATCCGCCAAGCCACGCAGATCCTGCCATTGCAACGTTGACTTCCCGCCCGCGAACATGGGGTCGCACGACAGCCGCAAGTTGACCGGCACGCCGGCCGTGCTGGTGCGGATCGCTAATAACAGTTCACGTTGCGCGATGCGGCGGGCCTCCAGCAGCGCGGGATGGGGCGGAACAGCATGGTCCGCTTCACCGGCCAGAAAGCGTCGAATCGCTGAAACAGCTTCACGGCGGATTTCGCCTGCAGCGCCGCCCATAAGCGCGGAGCAGTACGAGCACATGCAAACGGAGAGGAGGAACACGACGGCCGCCGGCAGTGGCAGACCCCGCTTATCGTGCAGGCCCGCGTGCTCGTACCCCATGTAGCCGGCGGCCTCCAGGTCAATGCCTGCTATGCCCGGAAGCGAGGCTACGGCCCCACAAAGCGCAGCCGCATAATCGCGCACAGCGGGATTTGCGGGACAGAGGGCGTAGTTATAGCGTTCTCCAAAGACGTTCTCTATCGGCGCCAGGGCCCCAAGCCGGTCGTTATGGCACACCACTGTCCACGCGTACACGGGGAACTCACGCTCGCGGCAAGCTTCCAAGAACGGACCCGTGAGGCAGGCTTCTGGAGCCATTTCAGGTTGGAGCGGGCCGGGAAAGCGCGTCTTGTCACGAGTGAAGTAAATGGCTCCGGGGTGCAGTTCGTGCACGAGGCCTCGCGGGCTCGTCGGGAGCAGCATGCGCCCTCCATGATAGGCCAACGCCAGGTTGCAGGCGTCCAGACCGAGGCCGCGCAGCATGTCTATCACTTGGCTGGGCTTGCGGCCGGCGAGATCCCAGGGTCCCATCCAGATTGACTTCCTCACTCCTGTTCCTTCAGGTCCGACAAATCCGGCATGGCTGAATCGCGGCCCCCATCTACGGTGAGGTACGTACCCGTAATCCAGGCCGCATCATCGGAGGCCAGGAAAAGGACGGCCTTCGCTATGTCCTCCGGCTTCCCGAGCCGCCGCATCGGGTACGTCGCGAGCACGCGCCGGCGTGCCTCCTCGGGATCACGGAAAGACTTGAAGAACGGCTCGGTGCGCACGGATTCGATCTGGCCCGGAATGACGGCGTTGACGCGGATGCGCGGCGCCCACTCCACAGCCAGCGTGCGGGTGAGCGCCAGCAGACCACCCTTGGCGGCGGAATAAGGGAACGCATCGCGGCTGGCCCTGATTCCCTGCATGGAAGCGATGGTGATCACGGCCGCGGCGTCCGCCTTCGAGAGCAGCGGGTAGGCCGCCCGCGCGCAAAGCCACACCGATTTCAGATTGACATCCAGGCATGCATCCCAGTCTTTCTCGCTCGCCGTGAGGCTCGTAAGTTGGTAAGGCCGGCCCGCGTTGCACACCAGAATATCCAGCCGCCCAAAGCGTCCCCGCACTTCGTCGAAGAGAGCGGCGGTCTGTTGAGCGTCGGTCACGTCAGTGTCGTCAATATCGACCCCGATAACCTCTGCGCCCTCGGTCTCGAACAAACGTGCGGTAGCCCGCCCGATGCCGCGCGCGGCCCCGGTGACGAGTGCAATTTTTCCTTTAAGCCGCAATTTCCGCCGCCTCCACTTTTCCGAGCACGAGAACTGCACAAAGGAACGCACCCAGCGCCGCCGTTCCCGCTACCCAGAACGCCGGTTCGTAGCCATGCGCGTGAACGATCCATCCGGTAGCGTAGCTAAAAACAGCGCCGCCCAGGCTGGCTGCCGTCCCAGTGATACCGATCGCCGTGCCCATCGCACCAGCCGGGAAGATATCGGCATGCAGCGCCAGAATGATCGCGCTCCACATACCCAGGCCGAAAGTGGCTACCGAAACCCAGCAGATTGCGCCCACACTGGTCTCCGCACCAGCCACGCGTACGCCCCCGAGCATTGCCAGCGCACCCGCTGCCATGACCGTTTTCCGCGACCACGTAACGCTCCAGTGATGGGCGAGCAGCCAGTCGGAGGCGCTGCCACCGATGATCTTGCCGATATCGACCGCCAAAAAAGGAATCCACCCGAAAAGTGCAATCTCCTTGAGCGAGAAGCCCCGCTCTCCACTGAGATAGTCAGGCAGCCAAAAGACATAGAACCACCACACCGGTGTAGCCAGCATGCGGGTGAGCATCAACCCCCAAAGGGGGCGTAGCCCGAGCATGCGGCGCACACTGCGGTCCGGGCGCGCGGCGCCACCGCTGGCCGGACCGGGGCGATATAAGTTGAGCCACACTGCAACCCAGACGAACCCGAGGCCGCCGGTGACCAGAAATGCCTCGCGCCATCCCCAGGCCAGTGCCAGTGCGGCCACTAGCGGAGGAGCCAGTATTGCCCCTATCGCCGAGCCGCCGTCGAATACTCCCATGGCCAGTGCCCGGCGCTCCTTTGGGAACCATTCCGCGACCGTTTTCGCTCCAGCCGGCCAATTACCAGCCTGACTTAGGCCGAGCAGGAAGCGCAGGAGGCAGAGGCTGGCAGAGCCGCGGGCCAGCGCGTGTGCTGCCGCCGCGATCGACCATGCCGCCACGCACCAAGCGAAACCCCGGCGCGTGCCAAAACGATCGATAATAATGCCGCCGGCGAACTGGCCGACGGTGTACGCTACCAGGAACAAAGTAGTCGCGGTACCGTAGTCGATGCTGCTAAGCCCGAGGTCGCGACGCAAGACCGGTAGCAAAACTGCCAAGGCTTGGCGGTCGATGTAGTTGAGAACAGTAGAGAACCCGGCCAGCCCCAGGATCACCCATCGGATGGGGATAGCATACATGGGGTTATCCGCGGCTGAACGAGCTGATTGCATCCTGCATGGCACTGAGCGGCATAGCCATCGCCTGAACCTTCTCGAAGTCCACCTCCACACCTAGCCCGGGACCTTCCGGAACCAGCAGTTCGCCGCATTCATACCGGACTGGTTCGCGAGTGATGTCGCCGCAGTATAGCGCCGGCCCGACTGGATCGGAAGGGTAGTCCAGCCGCCGCGCGACCGCCGCTACGTGGGCCTGTGCAGCAGTAGCCACACTGAGTTCCTGAGTGGTCCCGACAAGGCACTCGATATTCGCGGAGTCCGCCAAAGCGAACAGCCGCAGCATCCCTTCGATGCCCCCGGCAACCGTCACCGAGATATTGAAGATGTCTACTGCGCGGGCGCGTATGAGACGAACGGCGTACTCGGGGCTTTCCACGTGCTCGCTGATCGGGTGGTCGATCGCGCGTCGCGCCTCCGCGATGGAATCCACATCGTCCCGGTGCACGGGGCTCTCCACCATCTGAAAAGGGAACCGGCACAGGCGGCGGTATGCGCGTAGAAAGCCGGGCACAGTAAACAACCCGCTGCCGTCGAGGGCAATCAGTTGGATCAGGCCGCCATACCGTTCGAAAATCGTCTCGAGGAACGCCTCGTCGGTGTCGGTGTCTGGTCCGAAGTAGAAGCGGAAGCGAGCGAATCCCGAATCCAGTTGACGCTTCACCAGGTCGCAGCGCTCCGCCACCTCGGCGCGGCCCGTCAAGCGAAAAATGGGGTAACAGACCGGGATTTTGGTCCGCCGCGCACCCCCGAGGAGGTCGCTGATGCCAATGCCCAGAATGCGTGCCTTCAGATCGTGGGCAGCGATGCTTATGCCGGCCCGCACCAGGCACGCCTTCCCGTAGAACCGGGTGCCCGGGAAATTCGCCAGCATGAGATCTTCGATGCCGTTAGTATCGATCGGGTCGCGGCCGATGAGGAGGGCTCTCAGGCAACATTCCAGATCGCGCACGTCCGGCATCATGGCCGGCAAGTGGGAGAGATCGGACATCTCGCCCCACCCGGAAGTGCCGGCACCGTCGAGCTTGATCATGATGTGCTGGCTGGGCATGCCATAAAGCCGCGGCGTGGTCACGGGATAAAGCGTTACGTCCCTTATGGCTAGGTTCATGCGGGGGATCCTTTCATAAAGGCCGGATTGTATCGATGGTGACGTCATCGAGAGCAATTTCGAAAGCAGCTATCGCCGCCCCGGCTTCGGCAGGGGCGTCGATGCGAGCCAGTTAACTCCTGTGCGTACGTCGATCGTATGGGCGCCGTCGAAAATCGTGAGGCGCACCGGACCTGCAGTGCGACGAAAAAGCACCTTGTGTTTCCTGCCGCGTTCGTCTTCCACCTCGCCCCTGAGGCTTTGCGGTACGCGGGCGCTGGCCGTGAACTCGTCGATCTCGCCAGGAGAGAGCATTCGGCCCTCGAACCCGTTCGCTCTCGCCAGTTCGTTGAAAGCGAGGAGCGAGTGAGTGATCGGAACCGAACCTTCGTGGCCGTCGCGAATGCCTGCATCAATCGCAATCCGCACCGAGCGTGCGCGAGCCAGGCTGAACAACGGCGACCGCGCCCGGTATTCCAGCGCGGTCCCCGGTGTGCCCGGAGCGCCGCCGCAACATTGTTCGAGCATCCGGTAGTAGCGGGTGCCGGAGGCCTTGGACGAGGCATACCACGCCGCCAGGTTCGTGATGGGCACCCACGCCGAAACTGCGGCCCATGTGCGAGGGGCCCGAGAAGACATAATCAGAGCCATATGGCCTCCTCCCGAGCCGCCCAGCAGGTAGATGCGGCGCCCGTCTATACGTGCTCGTTTCCGGGCGAATGCAACGGCGTCCAATACATCTTGCACCGCGAGCTTGGAGGCACACGCCTCCGGGCGGTTATTGGGACCCCGGAAATCCGGCGAGAGAAAGGCCCAGCCCCTCTCGCGGCATTCGTCGAGCGCCTCCTTTAGCGCTTCCGATGTCCTGTAATCCGCCGACCAACTGTGCAGAAAGACCAACAGCGGCACGGCCGGCCGGCTTCCTCCAGGCGGAACATACAGTAGGGCGGGCTGCCGTGCGCCGTCTTCTGTGCTCGGGATCTCAACTTGGATCTCCGCTAACGATTGCGGTTGCGCTCCCGGATTCGCCATGGCGGCCACCGGCGCAAACATCAATACAGCCGCTGCTGACACGAACCTTCTGAAACGGAATCTCATGGGGAATCCTCCGATCCCACGAACGGCGGCGAATTGAGATCATTCCACAGGCGCGCGTGCTTGTCAAACGGATTACTTGCCGAGCTTGCCGCAATATGCAATCATTTACAGCAGCGCATGCCTACCATCAAAGATGTTGCGCTACAGGCAGGAGTGAGCACTGCCACGGTGTCTCGGGTCCTGAACCGCCGCGGCTACTTCGACCGCGAGACGGCGCGGCTCGTTCGGCGTGTCGCCACCGAGCTTGGGTATCGGCAAAACGTGAACTGGAAACGCCTCTCGAGGCAGGTATCCGAAACCGTCTGTTACCTGCTCGGGAACAGCGAGACAATGAATTCCATGCACGTGAAACTGCTGATGTCGGCTGAACACGTGCTGCGGGAAGCCGGATACGACATGGTGTTCGCTTCCTGCCGGTACCGTGGGACGATCCCGGCTACGCAGTTGGAACTGCCGCGGCTCCTGGAGCAGCAGGGCACGGTCGATGGCGTCATACTGGCCGGCGTCCATTATCCCAACCTGCTGGACGCACTGAGTCGGCTGAACCTGCCGTACGTCATCCTGGGCAACGCGTTTGCGGGACCGCACGCCAGGCTGAAGTGCGATGCGGTGGTTTACGACGACATCGAAGGCGCTTACGAAGCCGTTAGCTACGTCGCACGGATGGGACACCGCCGAATAGCTTTCGTCGGCAACAAAGCGCTGCCATGGTTCAAGCGCCGGTACCAGGGTTATCTGCGGGTGGTGCGGGATCGGCAACTGCCGGAGATCTGCGTGAGCGAGGGCTGGGACGTGAGCAACATCGAGTATGGGCAACTCTCCGTCCCCGCGCTGCTGGGGCGAGCCGAGCCGCCCACAGCCGTTTTTGCCGCCAACGACCCCATAGCCGCGGGGGTCTGGCGCGAGTTATTGAAACGGGGCATCACGTTGCCTAGAGGAATGAGTCTTTGCGGCTTCGGCGATCGCGAGGAGTTCTCGATCCTCGAACCGCCTCTGACCACCGTTTCCGTGTTCCAGGAGAAACTCGGTGCCGAGTTGGCATCCATGCTGCTTCGCCGGCTGGCCAAACCCGGCGCGCACGTCCAATCTCAGACCTTCCCCTGCAAACTGCTGGAACGCGCGTCGTGCGCCGCATTGGACGACAACCGCAGCTAATCGCCTGCATTCCTCCACCGCGCGGGCTCTGTAAATGGTTACAGATTTTCATTGACAATCCCCCAGGTCGCACGTATAAAAGTTTAAGGCGTCTTACCCAGTGCGGCGGCAAGCCTCGACTGGCGCATGGACCCGCGTTAATCGAACTTTGAGAATGGTACGCATGGAAATCCGTTTCTCGCTGTTGCCGGACCGGAGACTCGGTCCTTCTCTGAAGGCGGCGATGATTGCCGCCGTGATCCTATTACCGCTTGTGCAGTGCCGGTCGCGAGAGGCCGCCGCCGCAGGCCGGCAGGACGCACCCAAGCATCTTTCAGCGCGCCTCTTCGACTCCAAGTTCGCCTTCGGGCGGGCGACGTTCAATGCGATATCGAGCGCGTCGGATGGCAATATCTACTACGTGCTGTCCTCGGCGGCCTTGGAGACAGGCGGACAGGTCTACCGCTACTCTCCGGCAACAGGCGAGATCCGTCATCTTGGCGATCTCACTGAGGTATGCGGTGAGAAGTCTCTCCGGGCGATCCCGCAGGGAAAGAGTCATGTCAGTTTCGTCGAAGCCAACGGCAAGCTCTACTTCGCCACGCATCTGGCATACTACGACATCAAAGGAGCGAAGGAGAGCAAGGCCGCGCCGCCGCCCGGCTATCGTCCCTATCCGGGTGGGCACTTCCTTGCGTATGACCTCAAGTCCGGAAGATTCGAGGACCTGGCCACGGCTCCTTTTCAGGAAGGCATAATCAGCATGGCCATGGACACGCGACGCGGGCGGCTTTACGGCCTGACCTGGCCGACGGGCTACCTGCTGGCATATGACCTGGCGAGCCGCGAGTTGCGCCACACGGGTCCGACAGATGAACGGGGCGAGGCCGGTGAGGGCGCGCAGTTTCGAGCCGTGTGCCGGTCCCTGGTGGTCGATCCGCGCGACGGCGCCGCGTACCTGACCACCTCCCAAGGGGACATCCTGCGCTATCGCTACGAGGACAATACGCTTGGGCCGGTACCGGGCGTGGATTTGCGGAAGGATTACTTCGGCAGCTACGAATTGGCAAGCCCCGGCCACATGGGATATCACTGGCGCCAGACCGCCTGGTACGAACCGGAAGGCGCCATCTACGGCGTGCATGGGAACTCCGGGTATCTCTTCCGTTACCTGCCCCTCGAACGCCGCGTCGAGGTGGTGGAGCGCATCACCTCCGAGCCCTCCCGCCGCAGTGGCATGTACGACATGTACTACTACGGTTACCTTGGGCTGACGCTCGGGCCGGACGGCCACAAACTTTACTACTTGACCGGCGGTCCGATACCTGGCGCAAAAGCCTTACGGAAGGGCGTTATCGGCGTGCGGGGGGAGGAGAACCTGCACCTGGTCACGTATCACATTCCGACCGGCCGCTACACCGACCACGGCCCGGTTCTTGTCGATGGGCTGCGCCCGACGAATGTTAATTCGATCGCCGTCGGTAAGGACGGCTCTGTTTACGCCCTTGCCAACGTTTCCGGACGCACGGACCTGATCCGCATTCCGTCGCCCGATAAGTAGGTGACTAAACTATGACCCGAAGATCGTTCGTAGGCGCGGTCGCGGCCGCGCCCGCCTTGCTAGGGGCGGACCTCGAGATAACCGCCTTCGGCGCGGTGGGTGACGGAAAGCGGAACAATCGCGCCGCTATTCAGCGCGCCATCGATGAGTGCGCCGCCCGGGGCGGCGGGGTGGTCCGGATCCCGCCGGGGAAGTTCCTGAGCGGCACGCTGCGCCTGAAGACCGGGGTGGCACTGTGGCTCGACCACGGCGCCGTGCTCGCGGCGTCGAGCGATCCCACGCAGTATGAGGCGCGCCACCCTACCGACCGCCTGCCGCCCAACTCCTGGGAATGCGCCTTCATTCTGGCCGAGCGCATCGAACGCGCGGCCATCCTCGGTTACGGCACCATCACCGGAGGTGGGTTGTCCAAGCCGCGCGAGAGAGGCGAGGCGCTCCAACCGTTCCGCCCCCGGCTGGTCTCGTTCGAGCACTGCCGGAATGTGCGCGTCGAGGGCGTGACGCTGCGTGACGCCGACCGCTGGACGGTGCATTTTTACGACTGCGACAGCGTGCAGGCGCGCGGACTCTACATCACCGCCCACTATGGCATCCCCAACAGCGACGGCATCGACGTGGACGGGTCCCGCAATGTAACCATCTCGGGCTGCGAGATCGTCACCGGGGACGACTGCGTCGTCATCAAGACCACCAACTACCTGGGCGAGCCGCGTCCCTGCGAGAACGTCACGGTCTCCAATTGCACGCTGTCCACGAAAGCATCCGGCCTGAAGATCGGTACCGAGACGCACGCCGACTTCTCGAATATCGCTTTTTCCAACTGCACCATCTTCGGAAGCGGCCAGTACCGTCCGGATGGCGTGTGCCTGGAGGCCGTCGACGGCACGCGAGTGCGCGGCGTATCGGTATCCAACATCTCCATGCGCCACGTGAGGACGCCTATTTTCGTGCGGGTCGGCGCCCGGCACGGCTCAAGCCGTTTGGAAGATGCCGTAATCTCGAACATCGTCGCGGTTGACGCCGATATGACATCCTCGATTACGGGCATTCTCTCCCGCGCGGTGGAGAACGTCTCGGTGAGCGATGTCCGTATCGTCATGGCCGGGGGTGCACCGGCCTCGCAGGCCGAAATCGAAGTGCCGGAGCGCGAATCGGGGTACCCGTCAGGGCGCATGTTTGGCGCTCTGCCGGCCTATGGCTTCTATGTGCGGCACGCCCGCGCGGTGGACCTGCGAGGTGTCAGCGTTTCCTGCGAGCAGTCCGATGGGCGGCCCGTACTCATAGCAGATGACGTGGAGGGCCTGGCGGTGGAAGGGCTGCGTGCCGAAGGATCGCTGCGGCTGAGAAATGTGCGCCGTGCCCTGGTGCGCGGCGCCCGCGGCCGCGTGCGCGTTTCGGGCGCGCAGTCCGAAGATATCCGCTTGGTCGCCGAGCGCCAGGGCCCCGAGAGTGAGATTGTGGAACGCGGGCCGGAAGTGCGGCCCGAAAGCATCCGGGTAGTGGTTCCATAATGCACGGCGAAGCCCGGGACGTTACGGCGTACGGCGCGGCGGCTGGGAAGGGGAACAGCCGGACGGCCATCCAGCGCGCAATTGACGAATGTGCCGCGCGCGGCGGCGGGGTGGTCCGGATTCCGGCGGGCCGCTTCACCAGCGGAACACTGCGCCTGAAGACCGGGGTGGCGCTGTGGCTGGATCACGGCGCCGTGCTCGCGGGCTCGAGCGATCCCGCGCAGTACGAGGCGCGGCGGCCCACGGACCGGCTCCCGCTTGACGCCTGGGAATGCGCCTTCATCCTGGCCGAGCGAGTCGAGCGCGTGGCCATCCTGGGTCATGGCACGATCACCGGCGGCGGCCTGACCAAGCCTATGGCCTTCGACGGCGACCGCCTCGAACCGTTTCGCCCGCGACTCATTTCCTTCGAGTACTGCAGGGAGGTGCGCGTCGAGGGCGTCACCCTGCGCGACCCGGACCGTTGGACCCTGCATTTCTATACCTGCAGCGACGTGCAGGCGCGCGGAATCCGCATCTACGCCGGGTACCGGATCGGCAATAGCGACGGGATCGACGTGGACTGCTCCCGCAACGTCGTGATCGCGGACTGCGAGATCGTCACCGGCGACGACGCCATTGTGCTGAAGACCGGCCATTTCCTCGGCGATCCGCGCCCATGCGAGAACGTGACCATTTCGAATTGCACTCTCTCCACTCATCGCAGCGCGTTGAAAATGGGCACTGACACCTACGCCGACTTTTCGAATATCGCGATCTCAAACTGCACCATTTTCGGAAGCGGTGAGTTCCGCCCGCACGGCATCTGCCTGCTGCCGGTGGACGGGGCGCGGGTGCGCGGCGTCTCCATCTCCAATGTCTCGATGCGGCACGTGAGTGCGCCCATCTTTCTGCGCGTAGGCAATAGAACGGCGCCGAGC
>DATMYF010000143.1:0-5490 GCA_035561075.1 Bryobacteraceae bacterium
TGGAGGATCGCTGGCCGGAAACGATTGAATCGAGCACAGCTCGACTGCATCCAAGACCCGCCAGCGAGTTTGCCGACGTGCATGGTTCGCCGCTCTGTTCAACATCAGGTAGGCGAGCGCCGATAGCGACAACAATCCAAACACTGCTCCCCAACGCAGCCTTCGCGCCATTTCCATCCCTCCTCTTTCCATTCTCTAACACCGTCAACTGTTCACAGGCGGCGAATCAGACGCGCTCGCAGTGCTACCACGCACCGCCTCATGAATCGCAGGCGCGGTCACTGCCAGAACCGGGAAAGAACCGGCCGTCGGGTGCCGGTAGACGAACCATCGGCTGCCACCTGAATGCAGACGAGCTGCGGTGTAACGGCATCACGGAAGGCTTTCACACCAAAATGGAACTCCTGCAACGCCAGGCATACGGCTTCCGCAATTTCCAGAACTACAGGTTGAGGGTTATAGTGATGTGTTCTTGAATTTGCTTCAGTGGTGGGGGTGCCCCCATTAATGGCGTAGAGCCAACCTCTGCAAATTGTTCAGAATCAATGAGGAATACTGGTGAGCCGGGCGGGACTCGAACCCGCGACCCTTTGCTTAAAAGGCAAATGCTCTAACCAACTGAGCTACCGGCCCTGCTTGCAACGTGCTTCGTACCACGAGTTTAGCACACGCGGGCCGCTCTTCAGCTAACACCACACCCCCTGGACGCCCGTCAGCCGGAGTGTCAGAATGTGGAGATGCCCGAACCTGTCATTCTAGTTGCCAGCGGGGACTTGCGCCTCTCCGCGAATCAAGTGTGCTGGCCTGCGCAGGCGCGCGCCGAAGAGGCCGTTATGGCCGCCATCCGCGGTGAGGGCCACGAGGTCCGCCGCGGCCATTCCTGCGACCCCGTAAAGGGCCACGGCTTCATCGACAGCCAGAAATGCGGCCTGGAGGTTTTCAGCAAGATTCCGCCCACCGCGCCCCTCATTGTCGTCGAAGCCGTTTGGCAGTATACCCACCACGTCCTGCCCGGCCTCTACTCCCACAAGGGCCCCATCCTCACCGTCGCAAACTGGAGCGGCGAATGGCCAGGGCTGGTCGGGATGCTCAACCTCAACGCCTCCCTCACCAAAGCGGGCACCCCGTACTCCACGCTGTGGAGTGTCGATTTCACCGACGAGTTCTTCCTCTCCGGGCTGCGGAAGTGGCTTGCCGGCCAGCCGGTGACGCACGACACCAGCCACGTCCGCGCGCTCTCCGGCCTGAAACTCCCCGCCCGCGCCGAAGAGACTGGCGCCCGCCTGGCGGCCAAACTGCGCCGTGAAAAGGCCATCATGGGGATCTTCGACGAGGGCTGCATGGGGATGTACAACGCCATCATCCCGGACGAGATCCTGCACCCCACGGGAGTTTTCAAGGAACGGCTCAGCCAGTCCGCCCTCTACGCCGAAATGCTGCGCGTGAGCGACGATGAGGCCCGCGCCGTGCGGCAGTGGCTGGACGCCAAGGGCATGCGCTTCGCCACCGGACCCGACGCCACGCGCGACTTGACCGACGCCCAGATCCTGGACCAGTGCAAGATGTACATCGCGGCCTTGCGCATTGCCGACGATTTCGGCTGCGACACCATCGGGATTCAGTACCAGCAGGGGTTGAAGGACCTCGCGCCGGCATCCGATCTTCCCGAAGGCCTGCTGAACAACGTCGACCGCCCGCCGGTGAAGGACCGCGAGGGCAAGCGCGTGCTCTATGAGGGCCGCGCGCTGCCGCACTTCAACGAAGTGGACGAGTGCGCGGGCATCGACGCCCTGGTGACCAACCGCGTCTGGACCGAGCTCGGCCTCGAACCCGAGAACACCCTGCATGATGTCCGCTACGGCGAAACCTTCCCGGTGGACGGCAAGGACGAGTTCGTCTGGGTATTTCTCATTTCCGGCGCCGTGCCCCCGCAGCACCTTGTGGGCGGCTACGCCGGTGCGACGAGCGAGCGCCAGGCGGCTATGTATTTCCGGCTTGGCGGCGGCACGATCAAGGGCGTCAGCAAGCCGGGCGACGTGGTGTGGAGCCGCGTCTTCGTCGAGAACGGCGCGCTCAAGGTGGATTTGGGCCTTGCCCGCTCCGTGGAACTGCCGAAGGAGGAGACGGAACGCCGCTGGAATATCACAACCCCGGTGTGGCCCATCATGCACGCCGTGCTCCCCGGCATCTCGCGCGACCAGTTCATGGCGCGCCACAAGAGCAACCACATCCAGGTGGCCTACGCGCCGGATGCGGCATCGGCCAAGCTGGCACTGGCGGCCAAGGCGGCCATGTTCCGGGAAATGGGCCTCGCAGTCGCGATCTGCGGTGACGGGACCGGACTCTAATCGCGAGTTGTTATAATTACCCCCAGGGCCCGCTTCCCCGCGGGCCCTTTCAGCCTCGTGCGGACGTGGCGGAATTGGCAGACGCGATAGACTTAGGATCTATTGGGCGAAAGTCCGTGGGGGTTCAAGTCCCCCCGTCCGCACCAGATAATCCCATTTAGAATCTATCGGATAGCAACCACCTTTTCGACACGTGCCACAGACGTACCAGACTGAACGGCCTTCATGATCGACGCGATGCGATCCTGCCGCGCCTGCGACCACTTGCCGTAGTGCTTCCGCACGATGGCAGGACTGATGCCGAGCACGTCCGCGGCGTCCTGCTCTGTCCCGCCCCGGGATAGGATGTCCGTCGCCAGCGTGTGCCGGAAGCGGTGCGCGTGCGCCTTTGCGACTTCCGATTTCTGGAACACCGTCGCCAGCGTGCGCTCGGCAATGCCCTTAGCAGCGCGCTTCGAAGCGATGCCGTTCCAGAAGAAGTAGCGCGGCTGTTCGCCGGCCCCGCGGGGCGCGGGCAGGGCGTCGAGCGCCGCCTGGAGTTCGGGTGCTACGGGCAGGTGGACCCTGCCGCCGGTCTTCTGCGTGTGCAATAGCAGTTGGCCATCCCGGATGCGGTCCCGCCCCAACGTGATGGCGTCCGTGATCCGCAATCCGGTGTGCCGCAGCAGAAGCACTAGCGCACGGGCGCGGAGCCTCTCGTAAGGCCACTGCCCGATTTCATCACACGCCTTCACCATGGCCCGGATGTCGTCGGCGGTGTAGGGCACAACCTCGTTGGGCTTGATATTGCGGGGCGTCTCGACTTCCGCCGCTACGTTCTCGGCTACCCATTTCCGTTTGACGCAGAACCCGAAGAACCGCCGCAGCATCTCCAGTTCCTTCAGCGACACTATTGGCGAGAGATTCCGGCCGGTGCGGAAGGCGTCCAGATGCTCTAAGCCCACATCGGAAAGGTCGTTCAGTTTCGCCGCCTTACAGTGCTCCGCGAAGCGCCGCAACACGTTCTTGAACTTGTACTGAGTCGCCGGGGCCAAGTCCGAGCAATGCTGCTCGAACGCCTCCACCGCCTCGGAGATGGGCTTCACTCGCGGGGCCTCGGGGTCTTCAAGCGCGGCAATCAGCCGGATAGCCCGGTTCCAGTCCCGCACGGTCCCACCGCCGGGCGTCTTGACGGGTTTGCGGTAGCGTTGCCCGTGCAGTTTGCCATCGGCCCAGATCGGGCATGAGCACTTCGTGTACGCGCGCCCCTTCGCCGCATGCGGGCACAGGGGTTTGCCCTTTTCGTCCGTGCTGGTTAGATGCCGCCGGTATGGGGTGAGCATGGTCAATCTTTCCTTGGCCCCGGACCCGTCGGGAGACCATGGATGGGGAATAGTCCCGCAAACCGCTGGCTCCCCTCCGCCCGGTATCGCTCAATTTCCTGTCGTGAGGGAAACCAGCCTTGCATCGTTGGTGGAATGGGAGTTGCCAAGAACTGATCGAAGCCATCGAGGATGGCAGCCGTAAGGTCCGCCACTCTCCAATTGAAATCGCCCCTTTCGATGTACACATCCCGGTTATAGCTCACATGCGCAAGCATTTGATCGAGCCGTTCCTTGTCGGCTTTGAACGACGCAGTATCTCCGAAGTCCAGCTCGGTCTCGCTACCCAGGAAGTCGCTTGCGATTGCGTCGTTCTCTCGCGCGACATGAATCGAGGGGCAAAGAAACGCGCGCAGGTTCCGGTAGTGAAGCAAAAAGCATTCCATCGCCATGCTCACTTGCGGCGAAGAAGGCCACGATAGCGGGGATGCCGTGACTGGGGTCAATAGGGTTGTCGCATAGCGCAGCATGTCCAGTTCGTATCTGACGTGCACCGCCGTTTTCCGTAGCACTTCGGTTTCTCGTACTCTGCGCCGCTTTCCTTTGCTCATTCAGCTCGCTCTCCTCTTCGCCGCGATCTTCTTCGCCCTCACCTTTGCCGATGCCGCCGCGGCCTTTTTCGCCCGCGCGGTGCGTTCCTCGGGGGTCATAGTCTCCAGAGACCGCTTTCCGCCGATCTTGCCGCCCTTGCGGCCCATTTCGCTCATGACCTTATGCACCGTTTCCTCTTTCATGTCTATAGGCTAAAGCGGTTTTGCTAAAAACCTATTGACTAGCTAAATCGTATTAGCTGATAATCATTCTGCCACACGGCCTCGACAGCCGCAAGGAAATCTTTGAAAGGTATTGACAGGAGTTTAGAAAATGGCACGCCGAACCGCAGCAGCCAAACAGAAAGACCTGCCGCCCGTCGCGGACTTCCTCCAGGGCGTCACGCCGAAGGAGCGGGTCATGATTGTACGCATGATCCGAATTTACCGGGCCGGCGGTTGGATACCGCGCTTTTTAGATCGCCTCGTTGAGTTGGACTGGGGGGAAGACTTCCGCAACTACCCGGCGTATGAGGCAATCGAAAAGCTGCTCGTATGGTTTAAAGACTGGGACTGGCGGATGAATAACGCGAAGTTCTTCTTTGAGCGATGGCCGGATCTCATCGACCCGCGGCGCGAGCACGATTGGACCGAATACCTGGAAGAGGAGCAGCAGCGCATTTACGGGCCGTGGGAGGTCAAGCGGGAAGTCCCCTTCCCGAAACACCTGTCGGATGATGACTGAGAACTCAGCGGGGCCCGGATCGCCACCCCTGACAGTCCGGGCCCCCACGCGCGCCGGGGAGCGCACAACTCAAGAACATAGGCCGTGCGTGATGAACAGGTTCATCACCCCGCCAGGTCTCCGGCCCGGGCTTGGCGCGCCGAAAGCATTGATCCGCCCCGCAAAACTGAGACTACACCTTCACGTGGCGCCCCACCCTACTCAGAAGCGATTTGTCCTTGGCGGCCCTGAGGTTCCGAATGAGCGCCGGGTCGCCAGCCAGGATGATATGGGCCATCCTCCGGGCGTGATCGCCTGAGAGTGGATCAGGAAACCAGTTCCAAAACGCTTTCACAACGTCGAACATGTCTTGATTGAGCGTTTCGCCGTTGTCGATCAGGAGCACGAGCGCGTAGTCTGCATTGGCCTCGGAACGCTGCATATGGGCGCGGAGTGCGTCCCAGCATCTACCAGCACCCCTCTCAGGGGGAAACCCCAATGCTGCGCAAAGAGCTGTCAGCATGTCC
>DATMYF010000144.1:0-62456 GCA_035561075.1 Bryobacteraceae bacterium
CCTTCCACTTTCCTCGTCGATGCCTGTAATCTGGTATCCAGGCAGGCCCAGTATTGCCTCTGATCTGATCAAACGTTTCCTTTCAAGAATGTTTTATCAGTTCAGAGGTGGGGCCTGCCCCCATTGATGATCTAGAGCCAGGTTGTGTCGCCCACACAAAAGTTGGACGTTTTCGGCCTTTACCGATGTGCCTCCGAGGGAGTAGGGCAGGTCGTGGTCGAAGTGCAACTCATCGGCCGCGCCACAAATGACGCACTTTCCACCGTCCCGTTTCCAGACCTCCATTTTGATGGATGTCGGGATGATTCGTCGACGCTCGCGTCTGGTACCCGCGAATGTTGCCACCGATTCTGTGGCTACGACGGCAGCCAACTTGAACCTAAAGACCGTGCGGCTACCGTCTCGTTCGCGCCAGGCATCTACCAGGTGGAATATTCCGTTGTAGGACCAGATTCCTTGGCGAATCTTTTCGTAGACTCTTACTCGTCTTGGGGGCCCGCTGCCACTCTTGAAGTTGAGTGCTGAACGGAAGAATTTTCCGTTCTCTGTTGGCGTCCCGTAAGGGGTGAATTCAGGTTGATCCACGTGTTTTGGATCGGGCAATTCACGAGATCGCGGGGCATCGTGGCCTTCGTAAATCAGCGTTGTGCCATCATCCTCAAAACGGTCCCGGTATGGAGCATTAGGATGGACCGACATCAGGATTACGGAGTACCCTTCTCCGATCTCGAAGTTCATCCCACGCTGAAGGCTCGACGCTTCACGTTGGCACATCTCGATATAAGAGATGATCTCGTTATCCATCTGACCCACGATTCCACCATACTTTGGGCCGCATCGCCAGTTCCCTCCCAAGGTTCGGCAGCCGTTCTGTCGCTTGAGTTGACCGTATCGGGACAATCGCTCCACGAATCAAGCGCCGCAACTGCGGTAACAGTCGCTCCGCAATCTTGCTATGCCCGGCCGCATTCGGGTGCACGCCGTCGACAAGGTACTGGTCGAGGGCTCCCTCGCGCCGCCACTCCCCGAACACATCGATCACCGGCACCGCGAGTGCCCGGCCCATTTCGATCAACGCCTGCACGTATGGCTGTTGAGTGCCGGTGATCTCATGATTACCGTAATACCCGAATGTCGAATAGATGTAGCGTTTGGATATGGGGTTTGGAGTTACCAGCAAAACCTTACTTCCCGCCGCGCGCAGCCGGCCGATGATGGTCCGGACGTTCTCGCGGAAGCGCGGCAACGGAACGCGGGGCTCCGTCCGCGCTTTCGGGCCCGGATCGACGTAAGCTCCATCGTTAATCCCGATCATTAAGATCACGACGTGCGGTTTGTGCGCCAGCACGTCCCGTTCGAGACGCTTCAGGACGTCCTCGGTCGTGTTTCCCGGGACCCCTGCATTGATCACCCGGGCCGGGATACCCTCCGAGCGCAGGGTGCGCTCGATCAGGAACGGGAAGACATCCTCGGGAAGGACGCGCCCATCCGGCCTCACCCCATAAGTCACGCTGTCGCCCAAAGCAACAATTGTGAACGCACCGAATGCGAGGGTTAGTACCATAACGGAACCAGAGCGGCAATGGAGCGATTTCAGCGCCGAGTTGCCGCTTTTCAGGATACAGTAGGCGAGTGACTGAGGCGAAAGGCGATTGCGTCCGTCGTGATTCGGATGTAATCAACGTGTAATTCTGTGCAGCTAGGATGGTGAGCATGCTTCGAGTTTTGTTGGTTAGCCTTCTCTTCACAGTGTCGTGCTTCTCTCAATACGACACAGCCACCGTGCTGGGCACGGTCACCGATCCGACAGATGCGGTGGTGGCCGGGGCCCGAATCACGCTGGAAAACGTCAGGACGGGCGTCAAGCTCAACGCGTCTACGGACACCGACGGGCACTACCTTTTCCAGAACCAGCGCATCGGCGAGTATAGAGTCGTTGCCGAGACCCAAGGCTTCAAGCAGACAGCCTCCAATCCTTTCACCCTGACGGTGAATGCCCGCCAGCGCGTCGATCTCAAGTTACAAGTCGGCGAAGTCACCCAGACTGTAGAGGTGACCGGTGCGGCGCAGGCGCTCGAAACCGATTCGAGTGACCGCGGCCAGGTCATCACCCGCGCGGCGATCGTCAACCTGCCGTTGAACGGCCGGGCGTACGCGGATCTCGCGCTGCTGTCACCGGGTGTCCGGAAATCGAACATCACCGCCCGCGATGCCTCGTTCAACGTGAACGGCCTGCGGAGCTCGCTGAACAACTTCATGATCGACGGGGTGGACAACAACGCTTACGGAACATCGAATCAGGGGTTTTCGAACCAGATCGTCCAGTTGAACCCGGACGCGGTGGAGGAGTTCAAGGTAGTGACGAACAACTTCTCGGCCGAGTACGGCCGGGCGGGCGGCGCCGTGATCAACGCCAGCGTGCGTAGCGGCACGAATGGTTTCCACGGTTCGGCATGGGAGTTCCTGCGCAACACGAAGCTCAACGCGGTCGG
Source organism: Bryobacteraceae bacterium (assembly GCA_035561075.1). Lineage (GTDB taxonomy): Bacteria > Acidobacteriota > Terriglobia > Bryobacterales > Bryobacteraceae > JAMCRM01. The sequence continues at coordinate 2,493 of DATMYF010000144.1, forward strand.
CTTCTTCAAGCCCGCAACGGGAGTAAAGCCGGTTTTGGTGCAGAACCAGTTCGGCGCCTCGCTCGGCGGGCCCATCGTGAAGGACAAGATGTTCTTCTTTGTCGACTACGAAGGGCTGCGGCGCGTGGAGCGCAACTTGCAGTACGCCACCATCGCGTCGCTCGATCAACGCGAAGGACGCTTCGGAGTGCCGATCCGCAACCCGATCACCGGCGAGGTCTACGCTGACGGGATCATTCCCCAGAGCGCCATCGTCCCGTTTGCGCGGAAAGTGCTCGGTGATTTGCCGGCGCCCATCCGCCCGACCGCCCTCGGCGCGCTGCCGGCGAATAACTGGGAGTACCTCACCCCGACACCATGGGTGGACAACAAGGGCGACGCCCGCTACGACCATTATCTGAGTTCGAAGCTGAACGCCTTCGGCCGTTACAGCCATCGGCTGCTGGAGCGTACGGAAAACCACGTCATCCCGGGCTTATCGGGCGGCGATGCCAACGGCAACGTGCGGGTGCTGAATAAGCAGATCGCGGCGGGTGTTAACTATAATTTGTCCCCCACGTCGCTGTTCGACTTCCGGCTGGGCGTTTCCTGGTTCGAGGGCGGCAAATTCGCGCTGGGGTCCAGCCGCGGGAACATGCTCGAGGAGTACGGGATTCCCGGACTGCCCGACTCTCCCGTGATCGGCGGCGGCCTCACCAGCCAGGGAATCTCGGGCTTCACCTCGCTCGGCAGACAGTCGTCGAATCCGCAGTTCCAGAATCCGTTTACCGTCAATCCCAAGATGAACTTCTCGAAGGTGGCGGGCCGACATTCGATGAAGGCCGGCTACGAATACCAGGCGATCTTCACGGATATCTTCGACTTTAACCCGCAATACGGCGTGAACACCTACGCGGGCCAGTTTTCGCGGCCCACAGGCGCGTCATCGAACAACCTGTACAATTTGGCCGATTTCCTGATGGGGGCGCAGTCGAGCTACGGTCTGAACAACCAGATCGTGCTGAATTATCACCAGCGGATGCACTTCCTATACTTCCAGGATGACTGGAAGGTCAGCCAGAAGCTCACCGTGAACGCGGGGGTCCGGTATGAATTCGCCACACCGCAGTGGGAGGACAAGAACCGCCTGTCCAACTACGACCCGGCAACGAACACGCTCATCCAGGCGAAAGACGGCTCTCTGTACGACCGGACTCTTGTGCATCCGGACCGCAATAACTGGGCGCCGCGCATCGGACTTGCCTACCAGTTCACGCCCCGCACCGTGGTCCGTTCCGGGTACGGCATCAGCTACATCCACTTCAACCGGATGGGCGGCGAGAACCTCCTGGGCTACAACGGGCCGAGCATCGTCAATCTCACCATCAACCAGGTTCCGACGTCGCCGGTCTGCACGGGAGACAACTACCGCGGCTGCTTCCGTCTGACTCCGCAAGGGTTCCCTAAGGGACTGGTGGATCCGGCCAACTTCTCCACTGCGACAACCCGAACCAACTACACCCCCGCCGATTACCGGACGCCCTACGTGCAGAGCTGGCATCTCACCATCCAGCGGGAGGTGGCCAACAACCTGGTGTTCGACATCGCCTATGTAGGCAACCGGTCCAACGGGCTCATGATCCTGGCGGACTACAACCAGGCGCGGCCGAATAATCCGGGCCAGACGCTTTCCATCGACGCGCGGCGGCCGATCCCGGGATTCTCCTACATCCAGATGTCCTGGGGCGGCGGTTTCGCCAATTATCACGCCCTGCAGATGAAGGTAGAAAAGCGGTACGCGTCGGGCCTCTACCTGTTGAACAGCTTCACGTGGTCGAAGGCGATCGATAACGTGTCAGGCCACCTGGAGGCGTTCAACGGCGACAACTCGCGCGTTAACTTCAATAACATTCCTGCTGAAAAGGCCGTGGGAGCCTACGACCAGCCGCTCAACAACACGTCGACCGTGGTGTGGGATGTGCCCTACGGGAAGGGCCGGAAGTGGGGCGGCCAGGTGAACCGTTTCGTGGACGCCATCCTGGGTGGATGGCGGCTGACCGGAATCAACACTATGACGAGCGGACAGCCGATCAACATCACCTACAGCGCGCCTACCGCGTTCCAGGTTTCGAGCGCGCCGTCCTACCGGCCGTACTACCTCGGCGGCGACATCTACTCCGCAGAGAAGAGCGCGACGAACTACTTCAACAAGAGCGCGTTCGTAGCGCCCGACAAGCTGAACGTAAACGATCCGTCGCAGCCGTTCGGAAACCTGGGACGGAACATCGCCAGGACCGAGTCGATCTTCAACTTCGACGCCGGGGCCCACAAGGAGTTCCAGTTGCCGGCGGAGTCGTGGAGACTGCAGTTTAGGGCGGAGTTCTTCAACCTGTTCAACACGACCAATCTCGGGGCGGCCGAATCGAACGTCAGCTCGAGCACGTTCGGGCGGATCACGACTCTGTCGAGCCCGGCGCGGCAGATTCAGTTCGCGTTGAAGCTGGTGTTCTAGGAACCCGGGCCGGCTTTCCTCCTTAACGATGGGAGCCGGCCTAACGTATTTCGGGCATCTCCGTCCGATTGCTCGATGACCCGAATAGTCGACGATCTGCGCCACGGCTGGCGCATGCTGCGCAAAACCCCGGTGTTTACGTGCGTGGCCGTGCTGACCCTGGCTCTTGGGATAGGCGCCAATTCCGCCATTTTCACCCTGATCAACGCCGCCCTGCTTCGTCCCCTGCCCTTTCCCGAGCCGGAACGGCTGGTGCTGGTGTGGGAGGACACCAGCATGTTCGGGCTAAAGGACAGCCCCGTGGCGATGGGGAACTACATGGAGTGGCGTGCGCAGAATCGCGTCTTCGAGGAGATGGGCGCGCTCGAACGGCGGTCGTTCCGGCTGACGGGGAGGGGTGAGGCGCAGCAGATTGCCGGGAGCGTCGTGACGGCGAGTCTGCTTCGCACTCTGGGCACTCAACCGGTGCTGGGGCGGCTCTTTCGCGAGGACGAGGATCGGCCCGGTACCCCGAAGACGGTTCTCTTGAGCGACGGCTTTTGGCGCCGCGAATTCGGCGGAGACCCTGGCATCCTGGGGCGGACGGCGCGAATCAACGACGAGCCGTACACCGTGGCGGGGGTGATGCCTTCGGGTATCCGCTTCCCCGACAACCTGAACGAAATCTGGGTGCCGGCGGGAGCCTCGTACGACCCGCGCGACTTCTCGGACAAGGGCCGTCATAATGCGATGGTGGTGGCACGGCTTAAGCCTGGCGTGAGCCTGGCGCGAGCCAACGAGGACATCGGCGCGATTGCCCGCAGCCTCGAAAGACAGTTCCCGGATTCGAACGCCAAGGTGGGCGCGTTCGTGGCGCCGTTGCGCGAGCACTTAGTGGCGGACCTTCGAAGCATTCTGATGGTGCTCGCCGGGGCAGTAGGGTTCGTGCTGCTGATTGCCTGCGCGAATATCGCCAACCTGCTGCTTTCGCGCGCCTCGAACCGGCGGCGCGAGATGGCCATTCGCGCGGCCATAGGGGCGAGCCGCAGCCGGATCGTGCGTCAACTTCTCACGGAGAACCTGCTCCTGTCGGGCGGTGGGGCGCTCTGCGGCCTCGCCATCGCGGTCTGGGGAGTGAAGATCCTGGCTACTACGCTGCCGGCGGGAATCTCCGGGATCTCTGCTGTGACGGTAGATGGGCGGGTGCTGGCATTCACCCTGGCGGTTTCGCTGCTGACAGGGCTCCTGTTCGGCCTCGCGCCGGCATTTGAGCTGACGCGAGTGGACCTGCACCACACACTCAAGCAAGGCGGCGCCAAGCAGGCGAGCGCGGCGGGTTCGCGCCGCATCGAACGCGTGCTGGTCGTGTCGGAAGTGGCGCTGGCGTTCATGCTGGCGGTGGGGGCGGCGCTGCTGATGCAGTCTTTCGCGCAGTTGCGCGGCACGGATCCGGGCTTCCAGACCACCGGTATCCTGACCATGAAAACTCCGCTCTCGCGGGCCCAGTACCGCGACCAGGCGAAGCGCAGCGACTTCCACAGGCAGGTGCTCGAGCGCGTGGGCGCGCTTCCGGGCGTGGTATCCGCCGGATTCACCAACGGTATTCCGCTGGTCACCAAGGGCGACGTCCACGGCTTTAACATCGAGGGCCGGCCCAGGCTGAGCGGCGGCGTCTATTCGAACGCGAACTACCGCGTGGTTACCCCGAATTACCTGGCAACGATCGGGATCCCGCTGCGCGAGGGACGCTACCTGGATACCCACGACACCCCGGAGGCGCCGCTTGTGGCCCTGGTCAACGAAGCCCTGCAGCGGAAATTCTGGGCCGGGGAGGGTGCGCTCGGCAAACGGTTCCGCTTCGGCTCGACATCGCGTTGGATCACTATCGTAGGGGTAGTGCGGGATGTGAAACAGGCAGGCCTCGACCAGCCTTCGCGGCCTGAAATGTATCTGGCGGCGGCGCAAAGTCCGACGTGGCTCGGAGAGTTGGCGATCCGCACCAAGGGCAATCCGAAAAGCCTGGCTGCGGCGGTTCGCCGGGAGATCCGCGCGGTGGACCAGGACGTGCCGGTGACCGACGTCCGGACGATGGAGGAGGTACTCGACCGCGAAGTCTTCCAGCGCCGCGCCCAGATGCTGCTGCTGGCGGTCTTCGCCGCCCTCGCCTTACTGCTGGCTTCACTCGGCATCTACGGGGTGCTGGCGTACCTGGTGGCGCGGAGGACCAAGGAGATCGGGATCCGGATAGCGCTGGGGGCCAGCCCGCGGGATGTGCTGGTCCTGGTGGCGGGCCAGGGCGTAGGGTTGAGCATGGCGGGGATCGCGGCTGGGGCGGCTGGCGCGTTGGTGCTGGCGCAGGTAATGTCCAAACTGCTGTTCGGAATCGCGGCCACCGACGGTCCGACATTCGTGGGCGTAGGAGTGCTGCTGGTCGCGGTGGCGTCGGCTGCCAGCCTCATCCCCGCCAGGCGCGCGATGAGGCTGGACCCGAACGTGGCATTAAGGGAGGAGTAAAAGCGCCGCCTGGTTGCCTGCCGGACGGCGCGTGGCTTCTCAGCGGTTCGAGCGATAGAGCCAGCGGGCCAGGTCGGCCCGGGAAACGGTTCCCTGGCGCTTTTCCGCGCCGTGGCCGAGGGGAGCGAGTTGCGTCCACTCCACCGCAGTGGCGACTTCCAGGCCCGCCGGAACTTGCATCCCCAGCTTCCGGAGCGCGTGGGCTGCTGCCGCCCCCGTCACCGGATCCTTCGGCCGGAACTGAAGCGAGTTCGGATCCGGCGGCATGGTCCCGGTCAGGGCGGCATACTGAATCGCGGCGAAGCCCGGGTCTTCCACCATCACGTCGTCGAACCACATGAGCGGATGGCCCGCTTCCAGCAGGTCCCGTTGCACGGCTCGCACGGCGGCGGCATCCTTGGGCAGTTCCGCGGGCTGGCGGCGATTCTTAACCGCCCATGCCGCCAGGGCGCCGGTCGCCTCCCCGATGGCCCACTCCGTGGGATGCACCCGGTAAGCGCCGTTCACGATATGGGTCACGTCCAGGTTCTTGGCGCCCGCCATCAGGTTCGGCACGTCGCGGGAGATCAGGGACCCGAACGGCACCTGATGGGGCAAAGCTTTCGGCAGGCGCTTGTGCGGCCCGCAGCCGTGAATGTCGATGGCGTAGTAGCCGATGCCGGCCGTATCGTCGAAGTGATGCGCGCGCACGCCGGGGTTCCAGGGCGCCGCCACATCCTGCTCCCGCAGCATGCGGAACGATTCCATGCGTCGGGATTCCCGGATGTAGGGATACTGGCTGAGGCCGTCCGCGCTGCCCATCATATCGCCGCGGAGGACGAGGTTATCGACACCCTTGCCCTCGCCGCTGTCGCGCGGCGACTCGTGCCGTAGCCACCAGGCGAAGCCCACGGCGACCTGCTTGCCGTGCTGCAGGGCGCGCGCCGCCGCGAGCGGGTCCGCGGAAAGGTAGTTGGAATCGCACACGTCGTTGCCGGGCCAGTTGATCATGGAAATGTCGGACGGGAACGCGCCCGCCACGAACTGGTCCTTGGCAACCAGGCGGCGGTAGGTCCAGAACGAGCCCGGCGTTTTGGGCAGGTGCTGGAACATGCCGTACCGCATGATGTTGCCGGAGCCGTAATTCACGAAGAGGCGATACTGCGAGAGCGCCTGGTCGTAACCGGACGGCTGCGTGAAGGGCAGGTCCTGCTTGTCGCCGGTGGAGAGGATAAAGGGATAAGTGAAGCTCTGGGACATGGCCGCGTTGCCGGTCTCGTCCGCGTCCGGTTCACCCGTGGTCTGGCGCGATTCGGCGCCGGTCCGGAAAGCGGCGCCCGCGAGCGGCAGGACGTCCCCAAGTTCCGTGGCGTCGACGAAGACTTTGCCCGCAAGCTCGGTGAACCGGCGGTTGGCGAAGTCGTAGACCAGCAGGGTTTTCAGGCGCCCGCCGGCGCGTTCCGCGGCCACAGGGATGGTGCGCATCATGATCCGCAGGGCGCCGGATTTCACGTAGGGAGCCAGCATTTCGTCCAGCACCGCTACCCCCACCTTGGGCTCGAAGCACAGGTACCCCACCCAGCATGCGCCGGGGTTGGAGTTCGGGCGACGCTTCCCGGGCAATGTCTGGGTCTCATACCGGGCGCGAATGCGGCGGCGCATGTCCTGATAGGTCCGGGTGGGACCGGAGGTCTCTATCCAGCGGTGCTCGTCGAGCGCGGAAACCCCTTGGGAAGTCATCTGTCCGCCGAGCCAACTGGTGACCTCGGTCATGCAGACGCGCAGCCCGGCACGCGCACCGGCCAAAGCCGCGGCGACTCCCCCCGTGCCGCCCCCGGCGACGACCAGGTCGCAGGACTGGCGGGCGACTTTCGTCGGCTTCTCGAGCGTGATCACCGCCTGCGCGGCATCACCGTCCACAGGCACCGCAAGCGGATCGAGCACGCGGTAGCTTTCAGCCGCCCTGAGGGACGGCAGACAGAGCAGCAGGCCTGCGGCGCACCGGAGCGCGGCGAGTTGAACAGTTTTCATGGTTTTCCTTCAGGCGTTCCGCTGGATGTCCCAGGGACGCATTACCCTTTCTTCTACCAGCGCAGCCGAGCCGCTCTCATCACCGGCTTCGGCGACGAGGAGCATGCTCAGGTTGCGGTCCGGGTCGATCGTCACCCGCAGGCGGTTGCCGTCCCTGGCGGGCTCAAAGCTCTCGTAGCTTTTCCAGCGCCCCCGCACGACTTCCCCGGTCACTACCTTCGGCTTTCGCCACCGATCGGGGTTGGGGATTTCGATCTCACCTGTGCCCATCGGCAGAAGCAGCAGCCGGGTGGTGCGGGTGAGCGGTTTGCGGTCGAGCGCGATGGCCATCAGGTGCAGGCCCGCGCGCAACAGCAGTTCATCGCCCTGGCGCATCTCGCCGGCGCCTTCGAGGGCGATGATGCTGCCCTCCGAGTTGACGGCCGCCGCTGCCGGCCTATGGGCGGGGAGCGAGAATTGCAAGGCACTGTCCGGCAGCGGCACTTCAACTGAAGCGAGATCGGTATCGCCGTAGTTCTGGGCCACATGCACGGTTTCGCCATCGTGGGTCGCGACGCGGTACAGATGAACTGGCGCCGCAGCCGGAGTGAGGCGTTCAGGTTTGATCCCCAGCCGTTCAAGCAGGGCTGCGTAGTAGCGCGGCGCGTCCGGATTGCCGTCGGGGGCGTGTAATTCCAGCGGGTCCGTGCTGAACACCACCCGGCCCTCGCCCAGCTTGTGCTCGACGAGAACGGGAATGCCATCCGCGGTGGCGGCCAGCACGCGCGCCCCGGCAGCGCGCACGCGAATCGAGGGGGCGCCGGAGTAGGCCGGCCATGCGCCATCGGTCGTGGGCCGCACCTCCCGCATGGCGGCGCCGAAGGCCAGCTCGGGGTAGATCTCCTGCTCGAAAGCGACGCCGCAGAGGCGTTCCAGGCGATCTGTCTTCACGCGACGGCGCAAGGCGTCGAAGCTGATGTCGCCGGAGAGATACAAGCGACCGCCCTGCCGGACAAACGCTTCCAGTCGTTCGATCACCTCATCGCCGGGTGAGTAGGAGAGTGGATAGAGAATGGCTTCGGTGCCCTTGGGCAGCAGGTCCAGGGCATTGTCGTCGAGCGTCGAAACGGGAACGCGCGCATCGATCAGGATCCGGAGCGCGTTGAGCAGCGATTCGTGGATCAGATGCCCGTTGCCGCTCTGGCGCGACTCTGTGGGGAGTAGCAGCACCGTCGGGGCAGCGCTCCACTTCGGCCGGAAGCCGCGGAACAGGATGCCCGAGTTGCGGTAGTAGGCCAGGACGTCGCGCGGAACGCCGTCGCAGGGGTAGTGCATCCCCCAGGAAAACGGCAGGTTCGACGGGTACTTCCACGACCAGTTCTGGACTTTCGCCCCGCCTTGTCCGAAAGCCGTGTGGGTAATTTCAAGGAAGAAATTGTGCTCGTAGCTCTCCGGCCGGGCCTGGAGGTAGCTGGTGGCCTGCGTCCACGCCGGATGCGTCTTTACGCCGAACTCCCCAACGTGCGCGCCTTTCCCTTTCAGGCCGAGGTCGAGCAACTTCAATACCGCGGGGAAGCGGCGGCGGTCGTTCCCGAAATCGGCGAAATAGCCGAAGTTGGCGAAATCCAGGGAGTCCGAGGCGAGCCGCGGGTCGAGGCCGCCGCCCGCCCCCTGGTAGAACTCCGCGGTGATGGGGTGCGAGGCATCTGCGGAGCGGATGGCTTCGGCCAGGCCGCCGAGCCAGCGCCGTAGCAGGCTGAGGCGGAAGCGGTACTCATCCAGGCTGCGGACATCCCGCCAGTCGTACTTGCCGCGGGCGATCCTGAGCTGGTCAATGGGAGCTTCCGGGGGCGAGAGCGTCCAGGCCGCCCGCAAGGCTTCATCCGTGCCGTACTTGCCGCGCAGGTACTCGCGGTAGAGCTTCTGCAAATCGGGCAGGTTGGGGTTGTGCAGCTCGAGATCGCCGTTGATGTAGTAGATCAGGCCCTTCACCTGCCGGTAGCGTTCGGCGAAGCGGCGGCAGAATGTCTTCTGCTCGTCGAGATCGGCGTGGCTGACGGCGGTGTTGCTGAAGATCAGCATGCCCGGCATGAAGATGCCGCCCGCACGCTGAATGGCCAGCGACATGGCGTCCATCGAGCGCCACCACTGTCGCGGCGGGTTGTGCTGCGGGCCGCGGAGTCCCACCAGGTTTTCGTAGATATCGACGCACGCGTCCCGGCAGCCGTCGGCATCGGCCTGCATGGTGAGGGGGTTCTCGTGACGGTCGAGGAACATGTACAGGTAGTCGTCGGTGCCCTGCGTGAAGACCGGCTGCCCGTTCAGATGGATGTAGTTTTCTTTGCTGGTGATAGAGGTGCCGGCGGCCAGGGTTTCCTCTTTCCAGACTTCAAAACCTGTCTCGATGCGGTCGATGACCTCCGCGCCCGTTGTGAGCCGCGCCTCCACCCGATACCGGGAATGCGTGAAGCGCGCGGGCTTCCATTCGACCAGCACCGCTTTGCGTTCACCGGCCGCGAGTCGAACCTCGCGCGTGGTTTCGAGCACTGCCTCGCCGCCCGATGTTGGGGTGATCTCGAAATGCAGCCCCAGCGTGCGGGGCTCGATCCCGTAGTTACTTACCTCTACGCGTAGCCGGACAGGCTCGCCGTCGCGGTAGCACCTGAAATCCGTCTCGATCTCGTGGAGATAGCACTTGCGCGCCAGGGTGCGGGCGAGCGAGCGCACGGCGCCGTCCAGCTTCCCGGAGCCGAACAAATCCTGGTTATCCACGCCGAAGAAAGCCCACGAGCCGCGCGAGTAGAAGCCGCCGTAATTGTGCATCAAGGCGCCCGCCGCGCCGCGTAGCCTGCCAAAGCGGTCGTAGGTATTGAGCAGCGGAATCCAGCGGGAATCGTTGATCCCCAGCACCCCGGAGGCTGCATAACCCGTAAATGGCGCTTCCAGACGCACTTTTTCGCTGAAAATGGCCTGTTTTGGCGCGGGCTCCGCATACGCCACGCGGCGCAGACGGTAATCCGGGTCGAACATCCCGATCTGCTCGGGAAGGATCCGCAGTTCGTCCTGTGGGAAGCCTTTGGCGGTGTTGATTCGCGGCTCTGTGCCACGCTCCTCAAGCCGCACCCCCTGAACCCACAAGGTGCCGGCCGTGCGGGTGAGCCCGAACCGCAGCCGCAGTTTCCGTGTCTCCGGCGAGAGCGCGATGGTTTCCCGGACGGTCACCCAGTCTCCGGTGCCGGTCACCTGTTTCAGCTCCGCCGGCATGGCGTAGACGGGATAGCCGCGCGCGTTCAGTTGCTCCAGGCTGGCGTAACCGTAGCCGCCCTGCGCGGCATCGATACCCTCGGCGCGGATCTCCGCCTCGAAATAGAAGCGTTTCGCAATTCCCTCGGCGGGAAGCAGCAGGCGCCAGTCGGCCGCACGTCCCCAGGCGCCCGGCGGCAACATTACTTTAAGGGCGTGGACGGCAGTGTCCAGGGTGCAGGCTTCGGGGACCGTGCCGCTCCAGCCGGCTTGCAGGAGTTCGTGCGCGGTGCCGGTGAAGGCGCCGTTCGGCACCAGATTGGGACCGCGGGTCTTTTCGGCCTGTTCATCGTCGAATGTCCCGTCGGCGAGGACCGGAGAGAGGAAGGCGTAGCCGCCGGTGGTGAAGAGGTCGCCGCCCTGGGAGAGGAAATCGCGCAATGCCGGGTGCGCGCCCAGGGGGAACGATTCGCCATATGGCAGCACCAGCAGGTCGAAGGCGCGGCGGTGGAACTTCTCCGGCCGCGACAGGTCGGCGGCGGTCAGGAAGAACGTCTCGTAGCTTTCGGCCAGCAGGTGCGCCAGATGCTCGGGGTCGCTAGCCTTGCCGCGCACCGGGATGCGGTCCCGCAGAATGGCCGCACAAGGCCGGCGCCCAAGGCGGGTTTCGAGCACGGCCGCGTGCGCCCACTGCGCCGCTACCGACGCTTCCACAACTTCGGACAACTCGGCCGGCTCGGCGTCCTCAACCAGGGTGATGTCGTCGAACCAGGCGGTGCCCGCCCCCCGGTAGATGCCCAGCGTGACCTCAAACCAGGCGGTGATCTCGCGGCACGGGACGGTCAGGTGGAAGCGCTGCCAGCCGCTATCCCCAACCACATTGCCGTGATGCTGCTCCTCGATGTGGCCGTCGTCGGTACGGTCCGAGGGCCGGCCGGCGAACTCGAACTGGCTGGCCGCCCAAAAAGCCCCGCCGCCTTCCGCCAGGGCGCGCACGCGCTCGGTCTTTACCCAGCCGCACAGGGTGTAGCGCACGCCGGTTCGCGGGTTCAACACCAGGAACCGCGCGTAGTCGCCTTTATCCGTGCGGATCCGCATGGACGCGCCGCCCGTGTGGGCCACCGACGGGTCCACGGCCGCACCCTCGGTGGTTTCCCAGCCCCAGGCTCCATGCTCGAAGCCTCCATCGCGCAGCAACGTGACGCGTTTCCCATGCCTGTGCGCCGCTTCGTGCGACGCAACCGGCACCAGGCCGTGCAGCAGCGGAGAAGCGGCAAGGCCGGCGGCCTGCCGAAGCAACGTCCTACGACTGATCAATGCACGGCTCCTTGGGTTGTCTATACCAATGATCTAGACTTTTTAGCACACGTGCGCTATGCTGTCAAATTCGAGAGTCCCGCATCCGCATTGACACGAAATGTGCTGCGTGGTACACCGGTCTAGGCAATTGGTATAGACATTTGACGGCGCAAATGGAAGGCGTTCCTGAAAATCGGCGTTCTCCGGCGGAGGCATTGGAGTCTCTCCGGATTGACAAGGATGCCCCCACACCGGCCTATGTGCAGATAGCGGAAGCGCTCGGTAGATTATTGAAAAGCGGCGAATTGCCTGCAGGTTATCCCCTCCCTCCGGAGCGCGCCCTATGTGATCGCTTCGGGGTTAGCCGCATGACGTATCGGGCGGCTGTCGGGATGCTGGAGCGCCAGGGGCTGATCCTCTCCTTCCGTGGAAGAGGTACCTTCGTGGCGCACGACCGGCTGCGAAAAGCCCAGGATGAACTGCGCAGCTTTACCGAAGAGATTCTGGCCCGTGGCGGTGTCCCCGAATCGCGCGTGCTCTCATTCCGGCTGGTGCCGGCTGCGGAAGAAACACGCGAGTTCTTCTCGCTGGAAGAGGGCGAGCAGGCCTACGATATACGGCGGTTGCGGTTAAAAGACAATACGCCTTTGGCGATTGAAGCGGTGCAGATCCCCCAGCGGCTCTGCCCTGGGTTGGACCGCTTCGACCTCGCCCGAAACTCGCTTTACAAAACACTCGGCCAGTTCTACGGGATGCGCCTGAAGACGTGCGTTGAGGAAATCTCGGCCGAAGTGCCCTCCCGGGAATACAGGCGGTTGCTGGAGCTTCCGGGCGGCGTTGCCATACTCGTAATCAGGCGCAAGAGCTACACCAAGACGGGCGACCCTTGTGAACTGGGCCGCACGTCGTACCGCGGCGACATGTACAGCGCGGTCGTACACTCAGCTCGCAGGGAGCGGGAGTAATCCAAGGAAGCCGCCGCGGGGGATAGGGGTCCTTCCGCTCCGGCTGAACCATAGTAGTCGGTAAGTAACTCGGAGGTTAGTCAATGAGTATCACTGTGTCCAGGTATCCCGGAACAGCCGTGAGGATGGCGTTTGCCTTTCTTCTGGTCTCCGGGTTTCTGTTCAGTCAAACGTTCAACGCGCGTATCACGGGAACCGTAAAGGACTCGTCGCAGGCCAGCGTCCCCGGCGCCGTTGTAACTGCAACGCAAGTCGGCACGAACGCCAAGAAGAGCGCCACTTCGGACTCTTCCGGCATCTACTCGATCCCGTTGCTGCTGCCCGGCACATACGAGCTGGCGGTGGAAGCCGCCGGTTTCGAGCGTCAGGTGCGCAAGGACATTCGTCTCGAAGTCAACCAGACCGCCACGCTGGATTTCGCCATGTCGGTATCGGGCGTGACCTCAACGGTAGAAGTCAGCGCCGACCTGCCGATTCTGCAATCGGAAACATCGAGCGTCGGCAACACCATTGAAAACAAGCTGCTGATGCAGTTTCCGCTGCAGCAGCGCGACATCATGGGCGCCCTGAATGCGATGCCCGGCGTGATCGCCAGCGGGCAGGTAGGTGACGCTCGCGGCGGCCGCAACGTTTTCGACTCCACCTTCTCGGTGGCCGGCGGCCGTTCTTCGACCAACGAAGTACTGCTCGACGGCGCCCCCAACACGGTCGGCGATTTCAACGGCGTAGTCACCGTTCCGCCGCAGGATGCCGTCATGGAACTGCGCGTTGAGACCAACGCGTACTCGGCGGAATTCGGCCGTTCCGGCGGCGGTGCGGTGAACATCGTCACCAAGTCCGGCACCAACGAAGCTCACGGCACAGCGTATTACTTCCATCAGAACAGCGCGCTCAATGCCAACAGCTTCACGAACAATCGCCGCGGTCTGGCGAAGGAACTGGTTCGCCGCCATCAGTACGGCGCCACCTTCGGCGGTCCCGTGGTGCTGCCGAAGCTCTACGACGGCAGAGATAAGACCTTCTTCTTCGCCGCCTTCGAAGGACGCCGGGAAAGCAACCCGGTAGCGGGCCTCTTCTCCGTTCCGACGGAGCTGGAGCGCGCCGGCGACTTCTCGAAGACCGTAGTTGCGCAGGGCAACGCGATCACCCCCATCACCATCTATGACCCGACCAGCAGCCCGCGCATTCCCTTCGCCGGCGGCGTCATCCCGAAGACTATGTTCAACCCGGTGTCGCTCAATATCCTGAAGGATATGCCGACCGGCAATCGCGCCGGGGACCCCGTAACCGGTCGCAACAACTACTATTACACCGGTTCGCAGGATTACACCCGCGACCTCTTCAACGGCCGCGTGGACCACTTCTTCAACGAAAAGCACCGCATCTTCGGCCGCTATAGCAAGCAGAAGAACGCCACCGTGAACCCTGGCGAAATCGTGAAGTTCGCCAGCACCGTGTCGGTCTTCGACTACTTCCAGAACGTCGGCTTCGACGACACGTACCAGATCAGCCCCACGCTCAGCAATAACTTCCGCGTGTCGTACGCGCGTTACCTGGCCAACCAGAAGCCCAACGCCGCCAGTGACGGCTACGACCCCACCAAGCTCGGTCTTCCGGGCTACGTCCGCGATGCCGCGAACGTGATGATCTACCCGAACATCGACTTCGGCTTCGTTGGTATGGGCGGCACGGCTTATAACCGTCAGCCGCGCGACACCTGGAGCGTGCAGGATTCCGTCGTTTGGACCAAGGGCCGCCATAACCTGAAGATGGGTGCGGAGTTCCGCATGTACCGCTTCTATCCCTTCCAGGTCTTCAACCCGACCGGTGCCTACTCCTTCGGCTCCAATTTCACCCAGAAGGATCACTTTGCCGGGGCGAATCCGCTGCTCGGCAGCGGCATGGCAAGCTTCCTGCTCGGTTACGGCAGCTTCTCCTACGAGCACGTCGAGCCCCTGACCGCCGCCACCAAGTATTGGGCCGGCTACATCCAGGACGACTGGAAGGTGACGTCGCGCCTGACCCTGAACCTCGGTATGCGGTATGAGTTCGAGACCGGCCTGAGCGAGTCTGGCGATCGCCTGACCTACTTCGATCCGAGCGCCAAGGCTCCGCTCCAGGGCCTCAACTACAACGGCGCCATGATGTACGCCGGCGGGAACAACCCCCGCTCGATCCGCGCCACATCCGGCAAGAACTTCGGGCCGCGCATCGGTTTCGCCTACCGGCTCCAGGACAAGACCACCATTCGCGGCGGTTACGGTATCTTCTTCATCCCGATCGGTGTCGAACCCACCCTTTCCACCACTCCGTTCAACTACACCATCAGTGCGGACGTAGTGAATTCGAACGGCACGCCCAAGACCGGCGTGTCCAACCCGTTCGTCGGCGGCATCCAGATCGGCGTGCCGCGTGTAACCGATGGCAGTTACCGGCTGGGATCGTTCGCCAATCTGGTGGCTCGCGAGAACCCTGTAAGCTACATGCAGCAGTGGAACTTCGCCATAGGCCGGCAGATCGGCCGCTCGCAGGTAATCGACTTGACCTACCTTGGCAGCCACGGTCTTCACCTGCCCATCCCGAACCTCGAACTCAACCAGATCGACCCCGACTATCTGGCCAACGGCGGCGCATGGCTGAACGAGAAGGTGGCCAATCCCTTCTATGGCCAGTTCTCGAGCGGTCTGCTGTCGCTGCCCACGGTTCCGCGCATGCAGTTGCTGAAACCGTATCCGCAGTTTGCGGCCGCCTCTACGGCGAATGCCTACGGCGGCTCGCTCAACTGGTATCGTCCGGCCGTCGGCGACTCCGTGTACCACGCCGCTACCTTGCGCTACGAGCGCCGCTTTGACCGCGGTCTCTCGGTGCAGGCTCACTGGACGTGGTCGAAGCTGATCGACACCGGGGGCGGGTCGAACGGCGCCGCGTGGCTCGATCCTTCGGCCATGCGCGACATCTACAACACCAGCCTCGAGCGCTCGCTCAGCACCTTCGATGTGGCGAACCGCTTCATCCTGACCTACGCTTACGAACTGCCCTTCGGGAAGGGTAAGACGTTCGGCAAGAACTCCGGCCGGCTCATTGACAGCATTATCGGCGGCTGGACCATGTTCGGCTTCCACACCATCCAGAGCGGCCGCCCCGTGGTAATCGGCGCTCCGGACCTCTCTCGCCTGGCGGGGAGTTCGCCGTCGCGCGCGAGCGTGGTTTCAGGCGTAAACCCGAACATCTCCTATGAGCAGGCGATGGCCAATGCCCGCAACTGGAATCCGGTCTGCAACTGCACTCCGTCGTGGTTCAATACGGCGGCGTTTACGACGACACCGGAGTTTCAGCTCCCCAACGGTCCTCGCACGCTGCCCAGCATCCGCACCGACTATACGCGGAACTGGGATTTCTCGCTTGACAAGAAGGTGAAGGTCACCGAGCGGGTGGGCATGGTTCTTCAGGGCCGTTTCTTCAACGTCCTGAACCAGGTCTACTTTGCCGGACCCGCGGTGACGGGCGTCAATAGCGCCAACTTCGGTTCCGTGACCGGCGTCGGTGCGTCACCGCGTCGCGTGGAAGTCGGCGCGCGCGTTACGTTCTAAGACGCTTTAAGCGCAATCTCCATGCCCCGGGCTTCACGGCCCGGGGCTTTCTTTCGGAATACTAACGAGGTTCCTGCTGAGTCAGGCAATGCAGGGTGCCGAACCCCAGTACGAGATCGACTGCGTGGATCCCGATCACCGGGCGATCTTTGATCAACTCCCCGAGAGTCCCGAGGGCCACACGATCATTCGGGTCGTTGAAGGTCGGGACGATTACCGCCGCATTCGAGATGTAGAAGTTGGCATAGCTCGCCGGCAGCCGCTCGCCGTCGAAGAACAGCGGACCGGGCATGGGCAACGCCACAATCTCGGGTTTGCCGCCGTCCTCCAGCCGGAAATCCCCGACGCGCTCCCAGTTTTCCTCCAGCGGGCGATAGTTGACGTCCTTGCGGTTGGTCTCCCGGATGAGCACCATGGTGCGGGCATCGACGAAGCGGCAGATGTCGTCCACATGCCCGTGGGTATCGTCCCCCACCACCCCGCCGGCCAGCCATAGAACGTTGGTCACCCCGAGGTGCTCCTTCATGGCGGTTTCGATTCCAGCGCGGTCGAGGCCCGGGTTGCGGACCTGGCACTTTGGGTCGAGGTAGCACTCTTCGGTGGTCAGGAGGGTACCGCGGCCGTTGACGTCGATGCCGCCGCCTTCGAGAACCACGTCGCGGCCGTCATGCCGGGCGTGGAAGAGGCGCTTGCCGAGCAGTTTCGCGGCTGCTTCGGGAACGCGGCGGTCCTTCTGCCAGTCGGGGTACTTGGCCCAGGCGTTGAAGTGGAAGTGGACGATCGCAGCCTCCGTCCGGCGGCCGGCCTGCCGCCGCACGAAGATGGGGCCGCTGTCCCTCATCCAGCCCCGGTTGGTGGCGTGGCGGACGAATTCGACGCGTTCCACGGAGGCCCCGGCACGCTCCAGGTACCGCCGGGCCTCCTTTTCCAAAGCGGCGGAGTTCACCAGCATGCGAACGGTCTCGCCGGGCGCGATCCGCCGTACCATCTCTCCGTAGACCCATCGGATGGTGTCCAGCTTGTCCGGCCAGTCCGTGGGGTTGTGCGGCCAGCCCAGCCAGGTGGCGCGATGCGGCTCCCATTCTGCCGGCATGCAAAACCCCAGCGCCGCCGGGGTTTGGTTCGTTTCAGTGCGTAATGTCTTTAGAGTCAATGGCGCTACATGTTAGTCTATCCTGTTACAGCCTCCGCCAACCATCATGGCCAAAACCAAAGACACCGCTCCCAAGAAACGCAGCTATCGTGAAGACCTGTCGGCTATGCCCGACTGGCTGAAGAAGAAGAAGCTGCCGAACCGCGACAAGTACCTGTCCGGCAGGCGCATCATGCCGAAGCCGATCAGCGGCCGGGAAAAGCTCTCCGCCCTGATCGACGAGACATTTCTGGCCTACAACTCGGCGCGGCTCCGCGAGGGCTGCCAGTTGTTCGCCGGCAAAATGCTCGAGGACGACGTCACGATCGGGATGAGTTTGTCGGGCGCGCTCACGCCCGCCGGACTGGGCTGCTCCTCCATCGTGCCGCTGATCAAAGCCGGGTTTGTGGACTGGATCGTCTCCACCGGCGCAATCCTCTACCACGACCTGCACTTCGCTCTGAACTACCCGGTCCGCACAGGGCACTTCAACATGAACGACACGGACCTGCGGGAGAACGATATCGTCCGGGTCTATGACGTCCTGCTGGGTTATAGCGACTGCCTGATGGCCACTGACGAGATCCTGCGGGAGATCCTTGTGCAGCCCGAGTTCCAGAAGGAAATGGGCACCGCCGAGTTGCACTACTTGATCGGGAAGTACGCGGCCGAGTGGGAGCGCAAGGCGGGCCTAAAGGACGTGTCTGTGCTGGCGGCCGCTTATCGCGCGGGCGTCCCCTGCTACACGTCGTCGCCGGGCGATTCCACCATCGGGATGAACGTGGCCGGGGTGGAACTGCGCGGCAACAAGCTGCGGATGAACCCCTCAATCGACGTCAACGAGACCACCGCTTACGTGCTGGCGGCGAAGCGCGGCGGCGGCAAGAGCGGCGTGGTCCTGTGGGGCGGCGGCAGCCCCAAAAACTTTATGCTCCAGACCGAGCCGCAGATTCAGGAAGTGCTGCGGATCAAGGAATACGGGCAGGATTACTTCCTGCAGGTGACCGACGCGCGCCCGGACACCGGCGGCCTGAGCGGCGCCACTCCGAGCGAGGCCGTGAGCTGGGGCAAGGTAGATCCCACGAGGCTTCCCGACGCGGTGGTGTGCTACACCGATACCACCATTGCAATGCCGCTGCTCACTCACTACGCGCTGGCGACCCACAAACCGCGTAAATCGAAACGCCTGTATGACCAGCGCGCCCAGATGGTGAAGGCCCTCACGGCAGAGTATTTCAAGCACAACAAAGTGCAGATGCTCGACGGGTCCAAACCGGTATTTTGAGCGGGCATGACGACTAAAGAGCTGAAAGCCATCGCCAAAGAGTACGGCACGCCGGTCGTGGTCATCGACCACGATGTTCTCCGTCGCAATTACGCGAAGTTCCGCAAGCACCTGCCGAAGGTGCAGGCCTACTACGCGGTGAAGGCTAACCCGGCGCCGGAGATCGTGCGAACGTTCTACCGCGCCGGGGCCAGCTTCGATGTCGCCTCCCTGCCGGAGTTCATGCTGGTTTACGAGAACATCCGGCATCTCCCGCCCGAAGAGCAGCAGAATTTCATCTGGGATAAGATCGTCTACGCCAACCCCATCAAGCCACGGGAGACTCTCGAAGCCCTCAACCAATACAAGCCCCTGGTGACGTACGACAACCTGGAGGAGCTGCGCAAGATCAAGAGCTTCGCGCCACAGGCGGGGCTGGTGCTGCGCCTGGGTGTGCCCAATACGGGCTCCATGGTGGAGCTCTCCTCGAAATTTGGCTGCCATCCGGGGGAAGCCGTGGACCTGGTGACGGAAGCGTTCCGGGTGGGGCTGGTCGTCGAGGGAATCAGCTTCCACGTCGGCAGCCAGTGCACCAATTTCCAGAATTACGTGCAGGCGCTGAACATGTCGGCGGCGGTGATGAAAGAGGCGCGAAGCCGCGGCCACGAGATCAAGATCCTGGACATCGGCGGCGGCTTCCCGGTACCCTACGACCGCCATGTGAAGCCGTTTGGAGGGCTGGCACGCAAGATCAACGCCGAAATCGACCGGCTCTTCCCCGGGGACATCGAGATCCTGGCCGAGCCGGGGCGCTTCCTGGTGGCCACGGCCGCCACGTCGCTGGCGCGTGTCATAGGGAAAGCCGTGCGTGACGGCAAGACCTGCTACTACATCGACGACAGCGTCTATCACACGTATTCCGGCATCATCTTCGACCACTGCCGCTACCCCGTTCTTGCCTTCAAGAAAGGCAAGCCGGAGATCTGCTCCGTCTTCGGCCAGACCTGCGACGGCCTCGATACCATCTCGCACTCCGAGGAGCTGCCCGCGCTGGATATCGATGACCTGGTCTACTCGGAGAATATCGGCGCCTACAGCAACGCCTCCGCCACTTGGTTCAACGGGTTCCCCCCAGCCAAGGTTGTGCACGTAAACGAACAATAGCCACTCTGCCTTCGGAAGAGACTCGCATGTGCACGGGATCGCTGTTAGGATGAATCCTGTCTCATATGAACCCAGGCACCCTTAGTACGCTCGACGCGCGACGGATCGCTGCTTTTGTCGCCCGTCACTACGGCCCGGCGCGCAAGTCCGTGCGGCTCAACATGCGCCGGCTGGGTGGGGGTTTGCGGAACGGAGGTCTGGCGCTGGTCCGCGTGCATCCGTTGCGGGCTTCCCACCAGCCGTGTGCCTTTGTGGTCAAACGCGTTACGGGCGAGGATTGCAGGGAAATTGATGCTTATGACGCCCTGCTGCGCCATGTCGCTCCAGGGATCGCGCCGCGCCTCCTGGGCGCCGAACGAAGCGGACCGGACGAGGCCTACCTGTATCTCGAATGGATCGAGACCTGGCGGAAGTGGCCCTGGCGCGAGGTGGACTTAGCCGGGGCTGTTCTGGAGCGCCTCGCCGCTCTCCATCAAGGCCTTTCGGTACATCGCCTCACGAGCGCACTCGGCCAGTGGGATTACGAAGCCGATCTGGTGCGTTCCGCCGAAACCACGCTGGAAGTTTTCGAGGTGGAGTCGCGGCATCCCGATCTCGCCGGCATCCGCCGATCGCTTCCGGCTCTGCGCCGCACCGTAGCCGCCCTGCCGAAACTGCGCCGCCAATTGCTGGCCGCGGGGCCTCCGCCCGCGGTCCTGCACGGCGATATGCACCCCGGAAACGCCATCGTCAGGTTGTCTCCCAACTTGCCCGAACCGGTGCTGCTAGATTGGGGGCGTATCCGTGTGGGCTCGCCGCTTGAAGACGTTTGTTCCTGGCTGCAATCGCTCGGGTACTGGGAGCCCGAGGCGCGCCGGCGTCACGATTCGTTGTTGAGCCGCTACCTCACCGCCCGCGGCTTTGCCACCCCGGCGCTGCCGGGCTTGCGGCAGGCCTACTGGTTGGCGGGCGGAAGCAATGCCATGGCGGGAGCCCTCCGCTACCACCTCTTCGTGGCGACCGACGCGGCGAGCACGGAACACGCGCGCCTGGAATCCAACGCTCAGGTACGGGACTGGCTGCGGATCGTGCGCCGGGCCGACGCCGCCTGGCGGGCCTGAACTCTACTCGCCCGCGAGGTCCTCAAGGTGCCTGCGGTCGTCGTACCGCACCACGGAAGCTTTCTCGCCGGCACCCCAGCGCACCTCCGTGATGCTGGCATTCCCCGGACGGAACTGCTCCCAGCGGGACGGCCTGGCTCCCGCGAGGCAGCCCAGGAGTTGGCTGATGAAGCCCGCGTGAGTCACGGCCACCACACGTCCGCCGCAGTGGCGCCCGGCCAGCGCCCGTACGGTACGGAGCACCCGGGCTCGGAAGCGAGCGTATGTCTCCCCGCCCGGCCAGCGGAATGAGTCATCATCCTGGGCGAGGTTGCGTTTCCAGAGGTCGGGGTGCTGCTGCTGCACATCGGAGAGGAGCCAGCCGTCGAATCTTCCGCAGTAGATCTCCTGAAGGGAACCGAGCGGTAGCGGGTGGAGCCGCTCCGGCAGTGCGCGAGCGGTCGCCATGGCGCGGCGCAAAGGGCTGGCATAAGCAGCCTCCGCAGCCTCTCCGGCCAAGGCTCCGCGCAGCCTCTCTACTTGCTTTTCTCCCAGGCTGCTCAGGGGCGAATCGTAGCGTCCCACCAGCCGCGGAGTGCTGCTGCCGCCGTTATCGCGCGTGTGCGCGTGCCGAACCAGGAGCAGAGTACAGCCGTTCATCTCAATTCCATTTTACGGAAGCTGCTCACCTGGACGCCAATTCGTTAGCGGACGTACGTATCGGCGGTCAATGCAGGAGGTCGCGAACGCCTTGGTACCATGCGCGCTCACGCCCGGCGAGGTCGCGCGCAGCCATGTTCAGTCCGAAGATGCACAGCTCGAAGCGGTCGGAGAGTTCGCGGAAGAGCGCCGCCTGATCACGGAATTCGAACTGGTCGAAGGAGGCGACCACGGCATAGGACTCCTTTCCCGCTTTCACGTAGTCTACGAGGGAATCGAGACGGCCGCGCGCGCGGGGGAGCCGCGCCACATACTCCGGGAACAGACCGGCCAGGAACAGGGTGTAATCACCGATGTGCCGGCGAATTTCACGCTCTTCGATGAAGCTGCGTGCTTCGAACAGCGGGTTCGAGGCGATCAGCATCTCGCCCACGTCCTCCAGCCGCCTGCCGCGTGCGTCGCGAAGGCGGTAGAGATTGTCGACATGGGTGAAGTCCACCAGCAACCCTGCAATGTACCGGGCTACATCGATCCTGTCCAGTTGCGCCGCGCGGACGAGGTGCCGCTCCACGAGTTCGGCAAACAGCGCACGGAGGGGATGATTGAGGGAAACCTGGAGAGCCATACGGCAGCACCCGTACTCTGTCTTCATGTTACCGCGGCTCGGCGGGATGTTACATTGAAGCCAGCCATGCAGAATTTCGAATACCAAAATCCCGTAAAGATCCTGTTCGGGCGCGGCCAGATCGCCCGCATTGCCTCCGAGATTCCCGCCGGTGCCCGCGTGCTCATAACGTACGGGGGCGGCAGCATCCGGTCGAATGGCGTATACGATCAAGTGAAAACGGCGCTCGCCGGCTGGCACGTGGCCGAGTTCGGCGGCATCGAGCCCAACCCCGCCTACGAAACCCTGATGCGCGCGGTCGAGAAGATCCGCGCCGAGAAGCTGGATTTTCTGCTGGCCGTGGGCGGCGGCTCGGTGCTTGACGGCACGAAATTCATCGCCGCGGCGGTGCCGTTCCATGGCGAGCCGTGGGACATCCTGGCGAAAGGCGCGCCGGTCGAGTCTGCCCTGCCCATCGGCTGCGTCCTCACCCTGCCGGCTACCGGTTCGGAGATGAACACCTTCGCGGTGATTTCTCGCCAGGGTACGGGTGATAAGCTGGCCTTCGGCAGCCCGCTCGTCTATCCGCGCTTCTCTGTGTTAGACCCCGAGTCCACCTTCACGCTGCCCGTCCGGCAAACCGCCAACGGCGTGGTGGATGCGTTCGCGCATGTGCTCGAGCAGTACATGACATACGATGCCGCCGCGCCGCTGCAGGACCGCATGGCGGAAGCCATCCTCCTCACCCTGATCGAGGAAGGGCCCAAGGTGCTGGCCAATCCCTCCGATTACGACGCCCGCGCCAACATCATGTGGTGCGCCACCATGGCGCTCAATGGGCTGATCGCGGTGGGGGTGCCGCAGGACTGGAGCACCCATATGATCGGACACGAGATCACGGCGCTACACGGCCTGGACCACGCACAGACCCTGGCCGTTGTCTTCCCCGCCGCGCTTGCTGCGCGCCGCGAATCGAAACGTGCGAAGCTGCTGCAATTCGCCGCGCGCGTGTGGGGCATCCGGGAAGGCGATCCGGACACCCGCATCGATACCGCAATTGCGCGAACCCGCACTTTCTTCGAATCCCTGGGAGTGCCCACGCGGCTTTCCGCGTACGGGATTCCGGCGGATACCGCGCAAGTGGTGGCCGGGCGCTTCGAAAAGCGTGGCTGGACGGGCATCGGGGAGCGTGGTGACGTGGGGCCTGCCAAGGTAGAGGAAATCCTGGCGCTCTGCGTGTAGCGGCCCGGCGCTCATTTGTGGTGCAATGCCGCCGCATCATATAATGGCAGCCTTATGAGCCCAGCTCATCGGTCCTCCGGGGTCAAGTACCGCCATCGCGTGCTGGCCCTGCTTTTCCTGCTCTCGATCATCACCTATATCGACCGCGTCTGCATCTCGATTGCCGGTCCGCGGATGCAGGCGGATCTGAATATGACGCCGGAGCAGTTCGGCTGGGTGGTCGGGGTATTCGCCATCGCCTACGCCGCCTTCGAGATTCCCAGCGGGTCGATGGGCGATCGCATCGGCCCGCGCAAAGTGCTTACCAGGATTGTGCTCTGGTGGTCGGTGTTCACATCCCTCACCGGCCTGGCATGGAGCTACTTGGTGCTGCTGCCCATCCGTTTTCTCTTCGGAGCGGGCGAAGCGGGCGCATACCCCAACAGTTCCGGTAGCATCTCCCGATGGTTCCCCACGGCGGAGCGCGCCCGCGCGCACGGCCTTGTCTGGATGGCGAGCCGCGTGGGCGGTGCCCTGGCGCCATTCATGGTAATCCCCATTCAGATGCGCTTCGGATGGCGCGCCTCGTTCTTCGCCTTCGGATTTCTGGGGGTGATCTGGGCCATTGCCTGGTACCGGTGGTATCGCGATTATCCGACGGAGAAGGAAGGCGTCACCGAGGAGGAGATCAAAGAAATCGGCGCACTCCCCAGGACCGCGCACCGCGGCCTCCCATGGCGCATCGCGCTGCGCCGTCCCAACCTGTGGCTGATCATGGTGATGTACTTCACCTACTGCTACGGCTCGTTCTTCTTCCTCTCCTGGATGCCCACTTACCTGGCCAAGGGCCGAGGCTTCACCGAGAGGGGGCTGCTGTTCGCCACCCTGCCATTCATTCTCGGCGGGCTGGCCAATCTGGCGGGCGGCTTCACCAGCGACGTGCTGGTGCGTAAACTGGGATTGAAGTGGGGACGTCGCACGGTAGGGATCGTGGGGCTCGGCAGCGCCGCCGTATTCACCGTGGCCACCATCGCTTCCACAAACCAGTATGTCGGGCTGGTGTTCCTTGCGCTCAGCTACGCGGGGTCGGACTTTATGCTGCCCACCGCATGGGCCGTGTGCCTGGATGTGGGTAAAAAGTACGCCGGCGCGGTCACCGGAGCCATGAACACCGCCGGCCAGATCGGCTCATTCATCTCCTCGGTGCTGTTCGGCTACCTCGTGGTGTACTCGAACAACTGGCTGCCGTCTATGGGGCTGCCCCTCACCAGCGGGCTGCGCGATTTTCGCTACGACGTGCCGCTCGTGTTCATGACAGTGATGCTGGCGATCAGCGCGCTGCTCTGGTTCAAGATCGATCCGACGGAACAACTAATTACTGAAGACTAGGTGTTAGGTGTTGGGTGATGGGGTTTAGCCGGCAGTAGCGGCTACTCCGCCGTCGTCCCGATCCGCTGCTTTGCGAGCTGGTACGCAGCCGGGTAGGCCTCCGAACGAAGCGGGCGTCTGCCGGGTTGATCCTGCCTGACAATTGTGAGATGCGCCCCACGTTCTCGCAGTAGACGCCGAAGGCGTTGAGCATTCCGTCTTCCCCATACGCCCAAGTACGCTTTGCCCGTCACTTCACCCGTGAATGCTATCCACCCGCCGAATGGAAGGATGAAGTCATCAGGCTTCAGAAACTGTTCGACATGAGGCTTCTCCGTCACAAAGGACGGTAGCCCCGCATCGGTACTCGTAAACGGAGAACTGCAAAGGGCCGTACCCCGCATCTTCCTTGACTTCGGACTGTACTGGCACTACTGCTATCACCACGATTTCTGGATAGTAGGACATCAAATGGGCAACGGGTTCTTGTCGTGGCCGAGAGAAATTTCCACTCCGCTGCGCTGAACCTCGGGCCGCCAAACCCAACACCCATCACCCGAAACCCACCACCATCTTTAGCTTTTCATCCTTAGCAGCAGATACAACCCTGTCAGCGAGAAAACCCCATTCGGCGCCCATGCCGCCACCGCCGGCGGCAACTGGTTGGCGTTGCCGATCTGTTCGAAGAGCACCCCAACCGCCCAGTATGCCAGTGCAATCCCGATGCTGACCCCTACGCCCGCCATGGCGCCGCGGTTACCCACCAGGAAGCCGAAGGGGATCGCGATCATCGCCATGATCAGGGCGAATAGCGGGACCGAGAACTTGCGGTAGAACTGTACCCGCAGTTTAACCGTATCGAAGCCGCTCTGCTGGAGGTCCGCGATGTACTCGTCCAGTTGGCGGAAGTTCATCTGCTCGTCCTGCAGTACCTCTTTGCGGAAGTAGCGCGGGTCCTCGTTCAGCTCTGGAAAAGTCTGGACGGGGAAACCCTGGTACGACTCGCGGCGCGAACCGTTGAAGTTGCTGTACCAGCCGTTCTCGAACACCCAGGTACCGAGGGAAGGCTGCCAGCGGGCGCGTTCCGCGGAAATCTGCCGCACCAGGGCGAACGTCTCGGGGTTCAGTTCGTAGACGCTGACCCCCGCCATCACCTCCTGGGCGGTGTCGAAATACTTGTAGTAGTAGATCCGCGATCCCTTGCCCTTGATCCACTTGCGGTCCGGCGAGAGATAGCTCTGGGGGGCGCGGCCTTTGATCTCATTGCGCAGCGCGTCCTGCCGCCGGTTGGCGTCCGGGACGTAGTAGTGGTCGAAGGCAAACAACCCGGCGCTCAACAGGCCGCTCATAATCAGGATGGGCAACGCCAACCGGTATAGGCTTACCCCGCAGGCCTTGAACGCGATCACCTCGTTCTGCTTTGAGAGCACCCCGAAGGTCACCAGCACCGCCACCAGTACGCTGATGGGCACGGTTTCGTAAATCAGGCGCGGCAAGAGAAACACCAGGTAGGTGAACATCTTCGACAGCGGGATGTTGTTCCGTACCATGTCGCCCAGCAGTTCGAGGAAGGTGAAGATCTCGGTAAGCGACACGAAGCTCGCCACGATCACCACGAAGTAGAACAGGAAACCGGAGAGGACGTAGGTATCGACTATCTGGGGCAGCACAACCAGCCGGATTTTCGCGCCTCGGCCGTTTCCGGACCTGTGCCGGCCCATGCGCTGTTTCACAGCCTGCCCGAGTTCCCCGATCCATGCCACTATCGTGCCCAGCGGGTCGTGGCGCCCGCCGGCCCGTTCCATCCGCGCCAGCAGGATCAGCCCGGCCAAAGCAAAGGCCACGTTGGGAGTCCACACCGCCACCTCCACCGGCACGGCCCGTTGTTTCGCGAGCCCGATCAGTCCCCCGAACGAACCGTAGTAGCAGAAGAACGACAGGAACACGCCCCAGACGTAGCCCGCGGACTTTCCGCCTTTCCGCGACGATATCCCCAGCGGAATCCCTACCAGCGCCAGCATGATGCAGGCCAACGGCAACGCGAGACGGCGGTTCCACTCGATCCGCGCCTCAATGTAGTTGGGCATTCCTTCCTTCGAGTGGCGGCGCAGTTCCGTGGTGGTCATCTCCAGGATGGGCTTGGTGCGCACTTCCGACGGCGGGGCGGCTTCAAGCGCCTGCTCGCCGCGCGGCCAGAAGGCATCCGATGCCACTGCGTCCTTGCCCATCTCGTGGATGCTGGCATTGCGAAGGGAAAGCTGGATCCGATTGTGTTCCGGGTCGGGCACCGCCAGTGCCTCTCGCGCTACCGTCACCAGCGGCCCGGCGCCGCCCTCGCGAAGGCCAGTCGAACGCTCCTCGGGCGGCGTGAGGTCTGCCATGAAGATGTTACGCCACACCGCCACGCTCCCGCCGGCCTGCCGCACATCGCCCACATACAGGATCGTGCGGGGAAACTGCTCTTCGAAGACGCGCGGCTGGATTTCGGCCGTAAGCTGCGTCGAGAGCAGCGTTTTGATCAGCCGGGTGCTCTCCCTCTGGGCGAGCGGCGCAAGCTTCAGCGAGGCGGTTCCGGCCACCACCGTCGCCAGCGTCGCGAACACCATCACGGCAATCGTCAGGCGGCGGCCTGGCACACCGGCGGCGCGCATCGCGATGATCTCCCCATCGCTCGACATACGCCCCAACCCGATCAAAATCCCCACCAACACGCCGAACGGAATCGTCAGCGGCAGCAGCGCCGGCATTCCCAGGGCGAACAGCCACAACACCAGGTCCGCGCTGGCCGAACTGCGCACCAGCAGGCCCACGAGCGGTCCTACCTTCTGCAGGAAGATGACACACGTCGCCAGCAGCGTGCCGATCAGGGCGCTGGAGAGGATCTCTCTGAAGACGTACCGGCCAAGCGTCCGCATAGCTCTAGGACGGCGGTGGCACCACAGGGAGCTTGGGGTGCTCGTCTT
Source organism: Bryobacteraceae bacterium (assembly GCA_035561075.1). Lineage (GTDB taxonomy): Bacteria > Acidobacteriota > Terriglobia > Bryobacterales > Bryobacteraceae > JAMCRM01. The sequence goes on from DATMYF010000144.1 coordinate 30,018, forward strand.
CGAGCCGGGCGAGCTCGAGATCGTCGATCAGAATGGACGATGAGCCGGCGTGCAGGCCGCGGACTTCATCTGCCGCCGCGGAAGTGGGGAAGTCCATCTTCCGCACCAGCACGCCGTAGGGTTCGCGGCGGGTTTGGCAAATCGCGATCAGTCTCTTCTTCAGCTCAGCCGGGGAAACGGTTTCGGCGGTGTGCACGAACAGGTTGCCGGGTGCGGCGGTGTTGTGGCCGAAGCTGCCGGGCAGCCGCGCCCGCCCATTCGAGGTGCTATAACCGCGCACCGGCCGGCGGGTAAGCAGGAACGCTCTTAGAACGCCCTTTTCGACAATACTCACGGGCGTTGGCGCCACGCCTTCGCGATCAACCGGGTACGAGCCGAACAGGCGGCGGCCGCGGTATTCGGGCAGGACGCGCGCGCCCTGCCGGCCTTCCAACTGGCTGTACGGAAAGTTGCCGGGGCGGCCGGGTTCCGCCACAGGATGGCGCGCATCCGCGAGCGCAGCGGCATGGGCGGCCGTCGCCGCGATCTCGCGCTCCATGGCTGCCATCGGGGGCATGCCTTCGCAATCCTGCCGTGTCCGCAGGAATACGGTGTGCTCGGGCAGGCGCACGCGCGTGCCCGGCTGAAGGCCTCCGGGAAGGAACTGGAAACCATTCAGAACGCGCGCGCCATCACGGCTGAAAGCTGGCCGGTGCGCTCCGTCCAGGCGGCTTTTGTCCACGGGCTGCGGCCGGAGATCCCGCACCACCATGGATGGCTCGGCGCGGGCGAAATCATCCAGCCGATCGGTGTCCGCGATGCTCTTGAGCGCTGAGCCCTCGGTGTCCAGCCAGATGCGGCTCCGGAGGGCCGCGGGCGCGTTATCCACCCGCACCGAGACTTCAAGCGTACGGCTGCGGCCCTGATAATTCGCGGTGAGCGCACCCAGGGAAGCGGAAACTACGCTGTAGTCCTGTTCCGTGATCTGGTAGGAAAGGTAGTACGCAGGGGTGTCCGGCTTCCCCTTAAGCACCTTAAAATTGCGGTCGAGCTCGGACGCCATGGCGTCGAGCAATACCGAAGGCTGGGCGGACGCCAAGCCCGCCACCAACAGAAGTAACGCGGTAAGCGCCCCGATTTGCACGGTTCATTCCAGAATAGCATCCGTGCCCCCGTGCCGGGGCGCTTGATCACATCGTGGGAAGCGAGAGCAGGCCCTTCTCTTTCAAGCCTGTAAGCGCCAGCCCGTACCGGCCGCGAATGCCGGTTTTCTCGAAGATATGCTTCAGGTGGATCTTGACGGTGCCCGCTTGAATCCCCAGTGCCGTGCCGATGTCCTTATTGCGCATTCCCTGCTCCACCAGTTCGAGTACCTGCAACTCCCGTCCGGTGAGATTGGAGCGGTGCCCGCGAATGGCGCGGTCGTTCTCCCGAACCAGGCACTCTTCCATCCACGTGTTGCCGTCGGCCACGGTGCGGATGGCTTCCATCAGCGAAGACAGGTCTGCCGATTTCCGTATCACCCCGGTGGCACCCGCCTGCACAATCCGCATGGCCTCCGCGTCGCTCATATTCATGCCCCACACCAGGGCCGACGTCCCGGTGTTCCGGATCCGCCGGATCCAGTCCATTACGGCATGAATCCCGAACGCTTTATCGATGACCACGAGGGAGGGGCCGAAGAGCCGCACCATATCCATGGCGTTGATGAGCGAGGTTTCAGCCCCTACCACCCGCAGATCCGGCAAGGGCTCCAGCATGGCCCGCAGGCCCTCAATCGAGATCGGCTCTGTGTCGCAGATGGCGACGGTTTTAACGGTAGTGGCGTGCAAGGTGTTCCTCCACCAGTAATATCGGCTTTAGGGGTACATAGGTTTAGTGCCCTTGTGCGGGAGGGTTCTCAAAATTTCAACGGGGCGGCGGCGCAGTTTCGCCTTTGCGGCGGAGGGTCGGCGCTTTGCGCTTGCTTTCGGCTTCCGCGGCCTTCTTCTCCTCGGCGCGTTTGCCTGCCAGTTCCTTGGTGCCCATCATGGCCTCGCGCTGCTGCTTTTCGCGCGCTTCGCGTGCCTCCACCTCGGAAGTGCGGGCGCCCATGTCCTGCTGGGCAAGCTTCAGGCTGTCGGAGGCGGTCTCAATCGCCTGCCGAAGCACGAATTCGTAGCGCGCCATATCCTTCGGATGGCTCTCCTGGATCTTTTCGAGAATCGGGAGGGTCTCCTTCTGCATGCCGGTCACCGCGTCGAGCCCCTCCTTCACTTCCAGTTTGCGGCGCAGCGCGTCATCGATCACGTTGTCGATGGCATCCAGGATTCCGGTGTAGTCTTCGAGAGCGTCGTGGATCAGGATCGAGCGCCCGGGCTTTTCCTTGGCCCACAACTGCTCGGCCAGCCGGACGCGCTCACGGGCGAATTTGGCGTAGAGCTGCAGGCGAATGGCGGGCTCCTGCGCTTCGCGGATCTGATCCGCCTCGTCCGCTCTCAGAAAATCGCGTTCGGCCGCCAGGGGCGCGGCCACCAGCAAACAACAGAGGATGGCGGTTCTCATTTGGATTTGCCCTCCATCAGGCCGAGCAGCAGCCGCTCGTGCACGCCGCGGACGCGGGCGATGGTCCCGGCCAGCATCTCCCGGTCGTCCACACTCATTTCGCGCTCGAAGGCATCCAGTTTCTTGAGCAGGTCCCGCAAACCAATCTCCGCGCGCTTGAACCACTTGGGGCTGCGGCGCGGATCCTTACCCGTCTCTTTGAGGGACGTTTCAGCCAGGTCCACGGATTCCCATAGCTCCGCCACGAGATCCCGCGTTTGTTGAATCTCGCCTTTTTCGTACGCCTGACGGGCGCTTTTAAGGGCATTATCGGCGTTTTCTAGTGCCAATTTCGACCGTTTTTCCAGGTTCTGCTCGGCCTTGGCCTGCGCAAGGTCCGCGAAAGCGGCCGTGGAAGCCGCCAGCAGCAGGCCAAAACAAATGGCGATTCTGGTTGCCGAGGTCACCGTTTGCTCAACTCCTTCTGGATGATGCGCGCCCGTTGCCGGGCCTTGAATTCCTCGTCGGGGTTCTTTCCTTCGCTCATGGAGAGGAATTTCTGGTAGCTTGCGAGGGCACCGGGAAGATCCCGCATGCGGTCCAGGGTGATGGCGCGAAAATAGTGGTTTGCCGGGCTGTCGTCGCCGAGTTTATGCGCACGATCAAGCGCGGCGAGGGATTGCGGATAGTTCTCCACGAGGTAGAGCATGGCGGCGAGGTCCTTCCATGCCGCGGGGGAGTCCGGCTTGAGTTTGGCCGCTTCAAGGAACTGCTGGGCGGCGGGCATGTACCGTTTGGCATCGCGCAGGGCGCGTGCGTACATCATGCGGACGTCGTAGTTGGCGCCCTCGGCGGCCACTGACTGCTCGAGCAGCGGCAGGGCCTTCTCCGGCTGTTTGTTGAAAATGTAGGCTGAAGCCAGGGCCAGCCGGTTCGTGGGGGTAGCCTCCTTCTGAAAGGCCTCTTCGAGGCGGGGGATGGCCTCAGCGTACTGCTTGCCCTCAATGAGCAACTGGCCGAGCCGCTCCTGGGCGGCCACATTGTTCGGAAAGCTCTGATAGATAGCGATGGCCTCGGTGCGTTCGCCGGCCTTCTCGTACAAGCCCGCAAGTTCGAGCAGAACGTCCTGGAAGTTGGGGTCGAGGGCGGCGGCCTTGACGAAGTGCGGGACGGCGTCGGTCAGGCGGTTCTGCCGCGCGAGCGCGCGTGCTATCCCCAGTTCGGCCTCCGCCGATTTGGGATTGATTCCCAGGGCCGCGGTATAGTGCTCAGCCGCGCGGGGGAGTTCGCCCGCCGCCAGCAGTGCTTCGGCCAGGTAGTAGCGCGGCCGGTACTCCGCCGGTTTCGCTTCCACCGCTTTTTCAAGCGGCGCGACGGCCTCTTCCGGGTGTTTACGCCGCAGCAGGAGAATACCCAGGTTCAGTTCCGCCTGGTAGAGCCCGGGCTTAAGCTCCAGCACCTTACGGTAATCCTGAATGGCCTCTTCGTCCTGATTCAGGAAGCTTTTGGCGAGGGCCATGTGGAACCGTGCGGCATAGTCCTGGGGGTCAGCCGCGGCAGCCTGGGTGAAGTGGCGGACCGCCGCCGCATAATCCTGCGCTTCCAGGGCCTTCCGGCCTTCCGCATTGTAATCAACGGTTTGAAACAGCAGGAGGAAGGCGGCCAGAGCCCACATACCCCTATTCTAGCGCCCCCTCTTGAGCGCGAACGGCAGGTTCTACACCCGCTCCAGTGCTTCCCGGAGGAAGCGCCCGGTGTGGGAACCCTTTGCAGCGGCGACCTCCGCGGGGCGGCCCTCGGCCACGATGCGGCCTCCGCCCTCCCCGCCCTCCGGGCCAAGGTCGATGATCCAGTCGGCGGCCTTCACCACGTCAAGGTTATGCTCGATGACCAGCAGGCTGCCGCCGCTTTCGATCAGCCGGTCGAAGGACGCCAGCAAGCGCGCGATATCGTCGAAGTGCAGCCCTGTTGTAGGCTCGTCGAAGATGTAGAGGATACCCTCGCAGGAGGGTTGCCCCAGATGCGCGGCCAGCTTCACGCGCTGCGCTTCGCCGCCCGAGAGAGTAGTGGCGGATTGCCCCAGCCGCAGGTAGCCCAGCCCGACGTCGTCCAGCACCTTGAGCTTCGAGACCAGGCGCGTCGAGCCGCGGAAGAATTCCATGGCTTCCCGCACAGTCAGTTGCAGCACCTCGTGAATATTGCGGCCGTTGTACTGGATTTCAAGCACGCCGCTCTTGTAGCGCGTGCCTTTGCACTCTTCGCAGATTAGCTCCACATCCGCCAGGAACTGCATTTCAACGGTAACAGTGCCGTCGCCCTGGCACGTATCGCAGCGCCCGCCGGGGATGTTGAAGGAGAAGTGTCCGGCGGTGTAGCCGCGCTTTTCGGCTTCACGTGTGGAGGCGAACAGGCCGCGGATGAGGTCGAACGCTTTGATGTAGGTAACCGGATTCGAGCGCGGGGTGCGGCCGATGGGGGATTGATCGATCATGATCGTTTCCCGGATCTGGTCCGCGCCCTCCACTCGGCGGCAGGCCAGGCGGGACCCGGGATCGAAATCGGGAATCTCCTCACCGGTGGGCTCGGCGGCGGCCTTATGCAGCGACTGCAGCGAATGATACACCACGTCGTGCACCAGGCTGGACTTTCCGGAACCCGAAACGCCGGTCACCACCACCATCGCGTTGAGCGGGATGGCCACGTCGACGTCCTTCAAATTGTGTGCGCGGGCGCCTGAGAAACGCAGCATATGAGCAGGGTCGATGGCGCGGAGCGCGTTCCCCGGGGAGACGCGCTTTTCACCGCGCAGGTAGAGGCCGGTGAGGGAGGCCGCACCATCGCTCAGCAGGTTTCCGTAGCTGCCCTCATAGGTAATGCGCCCGCCGTGCTCACCCGCTCCGGGTCCGAGATCCACGATATGGTCGGCGTGCCGCATGATATCCGGGTCATGCTCCACCACGACGATGGTGTTGCCCAAGTCGCGCAACTCGTGAAGAATGCGGACCAGCCGTCCGGTGTCGCGCGTATGCAGGCCGATGGAGGGCTCATCCAGCACGTAGCAGGCGCCCACCAGCCGCGACCCCAGGCAGGTGGCAAGCTGGATGCGCTGCGCCTCGCCGCCGGAGAGCGTGGCGGAGAGCCGGTCGAGCGTCAGGTAGTCCAGCCCCACGTCATTGAGGAACTTCAGGCGCTGGCGGATCTCAACCAGGATCTTGTCCGCGATGGCGGCCTCTTCGGGCTCGAGCGCCAGGGCGTCGAAGAAGACCAGCGCCTGCGCGATGTTCATCCGCACGACTTCGCGCATGTTCACCCCGCCGACGCGGACGTAGAGCGCCTCCTTGCGCAGCCGGGCGCCACGGCACTCCGGGCACTGCGCGTAACCGCGATAGCGGCTCAGGAAGACGCGCACGTGCAGCTTATACTTCTTGCCTTCGAGATAGTCGAAGAAGCTGCGGATGGAATCTTCCAGCACCTCGCGCTCGGCCGGGGAGAGGTCGCACACCGGCACGTTGAGTCGCACCTTGCGGGCGCGCGCGGTTTTGCGGAAGTTGCCGAGCCAGGAGCGATACTTGGGCTTGGTCCAGGGGTCCACGGCGCCGTCTTCGATGGAGAGGCCCTTGTCCGGGACCACCAGGTCCAAGTCGAAGTCGATCGTGTTGCCGAAACCCTGGCACCGCGGGCATGCCCCGAAGGGATTATTGAAGCTGAAGAGGCGCGGCTCGGGCTCGGTGAACTCGATGCCGCACTTTTTGCAGGCGAAGGTCTCGCTGAAGCGCAGGCGGTCGCCGCCCGCGGCGGGCTCGAACACCACCTCGCCGCTCTCGCGATAACAGATCTCGACGGTATCGACGAGTCTCGTGTGCAGGTCCGACGCGATGGCGATGCGGTCCGCCAAAATCCACACGGGCCGTGAGAAATCGATTTCCAGTAGCGATTCGGGCGTCGAGAATTCGAACGTGCGGCCCTCCTGGTAGAGCCGCGTGAAACCCTTCTTGCGCAGCTCGAATAGATGGTCGCGGAGCGCCTGGGTGTCCGGCCGCGTTTCGCGGTTCACGGGGAACAGGACGTACCAGCGGGAGCCGGCGGGCTCTTCGAGCATGCGGCGAGCGACATGGTCCACGGTATCCCGGATGACGCGTTCGCCGCACTCGGGGCAGAAGGTCCGGCCGGCGCGGGCGAAGAGCAGCCGCAGGAAGTCGTAACACTCCGTGGAGGTGGCGACGGTAGAGCGGGGGTTTCGGGTGGTGTTTTTCTGCCGGATGGCGACGGCGGGCGCGATGCCGTCGATATCGTCCACGGCGGGTTTCTCCATGCGCTCCAGGAATTGGCGGGCGTAGGCCGAGAGGGATTCGACGTACCGGCGCTGGCCCTCCGCGTAGATGGTGTCGAAAGCGAGCGAGGATTTCCCGGAGCCCGAAACGCCAGTTACCACAGTGAGCTGGTTATGCGGGATGGAGAGCGAAATATCTTTGAGGTTGTGGACCCGCGCCCCGCGAATCCGGATAAAGTCTTGCACTGGGCTGTAGCACTAGTATAACGAATGGATGGCCGCGAATGAACGCGAATGAACGCGAATGGAACCAACACGAACGTCAAAGGCCGTATACGACGCGCTTCCACTGTACTTTGGGTTTTTGGAAGTTGAGCAGGAGGGCCACTTTCTTTCCGGAGGCCCTGAGGTAATTGATGCATTGGGCGAGGTGCTCGTTCGTGAAGCTCTCAACACACTTGAGCTCCACAATGAGCCAATCCTCAACCATCAGGTCGGCCACGTATTGCCCGACGCAGTGGCCTTTGTAGGAGACAGGGAAGCCTACTTGGGACCTGGCTTTCAGACCTCGTATCGCGAGTTCCCGGACCAGTGCCCGCTCGTAAACCTTTTCCAGAAAACCTGCTCCGAGTACATTGGCGACCTCGTATGCAGCGCCCACCACGGCCTCGAACGCCTGTTCTTCTTCATTCGCGTTCATTCGCGTTCATTCGCGGCCCAAATGTCTCACTCGATAGTCGCCAATACAGCGCCGGCTGCTACCGTGTCGCCCTCATGCACCGGGATCGACACCACGCGGCCTGTCTTCGGCGCACGCATCTCGTTCTGCATCTTCATGGCCTCGATCACCATGAGGGGCTGGCCGGACGTCACCGTGGCGCCTAGGGGCACCAGGAGCCGAACCACTTTACCGGGAATCGGGGCGGTCACGTTCTCCAGGCCGTCGATGCCGTGGAAGCCGTTACGGCGGCGGAACTGGCGGGGGTCGCGCACTTCAATGTCGAAGCGGTGGCCGTCGATCACCACCACCACTTCGCCGTCGGCTCCGGGTTCGACCCGGGCCTCGTAACTGCGGCCGGCCATCAGCACGGAGTAGACTCCCGGCTCCGGCTGCGCGACCTCCGCGTGGCGCTCCGGATCGGAGCCGATCTGAAAACGGCAGGCCTGCCCGGTGCGCGTGAGGTCCAACAGAGCGTCTTTGCGCCGAACTTGAATCGAGAGCTTCATCGCAGTAAGTCGTTGCGGCCCGCATCCAGCCAGCGGCTGCGCTTGTCGGGCGGGCGGGTTTGGGACTCGGAATTGGCGGTTTGTTCCATGGCATGGATGGCGGCTACCAGGGCCGCCACCATTTCCATTTCGGGGTCCGGGGGTGCTTCACGCCTCCGGGCGAGGAACTCTTCGATGAAGGACGTGTGCAGGTCGCCGTCGCGAAAACGCTCGTCCTCCAGGATCTGGCGGAAGAACCCGATATTGGTTTTGATGCCGGCCACATCGTACTCCCGGAAGGCACGGATGGCGCGCGCCACGGTTTCCCGCCGGGTGCCGGCCCAAACCGCTAACTTCGCCAGCAGCGGGTCGTATTCGATGGGGACGGTCCAGCCGTCGTAGACGCAGGCATCCAGGCGCACGCCGGGGCCCAAGGGCCGCGTCAACCGTGTGATGGTGCCGGGCGAGGGATAGAAATTGTTGTAGGGGTCCTCGGCGTAGATGCGGAATTCGATGGCCGAGCCGCGCCAGGTGACGTCCTCCTGGCGAAGCGGCAGAGGCTCGCCGGCAGCGACGAGCATCTGTAGCTTCACGAGATCCAGTCCGGTCACCAGTTCGGTGACGGGATGTTCCACCTGGAGCCGCGTGTTCATTTCCAGGAAGTGGAAATGGGAGTCGCCATCCACCAGGAATTCGACGGTTCCGGCGTTGTAGTATCCGGCCGCGCGCGCCGCCAGGATAGCGGCCTCACCCATGCGGTCGCGGAGGCGCGGGTTTTCCGAGACCAGCGGAGACGGGCACTCCTCGATCAGCTTCTGATGCCGCCGCTGGAGAGAGCATTCGCGCTCGCCCAGGTGGATGAGATTGCCGTGGCGGTCGCCGATAACCTGAATCTCGATGTGGCGAGGGCGCTCGATCACCTTTTCGATGTAGAGGCGCGGGTCGCCGAAGGCATTCAGTGCCTCACCGGCGGCGAGGTTGAAAGCGGATTCCAGGCCGTGCTCGCTATCGATGCGCCGCATGCCCTTCCCGCCGCCGCCGGCGATGGCCTTGAGCATCACGGGGTAGCCGCACTGGCGCGCGACGGTCCGGGCGTTGTCCAGGCCGTTGACACCGTCCGAGGAGCCGGGCACCACGGGGACGCCCGCCTGCTGGGCGGTCCGCCGCGCTTCCACTTTCGAACCCATAAGCTTCATGGACTCCGCGGAGGGGCCGATGAAAACGATGCCGGCCTCTTCGCAGGCCTCCGCGAAGTCGGGGTTTTCGCTTAGGAAACCGTAGCCGGGATGGATGGCGTCGGCGCCGTGCCGCCGCGCGGCATCGATGATCCGGTCGATCCGCAGATAGCTTTCGGAGGCGGGGGCGGGACCCACCCAGGCGGCCTCGTCGGCCATGCGCACGTGCAAGGACGTGCGGTCGGCATCGGAGTAAACCGCCACCGGAGCGATCCCCATTTCGCGCAAGGTGCGCATGACGCGGACCGCGATCTCGCCCCGGTTGGCGACCAGCACTTTGCGGAACATGGAATGTCCGATTGTAGCAGGGCCGCCGGCTGCTAGAATGAAACCAGTTATGGCCCTCGATTCGATCCGGGGATCGCTCAAAGAGAAGGGTGTCCGGCTCACAAGGCAACGGCATATACTGCTGGAGCTGATCGACAAGAGCGGCCAGCACCTCGACGCCGAGCGCCTCTTCCAGCTCGCCAAGCTGCAGGACCCCAAAATCAACCGTGTCACGGTCTACCGCACCCTTAAGATGCTGAAGGCCGGTGGTTTGGTAGATGAGCTGGACCTGATGCACCACGCCGGAGACCAGCACTATTACGAGACCCGCATGAAGCAGGAGCACGCCCACGTGATCTGCCTGCGGTGCGGGAAGGTGGAAGAGTTCTACGGAGAACCGTTGCAGCGGCTTCGGAAGCAGATCGAAACCCATTTCGGTTTTCAGGTCCTGCTGGCCCGGACAGAGGTGGGGGGCTACTGCGCCCACTGCCAGATCCTGAGGAAGCGGGAACTCGAGCAGCACAACCAGGGAATCGAGCCGCCGCCGGAGCCGCCCAAGATAAAGCGCCGCAGCCGGCGCGTTGCCTGATGTCATCACCACAACCCGACGGGCCGCCACGTGCGTCGCTGATGGTCCTGGACCCCGACGGGCACCGCAAGCGGGTGGAAATCGACCGACTGCCCTTCCGCATCGGGCGCCACTCCGATAACGATCTCCTTCTGCGCGACACGCGCGCGTCCCGCAGCCATGCCCGCATCGTGCTCGAAGAGGGGCGCTACGTGCTGGAGGACGCCGGAAGCCGACACGGAGTTTGGGTAAACGGAAAGCGCGTCGGGCGGCATGAGTTGGCCAATTCCGACCGCATCGAATTCGGTGTGCCGGACTCCTACCAGCTTGTCTTCGCGGCCGATGGCGGGGAACTCGCGCAAGCGGCCGAGCAGACCCTGATGGGCACCCCTGGCGGACCGGGCGCCAACCTGGCCAAACTGCGCGCCATCCTGGAAGTGGCCCGCACACTGCAAACGGGCTTTTCGATTGAAGACGTGCTGAACGCGGTGGTGGATGCGGCGCTCGCCATCACCGGGACGGAACGCGGCTTCCTGCTGCTCCGCTCGGGCCTGGAGTTGGAAACGCGTGTAGCCCGCGGGCGTCAGGGCACGCCGCTCGATCCGGCCGACCTGACTGTGCCCCGGCGGGTGATCCGCCGCGCGCTCGACGAGCGCCGGGACCTGTTTTCCATGAACTTCGACCCGAACGCTGCCGGCGCCGCCAGCAAAAGCCTGGCGGACCTGGAATTGCGGAGCTGCATCTGCGTGCCCCTGGTACGCATCCAGACCGGCGCGCCGCAAACCACGAGCCTGCTTTCGACCAGCGGCGAAACCATTGGGGTGCTGTACATGGATTCCCGCATAGTGGCGGCCGACCTGGCCGGCGGCAACCGGGAACTGCTCCAGAGCCTGGCGATCGAGGCCTCGACGGTGCTTGAAAACGCCCGCCTGCTGGATGAAGAGCGCGTGAAGCAGAAGATGGAAGAGGAGCTGCGCGTGGCCCGCGACATCCAGCAGAGCCTGCTGCCGGCTGCCCTGCCCGTCGATGGATGGTTCCGCGTGGCGGGCAGCAGCGTGCCCTCCCACCAGGTGGGCGGAGACTGGTTCGATGTGATCCGGGTAGGGCCCGACCGCTGGTCCGCGCTGGTGGCCGATGTCTCCGGGAAGGGCGTCAGCTCGGCGCTGCTGGCCAGCCTGCTGCAAGGCGGCTTCCTGGCAATCGCGGGCGCCGTGGACGGCATGGAGGAGCGTTTCTCGGGTCTCAACCATTTCCTGAATGAGCGCACCCGTGGCGAGAAGTACGCCACCATTTTCTACTGCGCCGTGGAGCGCAGCGGCACCCTGCACTACATCAATGCCGGGCATTGCGCGCCGCTGCTGGCGACGCCGGATGGAACGCTTCGGACGCTTGATCCTACCGGCATGCCAGTCGGGCTGATCGACAATGCGGAATACCAGATGGAGACCGCGGCCCTTCAGCCTGGGGACAAAGTGGTGATCTACACAGATGGCATCACCGAAGCCCAGAGCACCGCGGGTGAGTTCTTCGGACGCCGGCGGCTGCGTGAGGTGGTGCGCGCCAATGCCTCCCGAGGCTGTGCGGAAGTCCACGCGGCGGTACGCGCGGCCGTGAGCGAATTCACCGCTGATGCGCCGCAAGCCGACGACCTCACGCTCGTGGTGATCGAATACCAGCCTGAGTAGAAACGCCCCAAAGCCGTGGCCCCCGGCTTGCATCGCCATTTAACATGCGAGGGGTGGCCGCCGCACGCGCGGTAAACTTTACATTTTTTTCGTTGATGGCGCTTTTGGCCGCGGATGCGCAGCCGCCGCCGGCTGCTGAAACCTTTGGACCGGGCTCCTCAGGAGCGTCGGTGGTGCGGGTCCAGGTGCTGCTCGACCGGGCTCACTTCTCGCCCGGGGAGATCGACGGCCGCTACGGCCAGAACCTCCGCAAGGCCATCAGCGCCTTCCAGGCCAACCGCAACCTGCCCGTAAACGGGATTGTCGGTCCGGAAACATGGGCGGTCCTCAACGCTGGAAATGTGCCTCACCTGGCCACCTACACCATTACGGAAGAAGACATTGCGGGCCCGTTTGTCAAGGTGCCGGAGGACATGATGGAGAAGGCGAAGCTCGATCATCTGGGCTACGAGACGCCTGAAGAGGAGCTGGGCGAGAGGTTCCACGCCAGCCCGAAGCTGCTGGCGGAGTTGAACCCCGGGAAGAACCTCCGCAAGGCCGGGGAGCAGATTGTGGTGCCGAACGTCCATACCGACCCGCCGGGCAAGGTGTTCAGCGTGGTGGTGTCGAAAGGCCTGGGCGCGGTCATGGGGTACGACCAGCAGGGCAAGCTCATAGCGTTCTATACCGCGACCCTGGGGAGCGAGCACGATCCCCTGCCCCTTGGTGAGTGGAAGATCACGGGTGTGGGGCGCAACCCGGTCTTCCATTACAACCCCGACCTGTTCTGGGACGCGGACCCGGACCACGCCAAGGCAAAAATCGCACCGGGACCGAACAACCCCGTCGGGGTCGTCTGGATTAACCTCTCGAAGGAGCACTACGGCATACACGGGACGCCGGTGCCCTCGACCGTGGGCCACACCAGCTCGCACGGTTGTATCCGGCTCACGAACTGGGATGCCCTGCAACTGGCAGGCATGGTGAGTCCCGGGATACCGGCGGTCTTGAAGGAATAAGGCATGTGCAGGCAATCGATCACCTGGTTCTTGATCGGTTTCGCCACGGGGATTGCGGCGCTCGGGCTGGCGTTGATCTTCTCCTCTGGCGTTCGCGCCACTTCCAAAGTACCGTCCGAGGCTCAAGCGGATCGTGTCGCCCCGGAGGTTCCGGAACCCGTTCCGCCGCGGAATCCGCAACCATTGAATACCGGCGATCTCGCGGAGCGGCGGCTGCTCATCCCCGTGGAGGGCGTGCGCCCTAAGGATCTGGTAGACACTTTTGACCAGGCACGAGCCGAAGGGCGGCGCCACGACGCCATCGACATCATCGCGCCTCGCGGCACTCCCGTGCTGGCGGTAGAAGACGGTACCGTGGTGAAGCTCTTCGCCAGCGAAGCCGGCGGGCTTACGGTGTATCAGTTCGACAGGAGCGAGACCTGGTGCTATTACTACGCGCACCTCGACCGCTACGCTACGGGGCTTCGCGAAGGCATGCGGCTGAAGCGCGGCGATCTTGTCGGCTATGTTGGGACGAGCGGCAACGCGGCGCCTGACAACCCGCACCTGCATTTCGCGGTTCACCGGCTGGGACCGGAAAAGCGCTGGTGGGAGGGCACTCCCGTCAACCCCTTCCCGTTGCTTACGGCCGGGACGAGCGGCTGAACCCTTGCGCCGGCATTATGATGGAGCATGCCGCCGGTTTCGATGAATGTACCTTTCTACGGTCATACCCGGCAATACCGGAATGTCCAGCCTGAGGTAGATGCCAACATCCGCCAGGTGCTCGAGAGCGGGCAGTATGTTATGGGGCCGATGCTCCAGCGCTTCGAGCAGGAGTTCGCGGCGTTCTCCGGCACCCGGTACGCCATCGGGGTGGGGAACGGGACGGATGCCCTGTGGCTGACCTTCCTGGCCCTTGGGATCGGGCCGGGCGATGAGTGCATCACCACCCCTAATACCTTCTTCGCCACGGCCGAAGCCATCTGGATTGCGGGCGCCACCGCGGTGTTCGTCGATTGCGATGCCCGCACCAACAATATCGATCCCGCGCTCGTCGAGGCCGCCGTCACGGAGAGAACCAGGGCTATCGTCCCGGTGCACTTATACGGGCAGTGCGCCGATATGAAAGCCATCCGGAAGATTGCGGACAAGCACGGGCTGCTGGTGGTGGAGGATAACGCGCAGTCAATCTGCGCCCGCGGCGATGGCTTCCGCATCGGCGGGTTGAGCGATGCCGCCACCACCAGCTTCCTCATCCAAAAGAACCTGGGCACGTTCGGGGATGCAGGCGCGATTATCACCGACAACCCGGAGGTCGATCGCCACGTGCGGCGGCTGCATAATCACGGGTCGGAGATTCGTTCGCGCCACAGCTTCGGGTTCAACAGCCGGCTTGACGACCTGCACGCGGGGGTGCTCAGCGCCAAGCTGAAGCATATTGAAGAATGGAGCGAAGCGCGGCGCGGCTGGGCGGCGCGGTACACCGCGGGTCTCGAGGGCGCCCGCAATTTTACCCTGCCCTATGAGGCGCCCGGATACCGGCACGTTTACCATCTCTACGTGGTCGAGACGAAGCAGGCGGCCGCGCGCGACCCTCTTCTGGACTTCCTGAACCGCAACGGCATTGAGGCCAAGAGCCATTACCCCATCGCCATCCATCAGCAGGAAGGGTATCCGTGGGGGAAACCGGCGCGCATGGCCGGGCCGGTCCCCAATGCCGAGCGCAACGCGGCACACTGCGTCTCGCTGCCTATGTTCCCGGAACTGACCGCCGAGGAGGTGGACTACACGGTGGCCAAATGCCGGGAGTGGGACAGCGAGACGTTAAGGCTTTCGCGACTGCATGCTTGACAGCAGTTGCCAGCCGTTCGGAGTTTTCAGGTACACGCGCATGAAGAGCATTCGGTCCACGCCACCAGCGTTTCCCTCACTCTGCGATCCCGTCACAACGGCCGCATTGCCTGTGATTCGTACCTCAAACGAGTCAGTTACCAGTGATTTGATCGGAAACGTTGTGAACAAGCTAATTAACTGTTCTTTGTTCCTGCTGTTGCCATTCTGGTTGGTGCCGTAGTAATTCTCGGCCAGAATGCGGCTCAGGGTTGCTGTATCGTTGTGTAACTTTGCGAGTCGAAATTCTTCATCGACTCTCATGACAGCGTCCTGCTCGCTCGAAAGCTGTGCACTTAGCGGGGTAACCAGCAGCCAGAGGGCAATCGTTATAGCGGCTATGAGTCTCATCGTGTGGTTCTCCATTGCCGAGTCGAGTATACATCTCGACGGAACGGAAATATAGCCTCGCGCCTGGTTACTCCGGGCGGCCAGGCGTGCTCAGCGCTCGACCGTGATGGTGAGGGGCACCTTGACGACCAGGTTCCGGCCCGGGCCGGTATGGAAGTTGGTAACTTCGAACTCCAACTCCACAGGGTTCGTGCCGGCCGGAGCGTCCTTCGAGATCCCCATGACGATCCCGGTCACGGCTTCTGGGTCCAGCCGTGCCGCAGCAGCGGGCCGCAGCCATGCCGGGCTTTTCGTCACTTTGAGGTCGAACGGCAGCGCGGAGGTGTTGTGCAGGATCAGCCCTACGCGGGAAGTGCCCTTCAACTCAGCCAATTTCGGCTTGACGGCGCCGTTCCATAAGCCCGTCAGGTGCGGTTCGAAGCCCCAAACCTGCCCGTTCATCCAGGCGGCCGAGCGGCGCGCCATGAGCGCGTCTTTCAAACCGGCTGCATCCGCCGTCCTGGCGAACGCCAGGGTAACCGGGCGGCCGCGCTTGCCGTATTCGTCGGTGATCAGCCGGTGGATGTCGCTGTTAGCCATGATGGTGAGCTTACGCTCTTCGATCCACGGGTAGGCTTCGGGGTAGAACGCATCGCCGTTCACCAGTTCCATGCCGCCGAAGAGCTCGCCCCGGTACATGTCCGCGACGATGGGAAACCACTCCGGCTTCCCCTTCCACCCGGGGTGGTTCCACCAGGCGAAGCCGCCCTGCTGTTTGGCGCGGGTGAGCGCCTCCTTCAGGCTCACTCCGACGAGCGGCTGGGGATTGTCGACGAAGATGGCGTTGAAATGGATGTTCCCGTCATTCACCTCAAGGCCGGGCACCAGGATCATTCCCATCTGGGCAGCCGTGGTGCGCAGGATCTGGTAAGGACGCGCGATGTCGGGCTTTACGTCGTCCTTCTTGGGGTTGTACCAGGCGTGGTCCGTGATCGAGATAGCATCCAGGCCGTCCCGGAAGGCTTCCGTGAGGCGAATGGTGGGCCACACGTCGCCATCGGAGAAAACGGTGTGCATGTGGAGGTCGCACTTGAGGGTCTTGAAGCCGGGGAGGTCGGGGACGGGTAACGCGTCCCGAACCTGGGTTTGCTGGGCTGCCGCGTGCGCGGCGAGGAGGATGAGGCAAAGAGCCAAATACCGGAGAGTCCGCATACCCGAAAACAATATCAGGTATGCGGACGCGGGGAAAGCCGGTTACTTCTTGGGCTCGGGCTTGGCCTCGGGTTTCGCCTGTGGCTTGCTCTCGTCGATGACGTCGCCGAACTGAATGGTGGAGCGGCCCTCGAAGCGCTTGTAGTCTTCGTACTTCACAGTCATCTTGATGCGCTGCGGACCGGTCTGGAAGTGCAGGGTATCGTTGGCAAACGTATACGTCGGGAACCAGAACTTACCGTCCACCTGTTCGCGGAAGGTCTCGAACTTGGGGAACTGGTTGTCGGAGCCCTTCTTGAGCAGCCCGACGCCTTTGCCATAGGTCTTCACGATCTGGAGATCGCGATCGTCCACCCATATCTGGCCTTCGAAGTAACGCTTGCCCTTCTCCATCTTCCTGGGCTTCACGGCGAACACGAAGCAGGGGATCTCGTCGGCATTCTGCCGGCCCAGGTAGCGGATATCGTACTCGGGAATCTGATCGGTGGTGAGGACGAAAGGCTGTACGTGGCGCAAATCCTGCTCGTCCTCGGGAGTGAGCAGCAGGTTGCGCAGGGTGGAGACGGGGGCCCGCACGACGCGCTCAGTGCGCTTGCCGTCGGGCGAGAAGATGACATCCTCCACCAGGAAGTACCTGCCGCGCGGGTTGCCGGCTTCGTCCAGTTCCTGGATCGTGACGCTCTGGCGGTAGGTATAGTTCTCCCTGGCCCGTGCGAACTCGGCCTCTTTAGCCGCGAACTTCTGAATGATCTGCTGGGGATCGGGATCCCCGGCTGCGGGCGGCTTGGGGGCATCCTCGGCCCTCAAAGACAGACACGCCACGGATAACAAGGCTGTCACGGCTACTCGATACATGCTTCCCTCTTCGATTATGACGCAGTCACCTGCCGAGCAGTTTCTTGGCTATGGTGAGCAGTTGGATGTTGCTGGTGCCCTCGTAGATACGCCCGATCTTGACGTCGCGGTAGAGTTTCTCCACGGGATAGTCTTTGGTGATACCCACGCCGCCGTGTATTTCGATGGCTTTGGACGCAATCTTTTCAGCCACTTCTGAAGCGTACCACTTGGCCATGGCGGCCTCGGTGACGAACGGCATCCCGGCATCGCGCAGGCGCGCGGCGTTATAGACCAGCAGGCGGGCGGCCTCCAGTTCCGTCCCCATGATGGCCAGATCGCGCTGCACCATCTGGAAATCCGCAATCGGTTTGCCGAACTGCTTGCGTTCCCTGGCATACACCAAGGCGTGGTCGAGCGCTCCCCGGGCGAGCCCGATCATCTGCGCTCCGATAGCGATGCGCCCCTCGTTAAGGGTTTCGATGGCGATTTTGTACCCTACCCCCACCTCGGCGACGACGTTCTCCCGGGGCACCCGGCAGCCGTCCAGGATCAACTCGCACGTGGAGGAGGCCCGCAACCCCAGCTTGTCCTCCTTCTTCCCTACCCGGAAACCCTCGAACCCGCGCTCCACCAGGAATGCCGTAACGCCTTTGTAGCCCGCCGCCGGGTTGGCATTGGCAAACAAGAGGAACAGCCCGGCTTCGGCGGCGTTGGTGATCCACAGTTTGCGGCCGGTGAGGAGGACATGGTCCCCGCGGTCCTCCGCCCGTGTGGACATGGCGAAAGCGTCCGAGCCCGAACCGGCCTCGGAGAGTGCATAAGCCCCCACGGTATCGGCAGCCAAACGCGGCAGGTACGTGCTCTTCTGCGCGTGGCTGGCCCAGCGGATAATGGCGTTGTTGACAATCGTATTCTGGACGTCTACCACGACCCCGGCGGACGGATCCACGGCCGAAAGTTCCTCCACCGCCAGCACGCATTGAAAGAAACTGCCCCCCTGCCCGCCGTACTCCTCGGGGATCTCGATCCCCATGAAGCCGAGGTGGAAGAACTGATCGATCAAGTCCTTCCGGAACACCCCGGCCTCGTCCATGTCGTGGGCCCAGGGCGCAACCTCTTCCCGTGCGAACTTGCGGACGGTGGAGCGGAAGAACTGCTCCTCTTCCGAAAGGTAGGTGAGGGGACGGACCTGGTCGGAGGATGGAGGATGGGGGACAGGGGTTGGGGGATTAGCCCACGACGTTCGCTCCGGCACAGGCACATTACCCATTTCCAGCCTCCTATTCCCCCGTATTATGCCATTTGCTAGTAGCGTCTCCCCTACAACGCGCCGCGCGTTCGTGCGTGGACTAACCTTGAGGTGTTAGGGCTAAACCCCCAACCCCTGTCCCCATCTCCTAACCCCTGCCTTTAGGCCATTTGCTTCCACTGCCTTCCCTGGCTTTGCGCCACGCCTTCGTGCGTCACGTAACCGTTGTAGGTGTTTACCCCGGCGGAAAGCGCGGGGTGTTCGGCACAGGCGCGTTCCAGGCCCTTGTTGGCCAGCTTGATGAGGTATGGGAAGGTTGCGTTGGTGAGGGCGAATGTCGAGGTATGGGGCACTGCCGCGGGCATGTTCGAGACACAGTAGTGCAGCACGCCATCGACGAAGTAAATGGGCTGGGTGTGTGTTGTCGCGTGGGAGGTTTCGAAGCAGCCGCCCTGGTCGATGGCAACATCCACCATTACCGCACCGCGTTTCATTTGGGCGAGCATCTCGCGCCGTACCAGCTTGGGAGCGGAAGCACCGGGGATGAGTACCGCACCGATCACGAGGTCCGCGGACTTGAGGTTCTCCCCGATGGTCCAGACGTTGGAGGCAAGCGTCACCACGTGGCCGCTGAAGATGTCATCCAGTTCGCGCAGGCGGTTCAGGTTTTTGTCGATGATCACCACGTGCGCGCCCATCCCGAGGGCGATCTTGGCCGCGTTGGTGCCGACTACGCCGCCGCCCAGGATAACCACGTTCGCAGGGGCGACGCCGGGTACGCCGCCGAGCAGCAGTCCACGCCCGCCATTGGGTGCTTCGAGGTATTGGGCGCCCACCTGGACGGACATGCGGCCGGCTACTTCGCTCATGGGGGTGAGCAGCGGGAGGCTGTGGTCCTCTTCGACGATGGTCTCGTAGGCCACGCCGTTCACGCGCGAAGAAAGCAGCCGATCGGTCAGTTCCGGCAGGGGCGCCAGGTGCAGGTATGTGAAAAGAGTCAGGCCAGGGCGGAAGTAGTCGTACTCGGAGGGTTGCGGCTCTTTGACCTTGGCGATCAGGTCGGCTCTGCGCCACACCTGCTGCGCGGTTGGCACGATGGTGCCGCCGGCCTGCCGGTACTCCGCGTCGGTGAGGGAACTGCCCTCGCCCGCGTGGGTTTCTATCAAAACCTCATGACCTGCTTCGCGCAACGCGACAACACCACTGGGCACCAGGGCCACGCGCGTCTCGTGGTCCTTAATCTCCTTGGGAACTCCGATGATCATGGCATTCTCCGAGAGCCAGAATAGCACCACCGCGAGGCGGTAACGTTTGACCAAACCTGCCGCACTTCCCGAATAAATCGTTCGGGTTCCGCGAATTCGCACAGGACAGGCGCACCGTCTTTCTTCGGCGGGAGAAGTACCAGGCGCGTGCCGCGTGCCCGGTACATCCGGACGGTCCGGCCGCCGGTCACCCGAAACCAGCCCGCGTGGTAGTTTGTGTTCGCAAAACCGTTGGTGCGGGCGGTGGGCCGCCACTCCGGGTCGTGGGCGATATCGACCACCCGGATGCCTTCGAGATCGACTTGCTCCGCCGGTAGGGTGACCGGGTAGAAGCGGTCGTGGATCTCCAGGGTCGACGGGGTGAGGGTGTACTCCGGAGGCCCGGGTGAATAGAGGAAGGCGAACGCGAGGATGCCGATCGTGACCAACGCGACGGCAGCGCCGATCCACAGGCCTGGCGATCCACCGGCATGGCGCGGTGGTGGCAGCGCAGCGTCCTGCACGACGGGCGCGTATGCCCGGATCGCGGCCAGAAATCCGTCCACGTCATCCGGGCTGAAGAGGGTGGTTCGGGTATCGGTAACAATGATAACGGCAGTGCGCCGGTTCGTGAGGTACCACAGGGAACGGCCGAGGGTGCTCGTCCGGAACCACCCGAAGTACCCGAAGAGGCCGCCGCTGGCCCACAGCCGGATCGAGCCGCGGAAATCGCCGCTGGTGGCGGCTCTGACCTCCCGCACGTCTTCGAGCGGCACCCGGGCTTTACCCACAAGGCGTTCAACAATGATGGAGCGCTCCGCTACTACGTATGCCCGGGGAGAGTACGCATACGTCACCAGGATAATGACGGTGGACACGGCGATCGCCGGGGCGCTTTGGGAAGCGATGGCAACTCCGGCCAGCACCGTGACCGCCAGGGCGGAGATGATCTTGGCCGTCAGATCGTAGGAAGCCGTGAACCGCACATCCCGATTGTACGGCGGGGCGCGGCGCCAGTTCACTCGTCTCGCAGCACTTCGAGCGGTTTGCGGCCCAGGATACGCCAGCTCGCCACCCATCCGGCGGCATTGGCAAGCAGGGCGGTGAGGACCACGGCGGCCGCGGCGGGAAGCAAATCGTCGCTGGTGGCGGCTCTGACCTCCCGCACGTCTTCGAGCGGCACCCGGGCGTTACCCACAAGGAGGGCGATCGCCGGGGCGCTTTGGGAAGCGATCGCAACTCCGGCGAGCACCGTGAAGGCCAGGGCGGAGATGATCTTGGCCGTCAGATCGTAGGAGGCCGTGAACCGCACATCCCGATTGTCCGGCGGGCTCGCGTTGCCGGTTCACTAGTCTCGCAGCACTTCGAGCGGCTTGCGGCCCAGGATGCGCCAGCTCGCCACCCATCCGGCGGCATTGGCAAGCAGGGCAGTGAGGACCACGGCGGCCGCGGCGGGAAGCGGGTCGAGCCGGAATGGCGCGTCCAGCAGGCCCTTCAGAAGCGCGGCGGTGAAGCCCGTTGCCAGGAGCCCTCCCATCAGCCCCGCGACCGCGCCCAGCAGCAGGAACTCCACCGAGAAGACGCCCGCCACGCGCCGCCGTGTGGCCCCCAGGGCCTTCAGAATGGCCACTTCCCGCACCCTCCGGAAGCGAGTTCCCGCAACGCTGGAGGCCAGGATGACGGCGCCCGCCAGGATGATGAAGAGGGACAGGAAGCGGTACACCACGGCGACCTGATCCACCACCTGTTGGATGATTTCGAGCACGTCCGCCACGTTGACGACGGTGACGGTGGGGAAGCGGTCGTAGAGCGCGCGCTGCAGGGCGCCCACATCGCGGGGGCGCACCCGCATAGAGCCGAAATACACCGCCGGCATGCCCTCGAGCGCGCCGGGGCTGAAGATGAATTCGAAACGCGCGGTCGTCCGGACGGCTTCCGAGCGATGTACCGCCGCGACGCGCGACTGCACCTTGCGGCCCCAGGCATTCCACGCCAGAGTGGAGCCCGGCTTGACCCCCAGGATGCGGGCGGCCTCCTCCTGAACGGAAACCTGCGGCTCGGGTGCGGGCCGCGCGGCATCCCACCAGGCGCCCTGGAGTACCACGAGCTCCGCGGGTTTCTGCGCCATCCACGTGACCGGGCGGGTGCGCAGGAAGCGGCGGCCGAACTGCTGCAGCGGGAGTTGCTCCACCGCGACGCCGTTGACGCTTTCAATCTTCATGGAGACGGAGGTGGACACTTCGAGCGGACGCTCGACCCCTGCCTGTCGCGCTGCCAGGGCTGCGAGACCCTGCCTGTCCGCAGCGGGGATGTCCAGCAGGAACACGTTCGGCATGCCGGGCGGCGCGCTGCCGGCGATCTGGTCCACCAGGGAGCGCTGCAACAGGAAGACCGTAAGGGTGAACATCACCCCCACCCCGAGCGCGACGAGTACTGCGGTCGAGTGGGTGCCGGGGCGGTAGAGATTGGCCACGCCGTGCCGCAGTGTGACGGGCAGGCGCACATGCCGCACCAGGCTCTTAAGCCCGGCGAGCAGCAGCCGGGCGATCCCCGCCAGTGCCAGCAAGGCCAACGCGAGGCCGCCGGCGAAATAGGCGCCCATCCGGAGCGCCAGCCGGGCGTCGCCTTCCACGAGCCACGCCGCGATCACCCCGATCCCCGCCACAATGGCCGCACCGGAGACCAGCGACGCACCCCAGCGGCGGCGGGGCGCGGTTTCCGCCATCTCGCGGCGGAAGATGATGTTCGGGCGGATTCCCCGCACGCCGAGCAGCGGCGGCACTGTAAACAGCAGGGTGGCGGCCACTCCGATGATCAGGCCCTGTATGGCGGGAAGCGGATCCCAGCCCAGCGCCGGTGCGGCAGGCAGGATGCGCGACAGCAGCACGGGAAACGCGCGCGTGACCGCCGCCCCAACTGCCACGCCCGCCAGCCCGCCTGCCACCCCGAGGATGAGCGTCTGGACCACGTAGATCCGCAGCACCTGGCTGCTGCGCGCGCCCAGGCACTTGAGGATCGCGATGGTGTCCATTTTCTGCCGCAGGTGCGCGTCTATAGCGGTCCCCACCCCCAGCGCCCCCACTACCAGGGCGATGAGGCTGACCAGGCTCAGGAAGGTAGTGGAGCGGTCGAGCGCGCGGGTGATGATGGGATGGGTCTCGCGGTAATCCGCGATGGTGGATTCGGGAAACGCCCGCTTGAAGATGCGCCGCACCTCTTCCACGCCGGGACCGCGCGGCGGCAGGCGGAAGAGGAACCGCTCGGAGGCCCGGCTGCCGAGACTGATCAGGCCGGTGCGGTCCAGGCCCCCGTGCGTAATCATCACGCGGGGGCCGACATTGAGGGTTCCGGTGAGGCGGTCGGGTTCGGCGGCCAGGACGGCGGCGATGCGGAAGTCCTGCCCGCCGAGCCGGATGGCGCCTCCGGTACGTGCTCCCAAGCGCAAGAGCAGGTCTTCCGACACTACCGCGGTGCCATCGTTGAGGACAGTGCGCAGTTGGCCCTCGGGCTCGAGCTTTACCTCGCCATAGAAGGGGTAGATCGCCGGATCCACGGCTTTCAGCGTCACCAGCAGGGGTTGCGAGCCGGGCGTTGCCGCCATTGTGACGGTCTCGGTAACCTGGGTGCGCCGCACACCGCGCGCTTCGAGTTCCCGCAGCACGGCTTCCTGCGGGGGAGTGGGGCGTCCGAAGATCCGCACGGTCATGTCCGCCGCCATCAGGGTCCGGGCGTTGGTGAGGAGCATGGCGCGGAATGCCCGGCTGAAGGAGCGCACGCCGGTAAGGGAGCCCACCCCCACCGCGACGGCCAGCACCACGAAGAGGAAGCGTGCCTTCGAGGACCGCAGGTCGCGCCACGCCAGCCGCAGCCACGGCATGTTTAGCCGCCCTCGTGCCCGGGAACGATGCGCCCGTCGCGCATGGCGATGGTGCGGCGGGCGTGGCGTGTGAGTTCCGCGTCGTGCGTGACCAGCACCAGGGTAGTGCCTTCGCGCTGGTTGAGCGCCAGAAGGGAATCGAGCACCATGCGGCCGTTGGCCGAATCGAGGTTGCCGGTGGGCTCGTCGGCCAGCAGGATGGGAGGCCGCGCCATGAAGGCCCGGGCCAGGGCGACGCGCTGCTGCTCGCCGCCCGAAAGCTGCACGGGGTAATGGTCGCGGCGTTCCTTCAGGCCCACGCGGTCAAGCAGGTCACGTGCGCGGTCGCGGATGCCGTCGCCGTTGCCGGCCAGTTCCGCCGGGAGCATGACATTCTCCTCCGCGGTGAGCGTCGGGATCAGGTGGTAGGACTGGAACACCACCCCGATTTTGCGGCCACGCAGGACGGCAAGTGTGTCCTCGTCCATGCCGGCGATCTCCTGGCCATCCAGCACGATGGAACCGGAGGTGGGGGTATCGAGCCCCGCCAACAATCCCAGCAACGTGCTTTTGCCGCTGCCCGAGGGACCTACCACGGCCACTACTTCGCCGCGGGCGACCTCCAGGTCTATGCCCTTCAGAATCTCGACCCTGTGGGTGCCGGTCTGGATGACCTTGGTGAGGTTGTGAACTCGAATCACGGGGAGTTACGTCTATTATGGCATTGTGCGGCGAATCCTATCTTTACTGGCGGCACTCCTGGTGCTTGAAGGGTGCGGCGGGCAACCGGAGCCGGAGCGCCGGGCACCGGAGCCCGGGAAGAGCCGCAGCCCCATGGCCGACGACACGCGCCCCGTAATCGCGGCCTTCGGGGACAGCCTGACCGAGGGCTTCGGCGTGGACCCGGCCCATAGCTATCCCTCGATCCTGCAGCGCGAGATGGACGCTCGCGGGTATCCGTACCGCGTAGTGAACCTGGGAGTGAGCGGCGATACCACGACGAACGGAGTGGCGCGCCTCTCCACTGTCCTGGCGCTCAAACCGGCGATTGTGGTCCTGGAGTTCGGCGCCAACGACGGCTTGCGGGGGCTGCCCGTTGCCCGTGCCCGCGCCAACCTGGAAACGATGATCACGGCTCTGGCGGGCGGCGGTGCCACGGTGGTCCTGGCCGGCATGACGCTACCGCCCAATTATGGCGCCGGGTACATCCGGGAGTTCGAACGGATGTACCGCGAGCTGGCAGCGAAGCACCGGCTGGCGCTGATCCCGTTCCTGTTGGAGGGCGTCGGGGGCACGGAAGTGTACATGCAGGGCGACGGCCTGCACCCGAATGCGGAGGGTAGCGCGAAGGTCGCGCAAAACGTGCTTAAGGTGCTGGAACCGTTGCTCCGCTCCAGGCGCGACGCGGCCTGAACCGGGTATAATACCGAGACGCCATGTTGAAGATTGCTGTCTTGACGATCGTTTGTTTCGGGTTACTGTGCGCTGCCGACGCAAAGCTTGGTAAGCCGCTCACGATCAAACGGCCGACCCCCATTGCCGCGCTGGCCGCCGAACCCGGGAAGTACGTCGGGAAGATGGTGCAGGCAGAGGGCAAGGTGGCCGAAGTCTGCCAGAACATGGGCTGCTGGATGGTGCTGGCGGACGATGGCGGCAAGACCGTCCGGATCAAGGTGAAGGATGGGGAGATCGTCTTTCCCAAGGACGCCGTGGGCAAAACCGCGGTGGCGGAAGGCAAGTTCGTCAAATTCGAGCTGACGAAGGAGCAGGCGATCGCCCGGCAGAAGCACATGGCCGAGGAGAACGACAAAGCGTTCGACCCGGCCAGTGTTACGGGTCCGATCACGATCTACCAGATTCAGGGTACCGGCGCGGTGGTCCGGCAGTAGTTAGCGGGTGTCGCGAATCTCTCCCCGCTTTACCTGAGCGCGGCGGCGTCCTTTGGCCAGGTTCGACGCGGCGCGTTCCCGGGCTGCCTGGCTCACCTGAATTCTGTTCACCACCTGCATGGCACCGGCGCTCTTGGCCAGCCGGGTGGCCGTGCCTTTGTGCTGGATAACGTCCGTACGGCCTTCCAGAGTGGCTATCCCGCCCTGTACACGAACCTGAAAATGGTTAGTGGAGATCTTGGAGCGCTCGAACCGCGCGCGTATGGCGGCTTCGATCTGGGAATCCGGTACGGCACGCGTGTGCGGGGCGGCGGGCTTGTGAGAATTGCGGGCAGAGGCGGCTGCGGACCAGATCGGGAGACACACTAACACCAATAGCAGCAAGCTGCGCATACACTGGAAGTCAGCCGGCGCGCGCCGGCCTCTCAAGTTTTTATGATCGCCTGCCTGCGCCGCGAGCACCGTGAGATCGAGAGCCGGCTGGACCGGTTTGCGGCGGCGCTCGAAAGCGGTGACAACCAGGCCGCGCATGCCGTCTTTCTGGAGGCTTGGCCGCTTGCGCGCGAGCACTACTGCCGGGAGGAAGGCGCGTTCTTCGCCGCCGTGCGCCAGCATCTCCCCGCGCTGGCCGCCAAAATGGAGCTGCAGCACGAGGAAGCCCGCGAAATTGCCGCGCACCTCGAAGACCCGGACCTTCCCGAACCGGAGTGGCAGTCGCTCGCGCGCCGCTGGCTGGCCATCACGCAGCACAACCTCATCGAAGAGGAGCGCGACCTGTTCGTGCTCGCGGAGAAGCGGGATATCCTGAAATCGTGAGCCTCCTCCGCCTGGAGCACGCGACGAAGGACTACATTACGGACGGCTCGCCGGTACGCGGCCTGGACGACGTTTCGCTCGACGTCGGCCGCGGTGAGTTCCTGGCACTGGTGGGCCGCAGCGGCTGCGGCAAATCCACTTTGTTGAACCTGGCGGGTGCGATGGACTTCCCGACGTCGGGCAAAGTGATGCTCGATGGCGTGGAGACGTCTGCCCTGGCGGACGCCGGGCTGGCACGGCTGCGGCGCGAAAAGGTGGGATTCGTTTTCCAGTCCTTCCAGCTTCTGCCGACCCTGACGGCGGTGGAGAACGTGGAGCTGCCTCTGATGCTGGCCGGAAAGGCGCGCGTCCGGGAGGCGGCGATGGAGCGGCTGCGCTGGGTGGAACTGGAGCCGCTGGCCGCGCGCATGCCGTACCAGCTTTCGGGCGGTCAGGCGCAGCGCGTGGCAATTGCGAGGGCGCTGGTGCACTCGCCCGCGCTGCTGCTGGCGGATGAACCCACAGGCAACCTCGATACGGCCACGGGGGACGCGATCCTGGGGCTGCTGCGGCGCATCGCGAGCGAGCGCGGCGCCACCATCCTGATGGCCACCCACGGCGCGGAAGCAGCGGGCATCGCGGATCGTGTGGTGCGGCTGCGGGACGGCCGCGTGGAAGAGCCCCGGGCATGCCCTACCTGACACTGTTCTACCGGCTGATCGTGCGGCCTCTAAGACGCGAACCCGTGCGCACGGGGCTCACGGTGCTGGCGGTGGCGCTGGGAGTGGCGGTGGTGCTGGCGATCGAGCTGGCGGGCAACGCGGCGGCAGGCTCGTTCCGGTCATCGGTCGAGACCCTGGCAGGGGACGCGGATTACGAAGTCACCGCGGTGGGCGGGGTGCCGCCGGAAGCGCTGGCGCGGCTCGCAGCCCTCCCGTATCCGTTGACGCTGCGCCCGCGCATCGAAGACTACGCGGTCCTCCCGGACCTCAACCGCACGGTGCCGTTCCTGGGGGTGGACATGCTCTCGGACGCGCCGCCGGGCGGCTCCCAAGCTGGCGATTCGGCCGGGTTCCAGCGCGATGATACCGTGTGGACCGGCGACGGACTCCCGTACCGGCGCGGCGACCGCGTCCGCTTACTGATCAACGACCGGCTCTCGCAATTCACCGTCGCGGGCGTGCTGGGCGGCAGGTCGGGCGAAGCCGTGGTGATGGACCTTGCGCCCGCCACGCGCGCACTCGGCCGCAACGGCATGCTCGACCGCATCCTAGTGGGGGCGCCGGCCGGCGACTGGGTGCCGGTTCTGCGCGGCGCGCTTCCGGGCCTGACGGTCTCCCCCGGCGGATCGCGCACCGATGAGAATCGCCGCATGCTGGCCGCTTTCCGCTGGAACCTGCGGGTGTTGAGCTATATCGCGCTGGTGGTGGGGGCGTTCCTGATCTACAACACCATCTCGGTGTCGGTGGTGCGGCGGCGGGCGGAAATCGGCATTCTGCGCGCCTTGGGGGCGACGCGGGGCGGTGTGCGCGCGGCCTTCGTGGCGGAGGCTGCCTGCCTCGGCGCCGCCGGCGCGCTGGCCGGGATCGCGCTGGGCCGCCTGATGGCCGAAAGTGCGGTCTGGATGGTCGCCTCCACGGTGGAGTCGCTCTATGTGAGCAGCCGTCCGGCGCCGGTCGCGCTCACCTGGGAGGCGGCGCTGCTGGCGCTGGCGGCGGGGACGGGGGTGGCGGTGCTCTCTGCGCTGGCGCCGGCGTGGGAGGGGTCGGAAGTGGCGCCCGTGGAGGCCATGGCGCGCGGCCGGCGGGAGCATCAGGCGCGAGTGCGGAAGTGGCGCGAGTTGGTGAGTGCGGCGGTACTCGGAGCCGCGGCGTGGATGGCGTCGCGGCAGCCGCCTGTCGATGGCAAGCCGCTGTTCGGATATCTCGCGGCGGTGCTCATGATCGCGGCGGCGACGCTCGCCATTCCCGCGCTGGTGGCGGGGCTCTCGGCCGCCACCGCGGGGGCCATGCGGCGGGTCTTCGGGGTCGAGGCGCTGTTGGCTGCCCGCGCTCTGGCCGGGTCGCTGCGACGCACCTCGGTGCTGGTTGGGGCACTGGCCACCGCCATCGCCATGATGGCCGCGGTAGGAATTATGGTGGGGAGTTTCCGTCAAACGGTGCTGCTGTGGATGGAGGACCGGCTGCATGCCGATTTGTACCTGCGTCCCGCGGGACCTTCCGGCGCGGACCGCCACCCCACCATGTCGGCCGAGATCCCGGACCGCCTCGCGGCCCTGCCCGGCGTTGCCGCGGTGGACCGCTTCCGCGCCTACTCCATCAGCTATCAGGGGTTGCCGGCCACGCTTGGCGGCGGCGAGGCCCCTATCGCGGGCCGCTACGTGCGCCGGCCGTTTCTTTCAGGCGCGCGGCCGGAAACGGTCTACCCCAGGCTCGTCGGGGCCGATACCGTGATAGTGAGCGAGCCCTTCGCCAACAAGCACGGGGTGCGGGCCGGGGATGTGCTCACGCTGCCGCTCGGCGGGCGCACCGGCCGCTTCCGCGTGCTCGACATATATAGCGACTACTCGAGCGAGCGCGGCTGGATCATCATGGACCGCGGCACGCTGCTCCGCTACCTGCCGGACCCGGCGCCGTCGAACGTGGCGGTCTATCTCGCGCCTGGGGTACTGCTTGAAGACGGCCGCCGCGCGGTGGAAGCGGTGCTGGCTGGGCGCCGGGTGCTGGTGTTTTCGAATCGCAGCCTGCGGGAGGAGGCCATCCGGGTCTTCGACCGTACCTTCACCATCACCTACGCGCTTGAGGCTGTGGCGGTGCTGGTGGCGGTGATGGGGGTGGCGGGCGCACTGCTGGCGCTAGTGATCGACCGCCGCCGCGAGTTCGCCCTGCTACGCTTCCTGGGCGGCACCGCGGGGCAGGTGCGGCAGATGATCCTGTTTGAAGCAGGGCTGCTGGGGCTACTGGCGAACGTAGCGGGTCTCATCCTGGGGGTGCTGCTCTCGCTGCTCTTGATCTACGTGATCAATCGGCAGTCGTTCGGCTGGACGATCCAGTTTCACTGGCCGGTGGCGGTGCTGGTGGGCGCCCTCACGGTGGTATACGGGGCCACCGTGCTGGCGGGCATTTATCCCGCGCGGGTGGCCACCAGAATGAACCCCATCGAGGTGATTCATGAGGAATAGGGCGGCGCTGATGATGCTGGCCGCCACCCTCTGGGGCGCGGCGCCGTACCGCCAGGCTCTGCCGGGTTACAGGTACAACTTTCCGCGCGATCATTTCAACCACCCCGATTTCCGCACCGAGTGGTGGTACTACACGGGCAACCTGCGCGGTCCGGAGGGCCGCCGCTTCGGCTTCGAGTTGACCTTCTTTCGCCACGCGCTCGAACCCGGGGCGGCTAAGGCCGGGGTGTGGGACGTGCGGGATGCCTGGCTCGCGCACTTCGCCCTGAGCGATCTCGATGGGGGACGGTTCTTCCACACGGAACGACTCAACCGCCAGGGGCCGGGCCTCGCGGGCGCGGATTTCCGCCAGGCGCGCGTGTGGAACGGGAATTGGCAGGTGCGCTGGACACTCGACGCCGCAGCGCCCGGGGGCGTGGCTTCAAAGCGCCTGGAAGCGGTCGCGGAGGGCTTCCGGGTGGCACTTGATTTGCGTCCGCTGAAGCCGCCGGTGATCCACGGGACGGGCGGGATCAGCCGCAAGGCCGCAGGACCGGGACGCGCGTCGCACTACGTCTCGTTCACGCGGCTTCAGGCATCGGGTGCGGTCGAGATCGAGGGCCGGCGCTATGCCGTGCAGGGTCTGGCATGGATGGACCACGAGTTCTTCACGCATCAACTGGAACCCGGCCAGAGCGGCTGGGACTGGTTCAGCCTGCAATTCGACGACGGCGCGGAACTCATGCTCTTCCGTATCCGCCGCAAGGACGGCTCAGCCGACCCGTACTCCGCCGGCACTTACATTGACGCAGGCGGCCGCGCCCGGCATCTGACAGTCGGGGAGTTCGCGCTCGCGCCGGGCAAGACGTGGACCAGCGCCGCGACGGGCGGGGTCTACCCCGTTGCCTGGACGGTGCGGGTTCCGGCGCTCGCAATCGACGTGTCCCTGGCGACCGCTTTGCCCGGCCAGGAACTGGTGGGGAAAGCGCGCGGGTCCCCGGCTTACTGGGAGGGCGCGGTTGAAATCGGCGGTTCCCGACGGGGCGTCGGCTATCTCGAGATGACCGGATACGCGGGCGCCGTGCGGCTGGGCGATTTCGAGCAGCAATTCGAGTAGCATGGGGGAATGCGCTTCCTGCCGCTCCTCACGTTGCTGACGCTCTCGCTTCCGGCGATGGCGGGGGAGGCCCTGCGGGTGATGTCGTTCAACGTCCGGCTGCCCGCGAAGGTGGACGGCCCGAACCATTGGGAGCATCGTAAGGACCTGTTGGTGGACACCATCCGGCAGAAGGCGCCGGACGTCTTCGGCACCCAGGAACTGTTTCACGAGCAGGGCCGCTACATCGCGGAAAAGCTCCCCGGCTACGCCTGGTTCGGCGTGAGCCGCCGCGGCAACCAGGAAGACGAGCACATGGGGGTGTTCTACCGGAAGGATCGGCTGAAGCTGATCGATTCGGGCAACTTCTGGCTGTCTGAAACCCCCGAAACGCCCGGCAGCATGTCCTGGGATGTGACGCTGCCCCGCATTGTGACGTGGGGCCTGTTCGAGACCGCCGGCGGACGCCGCTTCTACTTCTACAACACCCACTTCGCGCATCGCCGGGAGGACGATGGAGCGCGGCTGAACTCGGCCCGGCTGATAGCGGAACGCGTTGCGCAACTGCCTGCCAACGTGCCTTTCGTCCTGACGGGCGACTTCAACAGCCCCGCCGGGGGCGACGTCTACAAGATCTTGACCGCGAGCTTGACCGATGCCCGCACGGCCTCCCCGCGCCCCGCCGGGCCGGAAGGCACCTTCAACGGCTTCAAGGGCGAAACCAGCGGTCCGCGCATAGATTGGATCCTGTACCGCGGGGCCCTCAAAGCCGTGGAGGCCCAGACCGTCACGCGTAATGAGAAGGGCCGGTATCCGTCGGACCACTTCCCGGTATTCGCGGTTCTGGAACTGAAATAGGCCGGGTTAGCGCAGACTCCTGATCCGGATGTTGCGGTACCAGACCGAAAGACCGTGGTCCTGGAGTCCGATGTAGCCCCTGCGCTCGAAATCCCTGAGCGGTCTTTTGAACTTGTTCTTGGAGCCGTCCGGGTTCCTGCCGGTATCAGTCCAGCGGTCGAGGTTCACTTGAGCGGTCTGTTCGCCGTTCAGCACCACCGTGATCTGCGGACCTTCGCAGGTAATGACGTACTTGTTCCACTCGCCCGGCTTCTGCGCGTCCTTTGAGGGCGCCACCAGATCGTACAGGCCGCCGACGCTGTTGCGCAGCAGTTGCCCGCCGGGGCTGACGTGCCCCACCTGGACCTCGATGCCCGTGTACACGGGGTCCCGGATGTCGGAAGTTCTTAGGAAGACGCCGCTGTTGGCGCGGTCGGGCGGCGCCTTGTATTCGAGCTCGAGGATGAAATCGCCGTACTGCTCTTTGGTCCAGAGATAGTTGTCATTGTGCTCTCGCCCGTCCTCGCGGCCCTTGAGCGCAAGGGTTCCATCCTCGATTACCCAGTTGGTGAAGCCGGGCTGCCAGCGGGAGAGGTCTTTGCCATTGAACAACGTGGTGAACCCGCCCTGCGCGAGTGCGGAGACGGCCAGCAGGGAGATGCCGAGCAACTTGAATGCGTTCACAAGTCCTCCGGGCGTTTTTCGCTCCGGACCAGTATGGCACAGCAGGAGGTTCCGTCCAGCACTACGGCTGGCTAGTAGTCGATCACCTTCTCCGCCGCCAGTATGGTTCTGGCCAACTCCCCCTCCTTGGCGATGCGGGCTCCCGGGCGTAGGGTGGCCGCCGTAATTCCGGCGTGTGCCGCGCAATGCTCGCAGAGCAGCACCTGTCCGCCGGCCTTGACGAAGGTTTCGTACTCGCCCGAGATGGGTTCGCCCTTCCCCCAGATCAGGTTTTGGGTTTCGCGGGTGTTGGCCAGCCGCACGCCTTCGAGATCGAGCAGCATGGTGCCTTCCGCCCCCATGGACTGCATCTGGCGCGCGAGTTGCATGGCCATTTTTCACGGCGTGGAGATCATTGGTGTATCCCGTGAGGTGCACTACGATTTTCTGTTTCGGTGTCGCTGGCGGGAGCAGTGCGACAGCTCGTAGATGTTCGCCGCCCGGCGCGGGTGACGCCCGAATTTAGTCGAAAAAAGCCGGCCCCGGGTGGGGCCGGCCAGTATATCGGCTGCAACTGAGAGCGTTCCCCCCGAAATCACCCTCAATTCAGCCTTCACGCCTTTCGATTCCACGCACCACAGATCGGTTACCACGGCTGTGGCAAGCAA
>DATMYF010000145.1:0-30394 GCA_035561075.1 Bryobacteraceae bacterium
GGCCCCTGCTTCCCGGTCTCGACCGCCTCGGAACAGAGCAAGCGCTCGAATACGTCGCCGCCGGCAAGGCCGCGCTCGGAACCGTGCCCACGGTGGACCACATCGTCGCGGAGCGCTTCTTCGACGAGGGCGGCGGCATGCAACTCATCCTGCACGCGCCCTTCGGAGCGCGCCTGAACCGTGCCTGGGGGCTCGCGTTGCGCAAGCGCTTCTGCCGCACCTTCAATTTCGAATTGCAGGCCGCCGCGACGGACAATGGCATCGTCATCTCGCTCGGCGAACAGCACGCCTTTCCGCTCGAGATCGTTTTCGAGTTTCTGAAGCCCGAAACCGTGGAGCACGTCTTGACCCTGGCGCTGCTCGACGCCCCTATGTTCACCGCGCGCTGGCGCTGGAACACCTCCCGCGCGCTCGCCATCCTGCGCTTCCGCGGAGGCCGCAAGGTGCCGCCTCCGATCCAGCGGATGCGCGCCGATGACCTGCTGGCCGCCGTCTTCCCCGACCAGGCCGCCTGCGCCGAAAACCTCACCGGAGAGGTGCACATTCCGGACCACCCCCTGGTTACCGAAACCATTCAGGACTGCCTTCGCGAAGCCATGGACCTGGAGGGCCTGAAAACCGTGCTGAGCGGCATCCGCAGCGGCGCCATCCGGACCACCGCCATCGACACCCCGGAGCCTTCGCCATTCTGCCACGAAATCCTCAACGCCAACCCGTACGCGTACCTCGACGATGCACCTCTCGAAGAACGCCGCGCCCGTGCCGTGGAACTGCGCCGCTCCCTGCGGACCGATTTCTCGGGTGGCGCGGGTATTCTGGACGCCGCTGCCATCGCCGAGGTGGCCACCGAATCCTGGCCCGTGGTGCGGGATCCGGATGAACTGCATGAGGCACTACTCACCCTGGTGCTGCTGCCGTCCGTTCCGGAGTGGGAGCCGTGGTTCGCGGCGCTCGCGGCGGCGGGGCGCGCGGCCGTGCTCGGGGGACGCTTCTGGGTGGCGGCGGAACGTCTGGACCTGGCGCGCGCGGTCCACCCGGATGTCGCTGTCGAGCCCCCCATCACCGCGGTGCGGCCCCCGCGCGGCGTGCCGGAAGAGGTAGAGGCCTGCGCCGCAGAGATCCTGCGGGGCTGGTTCGAATCCACTGGTCCCATGACGGCCGCGTCGCTAGCGGAGCGGCTTGCCCTGCCGCGCGCCCTGGTGGATGCGGCGCTCGCGCAGCTTGAAGCCGAGGGCCAGATCCTGCGAGGCAACTTCACGGGCGCCGAAGGCCCGGAGCCCGAGTGGTGCCACCGGCGGCTGCTGGCGCGCATCCATCGCCTGACTATCGGGCGTCTGCGGCGCGAGATCGAGCCCGTCACCACGGCGGATTTCCTGCGCTATCTGGCGCGCTGGCAGCACGTGGCCGCGGGTTCGCAATTACACGGCCCGGATGGCACCTTGCAGGTGATCCGGCAGCTACAGGGCTACGAAATTCCCGCCGCCGCGTGGGAACAGGAGATCCTGCCGAGGCGTGTGGCGCGCTACAGCCCGGAGTATCTGGACGAGCTCTGCCTTTCAGGCGAAGTGATGTGGGGGCGGCTTTCAAAGCACCCCGCCTTCGAGAACGACGAACACCCAGGCAGCACCCGGCGGGTACGGCCCACGCGTGTGGCGCCGCTCGCCATATTCCTGAGGGACGACGCCCAGTGGCTGCTCCAGGCGGATGGCGCGCCGCCGCTCTCCCACGCCGCCGCCGAGGTGCTCGAAGCGCTTGAACGGCGCGGGGCGTCTTTCTTCCCGGACCTGGTCCGCGCCACACGCCGCCTGGCCAGCGAAGTGGAGGACGCGCTCTGGGAACTGGTGGCCGCGGGCTTGGTGACTGGCGACGGTTTCGAGAACCTGCGTGCCCTGGTGGACCCCAAGCGCCGCCGGGGCGAGGGACGCGGCCGTCATGCCCGTCCGCGCCATGCCGCCGGACGCTGGGCGCTGTTGCGCGAGGGCGCCGTAGCCGGGGAAGTCCCTGCGGAAAAGTTCGCCCGCCAGGTGCTGGCCCGCTGGGGCGTGGTCTTCCGCGACCTGCTGGCGCGCGAGTCGCTCGCCCCGCCATGGCGCGACCTGCTCGTGGAACTGCGGCGCATGGAAGCCCGAGGCGAGATTCGCGGCGGCCGTTTTGCTTCCGGCTTCATCGGAGAGCAGTTTGCCCTGCCGGAAGCGCTCGACCTGCTGCGCGCCGTGCGCCGCGCCGAATCCGATGGCGCCGAGTTGGCCGTCTCTACCGCAGACCCCTTGAACCTGGCCGGCATCATCCTGCCCGGCCCGCGCGTGAGCGCCCTCGCCTCCGGCACCGTGATGGTTAGCTGACCCGGTTTGCCGCGGGCGGCCCGATCGGCCATAATCTCGGGATGTCGTTCTTCCACCGCAGGCATGTTCTGCTGGGCTCACTCGTCAGCCTGGCGCGGTTCGTCAAAGGGGAGCCGCCGGCGCGCGAGGCCGTCGCGGAAACGCGGCGCAGCATTTTCGACGCGCATCTTCACATCCCCGCCGACAACGGCGAAGTCTTCCAGTGGAATCTGGTGACCCGCAACATGCCGGAGTTCGTAGCGTATCTCGATAAATGCGGGGTCCGGCGCGGCGTGATCTCCTCGGCCCGCAGCAACACGGCCAAGACGCCGGCGGACTACATTGCCGGTAACCGTGAGTGCGCGAAGTATGCGGAGAAGTACCGCGGCCGTTTCCGGCCGAGCTGCGTGGTGACCCCCTTCCGCATCGACGAAGCCCTGCGGGAGATCGAGGAATGCCACAAGCTCGGCTTCCGCTGGCTCGGCGAGTTCTGCAACTACATGACCGGCTACCGTTATGACACGCCCGAATGGGCGCAAGTGATGCAACTCGCGGCCAAGCTGAACATGGTGATCCAGATCCATACCACCGCCGCGGAGATGCGCGCCCTGGCCGAGGCGTTCCCGCGGAACACCATCGTCTTTCCGCATCTGGGCGGGAACCAGAAGGATATCGCCGACCGCATCGCCACGGTGGCCGCGCACAAGAACTGCTCCATTGACATATCGGGCTCGGGCGTCGAGCGGGTGGGGATTCTGGAGAAGGCGGTGAAGGAGATCGGCTCGGATCGCGTCCTCTACGGGTCCGATTTCACCATCAACGAGCCCGCCGGCGTAATCGAGCGTGTGCGGCATGCGTTCCTTACCGAGGAAGACCGGGAGAATATTCTGTTCCGGAATGTGGAGAGGCTGCTGGCGCGGGTGCGAGACTGAGAGTATGGCAAAGCAACAAACCTTCTCTCTCCGGCAGCATCTGGCTGACCTGCTGCGGATGAAAGGTGCGCACGTGACGTTCGAGGCGGCGCTGTCTGATTTTCCCGTTGAGCTGCGCGGCACGAAGCCGCCGGGCGCGCCGCATTCGGCTTGGCAACTGCTGGAGCACATGCGGATTGCGCAGGAGGATATTCTCGACTTCAGTCGTAATCCCAATTATCGGGACAAGAAATTCCCCGATGATTACTGGCCGGCAACCGAGGCGCCGCCCAGTGACGAGGCCTGGGAGACGAGCGTGCAAGAGTTCCAGAAAGATATGAAGGAGATGCAGGAGCTCGTTGCCGATACGAAGCACGATCTGCTGGCAAAAATCCCTCACGGCAAAGGGCAGACGTTACTCCGGGAGGCGTTGGTAGTGGCGGACCACAACGCGTATCACCTGGGGCAGTTAATGTTCCTGCGAAAGATGATGGAAGCCGCGCGGACCTGACGCATTGTTGGTTTTCCCGGAGAATGCCCTGTCTGGATCTTTGCGGGGGGCTGCGCCGGGCTGTTTTGGAGTGCCGATTCACCTGCCGTGTCGGAAGCGAATGCGATCGTTTTCAACGATCCACAACTCGCCAGCTGGGTTCCGATGTGCCAGTGCCGCCGCAGTCCTCCGCACGTACGTGACGACCGTGGCTTTGTCCTGGCTCTTGAGTCGCAACACGATGATTCCAGGATGTTGGTCCGGCGGGTAGGCCTGGATATTGGCGAAGTCCAGATCAAGTGTGAGCAGAATCCGGCCTTCGCTTCGTACTCGGGCGGCTAACGTCTGATCATCGGAGCCCGACAGCTTCTCATCCCAGACAGTTTCTACCGCCAAGCCAGACTCGCGTAGCGCCGCAGCCGCTTCTAATGGGAGGTTCTCATCTGTTTTAAACGTCACGCGCTCAGCTCAAACGGGAGGTCGATGGCGCCCTCACGGGCCAATTCCGCCGCGTAGGCGAGTGCGGCGCGAATATCTTCGGGCCGCAACGAAGGATAGCTGGCAAGAATCTCGGAACGGTCGAGACCAGCAGCGATGTTGTCCAGAATCACGGAGACCATGATTCTGGTCCCGCGAATGCACGCTTTGCCATGGCAAACCGCCGGATTCACGCTCACTCGCTCTTTCCAGTTCTCCATAAATTCGATTCTACCGCTTGGGCGCACGTCAGAAGATGCACGTCGCCTTTGGAATCACTCGCGCGAATTCCCGCACCTCACCCCCGCAAATCCCGCTTCAGTACCGACAGCCGATCCTTCCACCCAAGCCGCACCTGTATGAACTCGCTGTGCTCAAGCCCGAGTTCGCTGGCGATCTGACGGATCTGATTATTCTCCGCCATCGAGATATCCTCGGAGGCCGCCGATACCGCGAACAGGCAGTCCAGCAGCGCGAGCTTTTGCTCGTACGTGGCGATGCGGCGGAATTCGCGTGTCACCAGGAAGTTGTCCGTTCCGCCGAACAGCTCACTGCGCAGCTTCGCCATCTTCACCACAACCTCGGCCTGCTCCGGGGATAGCTGGCCTTGGGCCACCAGGATCCGCTCCATGGCCTCGGTTTCCTCGGGGCTGATGTTCCGGTCGGCGTTGGCCACCCGGCTGAGAATGTAGCCGAATGACGCGATGAAGCACGCCCGATCCTCGTCGATGCGATCGAGCGCATCCACAATCTCGCGAACCGCGTCCGTCTGCGCGGAAGAACGTTCTTGCGGCTCACTGCCAAGCCCGAGGAAAGTGAGAATCGACATAGGGATACCTGTTCTCAGTATAAACGTCCCCTCTTGCGGGCCGCTCTTCGTCCGATGAGCATTGTGGAGGCACATGCCCGAGCAGGAACTCACTCAATCCACGGCTTCCTCCGGCGAGACCTACCGGTCCCTGTGCAGGCTCCCGGTCTTCCGCCCGGTGGCGCTGAAGCTGCTGAAGACCCTGGCCATCGGGGAGCCGGAGGTGCGCGACGTGACGCGGCTGCTGGAATCCGATCCGGGGCTGAGCGCGGAGGTCATGACGCTGGCGAACTCGGCGCTTTACGGGCCCTCGGTGCCCGTGCGCACCATCGACCGCGCGGTGATGGTGCTGGGGCTGGACCGCATGCAGAGCATTGCCCTCACGGTGGCCATGCAGTCGTTCACCCGCAACCTCGAGGACAACGAAGAGACCCGCAACGCGTGGCGGCACAGCCTTGGCTGCGCCTTCGCGGCGGAAGCGTTGGCGCCCGCGTACGGCGAATCGCGCGACTCCGGCTACATGGCGGGGCTGATGCACGACCTCGGCCGCTTCGGCCTGATGGCCGCCTACCCGTGCCTCACCGCGGGTTCCGCCTCTCCGGTCTACGAGAACGGCGCGCACGTGCTGGATGAGGAGCGGCGGCTTTTCGGCATGGACCACGCGCAGGCGGGCGCCTGTCTCACCCAGGTCTGGGGACTGCCGCGGGAGTTCCAGACCGTCGCGGGTCGGCACCACGAAGAAACCGCCGCGGCGGAGGTGAGCACCGCCGGGCTGGTGCGGGCAGCCTGCCTGGTCGCGGACGCCCTGGGTTACGAAGCCGTGCGGAAGACGGTCAACCCCACCCTTGAAGAGGTTGTAGCGGCGTTACCGGATCGCGTGGCCGCCAAGGCGCGGTCGATCGATTTCGCGGAGGTCGTGAGCGAGCGTTTCCAGGATCTGGGCAACAGCCTGGAGCCCTGACCGGGAACCCACGTGCTGCCGTTACGCCTGGCGCTGGCAATCATCGACGAAGAACTGCGACGCGACGCCGAGGCCGCCATCGCGGAATCGCCCGCGCGCGTGGTGGCGGATTGCCGCCGCTTCTCGTCCTGGCGCGCCTTCCTCGACCAGCTCGTGCAGGCCCAGCCGCACCTCGTGCTGCTCGATATCAGCAGCCTGCCCACGTCGCTCGACGACGCGGTGGGCTCCTTGCGCCTGGCTGCGTCGGCCAACGTGGCGGCGGTCAACACCACGGCCGATTCCGAGAGCATCCTCAGAGCCGTGCGGGCGGGCGCCAATGATTATC
This sequence comes from Bryobacteraceae bacterium, assembly GCA_035561075.1. Taxonomy (GTDB): domain Bacteria; phylum Acidobacteriota; class Terriglobia; order Bryobacterales; family Bryobacteraceae; genus JAMCRM01. The sequence goes on from DATMYF010000145.1 coordinate 6,294, forward strand.
TGTATCCCCCGATGCGCTTCACCCTGCGGAGGCTGCTGGAGCGCAAGTCCCAGGAATTGCAGCACTCCGGCGGCACGGGCGAGTGCGGTCGGGTATTGGCGTTTCTCTCCGCCAAAGGCGGTTGCGGCGCTACCACCATCGCCTGCCGGATCGCCGGAGAACTGGCCGAGCGCGGCGCGCCCCGCGGACGCAACGTGCTGTTGGCGGATCTGGACCTCAACGCGGGTGTGGCGGGGTTCCTTTTGCAGGCGGGCGGGCCGTGGAACGTGAAAGACGCCATCGACGCCCTACCCGTTATGGATGCCGGCCGCTGGCGCGCCCTGGTCTCGCCGGTGCCGGGCGGCTTCGACGTGCTGCCCGCGCCCCGCGCCGCCGCCACCACCCTGGAGCCCTTCACGCCGGACCAAGTGCGGGACTTCGTCACCTTTATCCGGGGGCACTATGACTTCAGCGTGCTGGACGTCGGCCGCGGCTGGAACCCCGCCGCCTTCGACGTGCTCCGTTCCACCGACGTCGCGTTCCTGGTGTTCACGGCGGACCTGCCGGCGCTCAATCACACCCGCCGCCTCTTGGACCAACTACAACGCGATGGCGTCCCGCCCGAAAAAATGCGCCTGGTATTGAACCAGGCGCCGAGGGAAATGTGCTTCACTGTCGGGGAAATCGAATCGTTAATGAGCCTCCCCATCTTTGCGGTGGTGCCCCAAACCCACCTGGCCACCCGCGACGATCTCCTCATCCCCGCGGGTGCCCTGGGCAGGCAGCTCTATGAACTGGCGCTAAAGACGGGTGCTGGTTGCTAGGTCCTGGGCGCTCTCGATCTCCAGTTCCACCGGCTGCTCCGCCCGCCGCAGGTTCAGGAACCCGTAGCATGCCGCGGCCACCAGCGGTACGATCCCCACGAACAGGAAGATCATGTCCGGCACGATCCGCAGCCACAGTAGAGTGTGGACCACCGGCTGCCGGTAGAACTCCAGGGATCGCGCCGACCAGAAGCCGTGCTCGAACGACTCCACAGCCTGCATCACCCCCACCGGCACCAGCGTGATCACGATCATCCCCATCAGTCCGATGTTCAGGCCCCAGAAACCCGTCATGATCCACTTCTCTTTCCAACACCGCGGATGCACGATGTTGCGCAGCGAGAACATCGCTAGTGCGATAGCCAGCATACCGTAGACCCCCATCAGGGCGCCGTGCCCGTGGGCCGCCGTAAGGAACGAGCCGTGCTGGAAGTAGCTCACGAACGGCAGGTTGATGAGGAAGCCCAGCGCGCCCGCGCCGAACAGGTTCCAGAACGCCGTTGCCACCAGGAACCAGAAGGACGCGGCGTAGGGAAATTCGATGCCGCCCGCCTTGATTACCCGGTACTGCCCGTAGGCCTCCACCATGAGCAGCGAGAGCGGGATGACCTCCAGCGCCGAGAAGACGCTGCCCAACGCGATCCAGGCCTCCGGCGCGCCGATCCAGTAATAGTGGTGGCCCGTGCCGATGATCCCGCTACCCAGCAGGATCGTAAGCTGGAAGTAGGTGGCGCGCAGCGTGGAGCGGGCCGTCACGAGGCCGAGCCGTACCATCAGGAACCCGATCACCACCACCGCGAAGACCTCGAACATGCCCTCTACCCAGAGGTGTATGAGCCACCAGCGCCAGTAGTCGGCCATGGTGATATGGCTGTTGCGGTCCACGAAAAGGCCGAAGCAGTAGAAAACAGGGATAGCCGCCGAGGAGTAAAGCAGGAGGTGTGTGAGGCCACCGCGGTCCGATTCCGCTTTCAGCGCGCTGCGCAGCCCGCGGAACACAATGAACAGCCAGATCCCCATGCCCGTCAGGAGCAGCACCATCCACAGGCGACCGAGTTCCAGGTACTCCCAGCCCTGCGTGCCCAGCCACCACCAGGTTTCGCCGAGCATCCCCTTCACCGAGAGATATTCTCCCGCCATGCTCCCCACCACCACTGCCACCAGTGCGCCGAACAGGATGTTGACGAGGGTGCGCTGGTGCTTCGGCTCGCGGCCGGTCACCAGCGGGGCGATGAAGATCCCCATCCCGAGCCATGCGGTGGCAATCCAGAAGATGGCCAGTTGCAGGTGCCACGTGCGCGCGATGTTGAAGGGCAGGTTGTGCGCAATGGGGATGCCGAAGAAGCTGGAGCCGTCCACATAATCGTGGGCCATTTTGCCGCCCAGCATGGCCTGCACCAGAAAGAGCAGCAGCGCCACTACGAAGTACTTGGCCGCCGCGCGCTGCGAGGGCGTAATCGCCATGGTGGCGACGTTGAACTTCAGGTTCGGATTTTCGATGTCCTCCATGCCGAGCCGGTACCGGTGGTGGACGTAGAGGATCAGCGCCAGGAACATCAGCAGGGTCGCGACGCTCGCGGCGGACCACATCATGGACCCGGCCGTGGCGGTGTTGCCGGCGGCTTTATCGTACGGCCAGTTATTGGTGTAGGAGTGGTTGGCTTCCGGGCGCTTCGTCACCGACAGCCAGGCGGTCCAGGTAGCGAAGGCGGCCAGCTTCTTCGCGGCGGCAGCCTGTAGCGCGGGGTCGTTGCCGCCCTCGCGATCGGGCAGCAGCGCGCCCTTGGGCAGCGCGCGTTCCGCTTCGCCCTCGGCGAACAGCTTATGATAGCGGCTGACGATGAGGTCCCACCCGGCGGCCTGGCTGGGGGTGAATCGCAGCACACCGTCGCTGTAGCGGTTTACCTTCAACTCCTCGGCGATCGCAGCGTCGATCCCAGCCTTCCGTGCGGTGTCGAGCGCGTCGTAATCGGCAGCCACGCGGCTGCGCATCCCCTCGGTCATCCAGTGCAGGCTCTGGGCCGTATAGTCGGGGCCGAGATAAGCGCCGTGGCCCAGCACCGAACCGTAATTCATCAGGCCGCGTTTGCGGAACAGGTCCTGGCCTTCGCGGATCTCCGTGCCGGTGAACAGGGTGCGGCCGGATGGATCAACTACGGTCTCCGGCAGCGGGGCGCGGCCGCGGTACATCATCACCCCCCCGATGATCATGACGGTGAACCCGAATAGGAGCGTGATGAGTAATCCGTGCTTCCACAGCCCGGAGTGGTTTTCCTGACGTGTCATGTAGACACGATAAATGCGAGGTGCCCGCCGGAAATATGACTTAAGTCACAAGCGGCAGCAACTACCGCCGCCGCCCGCCGCCTCCGCCGAAACTCCGGCCTCCGCCCCCAAAACTGCGCCCTCCGCCGAACGACCGCCCGCCCGACGACCATCCGCTGGGCGGCGAGGGACGGAAACTGCCGCGCCCCGAATCCGGCCGCCAACTCCCCTGGCGCGGTGGCGTCGCCGCATCGCGCTCCTTGCGGTAGCCGCGCGTCTCGTATTGGGAGCCGCTGTAGCCCCCGCCGCGCGTGGCGTATTCGGAATCCCGGAAGCCGCCGCCGCGTGCGTAGGTGCTGCCGGAATAGCCCTGTTGAGTGCGCGAGCCGGATGTTCCGTACTTCGGCTCGTTGCGCTCGTCGCGGCCATAATAGGTCCGGCCGCTGCGGCGGTCGTTGCGATAGCTTTCATACTCGCGGGTGTCCGGCGCGCGGTAATCGCGGTTGAACAGCAGGTCGCGCAGCAGCGCGTATTGCCCGTACCAGACCCAGAAGCTCTGGCCGTCGCGTCGCTCCCAATACCCGTACTGGTTGCGGCCCTCCGATGGCGGCGCCATGTAGGCGAAGCCCGCCGGCTGTGCCACGCGCTCGGCTTCGGAATCGTACTTCCCCGGGGACTTGTGCTCGATTGCCATCCCCAGGTTGCGCTCCAAGGCCTCGTACTGTGCGCGGGGAACCTCAATCCACTTCTCATCCGAGGTGACGTTGCCATCCTTCGTCGTCACCGTGCGGATTTTCTGTTGGTAGTCGCGGGTTTCGCCGGCGCGGCGGACCTCCATGTCCACCAGCACCTTGTCCCAGCCGGTATACAACTGTGCGGTGCGCGCCGTCAGTTCCTGGGATTGTTTGGGCAGCTCCGAGCGGGCATTCCGGATGGTCTCAAAAGCGCCGAGCAGGGCGGTGTAGTCAAGCGCGTCGTAACGGCCCGCCGAAGCCAGCAGCCGCTGTGGACCGCTCGCCTCCCATGCCCGGGTGGCCCGCTCCGGAATGGCGTGTACGGCCGCCAGCCGGGCTTCGAGATCGTCCTTCTTTTCGGGCCAGTCGGCTTGGGCTTTCCGGACCGCCGCATCCAGCGCGGAAAGGTCCACCTCGCGCACCGCGCGAAGGTCCTGCTCCATGCGGGGCAGCCCGCGCTTCAACTCCAGCCAGCGTTTGGCCTCCGCCTGTACGGCGACGGCTTCCGAAAGTGCCGCCGAGCGCCGCGCACGCGCGTCTTTGAGCAGCCGTTCGGCTTCCTCGCGGTCCCCTCGGCGGTTGGCCTCCCGCAGTCGCGTCAGCTCCGCGATCTCTCGGTCGGCCTCGGAGAGCGCGGCTTCCGCCTTGCGCAGGCGCTCGGGGAAGAGCACCGCCATGTTGCGCGTACGGAACAGCGCGGGCTCCGCGCGGAGCCCGCCTTCCACCTCGCCGCGTGCCTGTTGAAACTGCACCCGGGCGGCCGCGTACGTCTGCCGCTCGGTGTCGATCTGCTTTCGCAGGTCGCGCGGAAGGCTATCCAGCCCCAAAAACGGGACCACCACGATCCCGGTCGTCAGGACGGCCGCCAGAAATCTCAAACCACCCTTGGACATGGCTCCATCAAGCCCGGTAAACGGTAATATCCGCCGGGTTCACCCGCGCGCCGATCACCGCCGTAAAGGGCTCCCCCTCCGCTTTGCGGATGAGCATGGTGTGGGCGCCGCCTTCCTCCCGGAACACCCACCCGTAAAAGTTGCCGCCCCGGTTGTCGAGCACGAACTCCTTGCTGAAGCCGTAATGCCAGACCTTGCCGTCGAACTGGAAGTTGTCATCGGGGTTCTGGCGCTCATCGATCTGCGCGAGGTCGTCCTCACTGAGTTGGAGATCGGCCAGGGTGTAGTCCTGGTCGGTCACCACGTATGCATCCACGGTTTCGGCAACGGAGATGAGAAGCAGCACGCGCCGCTCGCTGTAGGTGCCGCGCAATTCGATCCACTCGCGCTGCCCCACCTGGTAGGATTTGCGGCTCTCCACCGTGAAATCCAGGTCGCGGAACTCCTGGCCCGCCCCCGCGATGGAAATGGCATCACCTCCTCGCGCGTCCGTGATCTTCGTCGATCCAAGGTCCTCGGCCGGCTTGGCCGGAGCAGATTTGCGCCACGAAGGCTGCTCCGGCTTGCGCAATTCGCGCAGCACAATGATCAACAAAATGCCGAGCAGCGCGATAACGGTAAGGGTAATCATTTACCGCCCCGCGGTCTTTTCCCCCGGAGAAGGCAGAGCAATGGGGATCTCCGGCGGACGCAACTGCCGCTCGCGTTTCAGCTTCTCGAGTTCGTCGTCCACACCGCGCCCTTCGAGCGCCAGAAACTCCTTCTCCAGGTCCGGATCCTGTCCGGTTTCGGCGATCTGGTTGAAGGCCTTGGCGGTGGCCTCCTCGCGCGCCACGGATTCCTCGAAGCGCCCCAATGCGGCAAACGCGTTATCCGCGCTCCCCACGCCCGCCAGCGCCTCCGAGACCTTTCGTTGCGCCTGCGCGGCGTTCTTCCGCGCCACCAGCGTAGTGGCCGTGCGCTCGCCCTCGTCGATCTTGCGCTTCAGCTCGGAAACCTGCTGCTTCAGCGTCTCGCTCGATTGCCGTGCCGCATCCACGGAACTCTGAAGAGACCCTACCTGCCGGTCGCACTCCGCCTTCCTGCCCAGCGCCTTGCGGGCCAGGTCCTCGTTGCCGGCGTCGAGCGCCTTACCTGCCCGCGCTTTCCACTCTTCCGATTGCCGCGCGTACTTGTCGTACTCGGCCTCCAGGCGGTTGTAATTGCTCATCGCCATCGCGGAGGCGCGCACGGCCTTATTCAGCTCGGTCTTCATGTCGGCCACGGTCTGCCGTACGGTGGCCTCGAAATTGGCGTCCTCCGCGGCCGAAACGGCCTGGTTTGCCTGCCCGCGCATAATGCGTCCCGCGCGGCTGAAAACGTCAGAAATGAATCCCATGTGTGTCCTCCGTTACATCACCATGCCGCCGATGAGCCGGCGCGCTTCAACCACGTCCACCAACAGGAAGTGTACGCAGGCGAGAATATCGTCCTCGTCATCCGCGCCCAGGTCCTGCAGTTTGCAGAAGTTGTTCAGGGTGATGGCGGTTTTGCCGTCGCCGGTGTCGTAGAGCTGGAAATTAGACGTGGATATGCCATTGGCGGCATCCAACATTTTGCGCATCAGCTCCGCTGTAATCGCCATGCGCGGCACCGTTACGCAGGTGAGGGAGAAGAACAGGATGCCGCCCTCGAGTGCCGCCTGCAGCGCGATTCCGCTGCCCGGTTCGCTGATCCGGAGAATGCCTTCGCCCTGTTGGGCGACTTCGTAACCCTTTTCCGCCAACAGCTCCTCGATGCGGTCCAGTTTCACAGATGTAGTAGCAGTCATAATGCTCCTTCCGAAATACGCGGGCGGCCTTCGGGAAGTTCCCCCGCGCGGAAAAGTCGCGACTCCCGCCAGTATAGCCCCTCCGCTGCCGCACCTCGGATTAGACTGGGGGTACGAGACGGGCACTACCTGTGCTGTTGCTCGCCGCAGTTTCGGCCGCGGCCGGTGACATTGTGCTGCTCCTTGAAGACACGCCGGGCATGGAGCCCGCGCTCCGCTTGATCGACGTCCCCACGCTCAAGCCCGGGGACCGCATGGCGATCATGACCTTCTCCCGTAAGACGCGCCTGCGCCAGGACTTCACCGACGACCGGCGGAAGCTCGTCCGCGCCGTGCGCAGCCCAAGCTACGTTCGCACCCGTTGGCCGGGCCTTGACCGGGTGCCGGGAGCCCGGGTCTATGCGGCGCTCGGGGAAGCCGCGCGTCTGCTTCCCTCGGGCGGCACCATCGTGCTCCTGTTCGGCTCCGAGGACCACTCCGGCGCCGCCGCTCCAGCCTCCCTTGGTGCACGCCTGTATGCCGTCGCGGTGGCCAAGAGCTATCCGGTCGATCCCGAACTCCGCAACGTCCAGACGCCCCCCACCATGCGAGGCCCCACCCCGCCCGTCAGCACCCTCGCGGACCCGTTGCCCGTGGCAACCTTCGAAGCCCTCAAGCCGCTCGTCCGCGCCACCGGCGGTGAGGCCATCAGCGGCCGCTGGAGTCTTCCCAAGCTTGTCGCCGAAGGGCGGCCCTGACCCAACGACCAGCTATACTACCTCTCTATGCTCCGGGACCTTGCTGCCTTCATGCTGCTCTTGCCCGCGCTTCACGCCGCGGACCCCTTCGAAGGCGTGCGCGACTCCATCCGCCGTCAACTTGCAGAAACCTCCGTCCCGTCAGTCGCGGTGGCGGTGGCCCGCGATGGCCGAATCGTCTGGGAAGAAGGTTTCGGCTGGGCCGACCGCGAGAAACGTATTCCCGCTACCGCCCACACCATGTACTCCCTGGCCTCTATTTCAAAGCCTTTCACCGCCACCGGCTTGATGGTGCTGGTGCGGCGGGGTGCCATCGTTCTCGATAAGCCAGTCAACGACTACCTGGGCAGCGCCAAAGTACGGGCGCGCGTCGGCGACGCTGCGCAGGCCACCGTACGCCGCGTCGCAAACCACACCGCCGGACTCCCCCTGCACTTCCAGTTCTTCTATCGCGGCGAGCCTAACCGCCCGCCCTCCCGGGACGAAACCATCCTGCGCTTCGGCAACCTCGTGGCCGCGCCCGGCGAGGGCTATAGCTATTCGAACCTGGGCTATGGCATCCTCGATCACGTCATCGCGCGCGCCTCCGGCAGGAGCTTCGCCGAGTTCATGCGCACTTCCGTGTTCTTTCCCCTGGGCCTCACCCGGACATCCGTGGACTTCGGCCCCGAGCTGGAAGACTATGCCGCCGTGCGCTACGGCTCCGACGGCCTGCCCATCCCACCTTACGAGTTCGATCACGACGGCGCCTCCGCGGTCTGGTCGAGTGCTCACGACCTGGTGCGCTTCGCTATGTTCCACCTGAAGGCACACCTCCCCGAGCAGAAGCCCATCCTGCCGGACGACCTCATTGACGCCATGCAGAACCCCACCGCCGCTATCGGCGCGAACTCCGGCTACGGGGTGGGATGGAGGGTGGATGACCATCCGGCCGGCCGCATTGTCTCCCACTCCGGCGGCATGCCGGGCGTTCTCACCGACCTCCGCATGGTGCCGTCCGAGAAGCTCGCCGTGGTGGTGCTTTCGAACGCCAGCGCCGGGCTGCCGCAGCGCATCGCGGACCAGATTGTGTCAGCCCTGCTGCCTGCCTGGAAGCCTTCGCGGAACCAGCCGTCCGCCCCGAATCTCCCCATCCCCAAGCAACTGCTGGGCTCGTGGAAGGGGCACCTCTCCACCTACAAGGCCGAGATCCCCCTCACCGTGCGGATTCTCGAATCCGGCGATGTCCACGCCCAACTCGGCACGCAGTTGAAGATGTTGTGGAACGACACCCGCTGGGACGGCGTTGCGATCCGCGGACGCATGCCGGGCGACCTCGGAATCGAGGAGTGCGCGCGCGGGCCGCGGGTCCTGCAATTCACCCTCACGCCGCGCGGCAACGTGCTGAACGGCCCGGTGTCCGCCACCTCCGAAATGGGCCGGCCGCGCCCCGCTGGCGCCGTTACCCAGTGGGTGGAACTCACCCGGCAGTAGAGTTCCATCCTGTGCATCCGTGTACAATTGAGGCATGGATCGTAGAATGTTTCTCGGCGGGGCCGCCGGTCTGCTCGCGGCCCGCAGCCACGCGCGTGCTCAGGGGGCAAACGAGCGCCTGCGCATCGGCGTCATCGGGTGCGGCGGGATGGCCACCGGGCACATGCGCACCCTCGTCAGGAATAAAGAGGCCCAGAATATTGAAATCGTTGCCGTCTGCGATGTCTATGACAAGCGCCTTCAGAAGGCCGTCGAGATCACCGGCGGAAAACCTTACAAGGACTACCGCTCACTGCTCGCGGTGAAGGACATCGATTACGTTCTGATCGCTTCCCCTGAGCACTGGCATTTTCAGATGGCACTCGATGCGATAGACGCCGGCAAACACGTCTACGTCGAGAAACCCATGACCCACACCAGCGAGGAGTCCAAAAAGCTGATTGCCAAGCTGAAGGGGACCAAGCTCAAGCTGCAGGTCGGTGTGCAGGGCACCTCGGACGATTCGTACATCACTGCTCGCGATTACGTGAAAAAGGGCGTGCTCGGGGACGTGGTAATTGCGCAGATCGATTACTCCCGCAATTACAAAGATGACTTCTGGCTCTACCCCGTTGATGCCGACGCCCGTCCCGGCGAAAACCTCGATTGGAAAGCCTGGCTTGGTTCCGCCCCCAAGCGCGCTTGGGATCCCGAGCGCTACTTCCGGTGGCGCCGTTACTGGGATTACTCCGGCGGCATCGCCACGGACCTCTTCGTCCACCGCGTCACCCGCATCATCAAGGCGCTCGACCTCGGCTTCCCCGAGCGCGCCGTCGGCAGCGGTGGAAAATTCCACTTCAAGCAGAGCATCGCCGAGATCCCCGATACGTTCAATATCATGCTGGAATACCCGGGCGGTCCTAACGTGTTGCTGGTCTCATCCATGGCGAACGACACCCCCGTGGACCACGTACTCCGCGGCCACAAGGCGACGCTGAAGTTCACCCGCACGGGTTTCACCATCACCCCGCAGCAGGAATACGCCAAGGACATGCAGGAAATCACCTTTCAGAAGAAAGGCCGCGAAGACGTCGGCCTGCACCACGCCAACCTGCAAAGCGCCATCCGCCGCAACGAGCCCCTCAACTGCGATGCCGAACTTGGCTACCGCGCGGTGGTGGCCTGCGAAATGGGAGTGGCCTCCTTCCGCCGCCGCAAGTACGCGTCGTGGGATAAGGCCAAAGAGAAGATCGTCCTGTCGTAGGTACCGGCCGGCCGGCAGCCGCAATGCGGCTGCCGGTGCCGTACCCGAGTCACGATTTCGAAACCCGGACTTTAGTAACCGCCCTCCCCACCGTGTCGAACGCGAGGCTTATCGCTTTCGGCGTAGTCAGCCCCGGATTCACCGGCCGAAGAAATGTCGTCAGCGCCGGTCCGCTCCATTATCTCTTTGGCGCGTTTCACCCAGTCCGAATCGTCGCAATGGACGGAAACCAGAATACCGCCTTTTTTCACAAGTCCTTCATACCGTTTGGCCTCGTATTCCGGAATTCCCATCCCCACCAAGGCGCCGATCAGGCCACCGACGACACCGCCTGTGCCGGCTCCAGCCAGTGCTCCCATAATCGGACCGGCAGCGATGAACGGTCCAACACCCGGGATGGCGAGTGCGCCAATTCCCGCCAGGAGCCCGAGCGTGCCCCCAACGGCCGCGCCAGTACCGGCTCCGGTGGCCGCCCCTTCGGGAGCTTTGGTGTGCTTCTCGTGAGCAAAGTCTTTAGTACCCGTGTTCTCGGGCATTAGAACAGAGATATCTTCATTCCGGTAGCCGGGGTCTGATTGTGATTTCGCTAGTCACGTTGCCGGCGCCGGCTACTTCAGTGGCCTTTTGCTCCACGTTCCGCTTCTCTTCTTCCGAACGGACCGGCCCTTTCAACGTCACTTTGCCGCCATGAGCGATGATCTTCACGTTATGGGCGTAGGTTGAGAGTGACTTGTCATCCATGACCGATTTGCGAATGCTCTGCATCATCTTGCGATCAGCAACCTTGTTGCTTCCTTGATCCGCAGTGGGCTCCGATTTTGCGCGGTCCCGTTTATTCGTCTTCGTGTTATCGGGAGGTGGCGTTTGTTCCTGCTGTGCACCCAGCGGCAGAGATCCCGCCAGAGTCAAAGCCGAAGCAAACGCCAACACTCCGAGTTGTCGTTTCGCAAACATTGAGAGTTTCCCCGAGGTTCAGGGCAGCAGGTCTACGGCCTATGCGGTGAACATTACGAATGCGGTCTGCCACTGGGGGGAATCGCGGGATGGAAGCACCGCGCATTGTCGGACAACGCACAGGCGTGGCTCGGCTGGTTGCTGACGGCTGGTCGATAGCCCGCCCGCTGATCACTACGTAACCCTGTGATGGCACATCCACCACCTCGGCAGGTCTGTAATCGAGCGCCCCCAATCCGTTGATGATTTCGATCTTGCCAGCCTCGGCCGTGCCGTAATCGCCCGCCGGGATGCATCGTAATTGGCCGCTGCCTCATTGCGCTCGAACAGCGCCCGCGCCTCCTCCAGGTTTGCGCGTACGAACGGCGGCACCCGCGCCCCCATCGCATGCCCATCCTCGGACGACAGCATCGCATCCAACCCCGGTAACCGCAGCAGGAAGCGCCTCGCGCCGCCCCGGCCAGTGTCGGCTTCAGGTGAGTCGCGCCATCAGGCCCGGCCACGGTCCTAGGGCCATGCACGCTGTCGAAGTCGTAATGGCGGTAGAGCGCCAGCGTTGTCGCCGGCATAGCAGCGGATGGTGTCCGTCAATGGCGCCCCACTCCAGCAGCACCCGAGCGGGCGCGCGGCCCCCTTCGAGCGATTCCGCATCAGTCGCTGCGCCCAAAGCGCGCTCCCCGATTGCGCCGCCAGCGCGGTTCGCGTCTCCGTCGTCCGCAGCACCGCCGCCATCGCCCGGGTCCGGAAGTACTCCTCCGGTCACCCCGACCGCGGGCACCACACCACTCCAATGGAGCCGCCACTGCCCACCATCGGCGCCGGTCGAACCTGGTGAACAGTCGCACCAGCCCCACCAGCAGCGGCACGAAGCGGAAATAGATTTCGACGTGCCCGGACGGCCGCACGAAGGAATGCTTGAACACCAGGAACAGAGGCCCCAGCCCCGCAATCGCGAGCGCCGCCGAGGGCTGCCTAGTGAACCACAGCACCGCCGCGAGAACCGCGTACACCGCCCCGATCGCCAGTGATGCTGTCAGGCGCCCGTGCCCGCCTCGCTCCCCCGCGCGCACGGACCGCGCCATGTCAGGTACGGATGAGGTAGACAGCGCCGCGATCGCAACAGCCCGCCATGAGCGCCCGCGATCCGCCAATGCCAGCCGCTGCAAACAGCACCGCAGCACTTAACGCCAGGATCCCGGAACTGAGCTTCACCAGCAGCAGTGCCCCCGCTGTCACCGCCGCCGCGCAGCAGGGCGGTGAACCCGATGAACATGTCCGGTCCCGCATAGCCGAAATCGTGGAACACCCGCACCCCACCCGCGAACAGCACGGCGAACAGAGCCAGCCGCCACGCGGGAATGTGCGCGCGAATTCCGTCCAAGCCGCGGCTGCCACAAACACGATCAGGTAGCCAGCGGCCCGTACGTGAACGTCACATCGAACCCGTGCGCCGCAAACCAGTTCAGCGCGAAGGCCCATGACCCGTTGAGCCCCGTTCCGATGCGTGGTATCGCACCGGAAAAGCCATCAGCGCAATCGCCATCAGCAGCGCCGCCCCGCGCCGCCGTCTCCACCCACCGGCGCCACGGCATCCGCGCCGGGGCTGCGGCCGTTACCACCCGACCGGTTTGCCCTGGTTTTGTTGATCGAGCCATTTCTGAAGGGGAGCGAAATAATCACGGATGGCGGTGGCGTCCATCTGGCGCTGTCCCGTGAGGGCCTCGAGCGCCTCCGGCCACGGCCGGCTCTGCCCCATCTCCATCATGGCCGCGAGGCGGCGCCCCGCCTCTTGGTTGCCGTAGATCGAACACCGGTTGAGCGGTTCCGTGCAACCGGCCGTCTGCGAGAGCGCGCGGTGAAACTGGAACTGTAGGATGTGCGCCAGGAAGTAGCGCGTATACGGCACGTTGGCCGGCACATGATACTTCGCGCCCGGGTCGAATTCCGCCTCCGTGCGCGCTACGGGCGGCGCCACGCCCTGGTACTTCAGCCGCAGGTCCCACCACGTCCGGTTGTATTCGGCCGGTGTGATCTGGCCCGAAAACACCTTCCACCGCCATTGATCGATCATCAGCCCGAACGGCAGAAATGCCACCTTCTCGAGCGCCCGGCGCAGCAACAACCCGATGTCCTTCGAGGCGTCCGGCGCCTGCTCGAGCAGCCCGATCTTCACCAGGTATTCAGGCGTGACGGAGAGCGCGATGGTGTCACCCAGCGCCTCGTGGAAGCCGTCGTTGGCGCTGTCGCGGAAGAGGAACGGCTGCTTGTTGTAGGCGCGCTGGTAGAAGTTATGGCCCAGTTCGTGGTGCACGGTGGCGAAATCCTCACCGGTGATGTCGATGCACATCTTGAGCCGCAGGTCGTCCACATTGTCCACGTTCCAGGCGCTCGCGTGGCACACTACCTCGCGGTCGCGCGGCTTGGTAAACAGCGACCTCGTCCAGAACGTATCCGGCAGCGGCGCCAGGCCGAGGGACGTAAAGAAGCGCTCCCCGGACCGCACCATCTGCTTCGCCTCGAAGCTGCGGCCCTTCAGGATTTTCGTCAAATCATAGCCGGGGTCGGCGTTGGCCGGCGCCACCAGTTCGTAGACGTTCTCCCAGTCCTGCGCCCACATGTTGCCCAGCAGGTGCGCGGGGATCGGCCCGTTTGCCGGCACCGCATCGCCGTATTTTTCCCGCAGCCGCGACCGCACGTACGCGTGCAGCGAAAGGTAGAGCGGCCGCACCTGGTCCCAGAGGCGGTCGAGTTCCTTCGCGAACGCGTCCGGCGGCAAGTCATATTTGGAACGCCACATGGCCCCGGTATCGGCGAACCCCAGCTCGCGCGCGCCCTTGTTCGAGAGCTCGACGAACCGGGTGTAGTCCTTCCGCATCGGCTGTGCGATTGTGTGCCAACCGCGCCACACATCCAGCAGCCGTGCGGCATCCCGCTCGTTCGCCATAATGCGGGTGATCTCATCGAGCGAGAGGCAATCGCTCTTGCCCTCCGGGCAATACTTGCCGCGCCCGTAGAGCCCTTCCATCCCCGCTACAATGCGGGTCAGCTCCGCCCCCTCCCTGGGATCCGCCGGGGTCGCCAGAGTGAGGGCCACCTTCAGCAGTCGCATCTTGCGCGCCAGCTCCGGCGGCAGCTTCAGCTTGTCGTAGCGCGGCGCTTCTTTCGCGAACGCCACCGTGGCGGAGATGGCGCGCTCGTTGGCCTTGGCCGCCAGGATCTCGCTGTCCTCGATGATGTACGTCGATTTCACCCACTCCGCGCGCCCGGCCTCCTCGGAAAGCTCCATCATGCGCCGCTCGGCGTTCTCGATGAACCGCCGGGCGTCCTCTACCGTGGGGGCTTTCTGTTGTGCCAATGCCGCGCCGCACAGGGCGAGCGCGCACCACAAACGTCTCATTGCGTTGTCTCCTTCACCATGTGCGCCGCAAGCACCACATCGCCGCCGGGCACCCAGTGGGGCGAAAGGCGGATTTCATGCGGATTCCAGCATTTCCAGTTTACTAGAGCCCGCCCAAACGGCGCGGCCATGGTTCGCCGTCCTGCGCTACCATGGGCGCGAAATGCCAAGGATCCTCTGCATCCTCCTGCTCTCCGCGGCCGCATGGGCCCAGACCGACCCCGCCGCACTGCTCGAGGCCAAGACGCTCGCGGAGTTGCGCCGCTTCGACGAAGGTTTCGAGGGGGCGCTCGGTGTGGCCGCTATCGATCTCTCGACCGGCCACTCCTTCGCGCTCCATGGTGATACCGTTTTCGCCCAGGCCAGCGTCATCAAAATCCCCATCCTGGTCCGCATGTTTCAGGCCGAGCGCGGCGGCGATTTCCGTCTAACCGACAAAGTCACCCTCGCACCTCAGGACGCCGTAGGCGGCAGCGGCCGTCTCCAGTTCACGCTCAAGAACGGACCCGTCACCCTCACAGTCCGGGAACTCCTCACCGCCATGATCGTGGACAGCGACAACACCGCCACGAATCAGTGCATCCGGATGGCCGGGATGGCGCGGGTGAATCGCATGATGGACGAGCACGGCTTCCCGGCCACCCGCCTTCGCCGGGCCATGATGGATGGCGCCGCCGCCCTGCGCGACGACGAGAACACCTCCACCCCCAACGAAATGGCCCGCCTCGTCGAGCAGATTTACCGCGCGAAGATCGTGGATAAGGAGGCCTCCCGAGAAATCATCGATATCATGAAGCGCGTCAACGGCGGCTTCAGGGAAGGCCTGCCGCCCGATACCCCGACAGCCGTCAAGACCGGCCAGATTCCCGGCGTTCGCGGCGAAACCGGCATCGTGTTTCTCCCCGGCCGCCCTTTCGTCCTCAGCGTAATGTCAGCTTTTATTGACGACCGCCATACACCGGTGCCCGAAGCTACCCGTACGGTTTACCGCATGTTCGAGCTGCTGGCGCGCTCGAACCGCTACGGTCACAGGGTAAGATAACGGGATGGAACTCAAGGGGAAACGCATTGCTGTCCTGGTGGACGTGCTCTACCAGGAGATGGAAGTCTGGTACCCGTTGTTTCGGTTCCAGGAGGCCGGCGCGCAGGTCGTGACGGTAGGGCCGAAAGCGGGCGAAACCTACGGCAGTAAACTTGGCTATCCGGTTAAAGCGGAAATGGCCTTCGACCAGGTGAATGCCGCCGATTTCGACGGCGTGATCGTTCCCGGGGGCTACGCGCCGGACCACATCCGCCGCCACCCCGCCGCGGTCCGCTTCGTGAGGGAACTCGACGGCGACGGCAAGCTGGTGGCATCCATCTGCCACGGCCCGTGGGTGCTCTGTTCCGCAGGAATCCTGAAGGGCCGGCGCGCTACTTCCTTTTTTGCCATAAAAGACGACGTCATCAACGCCGGTGCCCGTTGGGAAGATTCCGAAGTGGTGGCGGACGGGAACCTGGTCACCTCCCGCAAACCCGAGGACCTGCCTGCATTCTGCCGTACTGCCATAGAGGTGGCGCGCGGAGCCGCCGTGCGGGCATAGCGAGCGGGCGGGTGCTTGCCTGCGGCCCTTACCTCGCGGATAGCCACAGGTACATGCTCACGAAGCTCAACGCCGCGATCGCCGTGCATGCACCCGCCGCAATCCGCCAGAAACCCTCTATCGCTGGACGTGCCAGGTAAGGTGTGCCCGCTATCCATGCCGTCGCGAAGCCGCCCACCAGGCCGCCGATGTGTGCGGCGTTATCTACCCGCAACCCGGGCAGCAGCCCGAAAAGCAGCATGTAGACGGCCCACCGCACGTATTGCGCCCGCGCCGCCGCGGCCGCTCCGGTGGGGTGCTTCATTCCCAGCGCGATCATGGCCCCGAGAAGTCCGAAAATTCCGGCCGATGCCCCCACTGAGAGCGAGGGGCTCCACCATGCACTCGCCATGAACCCCAGCAACGTGGCGATGAAGTAGATCACGATCATGCGGCTCGACCCGTAATTCTCCTCCGCCTGCGCCCCCAGGTCGAACAGCACCCACGAGTTGATGGCGAAGTGCAGGATACCGCCATGCAGGAACCCCGCTGTCACCAGCCGCCACCACTGCCCCAGCAGGATCGCATCGCGGTGCTTGGCCCCGAACTCGAATAGCGTGCGCCCGTCAATCCCCATGAACGCCTGCTCATTCCCCGAGCGCATGCTGAATATCGTGGTAGCGATATACAGCCCCAGGTTGATCACCAGGATCATCACCGTGATGAACGCCGCGTGGGGCACGAGGCCGCCCAGGATCTGGCCGGGATCCCGGCGCTCGACCGCCCGCGGTGACACCCGCTCGTTGCAGTAGGGGCACACCTTGTCTTTATTGGTGATGAATGCCCGGCAGTTCGGGCACATGCGGCGCGGATCCATGTTCTTTCATTGTACCCGCCCGGCTTATACAACTTCCGGCGTGCATTCTGTTACAATCGGAAGTCCCTCATGGAAAAGACCGAGCGAGAGTACCGCCAGGATATCATCGATATCGGCCGTCTTGTCTTTGAGAAAGGGTGGGTTGCCGCCAACGACGGCAACATAACCATCCGTCTCGACCAGGACCGCATCCTTGCCACCCCCACTGCCACCAGCAAGGGGATGATGCACCCGGATGACCTGATTATTATGGATATGCAGGGCAAGAAGATCTCGGGGCGCAAGGAAGGCACCTCCGAGATCGCCATGCACCTGACCGTCTACAACATACGGCCGGACATCCGTGCCGTAGTGCACGCGCATCCGCCCGTGGCCACCGGCTTTGCGGCGGCCGGCCGGGCGCTCAATCTGGCGCTGCTGCCGGAGGTTATCATCGGGATGGGCTGCGTGCCGCTGGCCGGCTACGGCCTGCCCGGAACGAATGAGTTGACCGATCCGCTGCTGCCCTACATCCCCAAGTACGATGCCATCCTGATGGGCAATCATGGGGCGGTATGCTACGGTGAGGACGTCTACAAGGCCTTCTTCCGCATGGAGACGGTGGAGCATTTCGCCCGGATCTCCCTGGTTGCGGAAATGCTGGGCGGAGCCAAGGTGCTCCCCAAGCTGGAAGTTGAGAAGCTGTTCGATGCCCGCACCCGATACGGGGTGAAGACGAAGGCCGGCGCTGTGCCGGGCTGCCCCGTTGTCGCCGAGGACGTCGATGGCGGGCAGGAGCGGTTTTACGTGACGCGCGACGAGCTGGTCGCCTTGGTGGACGAAGCTCTCAAAGCGCGCGGGTTCTGATTTGGAGAGGAGTTCCTAGATGGGTGAATCGTTGGGAATGATCGAGACGCGCGGCTTCGTGGCCATGATCGAGGCTTGCGACACGATGGTTAAGGCCGCCAATGTAACGCTGATCGGCTGGGAAAAGATCGGCTCCGGCTACGTCACCGCCATGGTTCGCGGCGATGTGGCGGCAGTGCGCGCCGCTACCGATGCCGGCGCAGCCGCGGCACGGCGGGTCGGCGAACTGATCGCCGTACATGTGATCCCGCGCCCGCACCAGAGCCTTGAGGACATCTTGCCCATTCGCAAGACCCAGGCTCAGGCCGGCAAGTAACGGCGGACCCCAAGGCGCATCATGATTCTCGCCCGCGTGGTGGGGACCGTCGTGGCGACACGCAAGGATCCCCGCCTGGAAGGCAAGACGCTGCTGGTTATCAAGCCGGTCTCCCCGGATGGCAAGGACGAGGCCGGCTATCTGATCGCGGTCGATACGGTCAGTGCCGGGCCCCGGGAACGCGTCATCGTCGTTTCCGGCAGTTCCGCCCGCATGGCCGAGGGATGCAAGGACAAGCCCATCGATTCCGCCGTTATCGGGATTGTGGACGATGTGCAGTTGGAGAATGGAAAGCATTAGCCATGCTCCTCGGCCGCGTGGTCGGTTGTGTCTGGTCCACGGTGAAGCACCCCGGGCTCTCCGCCCATCGCCTGGTATTGGTCCAGCCCATCACTCCCGAACGCAAGGATTCCGGTCGGCGCGTGCTCTGCACGGACTGGACCGGCGCCGGGACCGGTGAAACCGTCTACTGGTGCCGCGGCCGGGAAGCCAGCTTCGCCTTTTCTCCCGACGAGGTTCCCACGGATCTCTGCATCGTCGGGATCGTTGATTCCATCCACACCGCCGGCAAGGAGTTCAAATGCTGATCGGGCGTGTTGTCGGGGAGTTGACCGCCACCCACAAGCACCCCAGCCATGAAGGCCAGACCATCCTGCTGGTGCAGCCACTCAACCTGGATGGCTCGGACCGAGGCGATCCCTTTGTCGCGCTGGATTCCGTGGGCGCCGGGGTGGGCGACCGTGTTCTGCTCGTCAGCGACGGCTTCGCCGCCATGACCGCCGTCGGCCGGCCTCAATCACCGATTGACATGGCGGTAATCGGCCTCATTGACCGCATCGATCTGGAACCGGGCGTCTCCTGAGCGCCGCCGCGGGTTCCGCAGCAACATTCCCCCCAGCACGACCCCGGTAGCCGCGTTCGCCAGTTCCAGCCCGTAATACCCGCTCATCGTCACCAGCAGCCGCGCGCGCTCCGCTTCACCCGACCCCGGCGGCATGAAGTCAAGCAGCCTCCCCTGGGCCACGATCTCCGGCGTAAGCGCGAACCGCTCCGCCACGGCGATTGCCAACATCACGCTCGCTCCCAGCAGAGGGAACTTGCCCTCGTGGGTGCCGAAAAGCAGGATGAACAGCACTGCCACCCCGAGTCCGATCTGCATGCTTCCCCAGGACTCCCGATACCAGCGGTTCTGTTCGGACACATGATACCGAAGCAGCTCCTGGACGCTGCCACGCCCGACCGTTTTGAGGTGCTCCAATGCGGCCGGTGCCGGTTGCGCGAGCAGGCGATCCGCTGACCGGCTGTTATACGCAGAAATCGCCGCCACGAGCGCGATTCCGCCCAGCCACGTGCCCAGCAGCACGCATGCAAGTCTCCGAAAGTGCATGATGTAAATGAGATTATGACACAGGGCCCTGGAATTGCATCTTGAACCATATGGCGCTTCCCGAGGAGCCCCGGTCGGCCCGCCGCCTGGCGCGCGAGGTGGGCGGTGTGCTGGTGCACTATGCCGGCGCGCAGTTGCGGATATGCCTGATCCTGAGTGCTGTGTACGCCGTCGGCTTCGCGCTGCTGCGTGTGCCGCTCTGGCCCCTCATGGCCCTCTTGGTCGGCTTCGGCCAGGCTGTCCCCGTCTTCGGCGGAGTAGTGGCCATCCTGATCGTCGCGGGAACCACCTGGATGGTAAAGGGCCCGTATCCTGCGATGGGGGTGATGGGGGTCTACGCCGCCGCCCAACTGCTGGAGAGTTTCTGGCTCAGCCCCCGGATCATGGGGCGGCGTCTCAACCTGCCGCCCTGGTGGGTTTTCCTGGGCGTGCTCGCTGCCAGCGTCATGTTTGGTTTCGTAGGGGTGCTGCTGGCCGTCCCGGCCATGGCGGTCGTCATGGTGATCTACCGTTTTCTAAAGCCGCCGGCCGCCACTCCCGACGCATGATGCGGCGGAGCCCGCCGCTGTTCGGAAACGTTCACATCCCGCAGGCCCGCAGGAGTGTTTCTTGTACCAGCAGGTCTTCGGCCGGGGTAACCGAAAGCGGCTTCCCGAGCCGCACGGCCTGCTCCAGTTCCGTGAAATCGTCCACGTACCGTCGGTAAAGCGGCATCTTTACGATATTGCGCCCGGCGGCGTACGGACCCGCGGCCTTGGCCAGGTCAAGCTCCAGGGCGGGCGGCTCAATGGGCCTCACCACCGCGCTGCCATTCGTCCCCAGTACCTCGAAAGAGCGCTGGCGCGGCGCATTTGGCCGGAGCGCGGAGCTTCCAATCACCGCCAGCGCCCGGGGGTATTCCAGCACCGCCACAGTGTTGTCGGTCCGCAGAACCGGCCTCACCGCCGTCGGCCGTCCCAGCAGCCGCACCGTAGGGTCGATCAAGTGGCAGCCCATTTCGAACATTACCCCGCCTTCGAAGAGCGCCAGCGCGCGGCGCGCCTCCGCGTCGACCGCGATATCCACCATACCTCGTACCGTGTGGATCTCGCCGAGCCAGCCCTTACGCGCCAGTTCCAGCGCGGCATTGATCGCCGGGTTGTAGCGCCACATGTACCCCATCTGCATCAGCAGGCCCTTGCGCCGCGCCAGGTCCGCCAGTCCGCGGTACTCTTTCATGCTGGTCGCCGGAGGCTTCTCGAGATGCAGGTGTTTGCCGGCCTCCAGCGCCTGCCGTGCGTCCCCCGCATGGTCCTTCACCGCCGACCCGACCGCCACTACCCGGATCGACGCGTCCCTTAGTATCTGTTCCCGGCTGAGCAGCGGCACCCCTGTCTTCCCGTACTGTTCCCGTACCGCCCCGTCCTCTTCCGCGATGCCCGCCAGTTCCCAGCGCGGTGAATCCCGTACCAGCGCGGTTTTCGCCGGTGTGTGCGGATGCGCACCGCCGAGGAAGGCGATCCGCATACGGTCCGGTCCCTGCGCTCCCAGTGGCGCCGCCATCGCGGCAAGAAAGTGGCGTCGTTCCATGAGGGCTCCTTTGGGTCGTACCGGTACGTTTCGCAATGATCTTAACCCGGAAACCCGCTTCCACGGACGCGCCGCCGCTGAGTTATGCGAGAATAATGGGCACCAGTCCCGAGGAGAGCAGCCGGATCCGGCCCGCGCCGGCAACTCCGGTTCGCTCGGAAAGGCGCGCTTTGAGCGATAGGCCCGAAACCCCGTTTGACAGCATCGAAGCTTCCCACGAGTATGTCGCACTCCTGGCCGAAGCAATCGAGGAAGCCCGTCGGGAGGTGGAGCACGATATCGCCGTTGCCACCGCGGACGGCGCCGAACGCCGGAAACAGGCGCTCCAATTGGTGGCTTACAACCTGGCGAAACTATCTATCCACATGGGCGGCAGCCGCCGCATCCTGAACGATCTTCGAAGTCTTCGGCGCCTCCTGCTCGCGGAAAGGGCAGGGCTTCCGGTTTCCGAAGACGCCGCCGACTAACGGGTTCACTGCCCGGCCACGATGCTATACTGCCTCCACGGGAGATCCCCATGCCTCTCACGAGAAGAAGCTTCGTCCAGACTTTAGCCGCTGTACCGGCACTCTGTGGCGCGCAGGCAAAACGCCGCGTCAGAATCGGCGTCACAGACTGGAACCTGCGCCTGTCCGGCAAGGTGGAAGCCGTGGCCCTGGCCAAAAGGCTGGGCTTTGAGGGCGTGGAAGTCAGCATTGGCCGCAAACCCCAGGGCGATCTCCTGCCCCTCGCGGACCGGGCACTGCAGGATCGTTACCTCGCCGCCGCCAGGGAGCACGGCATCGCGTTGGCGGGCACCTGTCTGGATATCCTTCATGTCAACTGGCTGAAGAGCGACAAACTCGGCCAGAAGTGGATCGCGGATGGAATTCCGATCACCCGCCGCCTCAACGCCAAAGTCATGCTCCTGCCTTTCTTCGGGAAAGGCGCCCTCACGACCCATGAGGAAATGGATTACGTCGGCGACGCCCTCCGCGAACTGGCCCCCGAAGCTGCCCGCTCCGGCGTATTGCTGGGCCTCGAAAACACCATTTCGGCCGAGGACAACGTCCGCATCATGGAGCGCTCGCGTTCGAAGGCTGTCAAGGCGTACTACGACACCGGTAACGCCACCGCCGCCGGCTTCGATCCGGTAAAAGAGATTCGCTGGCTAGGTAAAGACCGCATCTGCCAGATCCATTTGAAGGACAATCCCGGCTATATAGGGGAGGGCAATATCGACTTCCCCGCTGTCCTGAAAGCCATCGCCGATATCAGGTACGAGGGCTTTCTCAACCTCGAGACATCCGCGCCCTCCGGGTCGATTGAGGCCGATATGGCCCGCAACCTGGCCACCGTCCGCAAGCTGCTGGGCTGAACGGGTTGCGGCCGTCCCGCCTTCCGAAACGCCCAATGGTAGCCGTTTTCCGGAAATGTTTTCTATTGACAGAACTCGCCTATTCGGGTAGCATGCTGTTCTCAGGCAGGTTGGCTGTTCGCGGCAGTACGTTCATATCTCACGGGTGTTAGGTTGGCGGTGGCGCGTGGGGGGCCCCGTAATGACCTTTCAAATAGGCGAAAAGGTTGTCTATCCCAACCAAGGGGTTGGGATTATAGAGAATATCTCCAGCCGCTCCTTCGGGAGCGATCTTGAGAAGTTTTACCTGTTACGGCTCGGCTCCAATTCCATGACGGTCATGATCCCGTTCTCGAACGTGGGGAATGTGGGTCTGCGGAAAATCGCCAAGGCGCAGGAGATCAACCGCATTCTTCTGTTTCTGGCCACCGGCACGTGTGACACCACAGGCGATTGGAAAAACCGGTTCAAAGAGAACACGGAGAAGATGCAGAGCGGCAACCTTACGCAAGCCGCCGAAGTGCTCAAGAGCCTGCTCATTCTGCAAGCCGAAAAACCGCTGTCCTTCCGTGAGAAGCGCATGCTGGAACGCGCCCGGCACTTCCTGGTGGCCGAAATCAGCATCGTCCGGAAAGTCCCCGAGGTGACCGCGATCGCCCTGCTGAAGAAGGCATTGGGACGTGCATCCCTCGCGCTGCCTGCCCCATACTGAGCTTCAGCCGTCACGTCGCGTCCGGTTGCTATGATCGGGGTATGGCGCGCCCCAAATGGCTGGTGGTTCCCGTTCTGGTAGTGCTCGCGGCTCTGGTGGCTGGCGCCATAGGACTGCTCCGTCAGAGCAGTGCGAGGAAGACCCCGCCGGCCAAGGCCTCCGCCGTCATCGCTCCGCCGCCCGCCGACGTCAGCCTCCCGGTCCGTATCCAGGCCCGCGAGGTGGTCGCCGTCACCGCCCAGGTGAGCGGCACAATCCAGGAGTTTCTTGCTGACGTAGGGGATGAGGTCTACCAGGATCAGTTGCTGGCGCGCGTCGGGAATCAGGCGCTGGAACAGGCGAGCGAGAGCGCCACTCAGGCCAGTGAAGCTGCGCAGGCGCGCATCAGCAAGCTGGAGTCGGCCATTGTGGCCGCGCGTCTTGAAGCATCCCGCGCACGTGCCGACGCGGAGCGCTCCCGGTCCGACATGGAGCGTGCCGACAAAGCCCGGCAGCGCCAGCGCGTCCTCGTCCGGGAAGGCGCCACCCCCCGGCTGGTTTACGAGAAATCCGAGAAGGACGCCCAATCCTCCCAAACTGAATTCGAAAGCCTCGACACCCTGGCCCGCCACGCCGAGGAACGCGTGGCCGCCATGCTGGCCGACCTCGATAACTCCAAGAAACTCCTTGCCGACAAACTCGCGCAGCTTGAAGATGCCCGCGAACACCTCAAAGCCGCCGAAGTCCACTCCCCGGTCGATGGCATCGTGGTGGCGCGCAAGGGCGAGGCCGGCAAAGAATTCGGCGAAACCGGCGACCGCGAACTCTTCCGCGTAGCCGTCAACACGGCCAACCTGCAGGCCGTAGTGGAGGCGGACCCCAGCGCCTTAGCCCGACTCACCGTCGGGCAGCAGGCCATGCTCTTTTTCGCCGACATCCCCGGAGAAGGCCTCGCCGGCACAATCTCTGCGATCCAGGACCATCAGGCCCTCATCGACTTCACCAGTCCCACCCCCGTTATCCGACCCGGAATGACCGCCCAAGTCCGCCTAACCCTCCGCTAACCAACCCTATCCCCCGGCCTCGTGGCCCGGTCGATGGCATAGGGGTAGCGCGCAAGGGCGAGGCCGGCAAAGAATTCGGCGAAACCGGCGACCGCGAACTCTTCCGCGTAGCCGTCAACACGGCCAACCTGCAGGCCGTAGTGG
>DATMYF010000146.1:0-13745 GCA_035561075.1 Bryobacteraceae bacterium
GACGGGCATGATCCTGGGCGGCATGATGGGCCGCTCCACCTGGGGCGGGCGCGGCAGCGGCGGCTTTGGTGGCTTCGATTCCGGCGACAGCTTCGGCGGCTTTGGAGGCGGCGATTCCGGCGGTGGCGGTGCCTCAAGCGACTGGTAACCAATCATGACCATGGAACGCGTGCTCGACCAGCTTTGCGGCAAACTGCGGGCGGCCTTTTCGGACCGGCTCGTCTCCGTGGTGCTCTACGGATCGGCGGCTGCCGGCGACCACACCCGCTACTCCGACCTCAACATCCTGTGCGTGCTCACCCGTTTCACGCCCGTGGAGATGAAGGAATCCGAAGCCATCTTCCGGTGGTGGCGCGAGTTGGGCAACCCCTCTCCGTTGCTGCTCACGGAGGAAGAGGTGCGGACCTCGACCGATTGCTTCGCGGTGGAGTTCCACGACATTAAGGACCGGCACCGCATCCTGACCGGTAAAGACGTAATTGCCGACCTTTCGGTCGACGATTCGTTTTACCGCATGCAAGTGGAGCACGAACTGCGGGCCAAGCTTCTGCGCCTGCGCCAAAAGGCGTCCGGCATGCTGAGCGACCAGGAGCATCTGCGGCGCCTGCTGGTGGATTCCATTTCCACGTTCTGTGTGCTGTTCCGCCATGCCCTGCTGCTACACGGCATTGACGCGGACCCGCGCAAGCGCGAGGTGGTGGCACGTGCGCAGGAAGCCTTCGGGATCGACGCGTCGCCTTTCGAGAAGCTGCTGGATGTACGGGAGGAGCGCGCCAAACCGCGCGAGTTAGACCCGGTCGCGGTGCTGCCGGCCTACCTGGCAGGTATCTCGACGGTGATCGAAGCGGTGGACCGGCTGGAGAAATGAACCGAGGAGATCAATGAGACTGCTTTGGATTGTAGTTGCCGTGGTGGTTGTGGCGGTGGTGGCGATGGGTGCGCAGTTCGTGGGTGTGCGCAACCAGTTGGCGACAGACCGGGAAGGTATCAACGCCGCATGGTCGCAGGTGGATGTGGCGCTTCAGCGCCGCTCGGACCTCATCCCCAACCTGGTGGAAACGGTGAAGGGTTTCGCCTCCCAGGAAAAGGACGTGATCGCGTCGGTAGCCAATGCCCGAGCCCAACTGGCAGGCGCGCGCAGCCCTCAGGAGAGAATCCAGGCCAATACGCAACTGGATTCGGCGCTGTCGCGCCTGCTGGTGGTGGTGGAAAATTATCCACAGCTCCGCTCGAACGAGAACTTCCTGCGGTTGCAGGACGAGCTGGCGGGTACCGAAAATCGCATCGCGGTGGAGCGTCGCAAGTATAACGAAGCAGTGCAGAAGTACAATACCCGGATCGAGCTGTTCCCCAATAACGTGGTGGCGTCGCTTTCTGGCTTCGCCCGCAACGACGCGTACTTCAAAACAGATCCCGGGGCGCGGACGGCGCCTGCGGTGAAGTTCTGAGAGACGATGGCCCCTATTTACGGCAATTACATCGATGGTGAGTGGAGCGGGAGCGGCGCCACGTTTGAGAACCGCAACCCGGCGGATACGGGGGAAGTGATCGGGCTGTTCGCGCAGGGGTCCGCGGCCGACATTGGCGCGGCAACGAATGCCGCTTCCCGCGCCTTGGCGGCATGGGCGTCCATGAATGCCCCGGCGCGCGGCAATATCCTCTTCAAAACGGCCGAGATTCTCGACAGCCGCTTCGATGAAGTGGCCGCCGATATGACCCGGGAGGAAGGCAAGACGCTGCCCGAAGCCAAGGGCGAGGTGCGGCGCTCCATCAACATCTTCCGCTACTTCGCGGGGGAGGGCGCACGGATGGGAGGCATGCTGGCGCCTTCCGAGCGCGATCGCGTCCACACCTTCGCTTTCCGCAAGCCGCTGGGTGTGGTGGGGCTGATCACTCCCTGGAACTTCCCCAGCGCCATCCCGGCCTGGAAGCTCGCTCCGGCGTTGATCTGCGGCAATACCGTGGTGCTGAAGCCGGCATCCGCCGCGCCGCTGAGCGCATGGCGTATCGTGGAGGCGCTCCATAAGGCGGGGCTCCCCAAGGGCGTGGTCAACTTTGTGGCCGGGCCGGGCGGGACGCTGGGTGACGCGCTGGTGAACGCTGCGCCGCTGAAGGGAATCTCTTTCACGGGTTCCTGCGAGATCGGGCACCGCCTGCACGCCGAGGCTTCGAAGCGCCGCCTGCGCATCCAGCTTGAGATGGGCGGCAAGAATCCCACTATCGTGCTGGCTGACGCGGACCTGAAAAGTGCCGTTGAAAACGTGGCCAACGCCGCGTTTTTCTCCACCGGGCAGAAGTGCACCGCTACTAGCCGGGTCATCGTGGAGGAAGCTATTTACGACCGCTTCCTTGACGCTCTGGTGGAGCGCACGAAGAAACTGAAGGTGGGCAACGGCATGGAGCCGGGCGTCGAGATCGGCCCCTGCGTAGACGAGGCTCAGATGAACACCGTGCTGCGCTATATCGAGCTCGGCCGGAAGGAATGCGGGGAGCCCCTGGCCGGGGGTTGCCGGCTGACCGGTGGGGTTTACGATAAGGGCTGGTACGTGGCCCCCACGATCTTTGGGGACGTTGCCGAAAACGCGGCCATCGCGCGCGAAGAGATCTTCGGGCCGGTGCTTGCGGTAATGCGCGCGGGTGATTTCGGCGACGCCATGCGGATCGCCAATGCCTTGCCGCTGGGGCTCTCGGCATCCATCCAGACCACCAACGTTTCGCGCGTCTTCGAATACATCAACGGGATTGAAGCCGGGCTGATCACGGTGAATCTGCCCAGCGCCGGGGTGGAGTACCAGTTGCCGTTCGGCGGCACCAAGGACTCCAGTTTCGGGCCAAAGGAGCAGGGCCCCGCGGCGCTCGAGTTCTACACGGATTACAAGACCGTCTACTTGAAATACTGACGCGCGCCTGCCGGCAGGGCTGGAGGATCATCATGCACCTCGGACAGATCAAACCGAACGGCGGCGCCATTGCCGCCATCATTGAAGGCGGGACCACCCGGCCCGTTCCCGGCCATACCATGGTGGACCTCATCTGCCGTGCGGAGGTGGAGGAGGTTCCGTTGAGCGAACTCGCCTCCCAGCTCGCCAGCCGGCACGCCGAACCGCACACTCCCGTCCTGCCCATCAACCCACGCGAAGTCTGGGCCTGCGGGTGCACGTATGAGACCAGCGCCGAATTCCGCGATACGGAACTGGGGACGCGGGAGGGCATGTATGCCCATGTCTACCGCAAGGACCGTCCGGAGATCTTCTTCAAAGGGACCGCGCGCATGTGCGTGGGGCCGGGCCAGGCGATCGGGATCCGCGCCGATTCGAAGTTCACGGCTCCCGAGCCCGAGCTTGCCGTGGTGCTGGGCAGCCGCGGGCGCATCCTGGGCTACACCCTGGCAAACGACGTTTCGGCGTGGGACATCGAGCGGGAGAATGCGCTTTACCTGCCGCAATCGAAGATCTACCAGGGCTCCTGCGCGCTGGGTCCGGTGATCATCACCGCGGACCAGCTGCCGGACCCTTACCAGATCGAAATGAACTGCACCATCGAGCGCGCCGGCAAGGTCGTGTTCAGCGGCTCGGTTTCGACGGCCCGGCTACACAGGCGTCTGGAGACCCTGATCGAATACCTGCTGCGCTCAAACCCGGTGCCTGCCGGTTCCGTGCTGCTTACCGGCACCGGGATCATCGCCCCGGAGAGCGCCGCGCTGGCCCCGGGCGACATCGTGACCGTGCGGGCGCCCGGCTTCGGCGAGCTTTCAAACCACGCGGCGGTAGTCTAGAGGCCGGCCCGGATTGCCTGAAACAGGGCGCCTGCGCGAATATGAGCGTATGAATGCGGTGGCCGGCGAGCGCGAAAAACGGAAAGTCGCGGCTGTATCGGTAGCCGGTGCCGTAGCACTTACGCTGCTGAAGATCGCGGTGGGGGTGAGCACCGGGTCGCTCGGTATCCTGGCGGAAGCAGCGCACTCTGGGCTGGACCTGATCGCCGCGATCATGACGCTGCTTGCCGTTTGGATCTCCTGCCGTCCCGCCGATTCCGACCATCCCTATGGGCACGGGAAAGTGGAAAACCTCTCGGCCCTTTTCGAGACGATGCTGCTGCTGGCGACCTGCGTGTGGATCGTCCACGGAGCCATCCTGCGGCTGGTCTCCGGCACCGTCGAGATCGAAGTCACCGTGTGGGCGTTCGCAGTGATGGCGATCTCGATCGTCGTGGACGTTTCGCGCTCCCGCGCGCTCTACCGCGCCGCCCACAAGTACCGCAGCCAGGCGCTCGAGGCCGACGCCCTGCACTTCCACACGGATATCTGGAGTTCCTCGGTGGTCATCATGGGGCTGGGCTGCGTAAAACTTTCGGAGTGGTTCCCGTCGCTGGGCTGGATGATTCACGCCGACGCTGTTGCGGCTATCATGGTGGCGCTCATCGTGGTGCAGGTGACCTTCAAGCTGGGGATGCGGACCATCCACGCGCTGCTCGATACGGCACCCGCCGGAATGGAGCGCAAGATCATCGACGCCGCGGAATCGCTGCCGGGCGTGGAGGATTGCCATAACGTGCGCATGCGCTACTCCGGCCCTCGACTGTTCGTGGATGTGCACGTATTAATGGACGGCAACCAAACGCTGCAAGAAGCGCACGACCTGACCGAAGAAGTGGAGCGTGCGATCCAGGAAGTCGCGCCGGATGCCGATGTAACCGTGCATCCCGAGCCCGCAGCCCCGCCGCAACAGCCCTAGCTTCGCCTAGCAGACCAGGTCGTCGCGGCTGATGTGAAAGCCTTCGAGGTTGCCGAGAATCGTCAGGGCGATCTGCTTCGGGTCGAAGAACGTCTGGGCGATGCGCTGCACGTCGTCCGCGGTGACCGTCTCGATGGACTCCACCAGCTCGTCGAGGCTGAAGAAACGGCCGAAGTACATCTCCTGGCGGGCGAGGTTCGACATGCGCGCGGAGGTCGATTCCAGGCTCAACATGAGGGAGCCTTTCAGGTGGTCCTTGGCGCGGCGCAGTTCCTCTTCGCTCACGCGCTCCTGCTTGAGCTGCTTGAACTCCTTCACCACCGAGGCCACCACCTTGGGCGCGGATTCGAGCGACGTGCCCGCGTAGATGGAGAGGCAGCCCGTGTCGCGGTAAGGGCTCAACTCGGAGAAGACGGCGTAGGCCAAACCCTGGCGCTCGCGAATATTCTGGAACAGGCGCGAGCTCATTCCGCCGCCCAGCATGGTATTCAGCACGTAACAGGGGAAGCGTTCCTGGTGGGGTAAGGGGTAAGAGGGGACTCCCAGGCAGAGGTGCACCTGTTCGAGCGATTTCTTGTTCCGCAGGGCGATGCGAGCGTGCGTCGCGGGCGTGTGGTCTGTGCCGCTGGCCGGGTTGGGCGCGAGGGCGGAGAAGTGCTGCGCTACCAGGTCCACCATGCGCTCGTGGGTAAGGTGACCGGCCGCCGTGACAATCAGGTTATCCGGCGAGTAAACCTTCCGGTAGTAGCTTTCGATTACCGCGCGATCGAAGCGCTTAACCGTTTCCCGCGTGCCCAGGATGGGCTTGCCCAGCGGATGGTCCTTCCAGAAATTGGCCGAGAAGATCTCGTGGACCAGGTAATCCGGGCTGTCCGCCTCCATCTTGATCTCTTCCAGGATGACGCCCTTTTCCTTGGCGATGTCTTCGTCGTGAAAGAGCGGATGCAGAACGAGGTCCGCAAGGACGTCGAAGGCCAGGGAGAGGTGCTGATCGAGCACCTTGGTGTTGAAGCAGACCAACTCCTTGGCCGTGAAGGCGTCCAGGTTGCCACCAATCGAGTCCACCGAGCGGGCGATGTCCTCGGCGGAACGCGTGGTGGTGCCCTTAAACAGCATGTGCTCGATGAAGTGGGAGATGCCGTTCTGCTCGGGAGTCTCGCGGCGGGAGCCGGTGCCGATCCATATTCCCACCGAGACCGAGCGCACATGGGGCATAGTTTCGGTAATCACCCGGACGCCGTTGGCCAGGGTAGTCATCTCAATTTCGCGCACGGGGGACACGGTGGTGGTGGACACTGATTAAGCCTTTCTTAATTCTAACACCCCGCGTCCGGCCCCGGACCCCTGCTAAAATGGATGAAGATGTTCCAACCCCTTGTAGGCATGGAGCTTACGGACATCCTGGAGGTTCTTGGCCGGGAGTGGCCGGGGTTCCGCGCCCGGCAAATCCACCAAGCCCTCTACAGCCAGCAGGTGGCCGATGTCTCCGAGATAACCACGCTTCCTGCGGCGCTGCGCCGGACGCTGGCGGAACGCTGCCGGGTGGGGCTGCCGGAAATCGCCCAGCGGTACGAGTCCGTAGACGGCACCCGCCGCTACCTGCTGCGCCTGGAGGACGCCCGGACGGTGGAGACCGTGCTGATGCCCGAAGGGGAGCGCCACACGGTCTGCATATCGAGCCAGGTGGGCTGCCCCGTCAACTGTGGCTTCTGTATGACCGCGCTGCTCGGGCTGGAGCGCAACCTTACTGCCGGGGAGATCGTGGGGCAGGTCCTGGTGGCCGCGCGGGACAACGGCCTGCTCGGCGACCGCACGCGCCTCAACGTGGTGATGATGGGGCAAGGCGAGCCCCTGCTGAATCTGCCCGCGGTGGTGAAGGCATCCCGCATCCTGATGGATCCGGATGGTGTGGGGCTCTCACCCCGGCGTGTCACCGTCTCGACCTCCGGGATCATCCCCCGGATGGAGGAATTGGGACGCGAGCCGGTGCGCCCAAAGCTCGCCATTTCGCTCAATGCCTCCACGGAGGAGAGCCGCGAGCGGCTGATGCCGATCACCCGCAAGTACCACCTGAATGATCTGGTAAACGCTTGCCGCGCCTACCCGTTGCGCCCGTGGGAGAAGCTGACTTTTGAATACGTTCTGCTGAAAGGCGTCAACGACAGCGATGCCGACGCCCGTCGCGTAGCCAGGTTGCTCGCGAACCTGAATGCCAAGGTGAATCTGATCGCGCTCAACCCGGGCCCGGGCATTCCTTACGAGACCCCGGAGCCGGAACGCGTGGCGAGTTTCCAGGCGATCGTGCGGCGCTCGCTGCCCTGCTTCATCCGGAAGCCGCGCGGGCTGGACATTTACGCTGCTTGCGGGCAGTTGAAGCGCAACTCGGTCGCGGAGATCACGCCCGCACTGCCCTAGGCCCCCATACGCACACTGGCGCGGAATTTGCCTTATCCATGGTGCTATGGCTCATCAGCACGAAATCACCACCGAGATGCGTCGGTGCATCCAGGATTGCCTGGACTGTGCCAGCATCTGTACCGAAACCATCAACCACTGCCTGATGACGGGTGGCAAACACGCCGAGGCTTCGCACATCCGCCTGCTCATGGATTGCGCGGCCATCTGTGCCCAGAGCGCCGGATTCATGCTGCGCGGCTCCCAGTACCACGCCCGCACTTGCGACGTCTGCTCGGAAGTCTGCCGCGCGTGCGCTGAGGACTGCGAGAGGATGGCCGAGGGCGACCAGACGATGACACGGTGTGCCGAGACGTGCCGGCGGTGCGCCGAGTCGTGCCGCCGGATGGCGATGGCGATGGCGTAAACCGAAACGGGTCGCCAGGCGGGTGGCTGTTCCGTTCACAATGCAAATGAGCCGCCGCCCGCCCGTGTGACCGGCGTTGCTTCCAAACTCAACTCAGCAAAGGCTCGCGGCAGCAAAATCTAGAGGCTCAGTATGGATGTCCGAAGGTCCTTGTAGCCCGCCCTAAGACTTGCTTTTTCAAGCGTCCGGGTTGTACTCTATTGTGTTCCCAACAATTGTAGTATCCCCTTAGGAGGAATAGAAGCAATGGCATTATCGACGCACGGTCTTGCCCTGTGGTTGCAAATGGGCGAGCCGGCCAGCGACGGGGCGGGCTATCTCTATGCCGTCCTGTTGATCAGCGTTCTGGCTCTGGGTGTCGCGGCTGCGCTGGCCAAGTACGTCATCGGCCACGATACCGGAACCCCGGAGATGCGGAAGATTTCCGACGCCATCAGGGTGGGTGCGGAAGCTTTCTTGCGGCGGCAGAACCGGACCATCATCGGTCTGGCGGTGCTCCTCGCCGTAGTGATTTTCCTGGGTTACATGTACGGCAAGGGCATGGACCTCGCCGTTCGTATGACAATTTCGTTCGTTGCCGGTGCGGCGTGCTCGCTGCTCGCCGGCTTCAGCGGCATGTGGGTTTCGATCCGCGCGAACATCCGGGTGGCGTCTGCCGCCCGCACCAGTCTCAATAAAGCATTGCAGATCGCGCTACGCGGCGGCGCAGTAACCGGCCTGAGCGTCGTATCGCTCTCGCTGCTCGGTGTTGGCCTGCTTTTCCTGCTTTTCGGCGGCCTGGAAAACCCGAAGGTGATCCCGATCCAGATCGTGGCCTTCGGTTTCGGCGCCAGCTTTGTGGCGCTGTTTGCGCAGCTTGGCGGCGGTATCTACACCAAGGCAGCCGACGTCGGTGCCGACCTGGTTGGCAAGGTTGAAGCCGGCATCCCCGAAGACGACCCCCGCAACCCCGCGGTCATCGCGGATCTGGTGGGCGACAACGTCGGCGACTGCGCGGGCCGCGGCGCTGACCTGTTCGAATCTACCGCCGCCGAAAACATCGGCGCAATGATTCTGGGCGTGGGCCTGTTCCCCGTCTTCGGTCTGAAGGGCATCCTGTTCCCGCTGGTGGCGCGCGCATTCGGTCTCATCGCGTCTGTCGTCGGGATCATGATCGTCAAGACGAATGACAACGAAGATCCCATGAAGGCTCTCAATCGTGGTTTCTACGTCACCACGGTTCTGGCCATGGCGGGCTTTTATCTTGCCATCCACCTCCTGCTCCAGGGGAACCTGATGCTGTTCATGTCGGGTTTGGTCGGTATCATGACCAGCTTCGCCTACGTGTACATCACCCAGTACTACACGGAGTACAGGTATCGTCCGGTGCAGTCGATCGCGGAAAGCTGCAAGACGGGTCCCGCGACCACTATCATCACCGGCTTCGCGGTCGGCCTTGAGTGCGTGGTCTTCCCGGTAATAGTGATTTCCGCCGCCATCCTGGGCTCTTACTACCTGGGCGCCAACTCCGGTTTGGTGGATCCCACCACGGGCGCGCTGCTCTCGGAGCAGTCGGCCGGCCTCTACGGTACGGCGATCGCCACCATGGGGATGCTTTCCACCGCGGCCTACATTCTGGCCATGGACACCTTCGGTCCTATCACCGACAATGCCGGTGGCATCATCGAAATGTCGCAGCAACCGAAGGACATCCGCGACCGTACGGATCGTCTCGACGCGGTTGGCAATACCACCAAGGCTCTCACCAAGGGCTATGCCGTTGGCAGCGCCGCGCTGGCCGCCTTCCTGCTCTTCACCGCTTACATCGACGAAGTGAAGATGGTGCTGCACGAAGCCGGCAATGCCGTTCCGGTGTTCACCATCGATATCGGCCATGTGCCGGTGTTCGTGGGCGCGCTGTTGGGCGCCATGCTTGTGTTCCTGTTCAGCGCCTTCGCGATCCGCGCGGTAGGCAGCGCCGCCCAGACGGTTATCGAGGAAGTTCGGCGGCAGTTCAAGGCCGACCCGGGCATTATGGCAGGCACTTCCGACCCGGATTACGGCACCTGCGTAGATATCGTGACCAAGGGTGCCCTGAGGGCTATGGTGCTGCCCGGCTTGCTGCCGGTGGTTGGCCCGGTTGCCCTGGGGCTGATCTTCCGCAACTTCACCAACAGTGCGGACGGTACCCCGGTTGGCGCGGCGGCCGTGGCTGCGTTCCTGATGGTGGGCACCATCACGGGTATCCTGATGGCCCTCGTCCTGAACAACAGCGGCGGCGCGTGGGACAATGCCAAGAAGTACATCGAGACCGGCGCGCACGGCGGCAAGGGCTCCTTCGCCCACAAGGCCGCGGTGGTCGGCGACACGGTTGGCGATCCCTTCAAGGACACCGCCGGCCCGTCCCTGCACGTGCTGATCAAACTGCTCAGCACCATCACGCTGGTTGCAGCTCCTCTTTTCCTGTAGAGCGATTCCTTTCAATACGGCGCACTCCCCTACCCGGGGGGTGCGCCTCTTTTTTTTCCTACCGCAGCGCCGCCTGCAAATCGCCGGTATTTCGCAGCAGGTTATAGCGGGCGCGCTCCACCGCGTACTGCGCGTCGTAGAACTGGATCCACCGGCTGGCTTCGTCGACCCGCGCCTGCTCCACCTGCACCAGCGATGCGCGGCCTTCCTGCATCTGCGCCAGCAGAATCGATAGCTGCTCGCGGGCGAGCTCCAGGTCGAGACGCGCTACCTCCCGGGCGCTCTCGGTGCGACGGACATCGCGGAAGCTCTGGCGGGTATCCGCAATCACGCGATTGCGTGTGGCATTCAACTCGGCGCGCAGGCGACCGGTTTCCGCCTGCACCTGCGCGGTAGCCGCCCCTACACCCGGCCCCGGCAGCAGCGGTAGCTGGAAGGAAACGCCAATCTGACCGTTGTGCCGCTGAAATCGCCGGAAGTACTCCTCGTAGTTGTTGAAGCGCGAGAAGAGGCCGTACTGCGCCACCAGATCGACGCGGGGAAGACGGGCGGCGCGCTCGGCGCGAAGCTGGAGCCCCTGGGCCATAATCCGGGATTCGATATGGCGCAGCGACTTATTGGCCTCGACGGCGCTCTCGACGGCGGCATCTTCGGAGGACGGTAGCGGTGGCGACGGGCGTTCCCCTGCGGGACGCACCGACTCGTCGGGGCCGAGCCCCAGCAGTATCCCGAGCGAAGTCTCCGCGGTGAGACGGTCGCTTTCCAGGCTCTCCAGCATCTGGCGCGCCTGTGCCAGATTCAGGGCCGCCCGCCGACGCTCAATCGGCAGCACCCGCCCCTCCTCCACCTGGCTATCGACCATCCCGGCCACGCGCTCCAGACTTTCGACCTCTTTCCGCGCCAGTTCGACCAGGCGACCCGCGCGTTCCGCGTCCAGGTACAGCGATGCCGTCCGGAAGGCGACCTCATCGCGGCGCCCCGCCACTGCCAGACCGGCGCCGCGCGCGTTCTCTTTAGCCTGCGCTACGGCATAGCTCTGGGGGCGGTTGAACAGGAACTGCGTCGCCTGTGCCTGCATGATCGACGGAGCGGAACCCTCGATGCTCATCGGGAAACCGTTGGTGTAGGCCAAGCCGCTGCCTATAACGATGCGGGGCGTGAAGGGATCCTTCGCCTGGCGCACCGATTGCCGCGCTTTCTCTTCATCGAATGCGGCCATCACCACGTCGGGGTTCTGTTTGAGCGCTTGATCCACGGCCTCCCGGAGAGTCATCGTGCGCACCTGTGCGTGGAGGCCGGCGGCCAGCAGCGCCGCTGCAGCGAAACGGAACAGTGGAAACATACTCTCAGTTTACGGGGGTTAGCGGGAGTGAGTTACGCGTTTTCTCACTCGTAACGGAGCGCTTCGGTGGGGTTGAGGCGCGAAGCACGGTTGGCCGGCAGCATGCCGAAAACCAGGCCTACCGCGCAGGACACTCCAAAGGCCACCAGGATGGCGACACTCGAGATGGGGATCTGCACGTTGTCGACGAACAGCCGGATGCCCAGCGGTACGGAAATTCCCGCTATTATCCCGATCACGCCGCCACCGAGGCTGACCAGCGTGGCTTCCGTGAGAAACTGCATCAGGATCTCGCGGCGGGAGGCCCCGACCGCCATCCGCACGCCGATTTCGCGCGTGCGCTCGGTCACCGTCACGAGCATGATGTTCATGATCCCGATTCCCGAAATCACCAGCGCGATGGCGGACACCATGATCAGGACGCCTGTCAGGATCAGGGCGATGCTCTTGGCGGCGTTGAGGATGGCGGTGAGGTTCTCCACCCGGTACCGTGCGCCGGGGCGATGCCGCGATTCGAGCACGCTGCGCACCACGTGCGTGACCGCCTCCACCTCCTCGGGGTTGCGCACCTGCACGTACATCGGGTCGATGCGCTCGATAGGGGTGAAATAACGGATCACCGTAATGGGGATCAGGACTGTTTCGCGGGCCAGTTCACTCTGGCCGAAGCTCTCGACGCGCTCCCGGAAGGTGCCGATGACCGTAAATTGAAGCTGGTGCACCTTGATCACCTGTCCGACTGCGGCATTCCGGCTGCCGTAGAGGCGGCGTGCCAGTTCCTCTGTGAGCAGCGCGACATGCTGGCGCAGTTCCACGTCGCTGGCGTCCATGAAGCGGCCGCTCGAGACGATCAGGTTGCGGACGGTCTGGTAGTGCTGGTCCGAGCCGATCACCGCCACGTCTTCCTCGCGCCCGGCGATGAGCATGCGGTCGTAGTGGCTCATCACCCCGGTAGCGGCCACAATGCGGCCTTCTAGCTGCTGCCGCACGGCTTCGACATCCGAAGTTTTGATGAAATCCGCCGCGGAGACAGTGGGGTTGCTCGCTCCGCCCGTCTCATAGTAGGCGAAGATCATGTTCGACCCGATGCCTTGGATCTGCTCCAGGATGTACTCGCGGCTGGTGAGCGAAATGGTGACCACCAGGATGACTGATGCCGTCCCGATCACCATCCCGAGCATGGTGAGCAGCGAACGGATAGGATTGGCCCGCAGAGCCTGGACGCTGAACTTCAGCGCCTCGCCGATGCGCAAGAGTAACCTCCACTACAATTGAAACACGAGAGTCGGAAGCCGGCGAGCGCTAACTGCCGGAAACCTGGCGGAGGAGCTTTTCCGCTATGAAGCGCGGGGGATCGTCGGGAGTGAGCGGCGCCTTAAGGTACTGCTGTAGCAGTTCCCGCGCTTCTCCCAGATTGCGCTTCGCCCTGATGTAGGTATCAGCGCGCTCGAAGAGCAGTTTAGGGCTGTTCGGCGCGATCTTGGCGGCGCTCTGGAAGCTCTGCTCGGCTTCCTGGTAGCGGCCCTGTTTGGCGAAGAACTTGGCCAGATCGATCAGCCGGCCTACTTGACCGGGGGCGAGTTCGGCGGCGCGGCGCAGTTGCTCCTCGGCACCGTTCGGGTCCTTGCGCTTTTCCGCGAGCTTGGCGCGGGCGTAGTGCCCTTCGACGGCATCGCGCGCGGCAATCCGCTCGGCCAGTTTGGCGGCCTTGTCGTAGCCCCCGCCCAGGAACCCTGGTGCTTCCAGATAGTATTCGAACAAGTCGTTGACGGCTTCTTTATTGGCGGGGTCAAGTTGCACGGCTTTTTCGAAGTACTCGCGAGTGCGGCTGGCGTATCGCGGCGCGGTGACGACGCTGGAGGTTTCCGCACGCCGCCCGTAGGCGCGTCCCAGCCACAAAGCGTGAGACGAAGAAGAGGGATCCGCCGCCAAGGCCTTTTCAAGCCAATCTGTAGCCTTGCGGTAATCGCCCAGCATGTAATAATTGCGGCCGATCAGCTCCAGAGTCGCGGCGTCCTTCGGCTCGGCACTCATCAGAATCTTCAGCGAGCCGTCGAAATCCGTGTAGCTATAGAGCTTCCGCGCACGATCGAACTCTGGCGAGGCCGCTGACAAGGCCACCGCCATCGAGAGTGCCGCTAGTATGCGAATCATCACGCTACCCTTCCCACCGTACCCTGGAGGTATTCTATCTCCACTTATCTTGATGCAGAAGAACTTGCCCGCGTTTCAATACGAGCGCTTACATCTTGTCAACGCGGGTAGTGTCCTGCGCTGCGTTGCCACCAAAACAGCAAGCGCTTGATTCGTAACCCATTGACTGCTATGGTTGAAAGCATGGGCAAGCCAACCACCCGCACCGACCTACGCGCCCTAAAAAATCTGGTCGCGGAGGCCAAAA
>DATMYF010000147.1:0-19764 GCA_035561075.1 Bryobacteraceae bacterium
AGCGGAATTGTGCCATCGCGAAACGCGCCGGAGTTTTTGGCCCGGTAGTACCTAAAAGTTCGGGTTTGGAGGCTGGATTGCTCGCGTCAGTCCCTCCCACCATCAGCCGACGCGGTGATCGCGTGAACGCACCGCGCATCCACGCGATGTGCCGTCCGCCGGTCTTCGGTCGTCGCAACTTCATGCGACCAGACAATCCTTTACGACCTGGAGGAAAACACCGCGCGTCGTCACGGGCATACCATCATCGTCTCGCCCGTCTACTCGGCGCAGATTCCAGCAGCGGTTGCCGTTGTCGAGGTTCTGGAGGAAGCTGTACCGGGTGCCGCTCCGAGGGTGCGTTTCAACGGGGTTGGCGCCGTCCTGCTGAAGCAGCCACAGCGCTCTCAGGTGTCCCTTCCGGCCGTAGGCGGGTTTCACATATCCGCCTTCGATGAGACGCTTTGCCGCCTCTATTGACCGAAAGCCCAGGGAGGTGCCGTCGGGCCCGTACAGCGGGATCTGTTCACGTTTGGGAGACACGTTGAGTGTAGGAAATCGAAGGGAAGGAGTTTATAGAGAGTCCCGTCTCTCGGGCGAGGCCGCAGCCTACACCCCCTGAATATCAGTTCCGGAATTCAGTCGTCAACAG
Organism: Bryobacteraceae bacterium; assembly: GCA_035561075.1. Taxonomy (GTDB): domain Bacteria; phylum Acidobacteriota; class Terriglobia; order Bryobacterales; family Bryobacteraceae; genus JAMCRM01. Next base: position 632 of record DATMYF010000147.1, read on the forward strand.
AAGATCACGAATCGTTAGGCTGGTGTTTTCGACCACCCCAGAGCGACTTGCCGTGAGCCGCGTTATCCTTTCCTGGATGCCAAAGATCACCGTCTCGTATGCGAAAAACATCATTCGGAGGGCGCTCAGAGAGATAGTCGATCCAAGCCCAGAGCCAGATCAGCTTGAGTTGGCATGGAAGCATTTTGAGTCCCGCTGTGCCTATTGCGGAGTAGTGCTGACAAGGGGATCAAAGCATGCGCATTTCGACCATTTGATCAGCGCCGCTGGAGGTGGAGTGAACCACATCTCGAATAGAGTCTTGTGTTGCTCGGACTGCAACGAGAAGGAGAAGCTGGATCGGCCCTGGGACGAATTCCTCCGATGCAAAACTGGTGGCGCGACTGAATACGAGGAGCGATTGCGTAAGATCACGGACTGGATCACCATGCGAGCGCAGCCGGGCGAGTTGCTCTCGAACGATGATTCAACAGTCGTTGATGGATTGGCTGACGAAGTAAACGTGTTCTTCCAGACCCGCGTCGACAAGGTCAGGGAGTTACGGGCACGTACGGGGAGGAGTTCCCCAACTGGTCCAGCAAACGTCGACTCGATCCGTGACAACATCTTCGACGAGGCGCATTTTGCGATTGAGGACTGGGCCGGTTTTCCTTGGCACCGTCCCAAGAAGGGAGCACTGCCAGATGCGGACAGGCCGCATTCATCCCAGGCGTTTTGCATCAGCGTTTGGGGCGCGTTTGCTGCGCAACGAGGTGGGCGGGTCCGGGCCGTGATCGCAGAGCTGCTCAACGACGAGAGTATGGTCCGCGCGGTTGCCACATCAAAAGCGGTATCGCTGCGGCTCGAAGATGTGAATCGGCGGCGCCTGAACGAATTTCCGGCGGGCTGGGGGAATCCCACACAACTCGACGCTGTCGTCTCACTCTCCGATGTGACCGTGGTCGTCGAGAGCAAGCTCACGGAAACCCTCGGCCGCTGCTCACAGCCACCCAAACAATGTTCCGGTGACTTCAAACCGGGGTCTGACATAAAGACCAAATCCAATGCCCCTTGCCGGCTTGGCGTGCAAGATGGACAGCGGACGCCGCGATTGTATTGGGATGTCATCCGCCAAATCAGTCGACCGGATGCCTACCCAGAGGGAGGAAAATGTCCCTTTGCCGGACCCGGGTATCAGACGATGCGGGTCATCGCCTCTGCGGTCCAAGTCTGTCGAAGTTCTTGGCGAGTAGTCTTCGCTTACCCCTTCGACCAGGCAACACGGCGGGAGATTGATAGCGTCGTCGAGCGGCTCCTACCCGAATATCAGGATAGAATCCTCCATCTCGACTACGTAGAACTCGCAAGGGCGCTCTCGCGAGAGGCCGAGTCCGATCCAATCGCGCGAGACCTCGGAGCGCACATGAGCGCCAGACTCCGGATGTGTGGCCTGCTTTAGCGCGCGCCGGCGCGCAGTTGGGCCATCGGGCATGATCCTTATAGGGAGACGAAATGTTGTCGTCTCCAGCAGACGACAACCCTGAAAAAGTGTGCCCATGCTGCCCATGTCGCGGATCACATTGAAGATGAAGGGCTAATCGTGGGCAGCATTAGAATTCACAGGCTGCCCATGGCTGCCCATGCCCCAAATGGCGTTTGGACTCCAGTTGGACTCCGGTGATTACATATTTGGCTGGTGGGGGAACGGTAAGTGTTTGAAATGTTTTGGTGGACCTGGTGAGATTCGAACTCACGACCTCTTCCATGCCATGGAAGCGCGCTCCCAACTGCGCCACAGGCCCACAAATGCGCTATGTTTTTCAATATAGCACAACCGACCCTACGTTGACAGGCCGCTCACCGTGCTGCCTAAAATAAAGCAGTGAGATTGCACAGACCGGCACCCGCTCTTTGGATTACGGCCGTGTGCCTCCTCGTCCTGCTCACGTCTTCCTGCCTTGCCCGGCGCCGTGTGATCACACGCAATGGCGGGGCCGCAAAACAACCGCTGCTGCTCGCCGACAGGAACACACTGCTCGACCGCGTCGCCAAGGCCTACGCCTCCGTCCGCGATCTCAGCGCCACGGTCGATATGATCCCCGCCCTCGGGAGCGCCGAAAAGAGCAAGATCACGGAGTATAAAGATGTCCGCGGCTATATCCTGTTCCGAAAACCAGCGGCAATCCGGATCATCGGGCTCTTCCCCGTGGTCCGCAATAAGGCGTTCGACATGGTGGCGGATGCCACAGCCTTCCGCCTCTACATTCCCGTCCGCAACCGCTTCATTACCGGCCGGAACGAGATCATCGAGCCCTCCCCGAACCGCATAGAGAATCTCCGGCCGCAGCACTTCCTGGAAGCCTTGTTGGTGCAGCCGCAGGCCAAGAACGAACAGGCGATCCTCCAGAACCTGACCGATGAGGAGTCCGCCAACTACGTCCTCCAGCTCGTCTCACGCGCGCCGGACGGCGAATTGCGGCCCAGCCGCAGCATCTGGTTCGAACGCGTGGGCCTCACCATGGTCCGGCAGATCGAGTTCGACCCCGTCGGCAACATTCTGAGCGATACCCGTTATAGCGACTGGCGCATCTGGGACGGCGTGCCCTTCCCCCGGCAGGTGGAGATCAACCGCCCGCGCGATGAATACGCCGTGGTGCTTACAGTTGTTAAAATGGACATAAACAAAGGTCTTACAGATCAACAGTTCGTACTCGAGCAGCCCGCGGGCTCGACCCTGCAGGTCCTGGGTGCGAAGCCGCCCGCCGACCGTGCCAACGGCGTCGTGAAGTGAGTCGAAAAAACAAGTGACCGCAAAACTCGTCCTGGAAAACCTGAAACACAGGCCCATGCGGAGCCTGTTGAGCATCTTTCTGATCGGCATTCCGGTCACCCTCATCCTTTCCCTGGTCGGGATTACCCAGGGGTTGCTGGGAGACTCCGCCCGCCGCGCCCGCGGCACCGGCGCGGACATCATGGTGCGCCCACCTGGCAGCTCCATCATGACCCTCAGCGGCGCGCCCATGCCGGAAAAGCTGGTGAGCACGCTGGCCGCCCAGCCCCATGTGAAGATCGCCACCGGCATGGTGACCCATCCGGTTTCGAGCCTGACGTACATGGCCGGAATCGACCTCGCCGGCTTCAGCAAGCTCAGCGGGGGATTTGAATACGTCGAGGGAGGTCCGTTCCAGGGCCAGCGCGACATCCTGGTGGACAGCGACTATGCCGGCCAAAACAAGCTCCAGGCCGGCAGCACCGTTAAGTTGATGAACACCGACTGGCGGGTGGCAGGTGTGGTAAGGCCGGGCAAGCTCTCGCGCCTCTTCGTCCGGATCGACGTGCTCCAGGACCTAATCAGCAGCACCGGCAGGATCAGCCAGGTGTTCATAAAGGTGGATCGGCCGGACAATCTACAGGCCACCGTGGCGGACCTGAAACGCCTGCTCCCGGGCTATGGCATCTACCCCATTGAGGAGTTCGTTGCCCAATTCACCACAGAGAACGTGCAGGGCGGCGCGATCAACACTTTCATCAACGTAGTCATCGGGATCGGGGTGGTGATCGGCTTCGCGGTGGTGCTGCTCTCCATGTATATGGCGGTCCTGCAGCGCACACGCGAAATCGGCATTCTGAAATCGCTCGGCGCCTCCCGCTGGTTCATCCTCAAAATCATTCTGGTGGAAGCCGTGGTGATGGGCTTTTTCGGCACCATCCTGGGCATACTCATGAGCTTCGCAGGGCGGTGGATCATCATGGAAACGATGCCCGCCTCCATCATTCAGGCAGTGGTGCCGGGGTGGTGGCCGATAGCCGGCGCCATCACGCTCGTGGGTGTAATCCTGGGAGCGCTTTACCCCGGCCTGCGAGCCGCGAGGCAGGACCCCATCGAGGCGCTCGCGTATGAATAAGCAGCGGCCCATCATTCAGATCCGCGACCTCCGGAAAGTTTACCGGGTGGGGCAAGTGGACGTGCCGGCGCTGCGCGGAGTGGATCTCGACGTCGCCCCCGGGGAGTTCCTGTCCATCGTGGGGCCCTCCGGCTCAGGCAAATCCACACTTTTCCACATCATCGGCGGCCTTACCCCGCCCACCAGCGGTAGCGTGCGGGTCTCGGACCGCGATCTTTCGAAGCTGACCGACGCCGGCCGCACCACTATGCGGAAGACCACCGTCGGCTTCGTCTTCCAGAAGTTCAACCTGCTGCCCAATCTTACGGCGCGGGACAACATCGCCGTGGCGCGCTTCATCGCCGGCCGCGAGGACAAGAACCACGACGCGGAGTTTCAGGACGCGCTCAAGCTGCTCGGCATCGCCCACCGGCTGGACCACAAGCCGTCGGCGCTTTCGGGCGGGGAACAACAGCGCATCGCCATTGCCCGCGCGATCGTGAACCAACCAGCCATCCTGCTGGCCGACGAGCCCACCGGCAACCTCGATACCGAGAACTCCAAGGCGGTGCTCGAGGTGCTGCGCGGCTTAAACGACCGCCTGGGCCAGACCATCCTCATGATCACGCATAACCCCGAGGCCGCCGCCTTCGGCCACCACACGGTACACATGCGCGACGGCCGCATCATCGAGCGCACCTGACATGCCGCGCGCGCTGGTCCTGCTGCTCTGCTGGCTCGCACCGGCGATGGCGCAACCCGCGCGCGTGCTGCTCGACACCGATTCCGGCTTCTTCGCGGATGACGGCCAGGCGCTGGTGCTGCTGCTACGAAGCCCGGAGAAGGCCGCCGTCGAGGCCATCACCGTCGTCTCGGGCAACGTCTGGGCGCCGCAGGGAGTCGAGTACACCCTCCACATTCTCAAGCTGCTCGGCCGGCCTGACGTACCACTCTATGAAGGCGCGCACCTGCCGCTGGTGCATACGCCGGCGTTGGCCGATGCCCAGGCGGAGCGCTGGGGGAAGCTCGAATTCCGGGGCGCCTTCGCGACTCCCCTGCCCACAACCCGGGCCATGCTGTTGCCGCCCTATGGCGAAAAGTTCTCGGGCCTCACCGCCCGCCCGGAACGCGCGGTGGACGTCCTGATCGATGCCATTGAGCGCAACCCCGGGAAGCTCACCATCCTGGCCATCGGCCCCATGACGAACCTGGCGATGGCGCTGCGGCTAAGGCCGGGGATCGCGTCCAAAATCCGCCAGTTGGTCTTCATGGGAGGGAACGTCAGCGTGCCGGGAAATGCGTCGCTCGCGGCCGAGTTCAACTTCTGGTTCGACCCCGAAGCGGCCTCGGTGATGCTGCGCTCCGCGATCCCCCGTAAGGTGATGTTCGGCCTCGATATCTGCAACAAAGCCGTGTTTACCCGCAAGGAGTTCGACGCCGTTGCGGCGGCGCGAACACCGGTGACAGAACTCTTCCGCGAGGATGCCGGGAATCGTTACCCGGGCTTTTTGAAGGATCCCAAAGCCATAGGCTACATGTGGGACGTACTGGCTGCGGCGTGGCTGATAAAACCCGGGTTCGTCACTGAATCAACCAGCATGTACCTGGACGTCGAAACTACCTTCGGCCCGCGATACGGCGCCACCATACCACTTGACCGGCGGCTCGCGCCGGGCGCCACGCCCGTAGAGGTCATGCTGGACCTGAACTTCCCCACGGTCTTCTCTCTGTATAAGGATTTGATGACCCGCTAGCTGAACCGCTTTTCCATCCGGGCGGCCCAGCGGAGGTAACCCCACAGCTCCCGCCAATGGCGCCATGCGAAGGTGAAGAATTCCACGAAACCGACACGGTCGGCGTGGAGCCCCCAGTAGGTTTCCAGTCGCCAGCGTAGATAGGGGCTGCGCCATGGGGACAGGCGGTAACCCCTGGTGAGGCGCCACAGAATCCGGAGCGTCTTCATTTCGTCCCGCCGGCATTCCTCGATACGGTAAGCGCGGCCTCCGTAGTGGCGTAGTAGCCGCTGCGGGTACGCACGGTCGGGCGGTTCGGGCCGTTAGCCACCACCTTGATCTGGCGGAAAGTGCCGTCGAGGGCCTGGTTGGTCGGGCTGTACGCGATGGTGTACTGGTTGCGGACGTCCTTGGCCACCTGGTGGGCGACGCGCTCCACATCCTCAAGCTCCTTCGGAAAATAGGAATCCCCGCCGGTAGCCTGAGCCAGGGCCTTTAAGGCCCGCTCAGCACGCTTGGCCTCGCGGCCTTCCTCCTGGCTGAGCAGCCCAATTGAGTAGATCAGGACCTCGCTCTGCTGCGCCGCCTTCACCAGGTTCTCCAGATTGATCATGCTGGCATTGTCGTTGCCGTCGGTCACCACTACCAGGACGCGCTTATCCCGCTTGGCCTTCTCCTTCAGGTGGTCAATGGACATCCGGATGGCGTCCCGCATGGCGGTGCCGCCGCGGGCGTCGATCTTCGAGAGTGCTTCTTCCAACTCTTTCAGGTCGTTGGTGAAATCCTTGGTGTCCAGGTAGGCGTCGTCATTGAAGTTGACGACGAACACCTCGTCTTCCGGGTTCGATTCCTTCACCAGCGTGAGAGATGCGTCCTTCACCTTCTCGCGCTTATCCCGCATGCTGCCGCTGTTATCGACAATCAGCCCCATCGAGACCGGCACGTCCTCACGCCTGAACAGTTTGATGTCCTGGCGGATGCCGTTCTCGAAGACTTGGAAGGCGGTCTGGGGAAGGTTGGTGATCAGGTGGCCCGATTTATCGACCACCGTGACGGGAAGCACCACCAGGCGGGTGTCCGTGCGGAATACGGCACCCTCATCGGCCTTTTCGACGCCGGGAGAAGGTGGGGGAGTCGGCGCTTGCTGCGCGCGTCCGACGGCGCCGGCCGTGAGGCAAATAATAGTTATGACTGCGAGTTGATTACTCAATTGGCGCATAGTAGCCCAGTCTCCAATGAGCCCGGAGCGAAGGCAATCCCCGCGGCTGCACCAGCTTCACCTGCACCTTGCGGTACTTGCCGTCCCGCTCCAGGTTCGCCGGGGTGTAGCCCAGGATGTACTGGTTGCGCAGCTCGATTCCGATCTTGGCCGCGATGTCGGGCAATTCGCTCAAATTCTCTACCGCATACTGGCGTCCGCCAGTTTGTTCGGCGATGTTGGTAAGCGTCCCCGGCCCGGCCAGTTCCTCGGCTGTGCGCATCCGGGAGCCGATCGGTTCGTAAATTCCGATCGCATAAATTTGGACGTCCGCTTCGCGCACGAGGTTTTTGATTTCATTTTCCGTGTAGCGGCTGTTGTTGTCGCCGCCGTCGGAGATTACCAGCAGCGCCTTGCGCGGGTTCCTGGCGCTCTTCATATGGTTGATTGCGAGGTAGGTGGCATCCAGCAGGGCGGTCTTGCCCTTGGATTGCGTAAAGTTCAACCTGTTCTGGACTTCCGCCAGATCGTGAGTGAACGGCAGGGTAAGTTCGGCGCGATCGTTGAACTGTACCAGGAACGCCTCGTCTTCCGGGTTCGCCGTCCGGAAGAACTGGGCAACCGCCTGGCGCGATTTGGCGAGTTTGCTGCCCATGCTGCCGCTGGAATCGAAAACGATCCCAATCGAAATTGGGGCATCCTCGCTCGAGAACTGCACCACGGATTGTTCCTTCTTATCTTCGAACACCCGGAAGTGGTCCTTGTCCAGGCCGGTCACGAAGCGGTTCAGCGGGTCCGTCACGGTGACGGGAATCAGCACCAGCGTGGAATCTACGCGAATGTTGGCGCGCGGCCCCGCGTCGCCCGGGACATTTGGTTTGGTACGGGGCTCGATGGAAACTCTATCTGCCGAGCCGACATTCTCCGCGCCCCAAGCGCCCGACACCATCACCAATAAAACGGCGCTCAAAACGCAGACCTTGCAGAGCGACCGCGATGGCCTGCGAGCCTCCTGGCCTTTCCATCCCGAGTGTATCACAGGGGTTTTATGATAAAATCGTGCGTGCCGCGTAAAATCCTGGGCGTTATTCCTGCGCGTTTCGCCTCTTCCCGGTTCCCTGGTAAAGCCCTCGCCCGCATCGGAACGAAGACGATGCTGCAACATGTCTATGAACGTGCCTCCTTATCCAGCTATCTCACCAGCATGATCATTGCCACCGATGACGCGCGAATCTATGAAGAAGCACGAAAATTCGGCGCTCCAGTACGGATGACGCGTGAGGACCACCTTTCGGGCACCGACCGAGTGGCGGAAGTGGCTGCGTCTACAGATGCGGAGCTGATCGTCAACATTCAGGGTGACGAACCGCTGATCGATCCCGAGGCAATCGATGCCGCTTTGCTGCCACTCGCCGGAGACGACTCCATTCCCATGGGGACGCTCAAGAAGCGAATCGAGGACGCGCGGGAAATCGATGATCCGAACGTGGTGAAAGTGGTGACGGACCTCTCGGGCAACGCGGTTTATTTCTCCCGCTCCCGCATTCCGTTTACCCGGGATGCCGAGCCCGCCGGTCCCGTCACGCATTTCAAGCACATCGGCCTCTATGTGTATCGCCGCGATTTCCTGCTCGCCTATTCCGATCTGCCCGTAGGCCCGCTCGAACAGGCCGAGCGGCTGGAGCAGTTGCGCGCCCTCGAAAACGGCTACCCTATCCGGGTGGTCGAGACCGAGTACGAATCCCTGGGGGTGGATACCCCCGCCGACCTGGAGCGGGTCTCCCGCCTTTTTGAAGTGACCAGCATCAAACCATATGCCTAAATACATCTTCGTGACCGGCGGCGTGGTGTCGTCCCTCGGTAAGGGGATCGGCGCGGCATCCATCGGCTGCTTATTGGAGAGCCGCGGCCTGCGCGTGACCCTGCAGAAGTTCGACCCTTACCTCAACGTCGATCCGGGCACCATGAGCCCCTTCCAGCACGGGGAGGTGTTCGTCACCGACGACGGCGCGGAAACCGACCTCGACCTCGGCCACTACGAACGCTTCACCCACGCCCGGCTCACCCAGGCCAACAATCTGACCTCCGGCCGCATCTATGAGCGCATCATCTCGCGCGAGCGGCGCGGCGACTACCTGGGCAAGACCGTGCAGGTGATCCCGCACGTCACCAATGAGATCAAGGCCGCGGCAAAGAAGGTGGGGGCCGACGTGGACGTGGTCCTCGTCGAGATCGGCGGCACCGTGGGCGATATCGAATCGCTTCCCTTCCTGGAGGCGATCCGGCAGATGCGCCACGAGCTGGGACGCGAAAACGTGATTTTCGTACACGTCACCCTGGTGCCCTGGATCGCCGCCGCGCAGGAGCTCAAGACCAAGCCCACGCAGCACAGCGTGAAAGAATTACGCGGCATCGGTATCCAGCCGGATATTCTTCTCTGCCGCTCCGAGCGCTTCATTCCCCCGGAGATGAAAGACAAGATCGCGCTCTTCTGCGACGTGGACAAGCAGGCCGTCATCACCGCGCGCGACGTCGCCTCGGTGTACGAACTCCCGGTAGTGTTCGCCGCCGAGGGCGTCGACGACCTTGTGATGCGGCTGCTCCACCTGGAGGCTCCGCGGCCCCGCGATCTCTCCCGCTGGAAAGAAATGCTCGACCGCATGCGGCACCCCGAGGGCGAGGTCAACATCGGGCTGGTCGGGAAATATGTCGAGTACGAGGATTCCTACAAGAGCCTGAAAGAAGCGCTGCTCCACGGCGGCCTTGCGCACCGCGTGAAAGTGAACATCCACTGGATCGAGGCCGAGGGCGTAACCGGTGAGGATTGGGAGCGCCAGATGGAGGGTTTCGACGGCATCCTGGTGCCTGGCGGCTTCGGCAAGCGCGGCATCGACGGCATGCTCAACTCCATTCGCTACGCCCGCGAGCAGAAGGTGCCCTACTTCGGCATCTGCCTGGGAATGCAGACCATGGTCATCGAGTTCGCGCGGAATGTTTGCGGGCTCGAAAGGGCCGATTCCACCGAGTTCGATTCCGGCACGCCGCACCGCGTGATCTTCAAGCTGCGGGAGTTGAAGGGCATCGATGAGCTGGGCGGCACCATGCGGCTCGGCGCCTGGCCCTGCAAGCTGGCCGAGGGCAGCTTCGCCCACCGCGCCTACGGCACCCGCGAGATCAGCGAGCGTCACCGCCACCGCTACGAGTTCAACCGCGAATACGAGGAGCGCCTCACGGCCGCGGGCCTGCGGATCACGGGCGAAACGCCCGACCAGACCTACGTCGAGATCTGCGAAATCCCGGACCATCCCTGGTTCCTGGGCTGCCAGTTCCACCCCGAATTCAAATCCAAGCCGCTCGAGCCGCATCCGTTGTTCGTCGCCTTCATCGGGGCGGCCTACGAGAATCACAAGCGCCGCCTGGCCGAGGCCGGTGAGCGGGAGCCCCAATACACACGTGGCGATTGACTACGGGAGCTTCGGAAAGGGCCGGCCGCTGGTCATCATCGCCGGCCCCTGCGTGATCGAGAGCGAAGAGCACGTGCTCAAGATGGCCCGTGCCATCGGGGAGATTGCCGGGCCGTACGTCTTCAAGGCATCCTTCGATAAAGCCAACCGCACCAGCCTGGGCGGTTACCGCGGCCCGGGGCTCCGCGAAGGCCTCCGCATCCTGGGAGCCGTCAAGGCCGCCGGCTGCGCCGTGCTCACGGACGTGCATGAACCCGCGCAGGCGGAGGCCGTCGCCGAAGTGGCGGATATCCTTCAGATTCCCGCCTTCCTCTGCCGCCAGACCGACCTGCTGCTGGCCGCGGGGCGAACAGGCCGCATCGTCAATATCAAAAAGGGGCAGTTCCTGTCGCCGCACGACATCCACCACGCAGCCGAAAAGGTGGCATCCACGGGCAACACCCAGGTGGTGCTCACGGAGCGCGGCACGTCGTTCGGCTACAACAACCTGGTGGTAGACATGCGGGGTCTCAAGATCATGCGGGATGCCGGATGGCCAGTGGTCTTCGACGCGACCCACAGCGTGCAGTTGCCGGGCGCGGGTGCGGCGGCTTCAGGCGGGCAGCCGCAATTCATCGAGACGCTCTCCCGGGCGGCGGTGGCGGCGGGCATCGACGGCCTCTTCCTGGAGGTCCACGACAACCCCGCCAAGGCCCTCTCCGACGGTGCGAACTCGTTGGATCTGAAGCAACTTCCGGAAATGCTGCGGCGCCTGCGTGCCATCGATCAACTGGTGAAATCCGATTTCCTGCACGCCGCCCGGGCGTGAAGCGTCATACTGATTGGGGAGAATTTTGCATGAACGGCAAGGGTAGAAGAACGAGGGGCTTTTCGCTGATCGAGCTGCTGATCGTGATCGCGATCATCCTGATTATTGCCACCATCGCGCTGCCCAAGCTCAACCGGGCCCGCATGTACGCCATGGAAACTGCCGCCATCAGCCACATCCGGACCATTCACACGGCCCAGACGCAGTACTTCAGCCAATTCGGCAAGTATGCGCCGACGCTCATAGAATTGGGCCCGCCGACCAGCGGCGGGGTAAGCGCGGCCGCCTCGGACCTGATCCCCGCAGACCTCGCCAGCGGCGAAAAGGGTGGTTACAAGTTCGTGATGGGCGGAGGCCCGGAGGGCGGGTATACCATCAACGCCACCCCCACCGTTTACAATTCCACCGGCAGCCGCACGTTCTATTCCGACCAGACGCTCGTGATCCGGGAGAACTACGGCCAGGAGCCGGCTACGGACAAGAGCAAAGAGCTCAAATAGCCGCGCGGCGCAGACGGTCCAGCACCCCGGCCCATTCGGGCGCGTCGGGAGGCATTTCCACCGAAATCCAGTCGAAGCCCTGGCGGTCCAGGCTGTGCAGCGTGGCATAGAGCAGCGCCGCATAGCCGCGAGCGTCGGCGGGCATTCGCAGCCCCGGCCCTTCGTGCGCAGTCAGCGCCAGCCGAAAGCCGCGGCCATGGCGCGGTTCGGTTCCCAGGTAGAGGGGCGTGGAGGGTCTGTAGTGGCGGCGGTGCAGTCCCGGCGAGACGTGCGGCCCCTCAGCCACACCCGGCGCCAGCCGGATGGGCCGTGCCACTTCCTCCAGTTCGGTCACCGGTATCACTCCCGGGCGGTAGAGCACCGGCGGCCGTTCGGCCAATGAGAGCACCACCGATTCAATCCCCACCGTGGCCGGCCCGCCATCGAGGATGTAATCCACCGCATCACCCAGGGAGGCGCGGACGTGTTCCGCGGTGGTGGGGGAAAGCTCCGTAAAGCGGTTCGCGCTGGGGGCCGCAATGGGCACGCCAGCGTGCCGGATCAACTCCAACGCCATGGGATGGGCGGGCATCCGCAGCCCTACGGTTCCGATCCCAGCGGTGACCACGTCGGGAATCCGGGGGTCCTTCGGGACCACAAGGGTGAGGGGTCCGGGCCAATACCGCCGGGCCAGCTCGTCCGCCGCCGGCAGCCATTCGCGAGCGAGCCCGCGCGCCATCTCGACGGAATCGACGTGCACGATCAGGGGGCTGGTCTTGGGACGTCCCTTGGCTTCAAAGATGCGCTCGACGGCTGCGGCATCGAAAGCATTGGCCCCCAGGCCGTATACCGTCTCGGTGGGAAAGGCAACCAGCTTCCCGGCCCGGATGCACGCCGCCGCAGCCGCCGCGTCGGTCACTCCGGCAACTCGTCCTTGCCGTCGCCCGCGATTTTTCCGGTCTTCCGCCATACCAGGTAAGCGTGTACCAGCGGCTCGATATCGCCTTCGAGCACCCGGTCCACATCACCCACCGCGAGCTTGGTGCGATGGTCTTTGATCATCCGGTAGGGCGCCAGCACGTAACTGCGGATCTGGCTGCCGAAGTTGATCTCCAGCTTGGCGTCCTCGGTCTTGCGGGTTTCGGCGCGCTTCTTTTCGAGCTCCAGCTCATAGAGCCGCGCCTTCAACTGCTTCAGGGCGGTGTCGCGGTTCTTGTGCTGGGAGCGCTCGTTCTGGCACTGCACGACGGTGTTCGTAGGGATGTGCGTCATGCGGACCGCCGAGTCCGTCATATTCACGTGCTGCCCGCCGGCGCCCGACGCCCGGAAGGTATCGATGCGAACGTCTTCCATCCGGATATCGATTTTGATTTCTTCATCCACCTGCGGGTAGACGAAAACGGACGCGAAGGAGGTGTGCCGCCGCGCGTTGGCGTCGAAGGGAGAAATACGCACCAGCCGGTGCACGCCGATTTCCGACTGCAGCAGCCCGTAGGCGTTCTCGCCGTTCACCTCGAAGGTAACGGATTTAATGCCCGCGCCTTCGCCCTCGAGCCGGTCCGTGATAACGGTTCCGAAGCCTTCCCGTTCAGCCCAGCGCAGGTACATGCGCATAAGCATCTCGGCCCAGTCCTGGCTTTCGGTTCCGCCTGCGCCCGGATGGATGGTAACGATCGCGAAGCGCTCGTCGTTGTCGCCCGACAGCAGCATGGCGGTCTCGAGCTTCTCCAGAAGCCGCGAGTAACCCTCCATCTCGCGCTCGATATCGGCGTCAACGGCTTCACCTTCGCGCAGGAGCTCGAAGAGCGTGTCGAGATCGTCCGTCAGTGCGGCGATGCGGCTGTCGTTCGCGACAGCCTCCTCCAGCCGCTTGCGCTGCTGCATGATCTTCTGGCTTCTTTCCGGCTGGCTCCAGAAGTCGGGCGCGGCGACCTGGCGTTCGGTTTCGGCTAGTTGAGTCTTCTGTTTGGGGGCGTCAAAGATACCTCCGCACGGCCAGGGCCTGTTCGCGGAGGGGGGCGTATCGGCGTTCGAGTTCTTCTACGGTCATGGCTTTAAACTACTCTAATTCTAGCAAATACCCCCGTTTGCCGACGTTCGCGCAGCGCGTCTTTCCCATTTCAGCCTGGACGCCCGCAGCCTCGTGGATGTGGCCGCAGAAGAACCATTCCGGCTGTTCGGCTTCGAGAAAATCCCGCACCGCCGTGGAGCCGCCGTGCAAGCCGTCGCGAATGCGGTCGAGCGCTCCTCCGTAAGGCGGGCAGTGGCAGATCAGCACCAGCGGCCGAAGGCCCGCGAACGCGGCCAGGCGCCGCGCCATCTCCGATTCTTCGTACTCCCCTGGGGTGTCGAACGGGGTGGGGGTGGAATAGCCCAGTCCCGCCACTTCGTAGCCTCCCGCCCGCATGGTTCGGCCGTGGAAATCGTGAAAACCGTAGCGCTCGCAGATGCTCGCCACCTGCACGTCGGACTCGTGATTCCCGGGCAGCACCCAAAGTTTCTCACCCAGACTGTGGAGAACGCGTGCGCAGCGGTCCAGGCCCTCACCCCAGCTTGTCAGGTCGCCAGCCGCCACGTAAGCATCGGCGTCGATGGCCAGGATCCGTTCGAGCGCCTGCAGATCGCCGTGAATATCGGAGAAAACCAGCAGCTTCACGGAACGATTTTAGCCTACCCGCCCGCGCGGCACTGGACGCCGCGGCAGCGGATACTCCCCTGCCGGTCCGTGCGGAACACCAGCGCCCCCAGCTTTTCCAGCAGCTTCAGGACCACCGGATGCGGATGCCCGTAGCGGTTATCCGCCCCCACCGAAATCACTACCGTGGAAGGCCGCACGTTGCCAAGAACCCCGGAATTTGTGCCGTTCCAGGAGCCGTGGTGCGCGGCTTTGAGGACATCCGCCCGCAGCTCGCGACGGCCGGCGCGGAACATTTCCTCCCAGCAGCCGAGTTCGCAATCCCCCGGGAACAGGTAGCGGCTCTCCCCGTAGACGGCCTTCACCACCAGGGAGCCGTTGTTCACGTCTGACTCCGCGCCGCGACCTCGCCCGCCGCCATTCGGCTGGGCATGCAGCACCGTCAGGGTCAGGCCGCCGATCCGCTTATTGGCCCCCGCCTCCACACGTTCCGTCCGGCCGGCGGAGGCCAGCGCGCGGCCCACCTTTCCTTTGAACTCCCCGGCGTACCAGGTCTCCACCACCGGGAAGGCCTTAATGACCGCCGCCAACCCGCCGGTGTGGTCGGCATGGGAATGGCTGAGCACCAGCAGGTCAATACGGGTGACGCCCTCCCGCCGGAGCAACCCTGCGATCTCGCCGTTGCGGCCGGTATCGAACACCACGGCGGCGTCTTCCGTGCGCAACAGAGCGGCATCTCCCTGGCCGACATCAAAAAAAATGACGTTCAGGCCGCTCGCCGGCGGCTGCGGCAGCCGCGGGGCTCGTGTGCAGGCGCACAATAGGATCAGGAACAGAACCGCCAGGGTTCGCTTTTGCATGAAGACAAATGCTACCAAGTAGACAGATGCACGAGTACGGATTCACCCCCGAAGACACGGCGGCGCTCGAACGGGCGCTCCAGGCGTTGAGCAGCCCGAGCCTCGCCATCCGAATCGCCAGCGCCGTGGGGCTTCCCATTGAGCGCGTGATCGCCCGGCTGCCGCAGCGCATTTCCGACGCCATCACACGGGCCGCGGGGCAGGCCATCGAACGCGCCCTGGAGGCGGCCGTCGGCTCGCTCGAAGGCTGGAACGCAGGCTCCCGCTCCGACATGATGCACAAATTCGCCTGCGGCTTCACGGGCGGCGCCGGCGGTTTCTTCGGCATGGGTGCGCTGCTGGTGGAACTTCCGCTCTCGACCACGGTGATGTTGCGCTCCATCGCCGATATCGCGCGCTCCGAGGGCGAGGATATCGGCTCCCTCGATACCCGCATGGCCTGTATGGAGGTTTTCGCCCTGGGCGGCCGCAGCAGCGCCGATAACAGCGCCGACGCGGCCTATTACGCCGTGCGCGGCGCCCTGGCGGCAGCCGTCCGGGAGGCCACCCAATTCATCGCCGAACGCGGGCTGGGGGAGGCCGGCGCCCCCGCGCTAGCGCGTCTGGCGGGCCAGATCGCCTCCCGCTTCGGCGCCTCCGTCTCGGAAAAGGCGGCCGCCCAAGCGGTCCCGGTAATCGGCGCCCTGGGAGGCGCGGCCATTAACGTGGTCTTCATCGACCATTTCCAGAATATGGCCCGCGCCCACTTCACCATCCGCCGCCTGGAACGCCGGTACGGACCCGAGCCCATTCGCGAAGCTCTGGAGGAAATGGTAAGGTCGGCCAACCTGTAGAATGGTCGGCATGCGATGGTTGCTCGCCATCCTGCTTGGGACCGCTACTCTCGCCGCCGCAACCGTGGCGGATCTCACTCGCGAGATCCGCGAGACGGCGCTCGACCCCGATGAATGCTACCGGGTGCGAGACCTCACCCTGGGCCGGGATGACCTCCGCTTTTATTTCACCGACGGCTACCTGATTTTCACGAAACCCGTAGCCGGGCGCCGCCTGGGCGCGGTCTTTACCACGGACGTAGAAGGCGGGGACGGCGAAATTCTCCTGCTGCCGCCCACCCGCGGGGAGCGCCGCTCCATGGCCGCCTACATCGGTTCCCCCAACCTGAGCGAACGCATCCGCACCGCATTCCTGCTGTTCACCGACGATACCTACCAGGCGCTGCTCGCCGACATGCGCGACAAGCCGTTCAACCGCAAGGTGCCCGAAATGGGACTCCTCGCGGCCGGCGAATGGGGCTCCGTCATGCGTAACCTGGCCGCCAGCTACGAGACCCGCCTGGCGCTCGACCTGCTCTCCCGCACGCCCCCATCCGGCGGATTCTTCGGCGCCGCGATCAACGGCCGCAAGCTCGGCAACTTCGACGCGCTCGACGACCCGCGCTCGCGCGAGCAAGTCCTGCTGGGACAAGTCGCCGTGCGGAATAACAGCACCTATTTCGACATCTGGACCAGCTTCGAGGCGCGCTCCCGCCGCAACAAACAGGCGGAAACTGCGGCCGAATTCACGCTACGAGACTATCGCATCCAGGCAACCGTCGAGCCGGATCTCAACCTGAAGGTGACCACCCGTGTCAAGGTGACGCCGCGCGGCGAGGCGCGCTACGCGCTGCCCTTCGAGATCGCCCGTCCCATGCGCGTCGGGAGTGTGATGGTAGACGGCCGCCCCGCCGAGGTATTGCAACACGACTCCATGCGGGCCAACCTCGTGCGCGGCACCGGCAACGACCTGTTTCTGGTAGCGCCCGCCGAACCGCTCGAACCCGGGCGCGAATACGAATTCGAGTTCCACCATGAAGGCCGCGTGATCCACGACGCCGGCAACCAGGTCTTCTACGTCGGCGCGCGCTCCAACTGGTACCCCAACCGCCACATGCAGTTTGCCACCTATGACCTGACCTTCCGGCATCCCGGCAACTTCGATATCGTGCTGCCCGGTGAACTGGTAGGGCAGAAGACCGAGGGGGAGTGGCGCGTCACGCGCCGCCGCACTACCCGCCCCATCCGGTTCGCCGGCTTCAACCTCGGGCATTACGACACAGCCAAGATTTCGCGCGCCGGTTACACCGTTGAGGTGTACGCCAACCAGACGTTTGAAGAGGCCTTGCAGGCGCGCCCGCGCGAAGCGCTGGTGGTGATCTCCCCACCTGTCGTCTGGAATCCCAGGCAGCGGCGCCCGTCGGACCTGGTGCTGGTTCCAACACCTCCGCCGCCCGGCCCGCGGGTGAGACTGCACGAGCTGGCTTCCGAGGTCGGCTCCGCGCTGGAGTTCATGACCGCGCGCTTCGGTCCCCCGGCGCTGGAAACGCTGGCCGTCTCCCCGGTGCCCGGCGCCTTCGGGCAGGGCTTCCCAGGGCTGCTCTATCTCTCAACCCTCACGTATCTTCAGCCGCTCGATAAAGCCGTCACCAGCATGAATGCGCGCCAGCAGGTGTTTTTTACGGAAATTCTGCAAGCTCACGAGACGGCCCACCAGTGGTGGGGTAACGTGGTGAGCGCGGCGGGCTATCACGACGACTGGCTCATGGAGGCGCTGGCGAACTACTCCGCGCTGCTCTATCTCGAAAAGCGCAAGGGCCGGCGCACGGTGGACATGGTGATGGAGGAGTACCGCACCAACCTGCTCGAAAAGCTCGAATCCGGCGGCACGGTGGATTCCGCGGGACCCGTGGCGCTGGGCGGGCGGCTCGAAAGCTCACAGGCCCCCCAGGCCTGGCGCAGCATTATCTATGGCAAAGGGTCCTGGATTATCCACATGCTGCACCGCTCCATGGGGGACGCGCGCTTCCTGGAGATGCTCGCGGAGCTGCGCCGCCGCCACGAGTGGAAGTCGATCTCCACGGAAGAATTCCGCGACCTGGCCACCCGCTACATGCCCCCGAAGTGGCCCGACACCGGCCTGGCCGCGTTCTTCGACCAGTGGGTCTACGGGACGGGCATTCCCGCGCTCAAGCTGAGCTATGCGGTGAAAGGGAAGGGCGCGGCCATGCGTGTCGAGGGCACCATCACGCAGGACGAAGTCGATAAGGACTTCTCCGCCGCCGTCCCCGTAGAGATTCAGTTCGCCCGCGGCAAGCCCCTCACCCACATCGTAATGACTGGCCCCGACCCCGCGCCCTTCAGCGTGCGGGTGCCGCAGGCGCCGTCGAAGGTGCTGCTCGACCCCCAGCGGAGCGTACTGCGGCGGTAAGGGCGGCTACTTGGGCCGAAACAGCAGCAGATCGAGGCTGAACGTCACCCGCATCGCTTCAGCCGGCTGCGATTGCATCGGCCGATAGATCGAAAGCAGGACGTCCCGAACAGCGGCGGCGTCAAGATTCGCCGCGGTGGTGACGGAGCGCCGATCCGCGAGCGTGAAGTGGTCCGCGAAGGTCTCGACAGTCCGGGCAACGCGATCGCGGCCGGCCCCGCGCAGCTCGATAAGGTCCTGCGGCGCAGGAATGGCGACGAGGAGGCGTCCGTCGTCACGTAGTACACGCCGGAATTCGCACGCGTTCATGCGCGCCGTGATCGACATGACGATTGAGAACGAGCCGTCGGCGTACGGCACGAAGCGATCCGCATTTGCCACGATCCACTCGTTCCCGGAGTAGCGCCGCGCCGCGGCATTCACCGCCGGGATTGAGATATCGATGCCATGCGCATCGAAGCCGGTGCGGCGGGCGAGGGTGCCGATGTAGAAACCGTCTCCGCAGCCGGCATCGAGAACCACGTCTCCGGGCGACGCGGACACGATCTCCGCGACGGCGTCGAGCAGGCCCCCGGTCACTCCGCGATCGTGCAACCGCCGCCGTGCCGCGACCGCCTCCGCCGTGTCGCCCGGCTGCCTGGATCGCCGGTCCTGCGGCTGGAGCAGGTTGATGTACCCGCTGCGCGCAACGTCGAAAGAATGGCCGCAAGGACAAAACAGCCGCCGCTCCTCGCGCGCGAGTGGCATGCGGCAATCTCGGACGGGGCAAAGGAGCATCCGTTGAGTGTAGCGCCGGAGCGGTTCTATCCCGGGCTCCTCAGCATCTCCCGTGCGGCATTGAACCCCGGCG
>DATMYF010000148.1:0-14311 GCA_035561075.1 Bryobacteraceae bacterium
GCCGTAATCACCTGAAGGTTGCCGAAAAGCGCATTCGCCGATGTGTCGCTGCCGGTGAGGAAGACCCCCAACCAGCCCAGCATGGCACTGAAAAACGGGAAGAATACGCCCGTGGCGGCAAACGCCAGCCCCAGAGTGGCCGTGGCGCCCGAGTAGTTCATCAGGAACGCCAGCGCCAGCACAGACGCGATGGTCACCATGGAAAGTGCAAGCTGCCGCGCCGTGTGAACTACCACCCGCAGGAACACCCGCGGCTTCATCCCCACCCACAGCACTGAGAGCAGCGCTGCCATCAGGCAGGCCGTCCCTGCGGCGGAGAGCCAGTTGAACGTGTACATCGCCGCATAGCCGGAAGCTTGGTTTACGACCGGCGGCATGCGTTCGATAGCGTTATGCAGTCCCGGCCACCCGAAGGAAACGGTCGCGGCGTTCAGTTGCTGATGTAAAGGGTTGTAGCCCCAGAGCAGGACGAATACCACCAGGAGCAGGTACGGTCCCCAGGCCTTGATGAGCTCCGAATACGTGTGGTGCCTGGCAACATGGGCCGCTGTCGAAGGCGCCATCTCCGCTCCTGCACCCTGCGCCATGGCGCTGCCGGCATCGCGCGGCTTCCAGATTTTGAGAAACACTACGAGCGACCCGATCGCCGCCAGCGCCGAGAGGATATCGGTCAACTGCACGCTTACGAAGTTCGATACCAGGAACTGCGTCATGGCAAAACAGAAGCCGCACACGGCAGCGGCGGGCAAGACGCCGCGCAACGACGGCCAGCCTCCCATCACTCCGATGAGGTACGCGGGAACGAACAGCGAGATGGGCGCGCAGAGGCGTCCGACCATGGCGCTCAGTTTCTCAACCGGCAGGCCCGTGATGCCGGCCAGCGTTACCACGGGAATCCCGATGGAGCCGAAGGCCACCGGCGCGGTGTTGGCGAGCAGGCAGATTCCGGCTGCGTAGAACGGCGAGAAGCCCAGCCCTGTGAGCATGGCGGCCGCCACTGCCACGGGGGTGCCGAAACCCGCCGCGCCCTCCAGGAATGCGCCGAAGGCGAAGGCGATCAGCAGCGCCTGGAGGCGGCGGTCTTCGGTGAGCGCGCCTACCGAGTCCTTCACCACTTCGAACTGGCCGCTTTCGAGCGTCACGCGATAAAGCAGGATCGCGGCGAACACGATCCAGCCGATGGGGAAGAGTCCGAACGCCGCGCCGTAAGTAACCGCGCCGGCGAGCCTGTTCAGGGGCATGCCATAGACTCCGCCGGCCACCACAATGGTGGCCCCGAGCCCCGCCAGCGATGCCACCCAGGCTGGTTTGCGCCGTACCCCGAGCAGGTAGAGCAGCACGAAAACAGGCAAGGCCGCTACCAGCGCCGAAAGCGCCAGACTGCCCGCCAGCGGTTCATAGGTTTGTTGCCACACTGTTTGACCGTGATACAGGATGGCGCCGTCTTGTGTCAAGTTTCGGGCGAGCCTGCGCGTTGACGATCACGCGTTCCCGATGCTAGCATCCGAACGCGTGAGAACCCTTACGATCGCCCTCCTTGCCCTCGCCGCGGTATTGCCTGGGGCCGAGATCTCCGTTACCGGCAGCCGCGCCGTGCTTCGCTCCGGAGCCCTCGAGCGCCGCATCGAGATCGGGCCCGCGGGAGTGCGCACCACCAGCATCATGATGGCGGGCTGGGAGATGCTGGCCGCTCCGGCGCGTGAGTTTTCGGTGGCGATCGCCAGGGAAGAGTCGAACCGGAAGCCTCCAGCGTTGCGCCCAGAAGATTCCTGGGAAAAGCTCGACTTCACGGTTACATTGCGGTCCACATGGCGCGCGGAGGGGTTCGATGCCGCACGCTACAACGACCCACGGCCAAATGCGCCGAAGTGGGTGGGCACCGTGTCCCTGGAGGCCTCCACATGGGGACAGCCGGAGGCCGTGGTCACCAGGCCGAAACCGGGCGTCACCCGCCTGACGGTCCGTACACGGCTGGCGAAGCCGCCGGCGCTCGAGGGCGTCAGCATCGATCTGTACTATGAGGTTTACGAGGGCCATCCCGCCATACGCAAGTGGGCGGAAATCCGCAACGGCGGCTCGACGTGGCTGAAGCTCGAGCGCATGGTGATCGACGACCTGCAACTCGCGGCGCTCACTCGCAAGCCGCTGGCCGCCGCGATGTTCGGGGTGCAGCCGAGCGTGGTGGCGTTCGAAATTCCGGGGTCGCGCGCCGGCCTGATCGCCGCGAGCGAAATTCCTTCCGCGCTACGTACGATTTCCGAGCAGGGCGCCATGGGCTACTCGCCGGCGCTCTTCGAATGGGTGCTCGGGCCGGGCGAGGACTTCACGAGCGAGCCGGTCTTCTACTACGGGTACTCGGGGGAAGCGCGCGTGACCGCCTCTTCGGTATCCACGCCGCTCGATCGAGTGCTCGAAGGGCCGTACATGCGCTTCCTGGAACAGCGTATCGGGATCGCGGCGAAGGACGCGCCTATGCACGGCCCGCAGTGGCTGACCTGGGCATTCTTCTACGACAACATTAACGACGCACTGGTGCGCCGGCTGGCGGATCTCGCGGCGCAGGCGGGCTTCAGTGAATTGCTGCTGGATATGGGCTGGCAGAAAGGCAGCCTGGGAACCGACCCGGACCCGGCCAAGTTCCCGGATTTCGCGGCAACTTCGGAGTACGTGCGTTCGAAAGGGTTGCACCTGGGCGCCTGGGTCTCCTCCTACCGGGATCTCGATTCGAGAGACCTGGCCGCCATGCCCAACGCGCCAATTCTGCCGAACCTGGTGCGCAGCACAAAATATCCCGGCCTGGCAATGAGCTTCGCTTCGCCCTGGCGCCACTACTACGTAAAAGACGTGGTGGAGATGGCGCGGCGCTACAAGCTTACTTACGTCAAGCAGGATTTCTCCAACATGCTTTACGGCGATCTTGCCGAGGGCCACGAGAGCCGCACTCGCAAGGAAGGCGTCCTGCGCGGTTTGCGCGGCCTGCTGCAAGCCCAGGCGATGTTGCGGCGCACGGCTCCGGAACTGGTGAACGAGATCACCCACGAAATCTACTGGGGCACCCCCGGTGTGCCTGCGGACCTCGCCGCCCTCAAGCAGACGGCGCGCTTCCACATCCCTCCGAACGAGGCGCTCGGGACGGATCTTGCAAACCAGTTCAAGGGCAGGTCGATCACCGCTGAGGAGCACGCCGCAGTGCTGCGCCAGGGTTGTTGGCTTGCGCGGCAGCGCTTCTATTCGCATCGCGGAATGCCCTTGTACGCACTGGAATTCTACGCCGCCGGGACCGCGAGCCACCAGGGCAGTCTCACGGCCGCCATTCAGGACCGGCAGGTGGCCAGTTGGCTGATGGGCGCGCCGGTGTGCTACTCGGGCGACCTCCGCACGCTGAGCCCGGAGAACGTGGCGCACTACGCCAAACGCTTCAAAGAGGTAAAGCGACTCGAAGCGACGTACGGCATCTACCAGCGTTTCCAGTTCAGCGGCGTGCCGGAGCCCACCGACGTCGATTGGCACTGGTGGGGCAAGCTCGATGAGCAGGGCCACGGGGCCGTCGTAGTAGTGCGGGGCAGCGGCGGCGCGGCGCGGCGAGCGGTCAACATTCCCTGGGTACGGCGCGACCGGACCTACCGGGCCCTGGGGCTCTTCTCCGGCAAGATGTACGGAGTTCTCAGCGGCGCTGCGCTCCAGGATGCAGGCGTCACGCTGGAGTTGCCGCCGTACGGGCAGGACCTGCTGGAAATCGCGGGCGTGGAGCGGTCCGGCACGCTATAATATTCTGTTCCAAACCATCATCCCTAAAGGTAAAGACGAAGGAGCATTCATGGCAAAGCGCATCGGCATTCTGACCGGCGGCGGGGACGTGCCCGGTCTGAATTCCGTCATCAAGACGGTGGTTTACAGAGGGAGTGAAATCGACAGCGAAGTGATCGGCATCCGCCGCGGATGGGAAGGGCTGACCCATGTCAACCTGGAGGACCCTGCCAGCCGCTCGCGTTACATCATGCCGCTGAACCGCGAAAACACCCGCACGATCGACCGTACGGGCGGCACCTTCCTGCACAGCTCCCGCACCAACCCCGCCAAGATGAAGAAGCTCCCGCCGGTCGTGGCGGGCGAGAGTTTTCCGCAGGTTGAATTCACGAAGAAGGGCGTCACCAGCACGGTTTTCGACATGACCAGCCGGGTTCTGAAGAACGTGGAAACGCTCGGTCTCGACTACCTGATCGCCATTGGCGGCGACGATACCCTCAGCTACGCCGCGCGGCTCGATAAGGAAGGCGTCCCGGTCATCGCCATCCCGAAGACGATGGACAACGACGTCCGCAACACGGAATATTGCATCGGGTTCTCGACCGCCATTACGCGCGCTACGGAAGCTATCGAACGGCAGCGCACTACGGTCGGGTCGCACGAGCGCATCGGCATCTTCCGGGTGTTCGGCCGCGATGCCGGTTACACGGCTCTCTACACGGCCTATGTCACGTCCATCCGCTGCTGCATTCCCGAGTACAAGGTGGACCTGAAGAAGCTGATCGACCTGCTTGTGACCGACAAGCAGAACAATCCTTCGAGCTACGCCCTGGTGATCCTTTCCGAAGGCGCCGAGTGGGAAGGCTACAAGGTGCGGGAATACGGCGAAGCGGATGCGTTCGGCCATCGCAAGAAAGCCAACGTGGGCGAGGATCTCAGCGAGGAGATTAAGAAGGCCAGCGGCGAGGAAACCATCATCAGCGACCTTACTTACGACCTGCGCTCCGGAAGTCCGGATTTTGTCGACCGCATGGTGGCCGCCACCTTCGCCGGCATGGCGGTGGACTGCATTCGGGACGGCAAGCACGGCGCGATGATGGCCATCGCGAATGGTTGCTATGCTGCCGTGCCAATCCCCGACCCGGCTCTGGGACCACGGCGTGTCGAAGTAAGCACCATGTACAACACCGACCGTTACCGGCCCGTTTACGCGGAGAAGCTCGGGCTGCCGATCTTCCTGACGCGGGCGTAAAGTGGACTGGCGGAGGCTCTTTGGCCGTTCCACCGCGCCGGCCCGGCTTACCACGGACCTGCGCGAACGCATCCGCTCCTCGTTCGACGAAGCCTCCCGCGACGAGGAGCACTTTCCCTCCACGATCGACCCTCGAATCTGGCACGTCAAGCTGATCCTCGAGCACCTGGGAGACATCTCGGGGAAGCGTGTCCTGGACGCCGGCTGCGGCAAGGGCCGTTTTGCGCGCGTCCTGCGGGAACGCGCCCCGGACGCCGAGATCTGGGGCCTGGACATCTCCGAAGAAATGCTGCGGTACGTGCCCGAGGGCATCCACACCCGCGCTGGATCGTTGACTTCCCTGCCCTTCGAAGACGGCTACTTCGACGGCGCCTACGCGACGGAATCCCTGGAGCACGCCGTCGAGATCGAGAAGGCGGTGGCCGAGCTCTGCCGCGTGGTGAAGCCCGGCGGACGCATCGCGATTATCGACAAGAACGCAGAGCAGTTCGGCCGGCTCGCCACCCCGGAGTGGGAGAAGTGGTTCACCCGCAAGGAACTGGAGAAACTGCTGAAGCGCGACTGCCGCCACGTCTCCAGCCGCTTCATCTCCTATTGGGAGGACGTGGAGCCGGATGGGCTGTTCATTGCGTGGACCGCGGAGAAGTAGGTCCGGCACGATACAATAAGAGTACAATCATGCAATTACAGGAAGTGGTGGAAGCCGAAGGCCACCTGATCGACTCCCATGTGATGGAAAGCATCTTCGATAAGGTCGTGGAGCACAACGGCCGTTTCGAAGTGGAGCAGTTCCGGATCGGCCGGACCAATAGCGAAGCGTCGTACCTGCGGCTCAGGGTGGAAGCGCCCTCGGCCGAGGCTATGGAGCGGCTGCTCGAACAACTGGTAGGCCTGGGCTGCACGCCCGTTGAGGCCGGCGACGCGCTGCTGCGCACCGTCGAGTGCGACCGCTGTGCACCGGAAGATTTCTATTCCACCACGAACCACCGCACGCAGGTACGGCACGGCGGGCAGTGGATCGAAGTGGAGAACCAGCGCATGGACGCCCTGGTGGTGATCCGGGACGGCCGCGCATCGTGCAGGCGGCTGCGCGACATCCGCAAAGGTGACGAGGTCGTATGCGGACTGCGCGGCATACGGGTGGTTCCGGAATCGAAAGAGCGCGACCGTCTGGCGTTCGCGTTTATGACGAACGGGATCTCCTCGGAGCGCCAGGTGGAAACGGGTGTGCGCCAGACCGCGGCGCTCGTGCGGCAGGTGATCGCGCAGGGCAAGAAGGTGGTGATTGTGGCGGGTCCTGTGGTGGTCCACACCGGCGGGGTGAGCGGGCTTTCGCGCCTCATCCGGAACGGCTGCGTCCAGGCACTGCTGAGCGGTAATGCGCTCGGGGTACACGACATCGAGGCAGCGCTGTTTGGAACGTCCCTCGGGGTGCGGCTTGCTGACGGACGGCCCGAGGAGCACGGCCATCGCAACCACATGCGCGCCATCAATGCCATTTATCGGGCGGGCGGCGTGCGCGCGGCTGTCGAGAGCGGAAAGCTGACCTCCGGGGCGCTCTACGAGTGCGTGAAGAACAACGTGCCGTTTGTGCTGGCCGGCAGCCTTCGCGACGACGGGCCCCTGCCCGAGACCATCACCGATATGAATGCGGCCCAGGATGCGTACGCCGCGGAACTCAAGGGCGCGGGCCTGGTGCTATGCCTCGGTTCCATGCTGCACTCCATCGCCACGGGGAACATGCTGCCGAGCTGGGTGAAAATTATCTGCGTGGACATCAATCCTGCGGTTGCCACCAAGGTGAGCGATCGCGGAACGGGGCAAGCCGTCGGGGTGGTGACGGATGTGGGCCTGTTCCTCGATCTGCTGGCAAAGAACCTGGGAGATGGGCGGTAGGAGCCCCTGTACGTATGCTTCGGACCTATACCGACGAACAAGCTGCCGCCGGCATCGATGCCGCGCTGCCTGAAATCGAGACCTGGCCCAACCAGTTCCCGGGTTACGAGGTCGAGATCGCGATACCAGAGTTCACCTGCGTTTGCCCCAAGACGGGACTGCCGGATTTCGGCACTCTGGTACTGCGGTACACGCCCGACAAGCACTGCCTGGAGCTGAAGTCCCTGAAGATGTATGCGTTGGCGTATCGCAACCTTGGAATCTTTAACGAGAACGTGGTAAATCGCTTCCTGCGGGACGTGGTGAAAGCCGCCAAGCCGGTGAGCGCTACCGTCGTTGGGGAGTTCATGCCGCGCGGCGGCCTGCAAACCACGGTGACCGCCAACTGGAGCAAATCGCGTGGGTCCCGCCGCTGACGACCCGGCTGCAATTCGGGCGGAAGAACTAGCCGCGGTGATCCGGGAGGTCCGGGACCGCGTGCGGACGCGCTATCCGCAATCGACGGCAGGGCCCGTATCGGTGCCGCTCGCCGACCTCATGCCCCTGGTGCATGCGCGGGATTCGGCGCAGGCCAAGGTGGCGGCCATCGGCTCCGTTAACCCCCGGCGCGGTGGTCCGCTGAATGGGCTCGTCCAGGCGATCAAGAAGCTGACGGCGCGCGCCCTCGACTGGCACGTGCGCGAGCAGGTGGAATTCAACCGCAACACCGTCGCGTGTGTCGAGGCAGCTATCGAGGCACTGAACGACACCAACCGCGCCCTGGTCGAAATGGGCAGGCAGATCGGCGAACAAATCGGGGAGCTGCGGCGCATCGAGGACGAGGCGCGACAGTTGGCCGACATCCGCCACCACTGGGTGGAGTGGCGTGCCGATTGGGAACAGAAACTGGCCCTCAATGAGGTGCAGTTCCTTCGCAGTGTGGCAGACCTGCAAGGCGCCTTCCAGCACCGCACCACCCTGATGGAATCGAACTTCCGCGACACCGTCCGCGGACAGCATGCCGAGTTCACCGCGGCCCTCGATACACGCGCGAACGGCATGCAGGAGCGCTTCTGGGCGGATATGGAGAAGGTCCGGCTGGAGTACGAGCGACTGATCCATGCGGAGTTGCGGGTACTGCGGCAGCGGTCGGCCGCCGGATCGGCGGGGAGCGGCAGTGAGGCACCCGCCGGAACTGCGCCCGCTCCTGGCAGAGCTGCGTATGACGCCCTGGCGTTCGCGGCGCGGTTCCGCGGGTCGGAAGAGTATGTCCGGGAGAAGCAGCGTTTCTATCTGCCGTACTTCGCGGGCCGGGAGCAGGTGTTGGACATCGGTTGCGGGCGCGGCGAGTTTCTGGAATTGATGCGCGAGGCCGGGGTGCCGGCGCGTGGTATCGATCTCGATCCCGAGGCCCTGGCGCTCTGCCGTGGCAAGGGTCTCGCGGCTGAACAGGCAAATCTGTTTGAGTACCTTGAAGGGCTGGCAGAGGCTTCGCTCGACGGCATCTTCTGCGCGCAGGTGGTGGAGCACCTGCCGCCTGAGCGGCTGCCGGATTTCGTGCGGCTGGCGGCGTCACGCCTCGTTCGCGAGGGGGTACTCGCGATTGAGACGCCTAACCCCGAGTGCCTGGCGATCTTTGCCACGCATTTCTTCCTCGACCCCACCCACACGCGGCCGGTGCCGCATCCGTTGATGGCCTTCTACCTGGAAGAGTCCGGGATGGGAAGGATCGAGGTGCACAAGCTCTCCCCAGCCGTCGAGAGCATGCCCGATCTTGCCGCACTGCCCGCAGGGTTACGCGACGCGTTCTTCGGCGGGCTCGATTACGCGGTCATCGCGCGGCGGCTGTAGCTAATCAGGAGTCGATCACTTGGCAAGCGTGATTCTCGATGGTAAGGCGCTGGCGCGAACGCTCGAAGGCCAACTGACTGAGCGGGTCGCGGCACTCAAGCAGCGGACGCCCGGGCAGCGGCTGGTTCTGGCCACGGTCCTGGTGGGCGACGATCCCGCCTCGGCAACCTACGTTCGCATGAAGGGTAACGCGTGCGAGCGCGTGGGGATGGAGTCGCGGCGCATCTGCCTGCCGTCACAGACGACCACCACGGAACTGTTGGAGACGATCGACGAGTTGAACGAAGATGCCAGCATCTACGGCATACTCCTGCAACATCCGGTGCCGCGTCAGATCGAGGAACGGCGGTGTTTCGACCGCATCGCCATCGAAAAAGACGTTGACGGCGTCACCAGTCACGGCTTCGGACGAATGGCGCTGGGGGAATGCGCGTTCGGGGCGGCCACTCCGGCCGGCATCATGCGGCTGCTTCACCATTACGGCATTCCGCTTGAGGGCAGGAACGCCGTGGTCGTCGGGCGCAGCCCCATCCTCGGCAGGCCAATGGCGATGATGTTGCTGGGGGCCAATGCCACGGTCACGGTCTGCCATTCAAAAACCCGCGACCTTGCCTCGGTGGTCGGGCGCGCCGAAATCGTGGTCGGGGCGGTAGGGAAGCCGGAGTTTATCCGCGGCTCCTGGATCGCGGATGGGGCGGTGGTGATCGATGCCGGCTACCATCCCGGCGGCATCGGCGATATCGAGTTGCCGGCCGTCAGGGACCGCGCCAGCGCGTTCACGCCGGTGCCGGGCGGAGTGGGCCCCATGACCATCGCAACCCTGATCGCCCAGACAGTGGAAGCCGCCGAGAGACGGCTCCTGACCAACTGACCTTACTTCGCTGGGCCGGCGGCCTCCCCCTCGTCCGGGCTATCCACCGGCTCCCCTTTCGCGGCGCGCAGGCGCCTGATGAGCAGTGCCTGGTTCAGCAACTGGGTGCGGGTTTCGAGCAGTTCGGCCTGCAATTTTTCGTATTCCGCCCGCAACTCGGCCTCCGACAGGTTCGCCGCCCCGCGCGGCGCCGCAGGAGCGCCGATGAACCCCGCGAACTCCTCGACAGCTTCGCCGTCCGATTGGTCCAGTTTCAGCCGCACGTCCACCCGGTCCGACCGCCGTGCATAAGTGTAGCTGCCCGCCCTCAAGCGCTGCGCGTCGAGCATCGTCACGCTCGTGCCGGCACCTTCGGTGATCTTGAGCATGCCGCCGCGCGCATTTGCGACCTTGCGAGCCGTCGGGTTCCAAGTGATGTACAGTTGGCCGCCCTTGTCCCGCGCCTGCAGGGCTGGCGATCCAGAGAATGCACCTGCAATGTACGGCAGCCAGTATCCGCGGGTGACGACGGCAGCGGCTGCTGAGACCGCGACCAGTGCGGCCACCTTGAGCCAGCCCCGGCGCCTGTGCGGTTGCGGAGGCGGCGCGAGCAGAAAAGCAGGCACCTCCAGCGGCCGGTCCGGAGACGTTTCAGGCTCGCCTTTCACAGGTGGCAGCGGGTCCGGCTGCGGCCGCGGACGCGCCAGCACACGCCCGCTAAGCGGACGCAATTCGATCTCCCGTTCGCCCGGCTTTACCTTCAGCCGGCCCTCCGCGTCGCGCCCGAAGAAATCCGCGCGGGTCCCGGCAAGCGAGGGCCGCAATACCAGCGCCACCTGCCAGGGCTCCCGGAAATAGCGTTCGTGGACCTCTACATCCTGCGGGGAAAGAAAGATATCGCTGCGGGTGTGGGAATGATACCAACCCACCGGCCTCAGCCCACCCAATTCCGGATCGGTTTCCGGGGAATGCAGCAGGGCCGCCAGGCGCTCGTGGTCGTTTTCCGAGAGCACGAATGACGGGCCGGTGGCATGCTCGCACGTGAGCGGCCGCTTGGCCGCGATGCTCACTCGTCCGTCCGCGTGGGAGCCGAATAGCACTCCCCCAACCTCCGCGCCGCCGCGCGGGAAAGCGTAAAAGGCCTCCAGCACCTCCAGGCGGATCTCGTCCATAACATCCGGCGGGTACTCAACCGACACGGCGCACTCCGGCGCCTGCCATACCGCTGTCTTGTCCTCTTTGCTTTCAGGTTCCAAGCTCTGATTTTAGTGTATTGTGCGGTCGCGATGACGCCGGTCGCGAAGCGGCTATACTGGCAGCATGAACCGACGTACCGCCGTCCTTACGCTCGCCCTGGCCGCTGGAGGTTGCGGCAGCAGACCCGCCGGCAAACAACTCTCTCCAGAGGAGCTTGCGAAACTGCTTGAGCACCGCGAAAACATTTTCTTCCTGGACGTCCGGGAGTCCATGGAAATCGCGCAAGGCGGCAGCGTGCCGGGCTACGTCAATATTCCCCTCGCACAACTCGAACACCGCCTCAACGAGATTCCCCGGGACAAGGTAATCGTCACCGCTTGAACACGCGGATCACGAGCCGCGCGTGCCGCGGACATGCTTCGCAAGAATGGCTTCAACGTGGTGGGCTCCTGCGGCCTGGACGAGTACAAGCGAAAGGGCGGAAAGGTCGAGTACCCGGGCGGCAACCGCTAGCCGCCCGCGACCATCACTTCGGCGGCGCTTCCTGGGTCTTCTCCTCCGGCAGCGGCGCGGGAGTCTCGTCCACGTCGAACTTCACGGAGGCTTCGGCGCTGAACTTCCGGTACATGCGGAATTCCACGTCGTTGCGGGTGAGCAGCTTGTCGGACCGCATGCGCACTTCCGCGCGCAACGGCAGCAGGAAGCTCTGCTCCCCGATCTTGGTGAAATCGTAGTCCAGGAGCGTCCGAGCCTGTTGCACAGGGAAAGAGGGCGGCACGTCCTGCGCGTCCAGGCTGAGCCGCATGATCATGCGGGTGTCGCGATCCACAAAGATCTCCCCCCGGTAGCCGGCGATGATTTCCATGCGGCGCTCGTAGCTGATACGCCATTGGGAATACGGCTGTGGCACCCGGTACGAGAACACGTAGACTCGCCGCCCGCGCAGCGTGGCCCATCTCGCCCACTGAAACTCAGCCCGGCTCCGGGCTTCGAAAACTTCCCGCAGCATGCTGCCGAACTCACCCGTGGAGGTCGCGCCGCCCAGCGAGTCAAACGACTGGTTGGTGACGCGATTGTTCACCAGAATCAGCTTATAGTCTTCCTTCTGCTCGAAATAACTTAAGCGCGCGGTAAGGACGTCGGCGCTCTGCCATAGTTCCAGACCGCTGGGGTCCACGAACCGGCGGGTCACCTGGGTGCAGATGAAATCGGGCAGACTCCGGGTGTAATTCAACGCATTTTCCCGCACTTCTTCGATGATGCGCGCTTGTTCCTCCGCGGAGGGCGCCGGGATGGGGGTCCGCACAGGTGGCGGCGCCGGGGGAGCCGCCTTGGGCAGTTCGCGCGAAGCATCGCGAAGCTGCCGAAGCGCCTCTACGGTGCGCGGTCCGGCACCCTCGCCCTGGAGTTCTTCGATAGTTCGGTCCTCCAGACGCTCGGCCATCTTGCAGCGGGACAGAAATCCGGCCACCTGCCGGTCGGGGTGCTTGAGCTCTATTGAGGATTTAATGAACCTGGTCAACTGCTCGACGGTGAGGGTGGTCTGCGCCGCGGCCGCCAGACACGCCGCCAGAGCGACGATCAATATACGAAAACGCATGATCAATTTCATTTTCGCACGGCGGCGCGGCATACCTCCGGAGTATGGTGGGATCACCACCCGGGGGTTGGGTCGGCTCAGGCCTGTGCGCGCGCCGCGAGGCGCGGGCTTGCCAGCACCTGCCGCACGGCGGCCAGCAGTTCCGAGGGGAGGAACGGCTTGGCAATGAACGCATGATCGCGATCGATGATACATTCGCGGATGAGCGGACTATCCGGCATGCCCGCGGTGAATAGCATCCGCAGGCCCGGATCCAACGTTAACAGCAACTCCGCCAATTCAGGTCCGGTCATGCCGGGCATGACGACGTCGGTTAATAGGAGGTCAATGTGCGGTTCCCGCCGGAATACTTCGATCGCTTCTTTCCCGCTGACGGCTGCCAGCACCCGATAGCCATGGTTCGCCAGGATGCCACGTAGGACGCGAAGCACGATGGCTTCATCGTCCACCACCAGGATTACAGGCTGAGAAACCTGCTGGCTCTGCTCCCCGTTTATTGTCATGCGTTAGTCAGATTGTATAGCTTTGAATGGCCGGCGGCAAAACCGGAGATCACCCCATGGTATCCAAAGAGACGACGCGCAATTCGCCTGCCGTACGCGGCTAGCATTCCAGCGTCCTAACCACGCCGCCCAGTGCGGCCGGGTCTGGGACGCTTCCCTGCGCCATCCGGGCAGTGCCGCCCCCGCGTCCGCCCACCGTGGACACGGCCTCTTTTACGAGTTTGCCGGCATCGATGCCCGCATCCGCGGATACCGCGAGCAGCACCGACGGGGGGTTCTGCAACACCCCGACATAAACGGCCTTTGGTCGCGCGGTGAAGCTCTGAGCCACCGCGCGCAACTCCTCCAGGCCACCGGCCGCGGCGCGTTCGGTGTAGCGCCGCAAGCCATCCGGGCCCGGTTGCGCGGCATCGTAGAGTTCGTGTCCGCGATAGCGCGCCACCTCGCCCGCCAGCCGCCGGACCTGCTTTTCCGCCGCGCGGGACGCTTCCATGTGCGCCGCCACCATCCCGGGCGCCTCATCGAGCGAGGAAGAAAACATCTGCGCCACTTTGGTCAGGGAGTCGAAATCGGCGCGAGCCCGGCGCACGGCACGGAAACCGCATAAGAACTCCACACGCAGTGCATCGCGCACGCGTTCAAGCTTCCGAATGAGGATGGGCCCTATTTCCCCCGTGGCACGCACATGAGTACCGCCGCAAGCGCTACGGTCGAGACCCTCGATGCCGACGATCCGGAGCGTGCCTTCTCTGCCCGAGGGCTTCCGCAGCCCCGGTGCGGCGGCTGCATCCTCGAAGGACACCATCACGGGGCGGTTCTCGACCACGGCGGCGTTGGCGCGCTCCTCGGCGGCCCGCATCGCACGCGCGTCGAGTGAGGGCCGGTCGATGTCGATGGTCGAGGACTCCTCCCCCAGGTGAAAGCTGAGGGTACTGGCGCGATGGAGTTCGGCGAAAACGGCGGAGAGCAGGTGCTGGCCGGTGTGCTGCTGCATGTGGTCGAAGCGCCGGTCCCAGGCGATCGCGCAGGCGACCTCTTCCCCGTCGATGGGTGCGGCGGTTCGATGAGCGATGCGCTCGCCGTCCTCGAAGACATCGACGACAGACACCCCGGCGATAGCGCCGGTGTCGAAAGGCTGTCCGCCGGACGTGGGATAGAAAGCCGTGCGATCGAGGTAGAGAAGGTCGCCGGATCGCTCGACCACGCGGGCGCTGAATTCCCGCAGATACGAGTCGGTATAGTAGAGGCGTTCGGTCATTGCGGAAAAGCCCACGATACCACGCCCCAAGGCCGTACCTGCAAAAAGCAGGTTGCGGAATCTCGCGCGGCAGCTTGCGAAACGGCGTTGGACTCGGTAGAGTATAGTTTTACGCCGTTCCCCGATGCGCGCCCGTAGCTCAGTTGGATAGAGCGTCTGGCTACGAACCAGAAGGTCG
>DATMYF010000149.1:0-47749 GCA_035561075.1 Bryobacteraceae bacterium
TTGGCTCCTCAGGTAGGACTCGAACCTACAACCCTTCGGTTAACAGCCGAATGCTCTACCATTGAGCTACTGAGGAGCAACTGCTTTACATTTAAACAGATCGTCGCTGCGGCTGTCAAACTGACGTAGCGCGGGACTCAATCGCGCAGCGCGCCGCCCTTTCGGTCCACCGCTTTTGGCCCCCAGGCTCCAGGCACCCAGAAGTCTTGCCAGCCTAGCCCGCACTCCTCCACCATCTGTAAACCGTACTCGCATCGGCCCAGGTCCGCGATGCCGCCGTTGTTCGTCCCGAAAGTGAATTTCGCGCCCGCCGCCTTCGCCATCTTCAGAAAAGCCACCCCGGGCAGCCGGTAACGGTTGTTGATCTCGATGGCTACTCCACCGCGCACCGCTGCGGCGATTACCTTCCGCATACGCTCCTCGGTCCACAGCCGGTCGTAATCCGCCGAAATCACGTCCGGCAAAAATGTCGGGTTCACGTAAATGTCGATCGGCTCGCGCTCCAAAATCCCAACCGCCCGTTCCACCAGCGTGTCCATGAATTCCTGCGGGTCCGCGATCGTCCCTACCTCATCGCGCAGCCACAGACGCATGCGCCGCCCGCGATTGTCGGTCCACGTCATCGAGTCCGTAAACGTGTAGTCGAACAGCGCCGCGGTCCGGCGGGAGAACATCTCTGTCCATTCGCGCCCTTCAGCCTGCATCGCCACGAATACAGGCTGACCCTTCATGCCTTCTAGGAAACTGAGTGCGCTCGCGTCGTCCTGCGCCGTGTGCCCCTTTCCGCAATTCACCGCAATGCCGTACTGAATCCCGTCTCGGCGCGACTTCGCCAGCGCCTGTTCCAGCGTCAGTCCGTTCTTCAGATGCACGTGGCAATCCACCATCGGAATGTTTCGCGCACCCAGCGTGATGACCTGACGGTACACGTCGTCTACCACGGGCGAGAGTCCCCCCGTGTCAACGCCGTCCGCCAAGGGACGCACACGAATGGCACGGAACCGCGCCTTCGACCCCGGGTCGTGGCACTGCAGCGCAAACGTACCCCGATCGATGAAGCGCCCGCGTTCGCTGCGGGCCGCCAGCACCGGGGGTGTCGCTTCGGTATAGTCCACCAGCAGCGTTCCGTTCACCCGCACCTGCACGTTTTTCCCGCGCACCGCCACGTGCATCTTGAACCACTCGCCGTCACCCACGAGTTGTTTGTAAACGTTGCGGACGCCGTAGAGCGACCCGGTCTTCTTTCGCTCCCGATAGTTCCCCTCCCCGGTCGCGGTGTTGTTGATCTGAACCTCGAACCCTTTCTGCGGAAACCCCTTCTCCTGGTATGCGGTATGGAAGTAGACGCCCGAGTTGCAGCCGGGGCCGGCCATTGCCTCCAGTTCGAGCTCGAAATTCCGGAAGCCGGCCTCACGGACCGGGCCGTTGTAGAAGAGGTGCGACCGCGGCCCATCAGCCGCCAGTTGCCCATCCACCACCTTCCAGGAATTCTTGTTCTCGCTCGGCCTCCAGCCCTCCAGGCTGCGCCCGTTGAACAGTTCCGTCCAGCCGTCCCCCGCGCCCTGGAGCCCCGTTGCCGCCGCAACGCCAACGAACGCCCGGCGCGTGATTTCAGATTTCCGCATCAGTTCCACCCTGCCCAGTATACGGCTTCAGCGCTTTTTCAGCGTCAGCGCCAGCCCGCCGCCCTGCATATAGACGACCGTCTCGAGGGAGGGATCGGTGGTCACCAGTTTCATGTACTCCGGCACCATGTCGACGTTGTGCGCCAGCACCAGGCCGCCCCGCCGTACCAGCGGAAGCAACTGCTTCAGGTAATCCGGGTAGCCTTGTTTCTCAGCGTCGATGAACACCACGTCGATAGGGTCCTTAAGACTGCTGATCGCCCGGTGCGCGTCCCCCTCCACCAGGGTGACCAGCCGCTCGACACCCGCCTTCTTGAAGTGCGCGCGCGCGGCCGCGGCACGGCCCGGATCCAACTCAAAGGTCGTCAGCCGCCCACCGGTCTTCTCCAGCGCGAGGCAGAACCACAAGCCCGAAATCCCCGTCGAGGTGCCGATCTCGACAACGCTCCTGGCATTCACCGCTTCCGCAAGCAACCGCAACATGCGGCCGTCGGAGGATGGCACGTTGGCATACCTGGCGCCCCCCCGCTCTATTCCATCGATGGTGTTCAGAATGCGCTTTTCCGTGTCACTCCCGGCAGCCGGGCGTTCGCCGGCTCCGAAGGCTATCATCGGCAGAAGGGCAACAATCGTCAATATGCGGTACATGCCGATTTGGTGTCGGCCGGGCTCCCCCGGTTACAGAAGCTTTTTACCCGGTGGCGCGAGTACCCACGATTCCGCTATCCTCCGTGGTAATGAGGAACTTCCTGCTCCTATTGCTTGCCGCCCTTCCGCTCAGCGCACAGACCGTGGAAACCCCCGTGCGGGCCGTCACCGATCCAGGCGTTGTCACCACCAGGCAGGCCATCACGCCCGCCGGTGTGCAGGCCATCTTTCAGGGACGCGTCTACGGCGTTTCCTTCGGGGCCGACGCTTCGGAAATCCACGTCCTCCAGACCAACGGCGTCTACCGCATGGACTGGAAGGCCAACCGGGTGCTCTCGCGCGCGCCCCTCAGCGGCAGGATGGGTCTGCAGGGGATCCAGTACGACGCCGGTGCGCGCCGCGCGCTGGTGGTGTACGCCGACGGGAAGAAGGCTGTCCGGCTGGCCGCGGTAGATGGCGCCGCAAGCGCTCCCATCGGCGGCCCGCTCGGTGCGAACATCGGGGGTGCCCTGGCCCTTGCAGGGAAGACTGCGGCCGTTCCGCTCATCTCCGAAAACGCCCTCGCTGTGGTGGACCTCGCCGGCGGGCGCCTGCGCGGGAATGTGAAGACCGGGGTGGCACCGTTCGGGGTGGCGCTCGATCGTGAAGGCGGC
Source organism: Bryobacteraceae bacterium (assembly GCA_035561075.1). GTDB lineage: Bacteria > Acidobacteriota > Terriglobia > Bryobacterales > Bryobacteraceae > JAMCRM01. The sequence continues at coordinate 2,927 of DATMYF010000149.1, forward strand.
ATCGCCTACGTGACCAACTGGGGCGGCCGCATCCCACGCACCGATGACCTGACCGCGCCCACCGGACTGCGGCCCGATTCCGACCGCGTGGTAGTCGATGCGCGCGGCGTGGCCTCCACCGGCACGGTAACCCGCATCGATCTTGGTAAAATGGCGGCCACCGACACCATTCCCGTGGGGCTGCATCCCACGGCATTGGCCTGGGACCAGCCGCGCGGACGCCTCTACGTCGCTAATTCCAACAGCGATACCGTGTCGGTGATCGATACCGCGCGCAACAGCGTCATCCGCACGATCGAGATCCAGCCTTTCCCGGCCAAGGCGGCGGGCATCGCCCCCACTGCCATGGCTCTGTCCGCCGACGGTGCAGACCTCTATGTGGCGTGCGGCGGCATCAACGCCGTGGCCGTGGTGTCCACGGCCGAAGCACGCGTCCGCGGCACCATCCCTACCGGCTGGTACCCCAATGCCCTGGCGCTCAGTCCCGACGGCCACTGGCTCGCAGTCGCAACCCTGCTGGGCGCCGGGTCCGGCTGGCGCGACGACCCCTCCCAGCGCTTCGTGCACTCCCAACGCGGTTCCGTCGCGGTGCTCGCCATCCCAGACCGGAATCAACTCGCGGGCTATACCACCGCGGTCGCGGAGAATAACCATATGACGCTGGCCCCGGCGAAGCGCGCGCCGGCCTCCAAACCCGTTGCCATCCCGGCGCGCAGCGGCGACCCTTCCTCGATTCAGCATGTGGTCTACATCGTCAAAGAGAACCGCACCTACGATCAGGTGCTGGGCGACGTTGCAAAAGGGAACGGCGAACCCAAGCTCGCGATTTTCGGGGAGCCCGTGACCCCCAACCATCACCGGCTGGCCGAGCAGTTCGTGCTGCTCGACAACTTCTACGCCACTGGCGGCAATTCGGGCGACGGGCACCAGTGGGTGACTCAGGCCAACGAGACGGCCTATTGCCTCTGGCCCGGGTATGAGGGCCGCAGCTATCCGTTCGATGGCTCGGATCCCATTGCGTATGCGGCGGCAGGCTTCATCTGGGATGCCGCGCTGGCCCGCAACAAGACCGTGCGGGTCTTCGGCGAATACGCCGGCCGCCTTGCGGAACCGCCCGCGCAGCGTAAAGCCTTGCTCGAGGCCTGGAAGCGCGGCGAGGACTTCACCTCCAGATGGAAGATCACCGCCCCCATCGCGGCGCTGAATAAAATCCTGGCGCCGAACTACCCCACCTACACGAACGCCATCCCCGACGTGGTCCGGGCGCAGATCTTCCTGGCAGATCTGAACAAGTGGGTCGCCGCCGGCTCCATGCCGCACCTGACCATCATCCAGTTGCCCTCCAATCACACTTACGGCACGATGCCGGATGCATCGACGCCCAAAGCCATGGTGGCGGACAACGACCTGGCCCTCGGCCGCATCGTGGAAGCCCTGACGAAGACACCCTTCTGGAAGAAAATGGCGATCTTCGTGGTGGAGGACGACGCGCAGAACGGCGTGGACCACGTGGACGGCCACCGCACCGTGGCGTTTGCGATCAGCCCCTACACGCGCCGCGGATCCATCGATTCCACCTTCTACTCCCACCAGAGCATGGTGAAGACTATTGAGTTGATCCTTGGACTTCCCACGTTGTCGCTGTTCGATCTGATCGCCTACGACATGCGGAACAGCTTCCAGGACGAGGCCGACTTCACGCCGTATGAAGCCGTGGAAGCGACGCAGTCGCTATTTGAGATGAACCCGCCGCTCAAAGCGCTACGCGGGCCGGCGCGGAAAGCCGCTATCGACAGCGCGGCCATGCGCTGGGACGTGCCCGACGCGGCGCCCGTGGAGCGATTGAACCGAATCGTGTGGGGCGCGATCAAGGGCTGGGACACGCCCTACCCCGTGCCGCCGACGGCCGTCTTCTCGCCCATGGCGATTCCCGACGAGGAATGAGGCCGGCCTAGCCCGGATAGTAGGCAAAAAAGACCGCGCCGCCCCGAACCGTATCGATCAGTTGCTTCGAGATGGCGGGGCGAACCGCGGGACAGCCGAAGCTGCGGCCGATCCTCCCCTGACGCAACGCGAGAGCGGGATCCACGTAGTCCGCGCCGTGCACGACGATCGCGCGCTCCCTGCTGTTGTCGTTGACGCCCTTGTCGAGCCCATCCAACCGCAGGGAGTAGCCGTGCTGCCCGTTATAAGTCTCCGCCGTGACGAAAACGCCCAGGCTGGACATGAGGCTTCCAGGCGCATTTGAAAAGCGGACCGGTACGTTCTCTCCGCTGTTCTTACCGTGGGCAACCAACTCTTCGAAGAGCAACCGGTTGCGCCGCAGGTCGAAGACCCATAGCCGCGGCTCTGTGGAGGGCCGGCTGTAGTCGATGAGGGCCACGACGTCGGAGCGCGCCGGGATGGGCCCGTGGGCGGCCCGATCAACGGCCTGGAGCGCCATCCGGAGCGCATCCGGATTCGCTCTGGGCGCCTGTTTCAAAAGCGCATTGAGCTGTGCGCCCGGGTGAGTCGGCGCAGGTGAACCGCCGCTCGCCGGAAGCCATGTAAACAGAAAAAGAAGCAGTCCCGCGGAGTACCTGGAAGACAAAAATATCCCTCGTGCCAAGGTTGTGTGGTTGTTTTCTCTATTATAGCGGATCCGGATCAGGGCGCCAGTTTCACCGAGGCCGGCTGGGATACGCCGGAGCGGTTCTGCAGCGTCACAGTCACGGTGTCGATAGAGCGCACGTTGCCCTGCACCGAGAACGGCAGGATCAGGGTAAACTGGCTGCCGAACTGGCGGGCGGCGGGATCCGCGTACCAGCGCGCGGAGCTTTCCCCTAGAGGCACCGTCAGGTCCACCGTCTGAAGATCGCCGCCCGGCACGCCTGTGAGCCTCACGTTCGCCGTGGAAAGCTCCCGCGGTGGCGATAGGCCCGTGATCCGCACTTCGAATCCCGTCGTGCTCGTGGCAGCGGTCGACGCCACGATCCGCGGCTCCGAGCGGGGAATCCGCATGCTGCGGACGGCGCCGTCCGGAGGCGTCAGGTCCACCGAGCCCGCACCCATCGAGAGCCTCAGGCGGATGGTGCCCGAGACTGAGCCGGTCTGGAACGCCAACGCCGGAACGGAAAAACTCGCGGCGGCAGCATTCGCCGGAATGGTGAACGACGCGACGCGCCCGCCGGTGGCAAACTGAACCGCCGGGTCGTCGCCGGGCACGTCCGCGTCCGGTTCGAAGCTGAGCGCAAGCTGGCCCGTGATCTGCGTCGGGTAAGGCGCCGTAAGCGCCACGCTGACCAGCGGCTGCTGCAGCGGTTGAAGAACGTCCGCTCCGCCATTGATGCTGACGCTCGGCAGGGACGGCAACGATACCGCGATCGTGTGCTCCCTCACGGCGAAGGCGCCGGAGCTGTCAGCTACCCGCAGGGTAAATGGGAAGTTCCCACCGGCGGACGGGGTCCCGGTGATGGCGCCCCTGGCGGAGTCGAGCACTAAACCCGGCGGAAGTGCGCCGGCCGTTACTGACCATGTGTACGGCGGGGCGCCGCCCGAAGCCGAGAGCGCCTGGGTATATGGGCTCCCCACAATGCCGTTGGCGAGCGCGCCGCTCGCGATCGAAAGGCCCGCCACGATGCGGACCTGAAACTGCTTGTCCGCGATGGCACTCAGGCTGTCGGTTACCCGGGCGGTGAACGTGAAGGTCCCGCCCGCAGTGGGCTTCCCGGCGAGCATTCCCGTCCCCGGCTCCAGGCTCAACCCGGGCGGGACAGCGCCGGCTTCCACCGACCACACGAATGGGCGCGTGCCACCTGCAACCGTCAGCGGTACGGCGTACTCCAGCCCCACGCTGCCGTCGGGAAGGTTGGGAGCCGACGAGATCACCAGCGCGCCCGCGATCGCTAGCGTGAACTCCTTCGTAGCGCGCAGCCCCGCGTTATCAACCACCTGCGCAGTGAACCGGAAGTCGCCCGAGGAACCGGGCTTGCCACTGATTACACCCGTGGATGGGTCGAGCGACAAGCCGGCAGGCAACGCTCCCGCCGTCACGGACCACGTGTATGGGGTTCGTCCGCCGGCCGCCGTGAGCGTTGCGCTATACGGCCCGCCCGACGTGCCGCCCGGCAGTACCGGCGCGGTCGCGATAATGAGCCCGGCAGCCATCTGGACGGTGTAGGCGCGCGTCACCTCCACGCCCGCGGCATCCCTCACCCGAATTGAGAAGCTGTACTGCCCCGCCGAGCGCGGCGTCCCGCTGAGCAGGCCCGTGGAACCGTTCAGCGCGAGGCCTTCGGGCAGCGTACCGGCGGAAAACGTCCACGAGTACGGCGGCGACCCGCCGGTCGCGGTCACTTCCGCGGAATAAGGCGTGCCGACAGAACCGTCCGGCAGCGAGAGCGCCGCGACCGTCAGTCCGGGGCCGATCGTGAGGGCGAAGGTATTAGCGGTAGTGCGGGATTGGGCATCGGTGACCCGCACGGCAAAGCTGAACGAGCCTGCTGCTGTTGGAGTGCCGGATATGGCGCCGTTGATCAGGCTGAGCCCGGGCGGCAGTTCGTCGGCCGCAGTCCACGTGTATGGCGGGGTGCCGCCGGTAACCATGAGTTGCTGCATATAGGCCGTGCCTGCGATAGCGCGCGGCAGCGATGCCGTAGTGATCTGCAGGGGGGCGGGCTGCACCGTAAACGTGAGTTGCGCGGTTGCGTCGCGCCCGCCGGTATCGCTTACCCGGACCGTGATAGGCGCGGAAAATGCAGCGGTGGGCACACCCGCGATGGTGTTGCCGGAGATCGCCAGACCGGGCGGTGCAGTTCCCACGATGGTCCAGGTGTAAGGCGGCGTTCCGCCTGCGGCGGAGAGAGGCTGGGAATAGGAAACCCCCACAGTGGCGGGGGGCAGCGAAGTCGTGGTGATCCGCAGTGCGGGCACGGCGATTTCGATCGAAAGCTGCCGTTCCGCGGTGGCCTGCCCATCGCTCACCCGCACAGTGAACGTCGCGGTACCGGCTGCGGTCGGGGTGCCAGCGATCGCCGCCCCGGAGAGCGACAGCCCCGCCGGCAGATTGCCGCCGCTTAGCGTCCATGTGTAAGGCGGGGTCCCGCCCGTGGCCGCCAGGGTCTGGGAGTAAGCCGTCCCAACCGTCCCCGCGGGCAGAGACGCCGTGGTGATCTGCAACGCGGGCGGACTAATGGTGATCGAAAGCTGCCGTTCCGCGCTGGCCTGTCCATCGCTCACCCGCACCGTGAACGTCGAAATGCCGGCTGCGGTCGGAGTGCCCGCGATTGTAGCGCCGGAAAGCGTCAGTCCTGCGGGCAGATTGCCGATCACCGCCCATGTGTAGGGCGGCGTCCCGCCTGTGGCGGCCAACGTCTGGGAATAGGCCGCCCCAACCGTCCCGGCTGGCAGCGATGTCGTGGTGATCTGCAAGGCCGGCGGGTTGATGGCGATCGAAAGCTGCCGCTCCGCCGTGGTTTGCCCAGCGCTTACCCGCACCGTGAACGTCGAGGTACCGGCCGCGGTCGGGGTGCCCGCGATCGTCGCGCCGGAAAGTGACAGCCCCGCGGGCAGACTGCCGCCGCTTACGGTCCAGGTGTAAGGCGGGGTCCCGCCCGTGGCCGTCAGGGTCTGGGAGTACGCCGTCCCCACTGTTCCCGCTGGCAGCGACGCCGTGGTGATCTGCAGCGGCGGCGGGTTGATGACGATCGAAAGCTGCCGCTCCGCCGTGGTTTGCCCAGCGCTTACCCGCACCGTAAACGTCGAGGTGCCCACGGCCGTCGGGGTGCCCGCGATCGTCGCGCCGGAAAGCGATAGCCCGGCGGGCAGACTGCCGGCGGTCACGGTCCATGTGTAAGGCGGGGTTCCGCCCGTGGCCGTCAGGGTCTGGGAGTACGCCGTCCCAACGGTTCCGGCCGGCAGCGACGCCGTGGTGATCTGCAACGGGGACGTGATGACGATCGAAAGCTGCCGTTCCGCAAAAGCCTGTCCATCGCTCGCCCGCACCGTGAACGTCGAGGTGTCGGCCGCGGTTGGGGTGCCAGCGATGGTCGCCCCGGTAAGCGTCAGTCCCGCCGGCAGGCTGCCGCCGGTCAGGGTCCACGTGTAGGGCGGGCTCCCGCCCGTGGCTGTCAGGGTCTGGGAGTACGCCGTCCCCACTGTTCCGGTAGGCAGCGACGCGGTGGTGATCGACAGTCCCGGCGCAATTACGATGGCCAACAATTTGCCAGCCGAGGCATCGCCGCTCTCCACCCGGACGGCAAACGAGAAAGATCCGGCTCGGGTGGGTATCCCGCTGATCCGGCCATTGACATTGAGCGAAAGTCCGTCCGGCAACGATCCCGAGGTGACGGACCATCTATAGGTCTTATCCCCGCCGGTTGCGGTGAGCGTCACGGAGTACGGAACATTGACGGTGCCCGGCGGTAACGAGTCCGTGGTGATCAGGACTTGTGCCGCGGCTGGCCCCACGGCCAACGCGGCAATCCAGAACGCCACAACCAAGCCGAAGCGCATCTTTCTCAAGTGCCTTCTTTCAGCCTCAAGTGCCTTCTTTCAGCGCGGCGGCGCGAAACTTGGGGGACCCGGCACGACAATGGTGCCTCCCCCTGCCCCGCCCGAAGGTATTGTTGAAGCCGGTGTGGAACTGCCTCCCAGGGTCGCCGCCAGAACTCCCGCTACCGCCGCGCCGCCGATCACCGCCAACCAGACATACTTTCGGGAACTGGAACGAGCCTCTTCCGCCGATGCAACGTTGGTCTGCCGGATAATGGCCGTGGCTGTTTCGCCCCGGGCCGAAGCGGTTACGCGAATCTGGAACGGTCCAGCGATGCGATTCGGCCGCAAACCCCGTCCCACAACCGTGCCGTCCTCCCCAGCCACCCCGGTAAAGCTCATCTCCCCGCCCGGGAACTCAGCGCCGGGGCCCTGTGCAGGGAGAATGAAATTCACCACCGCTCCCGCGATTGGCCGCTCTTCTGCGTCTTCCACTCTCACCACCGGCTCTTTCGCCCGGCGCGCGTCGACGCTGTTGAGCGCTCCCTCGCCCTCCACCACCACCAGCCGGAGACCGCGTGTCTGGGCAGAACAGCACAACGCGGCAAGCGTTAACACAAGCGCCTTCCGAAACTCCGGACCAACCCCTCTCATGTCAGTTTTATACCGCACGAACGGGCGTGTTTCCACGAACACGCACCGCCCTATGTTCGATAACGCCCAAGCACGTCCCGGTCGGAGTGCTGCCTCACACCGGCGCCAGACTAAGCTGTTAGTGTGCGGTCGGGGCGAGCCTTGCCTCCGAGCGCTTTCCGAGGATGAGGATTCCTGATACCAGCGCCGAACTGCTTCCCCGGACAGACAAGCGGTCCGGCTTCCATATCGAGTGCTCTCCCACACTGATGGCCGCCATCGATCAACAGGTGACCGCCTCTTCGGGAACGGCGGGCGTACTGTTCGGAAGCTGCCGCAACGGCCTGGTCCGCGTCCTCGCGTTCCGCCCGGTGGACGCAGGGGTACCATTCCCGGCGAAGGCCGACGCGGGATTGCGTGATGTGCTGCTCTCTGCCAAAGCGGATCCGGAACTGGAGACCCTGGTCCCGGTGGGCTGGTATCGCTCCCGCACGCGCTCGCGACCCAGCCTCGATCGTAGGGATCTCGCCATCTTTCGGCGCCACTTTCCGAGGCCCTGGCAGGTGGCGCTCGTCCTTTGTCCCGATCCCCCGACGCCAACGCGGGCCGCCTTCTTCTTCCACGCCTCTAGCACCGGCATGCATGCCGAAACGCTCCGTGAAGAGTTCACCATCCCGCGACCGGGTTCCGCCGCCTTCCAGGATCCGGAAAAAGCGCGTCGTGACCCGCCGCCGATTCCCCCAGAGGAAAAAGGCAGCGGCGGACCCCCCTGGTGGGTGTGGGTGCTGTCCGCAATCCTTTTGATCCTTCCATTTGTCGGGTGGTTCGAACCCGCGCCGCCTAAAGAGCAAGCGCGCGGTTTCTCGCTGCGCCTCTCCGATGACACGGGACGCCTGCGTATCGAGTGGGACCGCGAAGCACCCCAAATACTGGCGGCCACCGGCGGCCGGCTGGAAATCGTGGACGGCCCCAACGCGACCAGAGTGAACCTTGATCGCGCCGATCTGCGGAATGGCAGCGTCATCTACTGGCGCTCGCATGGAGAAACGAAGGTCCGGATGGTGCTGGACGGCTCAGGCCCGGAGCAGGTGCAGGAATCGGCGCACTTCGTGGGACCGCCCGCCGCAATTGAGCCCGCGCCGGAAACCCAAAGCACTCCCTCGGACGCCGCTTGGCAAGAGTACCTGCGGCAGGCCGATAGCACCGCTCCTGCGCTACCGCTGCCCACTGCGCCGCAGGAGCATCCTCGGCCGCCCGCGGCCAAGCCGCTTCCGCGCGCGTTCCGGCTCCCGGTTTTGCACAAACCCGCCCCGGACCAGGGAGTGCCCCCGGTAGTTGCCCCGCCGCAGGTAGCGGTAGCGGCCCCTACGGATCCACCCACCGCGCCGCCGGTTCAGTCATCGCGACTCCCCGAACCACCACGTGTTACCCCGCCAGGGCCGAGGCGTTTGACGACACCATCGGGACAGGCCATCTGGACGGGCATGCTGGAACGGCGCGGGGTGGTCCAGATTGAGGGGCAGCGTGCGTCGCAAGGCTACCTAAGCGCGCCGCTGCCGGGCACCCCGGTTACACTTAATGTTCTACCGGGCGAACTCACGCCCTCAGGTCTCCGCCTCTATACGACCGACGCCCGGCTCGACGGCCGCTCCGAAGCGCCCGGCCCGCAGAACGGATGGAACCGCGCCGAATACGTCTACGACCCCATGCGCGCAGGCGAGATTAGCATCCTTGAAGCCCCCAGCGAACAGAACGGCTGGCGGCATCTGGTCCTGCGCAGCGAAAACCGCAGCCACTCGGTGGTTGTGCTCAGGTGGCAGCCGATCGAGCGGCGGTAAAACACCGCCATCAATCCACATGGGGTGGGACATGCCGGTGTGCTTCCCATTGCAGCGTTGTGGCCATGATATGCGAGCCCTGCCCGCGCGGGGCATCGCGGTATTCATAGCCTGCGCCAAAAGTGACGTCTTTTTGCAGGTGCCATTGCATGCCTGCGGTGTACCGGCCATACCAGATCCCCTCCTGCCGCAACGCTTCCCCTGAGACGTAAGGCGTGCCGATGGATGTCTTCCGGTTGATCATTACCCGGTTGCGAATCCGCCAGTAATCGTCAAAATGGCCGGACATGAAACGCTCCACCACGCTCCGTGCATCCAGTGACCATTTCGCCCGCTCGACGACGCGGTACTGCCCGCCCCACCAGGCACGGTTCAGGTAATACGAATCGTGAACCACGCGGGTGTTCTGGTCGATTCGATAGTAGCCAGCCAATACCGTAAACCTTGGAGCCGCCTGCCACATCAGGATGGGGCCGACGCGAAACTGGTTGAATGCGCCGAGGTCTTCGAACGTCCGCACGCGGGTGTGCAGTTGGATCGTCCAGCCCGGCTTGATGGGGAAATTAACGTTAAAGGCGTGCAGCGATTCCACGTCGGCGGCGCGCAGTTCCGGCTGGGGCAGCACCCAGAGCAGGCCAAAAGCGAGTAACCATTTTTTCATCCCTGAATTTCCACTCTACATGAATGTAAAGATTGCCGCCCGGAACGTTCACTCCGGCCAGAGATCCGTGCTGAGATACTTCAACCCCGAGTCGTTGGCCATGATCACGGCCGTCTTCCCGGGAAAGCAGTCGCGCAGCAACAAGATGGCAGCGGCCAGGTTCGCCCCGGTCGAGAAACCAGCGAAGATGCCTTCGACGCGGGCTAGTTCGCGCGCGGCCTCGATGGCATTCTCGTCCGAGACCTGCACGTACCCGTCCACTTGGGCTGGGCGGACCAGCGGCAGCGGGGACATCGCGTAGCCGCCGCCCTGGATGCGATGGCCCGGCCTCCATACAGACCCGCCGGCCAGCACTGCCGCGCCCTCCGGTTCCACCACGTAGCACTGCGTGGCCGGGTTGGCCTGCTTGAGCGCCGCGGCGCAGCCTGCGAAGGTGCCGCCGGTTCCCGCGAAATCGCAGAACACATCCACCGGCACCGGACAAGCGGCCAGGATCTCGGGCCCGGTGTGCAGAAAATGGGCCCTGAAATTGCCCTCCAGCCGGAACTGGTCCGCGCGAAAGGCGTCCCGCTCCCGCACGACTTCACGCGCCGCCTGCTCCACCCTTTCGAGGTCCGCGCCCGAAACCTGCCCCGCCACCGATCCGGGGCACTGATCCACCAGCACCACCTCGGCGCCGAGCGCCCGCATCATGCATGCCCGCTCCGTCGAGTTCCCCTTCGACATCACCGCGACGAACCGGTAGCCCTTCACCGCGCAGACAATTGCCAGACCGGTGCCGGTATTGCCGCTGGTCAGTTCGACTATTGTCTGACCGGGACGGAGCGAACCCTCCGCCTCGGCGTCCTCGATGATCTGGCGCGCAATGCGGTCTTTCTTCGAGTGCCCGGGGTTCAAATATTCCAGCTTGGCCAGAATCCGGCCACGCGTGCGCTGCGAGATGCGCGCCAACTCCACGAGCGGTGTGCGCCCGATGGCCTCCACTACCGACGGCAGCAGGCTATCCATCCCGCTTCACCCCGCCCAGCCAGTTCTCGACCAGCGCTGCGGGATCGCCCTCCAGATCCAGAAGTACCGTGCGGGTCTCCTGCTTATTCTCGAAGAACACCACCGTTACGCCCTCCGGTGTGGGGCGCAATTCCAGCCTCCGCTCGCGGGCCTCCAGCCGCAACGTAGTGTCGATCCACGTCGGCTGCACCTTCATCCGCAGGGCGTAGCCGGCCCGCACGGCGTGGCTGAGCAGCGCCGCGGTATACGGACCGGAACGCAACCGTTCGGCCCAAGGTGCCGCAGCCAGGGCATGCCGGCGTTCCTCTTCCCTCCGGCGCACCTGCTGCTCGTTGTCGCCGGCGGCCTCGTCCCGCGACTCCAATGCCTTGAGGCTGTTTTCCAAACTATCCAAGAAGCTCATTTCGGGAATCCTTCGGGTGCGATGCCCGGCACCACTCGCAAAGCGTTTTTGTAATACAGCTTCTTCAAGATCTGGTCGGGCAGGTCGAGCCCGTAAACCTTCCAGGTCCCGTGGTACTTGCGGTCGTGGTCAAAGTACTCATCGGCCGTCTCCAGAATCCGGAAGTAGGTGTGGTACTCGGCCGGACGCCAGGTGTCTTTGCCGAACATCACCCTGTCCTGGTAGCGCTCGAACCACGCGCGAGCGAAGCGCGGCTGCCGCCCCAATTCCTCCACCACGGCGGAAATCTCGGTATAGACGTTCGGCAGGGCGTCCAAGAGCTTGCCGAGCTTACCCAGATCGTTCCCGTACCAGCCCAGGTGGGCATCGATAAACGTGGTGCCGCGATGCCGCGCAAAAAGGTTTTGCTGTTCGGTCATCAGACTATCGAAGGTGGGGTACCGTTCCGGAGGGCGCCCACGGCCTGGGTAGAGTTTCAGTTCAAGCCAGCGTTCGTTGTAACGGTCCATGGGGTCGAAGAGCGCGCGCGGCTCGCCAGTGTGGATCAGGACCGGGATTTTCAGCTCGGTGCAGGCCCGGAAAACCGGATCGAAACGCGGATCGTCCACGCGGATGCGCTGCCCCTTGCCGTCCTTCAGGTCCATTCCGAAGTTCTTGAAAATCTTGAGCCCTTGGGCACCGTTGCGAACGTCCTCCCGAAGTTGCCGGGCGGCGCGCGCGCCGTAATCCGGATCGTCAATGCCGCTGAAATCGATATTGGCGAACACCACGAAGCGCTGGGGATGCCGGCCCTTCAACGCCGCCACGCCGCTTTTGAGCCGGTCGCCGTATCCGCCGCTGAGATTCACCATGGTCCGCATGTTAAGCGCGTCCATCTCCTTTATCAGGCGGTCCGCTGCTTCGGGCGTGGCTCCGCGTTGATGATTATGCACGTCGATGAAAGGAAACTTCGCCCGCGTAACCCGCCGCTCCGGCACCACCAGAGTGGACTCCGGTTCGTACTCCTCAATGGACATGGTCTGCGCCCAGGCGGCGGATGTACCCAGCAAGACAATCAGGAGGGATGCCTTCATAGAAGTCTTTCTGCCAGTATAGCGGGCCTCGACCCGTCGTCCGCTCACGGGGAAAACTGGCCCGCTCGCGGCGCACACGAGTCCGACAGCGAGATAAACGTTGGGTCCTTCCCGCGAGCCGCGGCATCGTGAATACATGTTCGACCGCAGGTGGATTCGGCTCCCAATACTGGCCTTGCTGTTGGTGGCCGCGGGTTCTGCGGCTGAGTCGCAGGGGACCGTGAGCGGCAAAGTCTCCCTGGAAGTCAATGGCGACCCGGTGCACGGGGCTACGGTCCTGCTGGTCCAACTCGGCCGCAAGACCACCACCGATGACCAGGGCCGCTACGAATTTCGCGGCGTGCCCGCCGGCAGGTACACGGTACTGGCCCATATGCACCCGCTTTCCGACCAGCGCCAGACGGTTGCGGTGGCACCCAACGAGACGGGTTCGGCGGATTTCCGACTCACGCTGGCGGCGGTTCGGGAGGAAATCACGGTTACCGCCTCGGGACGCGAAGAGAGCACGTTCGACGCCTTCCAGACGGTATCCAGTACGCATGGCCTTGACCTGGCACCGCGCGCCGCCGCCTCCCTGGGAGAAGCGCTCGAACACGAACCCGGCATCGCCAAGCGCAGTTTCGGGCCCGGCACCAGCCGCCCCGTGGTGCGAGGCTTCGACGGCGACCGCGTTCTCATCCTGCAGGACGGCATGCCCACCGGCACGCTTTCGGCGCAATCCGGAGACCACGGGGAGCCGTTCGATGCCAGCAACCTGGACAGCGTCGAGGTAGTGCGCGGCCCCGCCACCCTGCTCTACGGCACCAACGCCATCGGCGGTGTGGTCAACGCCATTACCGATCATCACCTGATGCACGAACACGCACACCCCGGTACGCGCGGCTTCCTGAACGGCTCCGGCGGAAGCGCCAACGCGCTCGGCGGCGCCAATGGGGGCTTCGACGTCGGAATCGGTAAATGGACCCTCACCGGGCGCGGCGGCGGCCTGCGCACGGGCGACTACAGTACCCCGATCGGTACCGTCCCGAACTCCCATACCCGCATCGAACATTCGAGCGGCGGCGTCGCACGGCACGGTCAACGCGGCTTCTTCTACGTTGGTTATGGCATATCGCGCGGGCGCTACGGCATTCCGGAGATCCAGGCCCTCGACGGAGAAGGTCCCATAGACGAAGATTGGCGTCTGCACAACGTGCGCTTCTCGGGCGGCATGAAGACCCCGGCCGCGGGCCTCGATCTCGTCACCCTGAACCTGAACTACAGCGACTGGCGGCACAAAGAGATCGTAGAGGAGCAGCCGAAAACCCGGTTCTTCAATAAGGTGTTCAGTTATCGCGGCGTCGTACAGCAGCGTCGGAAGGGCATACTTTCCGGAAGCTTCGGCTTTTCGGGCGTGCGCCGGAGCTACGACGTCAAAGGCGAAGAAGCCCTGACCCCGGCAGTGGATCAAACCTCTTTCGGGGCCTTCGCCGTCGAGGAGCTGAACCTGGAGCGCGTGCGCTTCCAACTCGGCGGGCGGGTGGAGACCAACCGCTACTCCCCCGCGGGCCTGCGGGAGCGCCGGTTCACCGGTTTTTCCGGGTCCGCGGGCAGCAGTGTGCGGCTCTGGAACGGCGGCGCACTGGTGGGGAGCTACACCAACTCCTACCGCGCGCCGGCGCTCGAAGAGCTGTATAATCTGGGTCCTCACCCGGGAAACCTGGCTTATGAGGTGGGCGACCCGGACCTGTTCCGCGAACGCAGCGACGGCGTCGATCTCTCCCTCCGGCATGCCGCCCAGCGCGTGCGCGCCGAGGCCAACTTCTTCCATTACCGCAGCCGCGATTACGTCTACATGGCGCGTATGAACGTCATCCAGGACGGCTTCGTGGTGGCGCATTACCAGCAAGGCGACGCGCGATACCAGGGCGCCGAAGCACGCCTCGATGTCAGCCTTCGCAACGACCTGTGGCTGAACCTGGGGGTGGACTCTGTGCGCGCCGAGCTACGCAACCCCGTGCTGCCGTTGCCGCGCATCCCTCCCGTGCGCGGGCGGATCGGCTTCGATGCCCGCTATAAGGGGCTCAGCGTCCGCCCGGAGCTCGTGCTGGCCGGCGCGCAGGAGCGCCTCTACACGAATGAGACGCGCACCGCGGGCTACGGCGTGATGAACCTGCTCGCCACCTACACCATCGTGCAGCCCCACGTCCTGCATTCCATCTCAGCGAACCTGTTCAACGCCGGCGACAACCTCTACCGCAATCACGTCTCGCTCATCAAGCAGTGGGCCCCCGAGATCGGTCGCGGCATACGGTTCTCCTACAGCGTGCGGTTTTTTTAGCGCTTGACAATCTCAAGCGATTCCGAGCATACTATGTCTCAGATTGACCTAGTATGCCGAAACTTAAACCTAGTGCGGTCGACGGCTTTCTGCCTTTGCCTTTGCCGACCTTCCACATGCTCTTGGCGCTGACGGAAGGCGAGCGGCACGGATACGCCCTCAAGCGCAGTATCCTCCAGCGCACGGAAGGAAAATTAAATCTCGGCTCTGGTGCGCTGTACGGATCCATCAACAAGATGCTGGAACAGGGACTCATCGAAGAGTCAGAGGACCGTCCTGATCCGCACCTTGACGACGAGCGGCGACGCTACTACAGGATCACCCCTTTAGGGCGGCGGGTCGTTCAAGCCGAGGCGATTCGGTTGCGCGGCTTGGTGCGTTTGGCTGAATCGCGACTCGAACTCCCGGAACTTGCGTGAGGCGGCGATGCCGGACTCGTCGAAGGTCTACAGTTGGCTGCTCAGGCTCTACCCTGCGCGATTCCGCGAGCAGTACCAGGTCCCCATGGAGCGCCAGTTCCGGGACGAGTATCGCGAGACCTGCCACATCGGCGACCGCATCCGACTATGGCTCCACGCGATAATGGATCTTGCGGGGTCGGCCCCTCGAGAGATCTGCAGCGAGTTGGCCCGGGACCTGAAACACGGCCTGCGCGTGTACCGGCGCCGCGCCTTAAGTGCTGTCCTGGCCGTTGTTGCGCTGGGGCTCGCCATCGGCATAAGCACGGGCGTCTTCAGCGTACTCAACGCATTGTTGGTTCGGAGTCTGCCGTTCTCAGACCCCGAGGAACTTGTAGAAATCTTGCGGCCACCGGTGGGGCCAGTACGGGCACGCGCCGCGTTCATGGCGTGGCAGGGTCGCATCCCGTATCTGGAAGGCGCTGCCACCTTCTCCTCGGCCGAGGTGAATCTGAAGGGGGAGGATGGCGCGCTCCGGGTCAAAGTTGCCGAGACGTCCGCAAACTACTTCCAGCTGCTCGGAACCAAACCGGCAATCGGCCGGTCGTTTGCACCGGATGAAGACGTGCCGGGTCACAACGGTGTCGCCGTAATCAGTCACGGCCTCTGGCAGCAGTTGTTCGGAAGAGACCCCGGCGTTCTTGGCGCCACACTGCACCTGAATGGCACGCCGCTGACGGTCATCGGCATTGCACCGGCGCGATTCGACTACCCGGGCAAGACGAACATTTGGATTCCCACCGCATTTGACCTCGAGAGGGTACCGAAACGTGGTGCCTTTTTCTATCAGACGATCGGCCGCTTGAAGTCGGGAATCACCATAGAGCAGGGACGGGAGATGTTCGAAGCCGAGGTCCGCCGCACCGCTCCGGAGAGTGTCGGCGCCGACCCACAGAATCGCCCGGGAATGGTTTCGCTTCGCAAGCAGCTCGCAGGAGCTACCCGGAATGCCGGTTGGGTGCTCGCGGGTATGATCCTGCTCCTTCTGATGTCAGCCTGCGCGAATGTGGCCCAGTTGTTGCTCTCGCGTACCACTGAGAGACAGCAGGAACTGGCGATCCGGGCAGCTTTGGGTGCCAGCCGTGCCCGGCTTCTGCAGCAACTGATCACCGAAGCCACGTTCCTCACGACGGCAGGCGCCGCGCTAGGACTGCTGGTCGCGCACTGGGCTGCCTCCATTGCGTCTTCCGTGGTGCCGGCACAATTGGCGACCCAGGAGTACACGGTTCTGGACTGGCCGGTGCTCGGTTTTGCGGCCGCCCTCGCACTGGTGGTCGGCGTGGTCGTCGGTGTGATGCCGGCATGGCTGCTAGGCCGGCTGCAGCCGTCTGGGCAGATGCTGCGAACGCAGCCGGGCACGCACGGAGCGACAATCATGCGTATGCAGGCAGGGCTGATTGCGTTGCAGGCGGGGCTGACGATCACCCTGCTCGCAAGCTCCATAGCCCTGGGCCGGACATTCCTGAAACTGCTCGATGCCGACCTCGGGTTCCGCCCCGCGAATGTGGTCACCTTGTCCGTATCGCTCGAAGGAACGAAGTACCGCAGTGGCCCTACTGAGTGGCAATACTACAGCGAAGCACTGAACCGCCTTCGTACCGTGCGGGGCGTCGAGTCAGCGGGCGCGGTGAGCTATTTGCCGTTGGCGAATAGGGGCCTGATGGTCTTCTCCTTCAAGCTCGATTCCGGTCAAACCGTTGGGCCGATCGCCATTAATGCCTCTATGCCAGGGTACTTCCGCGCGATCGGCGCCACGCTTCTGGGGGGGCGTGACTTCGACGCGGCAGAACGGGGACGTTCCGAACGCGCCGTCATTGTCAATGAAGCGTTCGCGCAAAAAGCGGGACTCGGGATGGCGATTCTGAGCCGCAGGCTCACGGGGCATTGGAGTAAGGCACCGTACGTAATCGTAGGAGTCGTTAGCACCGCGCGAATCGGGGGCCCTGCCTTCGGCGGCCTTCCGCAGATCTACTGGCCGGTCGAGGAGGAACCGCCGCCCACCCTGACCTTCGTCGCAAGAGTGAGGGGCGATGCCGATGCCGGACTAGCCGCGTGCCGGGACGCCATACGGGCCGTGGACCGCACGGTACCCGTCTTCGACGTGAAGATCATGGAGCAGCGTCTGGCCGACGTCCTCGCCCGTCCGCGGTTTTACACCACGGCGACCCTGTTGCTGGCTGCCGTGGCAGTGATGCTTGCCGTTGTTGGCGTTTACGGTACGGCCGCCTATTCCGTTGCGAGCCGAAGCCATGAGATGGGCGTCCGCATGGCCCTGGGTGCCTCTCACGAGCGCATCAGGATGATGATGTTGCGCGAGGGCCTGGCACCGATGGGTCTTGGCATGGCTGCTGGAATCGCCGGTGCTCTGGCGGTAGGCCGATACCTGGAGCATCTGCTGGTTAGTGCCGAACAGCCGGGTCTCTGGGCCTGCGCAGCCGCCGCAGGGTTCCTGCTCTTTACCGGCTTCCTCGCCGTGTGGACCGCTACGGCGCGAGTACTCGCCATCGATCCTGCTGACGTAGTCCGCGCCGAATGAGTACGATGAGGGGAATGGTCACGTTCACCTGCAACATCTGTGGGTCTTACAATGAAGTCGAGCAGTTCGCCACGGAGCCGGCGAGCTGTTCCTGTGGCTCCAACGTGCGGATCCGCGGGCTCATCCATCTGCTCTCGCTGGAGCTGTTCGGCCATAGCATCCCGTTGACGAAGTTCCCACAGTTGAAAGCAATTCGCGGTTTGGGCATGACCGACCACGCGGGTTACGCCGCCATCCTGGCCGACAAGTTCGATTACACCAACACGCATTACGACCGGCCGCCGCGCTTCGATTTCACCGAACACCATCCGCAGCTCGCCGGCACCTACGACTTCATCCTCTCCGCCGATGTGCTCGAACACATTGCCCACCCCGTCGACCGGGCACTTGAAGAGGTACGGCTACTGCTCAAGCCGCACGGATTCTTCGGCATCACGGTCTACTGCAATCCCGCCGATGAATTGCATGAGCACTTCCCGGACCTCTATCAATATCGCCTCGTGCCGCTCGGAGATTCCTACGTCCTGGTCAACCGGAAGTGCGACGGCAGCCTGGAGATCACAGACGACGTGATTTTCCATGGCGGCACAGGCGCGACCGTGGAGATGCGCGATTTCGGCATCACCGCGTTACGCGCCAAGCTGCTGGCGGCAGGGTTCAGCGACCTTTTCTTCCTCACCGATAACGTGCCTGAGATCGGTGTCCTGTTTGACCGCGATGTTTCCCAGCCCCTGGTAGCCCGGAAGGCGCCGTTCACCCTGGATGCCAATGCGCAGGCGCAGCTCATTGAGGCGTGGCAAAGGCCGAACGTTCCGCGGATCAGGAACGCGCCCGTGCGGACCAGCTTGCGGGCTGGATCAGGCTGGCTTCGGATTCGCGTTGGCTGCGTCTGGGGAGAAAGATCGGGCTGGGGCCGAAGCACGAAGCAGCCGCAGCCCGTTGAAGGTCACGAGCAGGCTGGCCCCCATATCCGCCACCACCGCCATCCACAGCGTCGCCAGGCCGAACGCGGCCAGCGTGAGAAAGGCCGCCTTCAACCCAAGTGCGACGACCACATTCTGGCGGATCACGCGCGCCGCCCGGCGGGCGTGCAGCACCAGGAACGGCAGCCGCATGAGATCGCCGGAAAGCAGCACGATGTCGGCCGTCTCGAGCGCCACGTCCGTCGAGCGCCTGCCGAGCGCAATCCCCACCGACGCGGCGGACATCGCCTGCGCGTCGTTCACCCCGTCCCCGACCATCGCCACCGGCCCAGCCGTACGGCGCAGTTCCTCGATAGCCTTTTCCTTATCGTTGGGCAGCAGATCCGGGTAATAAGCCGTCAACCCCAGTTCCTGCGATACGGCGCGCGCGGTGGCCTGGTTGTCGCCGGTCAGCATTACGAGCGAGTGGATACCCGCGCGGCGCAGCTCATCCAGCGCGCGGGAAGCCTCTGGCCGCACCGGGTCCCGCAGCCCCACCACGGCCCAGACGCCGCTCTCCGTTCCGCACGCGACTGCGGTGTGCTCCGAGTCCTCCAGGTTCGCCATCGTGCGGCTCACCTCTCCAGAGGCCAGCCCCTTCTCGTGCAGAAGGCGGTGGCTGCCTACCCAGAACGTCTCCCCGGCGATCTCCGCCTGCGCGCCTCGTCCGGGTAGTGATTGAAACGCGGCGACGGCCGGCGGTGCTCCGCCGTTCGCCGCGGCATACTCTACGATCGCCCGGCCGAGCGGGTGCTCGCTGGTGTTCTCGATCGCCGCCAGACGCGTCAGGCACTCCTCTTCCGTTCGACCACCCATCGGCGCGAAGGATTGCACCACCGGACGGCCACGCGTCAGCACCCCCGTCTTGTCGAATGCCACGGCCTTCAGCCCCGCGGCGGCCTCCAGAAACACCCCGCCTTTGATCAGCACCCCGTGGCGCGCGGCCGAGGCCAGCGCCGCAGCGATCGTCACAGGGGTGGAGATCACCAGCGCGCAGGGGCAGGAGATGAGCAGCACCACCATCCCCTGATAAAACCAGTAGCTCCAGCTTTGCGCGAAGAACAGCGGCGGCACGGTCCCCACCAGCACCGCAACCATCAGCATGGCCGGAGTGTAGTAGCGCGCGAAGCGCTCTACGAAACGCTCGCTGGGCGCGCGCCGGCTCTCAGACTCCCGCACCATCCGGATGATCCGGGCCAGCGTCGTGTCAGAATGCGGACGCGTCACCCGCACTTCCAGCACGCCCTCCCCGTTCATGGTTCCGGCGTAAACCGTGGCGCCCTCGCGCTTCTCCGCCGGCATGGATTCGCCCGTGATGATCGCCTGATCCACCGTGGAGCCTCCAGCCGCCACCACGCCGTCGCAGGCTATACGCTCCCCGGGCCTCACCCGCACGACATCTCCCACTTGCAACTGTTCCGCGGGAATGCGGCGTTCACCCTGCCCATCGAGCACGGAGGCGCTGGCGGGCGACAACTCCATCAGCGCTGCGATGGCCGAACGGGCCCTCCCAATGCTCCAGCTTTCGAGCAGCCCGGCAAGCGAAAACAGGAACGCCAGCGCCCCCGCCTCCGACCAATCTCCCAGCACCATCGCGCCGGTGATCGAGATTGTCATCAGGACGTGCAGGTCCGGCCGTAGCGCTCGGGCGGCGGCGGCGGCTTTTCGAAGCGCAGGCCCGAAACCCACTGCCACGGCTGCCATGTAAGACAGAACCGCCGCCGGGTGCTCCTCTGGCAGCAGCATCCCTGCCAGGAACAGGACGCCGCTCACGGCTGTCGCGGCTAGGCGCCAGTCGCGACGCTGCGCCTCCGTGGGCGCGGTCCACGGCTGCGCGCGCATGCCCGCCGACGCCACCGCTTCCGTGATCTGCTGCACGGTGATGCGGGCGGGCTCGAACTTCACCGTCATCCGCGCTTCAAGAATGTGGAAGGATAGGCCGCAGATCCCCGGCCTGCCGCTCAACTGCTTCTTGAGGAGCGACACTTCCTGGGCGCAGTCCATGCCCTCAATCTTGAATTCGGCGGTAGTGCGGATGGGATTCCCTCCGTTGCTATCTCCAGCAATACCGCAAATGCCCCCGCCGCCGCTACCGCCCCAGTTCCGCGCGCAACCAGCGGTAGGTCTCCTGCCGGACGGTTTCGGGGAAATTGTGTGGCCCGGGGCCGTCCTGGTAGACGAAGCGCTCACGCGCGCCGAGCACGCCGTACACCTCCTTGACCTGCGCCGCGGCCGACCGGATGGCGCCGATATCGGGGAAGGTCGCGTCCGCCGCGGCCGAATAGTTGTACAGCGCGCGGGGAGCCGCCATGGCCATCACCTCGTGGAAATCGAACGGTGCGATACCCGCCCGCAGGTAAGGCGCCAGGCGCGGGAAGTGCACGAACCAGCTATCCCGCGCCCAGGCGAAAGGCCGCGAGCCCCCGCCCAGCGGGGTGAACCCGCAGCTCGATACGGCCGCGCGGATGCGCTCATCGAACGCCGCCAGGAAGAAGGCATTGTAGCCGCCGAGCGAATGCCCGATCACCCCGATGGCATCGCGCCGCACCTCCGGGCGCCCCACCAGGAAGTCGATACCCCGCATGTGGTCCGAGAGCATCTTCCCCATTGCCGACCACCCCGGGTTCGCGGCGTCGAAGCGCTCCGTAACGTACGGCTTCGAGCCCGCCAGCACGCGCTCCCCTGCGGTGATGGAATCCGGCGCCAGCACCACGAAGCCGCGCTCGGCCAGTTCCTTCCCATACACCTGGTGCGGTTTCGCATCGAGCCCAACCACCGAATCCTTGCCGCTCTCGTTGGTAGGGTGTGCGGCCAGCACGGCGGCATGCGGTCCAGGTGTCTTGGGAACCAGCAGCCATGCCGGAATCGGGCCGCCCGCGGCGCCCCGGTAAACCACTTTGATGCGAGTGTAGCTGCCCTCGTCGGTCCGGTTGCCGATCTCCGGTGCGAGCGGGGCGTCACCGGCCGGCAGCGGCCCCATTACATCGAGTACGCGTGTGCGTATATCGGCGCGCTTCCGCTTCCACTGCTCGGGACCGGTGATCCGTACGGCCCGCCAGCGGTCGCGCTCCACAGGCTCGTAGGAGGCCAGCAGGTCGGCAGGCTTCCCGATCATCGGCTGGCCGGGCGCCGGCACAGCCATCCACAGAACCGCCGAAGCGGCAAGTACCCGGATCATGGTAGCCGTTATTTTACCGCGGCCGCCGCGGTCTTCTCCGGCCAGCGTTTCACGTCCACGCCGCGCAGCACGAGCTGCCCCTTGCGGGCGAGGTCCGTGGCCGCCGTAAGAATCCGCAGCACCTCGCCGGACGCGTGAAATCCCATGGAGTTCTCTGCTTCCACGTAATCGACCATGAACTGCGCCCGGCGCTGGAACTGGCGCGCGGCGTCGAGTTCCGCATCGGGCCGCCCGGCCTTACGCGCATCCCGCAGGTCCGTGATGAGGTCCACCAGCGCGTTCATCCCGATATCGCGCGCATTGAGAAATCGCGCCTGAATCGTCTCAGCGCGCTCTTTCAACTCGGCTTCCGGCACCGAGTGGCAGCCCTGGCAGGCCCGGTTGATGTTCAGCAGCGGGCTGCGCACATGGTGATCGCTGATCTTAGTGCCCCCCATCCGCATGTATGGCATGTGGCAATCCGCGCACGCCACGCCCGCCCGCGCGTGCACCCCCTGGCTGAACATCTCGAACTCGGGATGCTGCGCTTTAAGAGCCGGCGCACCGGTCTCCGCGTGTACCCAGTCGCGGAAGCCGATTTCATCGTAGTAGGCCAGGGCGGCGTCCACCGTAATCCCCTTCGCCCACGGATAGGTCAAGCGCTTCTCCGCACCCTGGAAGTAATACTCCACATGGCACTGGGCGCACACGAACGTTCGCATCTCCTGCGCCGTGGCCTGTTTCCAGTCGTAGTCCTTCACCCCCTGGGACGCCTTGTACGCCCGGATCCCGGTCATGAAGGCAGGCCGCGTGATGCGCAACTGCATGCTCCGCGGGTCGTGGCAGTCGATACACGCCACCGGATGGTTGACCATCTTCGTGGCTTCCGCGTACGTCATCGAATTCATCTTCTCGAAGCCCGCCTGCAGGTCGCCGTTGCCTAGCTTCAGCATGGTGGTGTAGGTGGATGCGTGGCAGTTCAGGCAGGTGCCTGGCTGTTTGAATTCGAGCACGCGCCGCGTCGAGCGCTGGTCAACGAGCATATAAGCATGGCCGCGCTCCTCCCGGAAATCCGTGGCGAAGGCATAGCCGGCCCACATGGTGACCAGGCGCGGGTCGCCTTCGAGCTTGCTTTGCGCGGTGGTGCTGCGCGGGTCCACGTCTGTGGGCTGGTGCCGCAGCGCCTCGGAG
The DNA here is from genome assembly GCA_035561075.1 of Bryobacteraceae bacterium. GTDB lineage: Bacteria > Acidobacteriota > Terriglobia > Bryobacterales > Bryobacteraceae > JAMCRM01. Next base: position 25,638 of record DATMYF010000149.1, read on the forward strand.
CCGCCGTATCGCGTGCGCTGCTGATCGACGGTGCGCCGATAGGTATCGTACTGCATGGGGAAATTCTTGCCCCACACCGCGGGGTCGTCGGTCCGATCCCCAATCTCCACCACTCGGAAGAACGGATTGCGCGCTTCCTGCCTGCGCTCGAAAATGTTCACCAGCAGGGCGACAAGCCCCACCGTTACAATGGCCGCGACCGCTACGACGAGTATCAGTTTCCTGGTAGCCATATTCCCTCGTTTACATGTGCCCTACGCGGGTGTGGCAAGTGATGCACGAGACGTCCTGGCCGTGCGCCCGCGTCGCCCGAATGCTTCCCACGATGTCGGCGTGGCATTTCAGGCAGGCCGACTCCGCCACGTTAAAATTCCGATTGGTGATGCGGATCTGGTCGGGAAACCGGCCCGTCGTGAAGGCCAGGGAATGGAAGAAGCCGTTCAGCGCCTTGGTGGCGTACTTGGGTACCAGCCCCGGCGGCGTATGGCAGTCGTTACATACCGCCACGCGCCCGTGGCTGGACTTCATCCAGCTTTCAAACTGCTCCCGCATGACATGGCAATTGGCGCACGCCGACGGATTGTCCGTCATGTACGACGATCCCTTGGCGTAGCCGAAGGTGTAAAACCCGATCCCCAGCGTCATACCAGCCAGCGCCGCGAGCAGAAGCGGAACCGAAAATCCCTCTTGGCGGCCGCGCTGCATCCTGTCCTCCGGCATCCCGTGATGTCAGCACGGCGGCAACCATTCCGCGCATACTGAAGGAATTGGACCCTAAACTGCCGGTATAGGGGACGTGTTTGCAGACATCCATCGCCTCACGATTGTATGCTTCCTCACAGTTTCCGCAGCACTTCCTCAGGCTGGCAAGCTGGAGGTGCGGGGCAGCCTGCGTACGCGGCTCGAGATGTGGGACTGGTTTGAGGGCGCCGGAGACAACAGCTACGCCTATTCGGGCAACCTGCTGCGACTTGGCATCGGGCAGCAGCGCGTCGGCTGGGACTGGCAGGTGGAGTTCGCCGCGCCGCTCCTGTTCGGCCTGCCCGACGGTGCGCTGGCCCCCGCGCCGCAGCTACAGCTCGGCTTGGGCGCCAACTACTACGCGGCGAACGAGAATTCCCGCAATGCCGCCAACCTCTTCCCCAAGCAGGCCTTCCTGCGGCTCAAGGACCTGGGTTCCCCAGCCAACAGTCTGCGACTGGGGCGCTTCGAGTTCCTGGATGGAGCCGAAGTCGCGCCCGCCGACCCGACGCTCGCCGCCGTCAAGCGCGACCGTATCGCCCAACGGCTGATCGGCAACTTCGGCTGGAGCCACGTCGGCCGCAGCTTCGACGGCGCCCACTTCGTGCGCAACACCGCGGATACGAATATCACGCTCGTGGGCGCAGTCCCCACCCGCGGCGTCTTCCAGGTGGACGGATGGGGCAACCTGGATGTCGCCATCGGCTATGGCGCCATCACCCGACAGGTTCCGCGCAAGCGCTCGAAAGGCGAGTGGCGCCTGTTCAGTCTCTATTACCAGGACTGGCGCAATGTCGTAAAAACAGACAACCGTCCGCTCGCTATACGCGCTCTTGACCGGGACGATATCCGCATCGCCAGCTTTGGCGGCCACTACATTCACGCGCACCAGACAAACTCCGGCACGGTGGACTTGATGGCCTGGGGTGCGCTTCAGGCGGGAACATGGGGCGTGCTCGACCACCTCGCCGGCGCGCTGGCGCTCGAAGCAGGGTGGCAGCCGCCTGGACTGCCCCGGCTGCGGCCCTGGCTCCGCGCGGGCATGTATTACGGCACGGGTGACGGGAACCCGTCCGACGGCGACCACGGCACCTTCTTCCAATTCCTCCCCACGCCGCGCGTCTACGCCCGGTTTCCCTTCTTCAACATGATGAATAATCGGGACCTGTTCCTTTCCGGCATCCTGCGGCCGCACCGGACGGTCACCATCAAGAGCGAGGCGCGATTCCTGACGCTGGCCAGCCGCGACGACCTTTGGTATCTCGGTGGAGGTGCATTCCAGCCCGACAGCTTCGGCTTTGTCGGGCGTCCCAGCCAGGCGTTCCGGGGCCTCGCCAACCTCTACGATGTCTCCATTGACTGGCAGGCCAGTTCCGCCATCCTGGTGACCGGGTATGTCGGGCACGCGCGCGGCCGCGGCGTCGTGCGCGCCATCTACCCGGAGGGCACCGACGCCACCTTGGGCTGCCTGGAACTGGTGTACCGGTTCTAGCCGGCCAGCGGGAACTTCACCGGCACCCCGGTCCGGTTCGAGCGGTAGATCGCGGTGAAGATCTCCACCACGGCACGGCCATCCTCCCCGGTCACCATTGGGGGACGCTCCTCCATAATGGCGCACAGGAAATCTCGGATCTGGAGCGCATGATAGTGCCGGGTGGCATCTATGGCGGCAAAACGCGCGCGGTCTTCCGCCTGGAAGCAGGCCAACTGCTGCTCTTCGCCGGGAATCGTCCAGAGTTCGTTCAGGGGCGGCTCCGGCACACCGGACATCCCCGCGATGAACGTAGCACCCGTATCCGTCTCCACCCCCACCGAAGCACCGTTCGACCCGTGCACGTGCACCTTCGTGTAGATGCCCGGCTTCTGCCCCACGCTGACCACGATAGAGCCCAGCCCCCCGCTGCGGAACCGGATCATCGCCAGGGCCGTATCCTCAACCTCTATGTACGGGTGGTTCAGGTTCGCCCAATAGCCGGAAATCTCCTCAATCGGCCCCATGAACCACTGCAACAGGTCCAGGTGATGCGGCGACTGGTTCACCAGCACGCCGCCGCCCTCCGCCGCCCACGTCCCGCGCCACGGGTCCGAGCGGTAGTACTGCTCGTCACGCCAGCTCAGCATGATAACGGTCCCAAGCACCGGGCGCCCGATCTTGCCCGCGTCGATGGCGTCCTTCATGCGTCGCACCGGCTCATACAGCCGCCGCTGGCTGACGACGCCCAGCTTGACCCCGCCCTCCCGCGCAGCCGCAATCATGGCGTCGCAATCCGCCAGGGTGGCCGCCATGGGTTTCTCAACCAGTACGTGGACCCCCGCCCGTGCCGCCGCCACCGTTGCCTCCCGGTGCAGCGGATGCGGCGTGCAAACCACCACCGCATCCGGGCGCGACTCCCGCAGCATAATCTCGACGTCCGCGAACGGCCGCGCCCCGTACCGTTCCGCAAATGCACGCGCGCGCTCCGGCCGCGCATCGCATGTCGCCACGAATTCCGATTCCGCCAGCGACCGCAGCGCCTCCGCGTGGATTTGCCCCACCTTCCCGCAGCCGATAATCGCCGTCCTCAGCCGCCCTTTCATGACGGCTCCGGGAAATACTTCGCGCACATGCGGCGCAGGAAGGCCAGGGACTCCGCCATCTCCTCCATCCCGTTCATCCCGTCCTCGATGCTGATCCAACCGGTGTAGCCGTGGGCGGCAAGGATGCGGAAGATGGCGTCGTAATCGTTAAGCCCCTTGCCCGTCACCCCGTGCTTCAGATGCGGCGAGTAGCCGAGGGTTCCGTCGCTCTGGCGAAACTCATCGAGGCTCGCACCGCTCTCCAGGTATCGGTCGCTCGCGTGCATGCTGACCACACGGTCGGCCACTGCTTCGAGCAGCGCCACCGGGTCGTCCCCCGCCACAAGCGCATTCGACGGATCGTACTGCACCCCGAAGTGCCGGCGGTCCGGAATGGCGGCCACCACCTCCAGGAACACGTCCTGCTTCTGCGCAAATTCGGGGTACCGCCAGAAGCCATCCTTATAATGGTTCTCGATCCCCATCACCACGTCGTACTCGCGCGCCACGGGCAGCAGTAAGGATATGGATTCCACTACCCACTGAACGCCCTGCGCACGGCTCACCTCCGGATAGCGCTGTCCGCTGAGCACGCGGCAGACGCTGCGCGCCCCGCCCAGCCGCCGGCAGACCCGGATCATAGCTGCTTCGCGCTCGACGGCGCGCTTCCGTGCGTCTGCGTCCGCGTTGGTGAAATCCGGCGAGCAGCACAGCATCGGCATCTCGAAACCCGCCGCTTGCACCGCCTCCCCCACCGCATCGATGTAGGTATCGTCGAGGGCTGTGAAGAAGCCGTCGTACATTTCGAGTCCGTCGGCGTCCAGCGCACGCGCCGCCTCGATCCACTCGAACACGGTCATGCTGCGCTCGCCGGCGATGCGCTCCAGCCAGCACTTGGGGAAGGCGGAGATCTTCGGCATAGGAATCTACGCAATGCGCTCGTAGGTCAGGATGCGCGGCGGTTCCGCCAGCAGATCCGGGGTGGCTTTCAGAAAAGCCTGTAGGTGCGGGGTTGCAAGATGCTTATCCAGGCACTCCCGGCTCGTCCAGTTCTCGACGAAGACGAAGCGCGCCGGCTCGTCGGTGCTGCGGTGCAGATCGTACTGCACGCAGCCTTCGTCCTTGTGCGTCGGCTCCACCAACGCGAGCAACTGCCGCCGCAACTCATCTTCGCGGCCGGGTTTGGCCACCATCTCGGCAATTACGGTTAGGTTCACGCTCATAATCGGCTCTACTTTCGCATCCACGCTTCGCCACGGCATACGCCGCTTCACGGAGCAGCCGCGCCGCCGGCGCGCTAACACCCTCGCCATTCACCAGGGGCAGCAGGTCTCTCACCGCACCGTCCCGGAGCTTTTGCCGCATGGCTGCCAGGATATCCGGGCGAATCTGCGCTCCGTCCATCCCCAGCCGCTCTACTAGCGCGGACAACTCCTCCACGCTGCCGGTGCTGAACACCAGGATTCCGTCGCTCACCGCCCGTTCGTTGCCGTCCGAAGGCGTATTGCGCACACGATCCCCCGCCACCATCGTGGTGGAACCCCCGCCATCCAGGTTCATCGCTTCCGCCGCGCCGAGGGCGATCAGCTCGTCCGCCAGTTCGTCCAGGCGCATCCCTACGCTCGCCGCCGACCGCCCGTCCACCGTCACGAACAGCAAGGTGCCGCGGTGGGTAACCGCCGCCGCGGTACGCGGGTTGCGTGTGGCCGCGTGGGAGAAGCCTTCCATCTCCCCCGCCGGTTTACCGCCGCGGACCAGCCGCGGACCGCCGCCCACGATATCGGCGGCTGGGCAGCCGGGCGTACTGCGCGCAAGCTCCATCCGGACATCCAGGCTGTTCCCGGGGCTGGCGTGCGCGCGCAGCCACTGTGCCCCGGCGCCCGCGCCAGAAAGGACCTTGCCGTCCGGAGGGATCGCGGAATTACCGGCCAGCTCCACCGCGGTGACGCGCGAGGCGCCATCGAGCAACACTTCCACCCCCGTGCCGTCCGTCAAGGTCGTGGGGCCGAGTTGCGGCAGGTAGGCTACAATCTGCTGGGTGCCACGCGGCAGGTTCAGTGCGGCGATATTCGCGGTGTTCTCGCCCGCCGCCACCCGTCCGCGAAAGGCGATTACGTCCATCTCCAGCCGCTCGACGAAGTTGCGCTCCTGGCAGAGCACCAGCGCCGTCCGTCCGCTGCCGCTCGCCAGCGGCTGTCCATCGAGCTGGTAAACGCCTGCCGAGGCCCCGGCGTAGGTACCCGAGACTACGAAGTAGCCGCCATTGACCCCCGCCGTCGCGCCGTACCGCCGCACCATGGAGCTGACCGTTTCCTTCCCGGTCATGTGATCCTTCGCGCGCACAGGCAACAGGTTGACCCGCGGATCCCGGGGATTCACCTCCAGCACCTGCATCACGAACGGCCCATCCGCGCCGCGCATGAAGCGGCGTTCCTGATAGGTGACGCCTGCCGCCACCTGCTCGGGCGGACCGGATTCCTGCGCCACCGCGGCAAGCGGCAACAGAGCGCAAAGCAGCAAACCCGGGCGGAACGTCATTTCAGAAGGGTCCGCATCCCGGCCATCAGGACGTCCTCTACTTCGGGAGCCGTCCTCGAAACCGTGACCTCGTAGCCGCCCTGCGGGTACGCATCCCTAGTCCCGATGTAGCTGGGACCGTAGTCCCCGTAGGCCGCCATGGCGACGAAGGAATTCGGACGCATGCGCTGGGCGGCAAGCTGGTATTCAACGAATAGCTCACCCGGCATGTCGATGATGCGCGCCGGACCGAGCGCCAGGCATCCCAGGTCCACCTTACCGCGATCGAGCCACACCAGCTTGCGGGCGGCTGCAATGCGGTCCCGCAACGACGCCTTGGGATCGTCGAGGGTCGCCTGCGAGCTCTTGCGGTCCAGGCCCGCGATGGGCGGTAGCGTCACCTTGGTGGTGCGGAAGCCCACGTCGGCAGGCCCCAACGGCATCTTCTCAGCCGCCTTCCACGCCGCTTCCATGCCGTCGGCGAGGCGCCGCGCAAGCACCGGGCGCATCTCCGGCGACCCATTGTTATACTTGCCCGCGGCCACGTTGCCCGAAGCTCCATTGAAGTGGATGTGGGGCACACCGTTGAGCGCCGCTTCCCGCATGGAGCGCGCCATCCCCACGAATTCCGCGCTCACCCCGCCCTTCCCGTAATAGCTCTGCGGGTGCGTGGCGTAGTACGTAAGGACCGCCACCGGACGGTCGCCATCCCAGAAGGCCACCAGCCGCAGCCACGGGTCGATGAGGCCCTCCGGAGCGGCGATCCCCTGCGGATCCCTGCAGGAGCTCATGCGGCCGAACTTCACCTTGCCATCCGGACCCAGGATGCGGCGGTTGGAAGCCACCTGCCGCACCTCGGCACGTCCCAGCGCGACGTGAGTGATACGCTGCGGTTTCCGCACCGCCTCCGCCGCCGCGCGCGCCGTTCGGGCGATGGCCTCGCGCGCGAATGGAGAATTGAACGCCTTGCCGCCCAGTCCTCGCGCCTCCAGCAGGCGTTCGGCTTTGGGATCGTATCCCGGGGTATCGTGCGGATGGACCACATGGACGCGCACCCGGTCCATGGTGGTCCCGGTCGCTGTGGCCAGCGCCTGCCGCCATTCATCGTGACCTTCGTTGGCAATCCCTACCCAGTCTACCGATACCAGCACGATGGGCTTGCCTGCCCCCAGCAACACGAGGCCGCGCGCGCTGAGCGGATCGACGATGGTGCGGGCGGGCTCAATCGCACCGTGGCAGAGCGGCGTCCCCAAAGGCGGCGTCACATCCGCCTGGAACACCGCCACCGAGAGCGGCGCGGCGGCACGCGCCAGCAGCGTACACGCGAGCAACAGAAGAGGTGGCCGAAGCATATCGCCCGCAGTGTACCGCAAACGCGGCATACACTGAGAGAACGCCATGCGGATCCGTCTTGTTCCCCTCGGTTGCCTGGTTTGGCTGGCCGCTCTCGCCGCGCAAACCGGAACTCCGCTATCGCTGTGGTACCGGCAGCCCGCCACAGAATGGACCGAAGCACTGCCGGTGGGCAACGGGCGACTGGGTGGGATGGTCTTCGGCGGCATCGCTCGCGAACGCATTCAGTTCAACGAGCACACCGTATGGACAGGAGAGCCTCGCGACTACGCCCACCCCGGCGCGCACCGGCACCTCGCCCGAATCCGGGAGCTATTGTTCCAGGGCAGGCAGAAGGACGCCGAGGACCTCGCTACCCGGGAATTCATGAGCGTGCCGATGCGGCAGCGGGCCTACCAGGCCTTCGGCGACCTGCTGCTGGAATTTCCGGGCTTCAGTGATGACGCGGCCACGGGCTACCGCCGCGAACTGGATCTTGATCGCGCGGTGGTCTCCGTCGAGTACACCCACGGCGGGATCACGCGCCGGCGCGAGGTCTTCGCCAGCTACCCGGCCCAGGTCATCGTCGTGCGGCTCACCGCTGACAAGCCCGGCAGCGTGTCATTCACCGCGTCGCTCGCGAGCGCACACCAGGGAGCCGTCTTTGAGATCACGCCCGCGGGAGAAATCTCGATGGCCGGGCGCGTCGCCGAGGGCGCCATCCGGTTCGAGGCCCGGCTGCTGGTTCAGGCAGAGGGCGGCCGCCGTTCGGTGCGCGATGGCAAAATTGCCGTCGAAGGCGCCCACGCCGCCACCCTGCTGCTCTCCGGCGCCACCAACTTCGTGAATTGTCGGGATGTCTCGGCCGATCCGAAGAAGCGCAATGACGCCGTTCTGGCGCCCGTTCGCCGCGCTCCATATAACACCCTCCGCGCGGGCCACCTAGCCGATCACCAGCGGCTCTTCCGGCGCGTCTCGCTCGACCTGGGCAGCTCCCCGGCAGCCTCGGCACCCACCGACGAGCGTATCCGCGGCTTCGCTACCGCGAGCGATCCGCAACTGGTGGCGCTGCTGTTTCAGTACGGCCGGTATCTCCTGATCGGCTCGAGCCGCCCCGGAGGGCAGCCCGCCAATCTCCAGGGCTTATGGAACCACCTGAACAAACCGCCCTGGGACAGCAAGTACACCGTCAACATCAATACCGAGATGAACTACTGGCCCGCCGAAGTGGCCAATCTGCCCGAATGCCACCTGGCGCTGTTCGATGCCCTTAAGGAGGTGGCCGCTTCCGGCGCCGTCACCGCCAGGGAGCACTACAACGCGCGCGGCTGGGTGCTGCACCACAACTTCGACCTGTGGCGCGGCACCGCCCCCATCAATGCCGCCAACCACGGCATCTGGCAGACCGGCGGCGCGTGGCTGGCCCAGCACCTCTGGGAGCACTACCTATATAGCCGCGACCGTGAGTTCCTCCGCTCCATCGCCTGGCCCCTCATCAAGGGCGCCGCGCTGTTCTTCGCGGATGCGCTCGTCGAGGAGCCCGCGACCGGCCGGCTTGTCACCGGGCCGAGCAACTCCCCCGAGCAGGGCGGCCTCGTCATGGGGCCGTCCATGGACCATCAGATCGTGCGCGGGCTGTTCGGTGCCGCCATCGCCGCCAGCCGCATCCTCGACACCGACGCGGAACTGCGCGGCCAACTCGAAACGCTTCGCAAGCGCATCGCGCCAGACCAGATCGGCAGGCACGGGCAGTTGCAGGAGTGGCTGGAGGATAAGGACGATCCCAACAACCAGCACCGCCACGTCTCGCACCTGTATGCCGTCTATCCGGGCGTCGCGATCACCGCTTTGGGAACCCCGGAACTGTTCGCCGCCGCCCGCAAGTCGCTCGAATTCCGCGGCGACGGCGCCACCGGCTGGTCCATGGGGTGGAAGCTGAACCTCTGGGCGCGCTTCCTCGACGGCGACCGTGCCTACGGCATCCTGCGCAATCTGGTCCAGCCCGCCGGGGACAGCCGCGCGGGCCTCTACCCCAACCTGTTCGATGCCCACCCGCCCTTCCAGATTGACGGAAATTTCGGTCTAACCGCGGGCATTGCCGAGATGCTCCTCCAAAGCCACGACCCGTATGGAAGCGCGCTGAGCCTCTCCGCCGTCCAGACCGGCGAGGCGGGCCTGTTGCACCTCCTCCCCGCCCTGCCCGCAACCTTCCCCACCGGCCGCGTAACCGGGCTGAGGGCGCGCGGCGGCTTCGAGGTGGATCTCTCGTGGCGCGACTGTAGACTGGAGCGTGCCACCATACGGGCGCGGCACTCCGGGCCGCTCAGGCTGCGGTACGCCGGCCGGGAATTGGAGGTCCAGGCGCGCGCCGGCCGGATCTACAGGGTCGGTCCCGGGCTGCGCATCACCCCCTAAAGACTTGCGCCTGCTGCGCCGATCTTGTCCCTTACATGACGGAAGGCTCCAAGCGGGTATTATGGATCGGCCACGCTGGCTCTCACGCGGTGCGCGAAGAGGTCGCCAGGGTCTTCGAACTCGAGGCGGCCGCGGGCGTCGCGGAGGCGCTGCATTTCCTGGCGGCCTCCCGGGTGGATGCGGTTGTGGCCTGTTTCCCGCTGCCGGAGTGGAGCACCCACGAGGTGCTCGACGAGATCCGCCGGATGGAGCCGGGGCTCCCCGTGCTGGTGCTGGATGCCGGCGCTACCGCGTCAGAGGCGGTGCGACTGGCCCGCATGGGCGCCTGGCAGGTATTCGGCGGAGACGTTGCGCCGGACCCCCTGATCGAGGAAATCGAAGCGGCGGCTGAAGATTACCGCATGCGCCGCAACGACAACCGCGCCGGAGTCCACGACCCTTGGCGGCGCCTCCTCGTGGGAGAGAGCCGCGCCATGGACGATGTCTGCCGCGTCGTGCGGCTGGTAGGTCCCCGCCGCGCCACCGTCCTCATAACCGGGGAGACCGGAACAGGCAAGGAAATCGCCGCCCGCGCCATCCACATGGCCGGCCCGCGCTCGAACCTCCCCATGGTCGCGGTGAGTTGCAGCGCGCTGCCGGAAAGTCTGCTGGAAGGCGAGCTCTTCGGCCATGTACGGGGCGCTTTTACCGGAGCCGTGGCCAACCGGCTGGGTCGCTTCGAGCAGGCCCACAACTCCACATTGTTCCTGGATGAGGTGGGGGAAATGCCGCTCGAACTGCAAGCCAAGCTCTTGCGCGTCCTGCAGGAGCGCGAGTTCCAGCGCTTGGGCAGCTCCGAAACAGTGCGTGCCGACGTACGGGTGATCGCCGCCACCAACGCGGATCTCGCCGAGCGCGTCCGCCAAGGCCGGTTCCGGGAAGACCTCTTTTACCGCCTGAACGTGGTCCCCATGCGGATGCCGGCCCTGCGCGACCGCACGCGCGATATCCCCTTGCTGGTGTGCCACTTCATCGACAAGATCTGCCGTGCGGAAGGTATTGCCCCCAAACGGGCCGGGCGAGACGTACTCGACTGGCTGTCGCGCTATTCGTGGCCGGGCAACGTCCGGCAACTCGAGAATGCCGTGGAAACCGCCATCGCGCTGAGCGGCGACCGCGCGGTGCTGGAAGCGGGGGATTTCCCGCTGGCCCCGGACCGCGGTCCCAAACCATCTCCGGTGCGGGGCACGCCGATGATCGCGGTACCCGACGAGGGCCTCGACTTCGAACGCACCGTGAACCACATTGAGCGCAGCCTGCTCGAACAGGCGCTGCGAAAGGCAGGCGGCAACAAAACGGCCGCGGCAGATATGCTGCGGCTTAAACGCACCACCCTGGCCGCTAAACTGCGCAGCTTCGAGGATGCCTGGCAGGGCACCGCCACGTGCGCCGGGAGCATCGTGCATTGAGATGATGATCGTCGAGGACGAACGCAAGATGGCCGTCCGGCTGGGGCTGATCCTGGAAGCCCATCGCGCTTGGCTGGAGCGGCCCGAGAGTGGCCGCAGGGCGGATCTCTCCGGCGCCAGGCTGCCGGGCGCGGACCTCGAGGGGGCGCAGCTCCAGGGCGCCATTTTGCGGGACACGTGCCTGACAGGGGCACGGCTCAGTCGCGCGGACCTGAGCGGCGCCGTCCTCGAACGCGTGGATTTGCGCCACGCCATGCTCGATGGCGCGGACCTCTCGAGCGCCGAATTAAGGGCGGTGCGCCTGGATGGGGCCGTGCTGGCCGGTGCGCAACTCGTGGAGGCACATCTGTATCAGACGAGTCTACCGAAGGCCGGCCTTGATGGCGCGCGGCTGGTAGGGGCTCGCCTTGAGGAGTGCGACTTCCAGCACGCCCGGCTTGGCGGCGCAAGCCTCCATCAATTGCGCGCCTCGGGCTGCGACTTCAGCGGTACGGAACTGAACAGCGCGGTTTTCTATGCGGCCCGGCTCTCCGGGTGTCGGCTTGTCTCGGTCTCGGGCGACCGAGCCGTATTTTCCTCCGCCCACCTCGAGGATTGCGACTTCCGTCTGGCGCTGCTGCCCGATGCCAACTTCCAGCGTGCGCGCATGGCGCGCCTGCATTGCTTCCGCACGGTTTTCCGCGGCGGCAATTTCGAAGAGGCGCAACTGAACGGCGTGGAGATGAGCGGGGTGGACCTGGGGGGTTCCCGGTTCCGTGACGCCAACCTGATGGCGGCGGACCTGCGGAACGCCAACCTGCGGGACTGCCGGGGGCTGAGCGTCGCGCAGCTCATGCAAGCCCGCACGGACTCCGAAACCACCCTGCCCGCCGGCAGCAAAGGACCGTACCTGCGCGGCTCCGGCGCAGAACAACCGGCTCGCCCCAGTTCTCACTAACGTTTCATCCCTAACTGACCGATATGTAGACAAGGCACCAACATGAAAATTGAGGAGCGTATCGGCGCCGAAGCCGCGGCGAGGCAATCCGCGGCGATGTCCGAGACCCAGCGGTCGCGGCAGGCATCGTCATCGGAAGGCGCGGAAGCCTCCGGCGGGGCTTCCCCCGACAGTGCCCGGATTTCCGGGCTGGCGGGACGCATCCGCGGACGCCTGGAGGCCATGGCGGGGGATCACGCGGCGCGCGTCGAGAGGCTTTCCGCCGAGGTTCAATCCGGCCGCTACCGTGTGAACGTAGAGGAGCTCAGCCGGGCACTCACAACGGAGGCGCTGGGCGGCGCCGAGCTATGAAACCCCAGCCGCCGTTGGACCGGCTGCGGGCGGCGCGGGTACGCGTAGCGAAGGCCCGCACATTGATGCTGCGCCCGTCGCGAAAGAACCTGGAAACATGCAGCCGCCTCGTTGAGGTTGCGCGCGACCTGCTGGCCGGCGTGGCGCCCGGGGGCACGGCGGAACGCGCGGAAGCGGCGGTTCTAGTGCGGGAACTGGCCGCGGCGACAGTGCTGGCGCGGCAGGCCGGGAGGTTCTGGGGTGACTGTGTGCGGCTGGGCGACACCGGAGCACGCGCATACGCGCCACGCGGCACGCAGGCGGCATGCCTCCCACGGCCGCTGGGGGAGGCCTGAGATGTCCAACCTGCTCGCTTCCATACGGACCGCAGGCGACACGCTCCGGACTTACGAAAAGGGACTTACAGTCACCCAGAATAATATCGCCAACGCTTCCACCCCCGGCTATGCCCGGGCGGGCATGAGTCTGATCGCGGAGTACTTCGACCCCGACCACGGCACCATCGGAGGCGTCGGCACGGCCCCCATCCAGAGCGCGCGGAGCAGCCTGGCGGAGCGCGCCGTGCGGCGGCAACTGGAAGGCCTGGGATACGCCAGCACTCAAACGCAACTGCTGGAGGGCATCGAAGCCGCCTTTCCGGTCTCCTCCGGCTCCGGAATCCCGGGGGCACTGAACGACCTTCTGGCGAGTTTCTCATCCTGGAGCCTCACCCCCAACGATTCCAACGCCCGCGCGGCGGTGCTTGAGGATGCACGCGGGCTCGCCCGCGCTTTTGGTGATACCGCCACCCAACTGTCGGAGGCCTCCCGTACGGCCGAGGCAACCCTCAACGACACGGTGAGCCATATCAACGCGCTGGTCGGCCAACTGCGGGATACCAACACGGCGATCCGAAATGGCGGCCGCGACGACGCGGGGCTGGAGGCGCTGGCCCACTCGACCATGGAGAAACTGTCGGAGCTGGTGGATTTCACCGCGCTCGAACAGGCCGACGGCACTTTCACGATATTGGCCGGAGGCATGGTCCCTTTGGTAATCGGGGACCAGGAATACCCCCTGTCGGTGGATTTCGCCCAACCGGAAGACCCCGCATGGCCGGAGGGCCCGAACCCCGCCCGGGTGTTGGACGCAGCCGGAGAGGATGTGACCGCGCGCATCAAAGGCGGCACTTTGGGAGGGACGCTTGACGTGCGCAACCGCGTGCTCCCCGGGTTGATTGGGAGCAGCAGCGAGACAGGCGGCGTGAATCGCCTCGCGGTCGCGATTGCGGAACGGGTCAACGGACTGCTGGCGGCCGGGATGACGGAGGATGACGCCACCCCCGCCGAGCCGCTGTTCCAGTTCGACGCGTTGAACCAGACCGCCGCCGCCATAACCCTTACGGTCAACGAGCTCTTCGAGCCGGAGATGCTGGCGGCCATCGACCCGGGCCCTCCATACGTCAGCAACGGCACCGCACTCAAGCTGGCCGGGCTGGGCATGTCAAGCGACCCCGCCGATCAGATCGACGGCACGGGGTTCACACAGTTCTATGCCGGGATGGCGGAACGGGTGGGGCGTCAACACGCCGAAGCGAAAGAGACCGTTCTCCGCCAGGAAACTTCGGTGGCGCAGGCACGCGCCGTGCGGGAAGAGATTTCCGGTGTTTCGCTGGATGAAGAGGCCATTTTGCTACTTGAATACCAGCGCGCTTATCAGGCGGCGGCCCAACTCATCTCGGTACTCGATGAACTCACCGAGACCGCCGTAAACCTGCTGCGATAGCGAGTCTTCGCGGGGAAGGCACAACGATGATGGACATATCCAATTCCCGGGCCGGCACCCTGCTGGCCGATTTGCACCGCCTGTCGTCACGCCTTGAAACGGCGCAGCGGCAGATCTCCTCCGGGGTGAGGGTGAGTACGGCGTCCGATGCGCCAGACCAGGTGGGGGAGATCCTGACGCTACGCGCCTCGCTGGCCGCGAATCAGCAGATCACCACCAACCTGGAGCGTGCCAAATCGGAGGTCCAGACCGCGGATGCGGCACTTTTTCAGGTGGTGGAAGCGCTCGATCGCGTCATCAGCCTCGCAACAGAGGGCGCCGGCACCAGGTCGCAACAGGAGCGTGCAACCATTGCGGAGGAAGTGAAGGGACTCGCCGAAGAACTGGTATCCCTCAGCCGGACCACCTACGGGGATCGCTACCTGTTCAGCGGAGACATGGACTCAACCCCCTCCTACCAGATCGCGGCCGACGGATCGATAGAGAGGCTGGTATCGCCCTCGTCCACCCGCCAGGTGCAGCACTCCTGCGGCGTCGCCTTCCAGATGGGCAGGACGGCGCAGGAGATCTTCGATCACCGGAATGCGGATGACACCCCTTCCGGGAAGAACATCTTTGCGGCTGTTTCCAGCCTGCGAACCGCGCTCGAATCGGACGACGCGGACGGCATCGAAGCGGCGCTGACGTCTCTGCGCAGCGCCTCGGCCCACGCCAACACCCAACTCGGCTTCTACGGTTCGGTGGAGAACCGGATCTCCGCCGCCATCACGGACGCGAGCAAGCTGGAACTGCGCCTTACCACCGCCCTCAGCGACATCGCCGATGCCGACCTGGTGGACGCCATTATGGAGGCGCAGATGGTGCAGATGCACCAGTCTGCCGCCATGCAGATGCAGGGAATGATGCCCCACCGGAGCCTTTTCGAGTACCTGAAATGACGAAGAGGGCGTCGACCGGGCCTCCCGGACGAACCGGGGTCGGGTACATACCCGGACGCCCGGTGGTGTTAGCATAGGGATGTCATCACAACTTTCAGGAGCAGTTTCTGATGCAATCCCGCCGCAACTTCATCGGAAAGGTTGCCACCGGCATCGCCGGAACATTTGCCGGCTCGAACGTACTGGGCGCCAACGACCGCATCCGCCTCGGCATCATCGGTCCTGGCGACCGGGGCCTTCAGATCATGCGCGAGGCCATGGCGTGCCCTAACACGGAGTTCGTCGGCGCCGCCGATGTTTACACTAAGCGGCTGGAGGCGGTGAAGGCCGTCGCCCCCACCATCAAAACGTACCTTGACTATCGCCATCTGCTGGATGACAAGTCCATCGACGCGGTCCTGATCGCCACCCCGCAGCACCTGCACTGTGAGCACTTCGTGGGTTCCATCGACGCCGGTAAGCACGTCTACCAGGAAAAGACGATGGCGTTTACCCCGGAGCACGCCAAGCGGATGCGGGCGGCGCTTCAGCGCGCGGGCAAGCGCACCGTGCAGGTGGGGCACCAGTCCTGCTCCTCCGGCCAGGTGACGGACGCGCTGCAATTCCTGGGCTCCGGGCGTCTCGGCAAAATCACCGCCATCCACGCCCACATGTTCCGCAACACCCCGCACGGCAAGCCGCAGTGGTCGCGGCCGGTGTACCCGGACATGACCCCCGAGAACATCATCTGGAAGTCGTTCCTGGGCGAAGCGCCGCAGCACGAGTTCGATGCCCATCGTTTCGCGAACTGGCGGTTCTTCTGGGATTATTCCGGCGGCAATGTCTATGAAAACATGTGCCACCAGCTCTCCTTCTGGTACAAGGTGATGGGCCTGAAGATTCCCAAAACCGTCACCATGACCGGCGGCATCTACCTGTGGAAGGATGGCCGCGAAGTGCCGGATACCATGCAGGTGTCCATGGAGCACTCCGAGGACATCCTGTTCAGTTGGAACTCCGGCTTCGGCAACAACCAACTGGGCGTCAGCGAAGACGTGCTGGGGACTGACGGCACCATTTCGAAGAGCCAGCAGATCCGCTACTTCCCGCAGAAGGTGAATCAGCCGGACGGCGCCGAGATGATGGGGACCACTCGCACAGCCCCCAACGCCCACATGGCGAATTTCCTTAATTGCGTCCGCTCGGGCGCCGAGACGAACTGCCCATTCGACCTCGGATTCCGCGTCTCGGTCACCTCCCGGATGGCGGTGGAGAGCTACCGCCAGGGCCGCGCGATGCGCTGGGATCCGGTCAAAGAAGAAATCGTCTGACGCGGCGGCGCGCGAATCGGTGACCGTGCGGCGCCGAACCATTCCGCCCGCCGGGGCCGCTGGGCGACAATTGCGGTATCTTATTCTGGAATTGTGAACTTCGAGTACACTCCCGAACAGGTCCAGTTACGTAAGGCCGTCCGCGAGTTCGCGGAATCGGAGATTGCCCCGCACGTCATGGAGTGGGATGAAGGGCAGATTTTCCCGCTCGAAGTGGTGAAGAAGCTCGGCGCGCTCGGTTATATGGGTTCTATTTTCCCGGAGGAACTCGGGGGCGCGGGGCTGGGGTACATCGAGTATTCCATCATCATCGAGGAACTTTCGCGCGTGGACGGCTCGGTGGGGATCATCGTGGCGGCCCACACCTCGCTGTGCTCGAATCACATCTTTAAGGCCGGCAGCGCCGAGCAGCGCAGCCGGTACATCCCCAAGCTCGCCACCGGTGAGTGGATCGGCTGCTGGTCTCTCACGGAACCCGAAGCCGGGTCCGACGCCGCAGGCACCCGCACCACCGCCGTTCGGGACGGCGACTGCTGGGCGCTCAACGGCGCCAAGACGTTCACCACCAATGCGCACCACGCCGACGTCTGCGTGGCCATGGCGGTAACCGACCGCACCGCCGCGCAGCACGGCATCTCGGCCTTTGTCATAAACGCGGACACCCCTGGTTACCGGCTGGGCAAGAAGGAGAACAAGCTGGGGCTGCGGGCAAGCGCCACAGGCGAAGTCATCTTCGAGAATTGCCGGCTGCCAGCGGACCAGTTGCTGGGCAAAGCAGGGGAGGGCTTTATCGACAGCCTGAAGGTGCTCGACGGGGGCCGCATATCCATTGCGGCGCTGGCGCTGGGTATGGCCGAGGGCGCCTACGCCGCGGCGCTGCGGTACTCCAAGCTGCGCCGCCAGTTCGGGCGGCCGATTTCGGAGTTCCAGGCCATTCAGCATAAGCTGGTGGATATGGCCACCGAGATCGATGCCGCGCGCCTGCTGATCTATCGGGCGGCCTGGATGCTCGACCACGGGCAGCGGGTCACCAAGGAATCAGCCATGGCCAAGCTGTTTGCTTCCGAGGCGGCCGTCCGGATCGCCAACGAGGCGCTACAAGTCCACGGAGGTTACGGCTTCATTAAGGATTACCCGGCGGAGAAGTATTACCGCGACGTCAAGCTCTGCACCATCGGTGAGGGCACCAGTGAAATCCAGCGACTGGTGATCGCGCGGCAGTTACTGAAAAACTGATGCGGGAACAGGCGCGAAAAATAGCGGACGGCGACACGCGCGTCCTGGCCCGCACCGCAACCGGCATCGAGAATCGCGACCCAGACGCCCTGGCCGTACTTGAGGACCTGGCGCCGCTTACCGGCCGAGCCACCATTATCGGGATAACCGGCGCGCCCGGCGCAGGCAAGAGCACCCTGGTGGATGCCCTCGCCCGCGCGCTCCGCCAGGAAGGCCGCACGGTAGGGATCCTGGCCATCGACCCCACCAGCCGTGTCTCCGGCGGCGCCATACTTGGCGACCGCATCCGCATGCAGGCACACCATGCCGACCCGGGCATCTTCATCCGCTCCATGGCCACCCGCGGCTCCCTCGGCGGGCTCGCCCAAGCCACCGGCGACATCGCCCGCCTGCTCGACGCCGCCGGCAGGGATTACGTCATCATCGAGACCGTCGGGGTGGGGCAGGACGAAATCGAAATCGCCGGGCTGGCGCAGGTCACGGTGGTGGTGCTGGTACCTGGGATGGGCGACGACATCCAGGCCATCAAGGCCGGGATCATGGAGATCGCGGACGTCTTTGCCATCAACAAATCCGACCACCCCGGGGCCGAACGGATCGAGCACGAGATTCGATCGGCGCTCGAACTCGGAAATCGCCCGGACCACTGGACACCACCCATCATCCGCACCATCGCACCGGACGGCAGGGGTATTCCGGAGCTCCTGACCGCAATCCGGGAGTACCGGGCGAAACACGCCCCCGTCCCCCAAGGAGAGTCACGTTTGAAAGCAGAGATCGGCATCATCGGCGGGAGTGGACTCTACTCCATGCCGGGATTCGAGGCGCAAGAGGAGATTTCCCTCGACACGCCCTTTGGCAAGCCTTCCGACAGCTATGTGTTAGGCGAACTCAACGGCCATAAGGTCGCTTTTCTGGCGCGCCACGGCAGGGGCCACAGGCTCTCGCCCTCGGAGCTGAATTTCCGCGCCAATATTTTCGGCATGAAAACACTGGGGGTCGAGCGCATTTTGTCGCTCAGTGCCGTGGGCTCGCTCAAGGAGGAGCACCGGCCCCTCGATTTCGTCATCCCGGACCAGTTCGTCGACCGCACGAACGGCCGCATCTCCACCTTCTTCGGGGAAGGGCTGGTGGCCCATATCAGCTTCGGCGATCCCATCTGTCCCCAGCTTGCCGATGTGGTGGAAGGCGCCTGCCAATCAGCCGGCGTAACCGCGAAGCGGGGCGGCGCCTATATTTGCATGGAGGGTCCGGCGTTCTCCACCAAGGCCGAATCGAACCTCTACCGTAGCTGGGGCATGGACGTCATCGGGATGACCAACCTCCAGGAGGCGAAACTGGCGCGCGAGGCGGAAATCTGCTACGTCACCATCGCCATGGTCACGGATTACGACTGTTGGCATCCCGATCACGACGCCGTTACCGTGAACGACATCATCGCGCACCTCGTGAAGAATGCCGAGAATGCCTGCAAGGTAGTGGCGGCCGCGGTGGCCTCGATGCCGGCCGCGCGCTGCTGCAAGTGCGGTTCGGCGCTCTCTCACGCCATCCTCACGGATCGCTCCCTGGTGCCCGCGGCAACATTGAAAAAACTGGAACCGATCGTTGGCAAGTACTTCGTGTAACGAACGCGCGGGCGAACTGCTGGAGGCCTGTCTGGCGGGAACACGCCCGCCGCGCGATGCCGTACAAGCGCTCGCGCTCGACTGCCCCGAAGCTTTCTTCGGGGTGGTGGTAGAAGGCTTGGCCGACCGCTTCGAGCCCGCGCTGTCTGAGATCTATGCGGACCTCATGGCGGAAGCCGTAGCGGCCGTCGAACCATCCGTCAGGCCTTCGGAGCTTGTGGAGCGCTATCGCCGGGTGCGCCTGCCGCGCATCTGCCGGGCGGACCCCGTCGAAGTGTTTGTGCTCTCTCGAGTCACCCTGGGAGCCGATATTGCGGTCACCAGCGTGCTGCTCGACGCGATGAAACGGCGCTTCCCCAAGGCCCTGATCCTGCTCGCCGGCCCCGCCAAGAATCACGAACTGTTCGCCCGCGATCCACGCATTGGACACCTGCCGGTAGCCTATAAGCGCGGCAGCCTGCGGGAGCGTCTCGGGCCGTGGGCGGACCTCCGCACCGCGCTCTCACGCCCGAATGCCATCGTGGTGGACAGCGACTCGCGGTTGACGCAACTCGGGCTGCTGCCGGTCTGCGCCGATGAAAACTACTACTTTTTCGAGAGCCGCGCCTACGGCGGCAACGGTGAGGAGTCTCTTTCGGCGCTGGCCCGCCGGTGGGTCGCGGAGACCTTCGGGATTCCGGACGCCGCGCCCTTCGTGGCGGTGCCCGAACCGGCGGAGCGGGCGGACATCGCGGTGAGCTTCGGGGTGGGAGAAAACCCCGCCAAGCGCATCGCCGATCCGTTCGAGGAAGAGCTATTGCGCCTGCTCGGCAAGCGCGGCGGCGTCATCTGGATCGACCGCGGCGCCGGTGGCGAAGAAGCCGCACGGGTCGATCGCGCCATCAGCGGCTCCGGCGTGCCGCGCGAACGCATCCGCACGTGGGAAGGGTCCTTCGCGGGCTTCGCGTCCATCATCTCGCGCGCGAAACTTTACGTGGGCTACGATTCCGCCGGCCAGCACGTTGCCGCCGCCGCCGGGGTGCCGCTGCTCTCCATCTTCGCCGGCTTCCCCACTCTCCGGATGTTCCACCGCTGGCGTCCGGTCGGCCGCGTCATCCGGGTGGACGACCCTGACCCCCATTTTGTCCTCGGCCAGGTGGCGCATGCGCTAAGATAGCCACGTGAAACGGTACGCTCTTTTCCTGCTCCTCACCGCGACCCTCTTCGCACAGCACACCTCCCTGACTCCCAAGGAAATTTCCGACGGCTGGGTTCTGCTGTTCGATGGCGAAACTCTGTTCGGCTGGACGCCTGAGGGCAAGGCCCAGTGGCGCGCTTCCGGCGGTGTTCTCACCGCCGAAGGCGAGAACGGTTGGCTCCGTTCCAATGCCGCCTTCGCCGATTTCGAGATGAAATGCGACTGGCGCACCGGCGCCGACGGCAACAGCGGCGTTTTCCTGCGTTCTGCCAAAGACGGAGCCCCTCACGAGACCGGCTACGAACTGCAGATCTGGAATCAGCACCCCAAGTACGCCACCGGCAGCCTCGTGAACCACGTGGCGGCGAAACGCATTCGCCCGGCCGCTGACCGCTGGCACACCTTCGAGGTCCAGGCCGTGGGCTCCCAGTGGGTGGTCAAAGTAGACGGCAAAAAGGTGCTCGACGCATCCGACCCCAAGAGCAAGACCGGGCACTTCGGCCTCCAGTACAACAAGGACAAGAAGATCGAGTTCCGCAACATCAAGGTGCGGCCGCTCGGGCTCAAGCCGATCTTCAATGGCAAGAACCTGGACGGCTGGAAAGTCGTGGAGCCGCCCAAGCCGCCGAAAGAACGCGCCGTCTGGTCTGCCAAAGACGGCATGATCAACGTGCTGCACGGTGGCGGGCAGCTTGAAACCGAGTCCACCTGGGACGACTTCATCCTCCAGCTCGATATCCGCGCCAACAGCGACGACCCCAAGCGCCATCCCAATAGCGGCATCTTCTTCCGCGGCGACCCCGGCGCATACTGGGCGGGCTACGAATCCCAAATCCGCAACGAGTACAAGGACAACGACCCCACCCAGCCCGTCGACTACGGCACCGGCGCGATCTACAACCGCATCGCGGCCCGCAAGATCGTGGCCGCCGACAACCAGTTCTTCACCAAGACCCTGATCGCCCGCGGCGCGCACATGTCCGTGTGGATCAACGGCTACCAGGTGACCGATTGGGAGGACACCCGGCCCCCCGACGCCAGCGCACGGAAGGGGCTGCGCACCAAGGAGGGCACCATCGCCCTCCAGGCGCATGACCCGACCACCAACCTCGACTTCCGCAATATCCGGATCGCGCCGTTTCCGAAATAGCTACGGCTCCGGAAGCCGGAACGGTACGCGCCGCTCGCGGTTGAGCCGGGTGCTGAAACCCCTGTCCACCGTGTCGAGCGGCGCTTGCCTCTCTTTATGATCGAGCCCCAGGTAGTGCAGGGTGCCGCCTTCCACCCAGTAAGCCATGGCGGGCCGGATCACGTTGTCCGTGAAGGCGATCAGGTAAATGGCGGATCGGTCCGCCGCGGGCTGGTTTAGTGGCTGCTCCGGCGCGACATAAGGCTGGATTAGGGGAGAGGACTCCCGGATCACCGGAGAGGCGTACTGCTGCCTGATGATTACGGGCGGTGCCGGAGGCGCATAGGCCTGTTCCGGCGGATACGATATGTAGCTTGGGTAATCCCACCCGTAGTCCCAAACGTAAGGCGATCCGTAGCCATACGGATACAGCGGCGCTATGGGAAATGCATACGAGTAGGGGAGGTAGAATCCCGTGTTGAAGCCGAATCCCCTCCTAAAGCCGAATCCCCTGTTGAAACCGAATCCCGAACGGAAGCCGAAACGGTTGAAGCCGCCCCCAAATCCGATATGAGACCGGAAACCGCCTCGCCCCCCGTGGAATCCACCGATGAAGCCGCCACCGCGGTGAAAGCC
>DATMYF010000150.1:0-13730 GCA_035561075.1 Bryobacteraceae bacterium
TCCGGCCATGCCCGCTGCCTGCTCTCGCTGCCTACCGCGGCTCTGCAACGCGAAGTGGCCGAAAAGTCAGTCGCCCAGGGATGGTCCGTGCGGCAAATGGAGCGTCTCACCCAGCGCATGCTGGAGACGCGACAGCCCAAGCACGTGGAGGAAGTCCAGCAGGATCCTAACGTCAAGGCCGCCATTCAGGAGTTGGAGCGCGTCCTCGGGACAAAAGTGCGGATAGTTGAAAAGGCGAAGCAGCGCGGCCGCATCGAGATCGAATACTACTCGAGCGATGATCTCGATCGGATCTACAGCAGCATCATCGGCGACGGTAACTGAGGCTACTTAAGGATTTCCAGGATTTCCGCCAGTTCCCGACGGATCTCGGGCAACGGATCGTCCGAGAATAGTGCAGGCTGCTGGCGCGGTTCGGCGGGCTTGGTGCGTCCTTTGCGGGCTTCGCCCTGCAGCATCTGGCGGGCGCCTTCTATGGTGTACCGCTCCCCGTACAGCAGGTGCTTGATTTCGAGAAGCAGCTCGACATCTTTGCGACGGTAGAGCCGGTGGCCGCTGCGTGCCTTCTTGGGAGCGAGCGAAGGAAACTCCGTCTCCCAGTATCGCAACACGTATGGCTCCACCCCGAGAAGCTCGCTTACTTCGCCAATGCGGAAGTAGAGCTTATCCGGGATTACGGGCGCATCCGGGCGGACAGCGGCATCTGACATTCGATCATCCGCCATCCTATCTCACTGGGTCTGGATTGTCACCAAATGCTGGCCTCGAGGTAGGACCAGAGTACTGGTCCCGCACAAATCGGGTTGCACCTCGATGCCATCTAATTCCACTCTTACGGCCGGCCTTTCGAGCACCGCGAACGCTCGCGCCTGGCTCCGGTAAGCAACCTCGATGGCGCCGTTTCTGCCGTACCGGGCGGATTGCAGCTCGCCGTTGAAGTCCAGAACCCTGGAGGCCGTGCCCGAGATCCCAGGTTCGATCATGTGCGCCCCGACCGGCAGCCATAGCAGTCGCTCCCCGCGTATGGGCCATAATTTCCCATCGACCAGGGCCGGGCCGCTCCAGGGCACCCCGACACCGGACGGCGACTCGACCGCCAGCTTCGGGCCGATCTCTTCTACCCTGGTCACCGCGGCCGCGGCAGCCGGAAGCAGAGCCAGGTCGGGCCTCCGGAGAGAATTCTCGAAATAGAGGGCCACTCGCTCGAACGCCGAAGCAGCGGTGTGGACCAATTGGAACAGCTCCGTCCCGGTCTGCTGCTTCGTAGGGTAGACGCTCTGGTAGCGGTCGACAATATTGATGTCGATGGCGAGCCGTTCTCTGGGCGCCTTCAGCGCCCGGTACCGGTTGGCGATTTCGCGGTAGCGCTGGGGGCCCTGATTCCAGACCGTCGCGGGGTCCTCCACCATGAACGTGAAAGGCACCCGTTCGATCAGTGGCAAGGTGGCGGCGGCGTCAGCGCCGATTGCGTCCCGCATGCGGGCGTCGAGGCGATCATCCACATGGGTGAGCACCAGATCCAGGTGCGGCTTCTCTTTGCGAAGATTATCCAGTTCAGAAAGCCACTCTTGCTGCATTCTTATTGCCAGGTTGGAGCGAAAATCCAGGAACTTCCTGCGGGACGCGGCATCGTTCCTGGTCCCAAACACCTCCTGCGGGTCGAAGCCATGGGCCAACCGGAACTCCCCTCTCGCATCGGCATTGAGGGGCGTGAAACGAGAGGGGTTCGATATGCCTTCCAGCGATTCAAAATAAAGCTCCGCCAGGTTGACCCCGTCCCAGTCAAACCGCCGTACGAGATCCTTGACCCCCGCCGCGACCGCCCCGGCGCATGCGCGGTTCTGCAAATTCATAAGCTTACGCCAGTCGAGATGCGCGTCTTGCCCGACGGCGGTCTTTTCTCGCCACTCCGGGTGATCGAGCCAGAACCTCTCGCTTACGTGGGGCAACTCCAGCCATCCGTACACCTGAATCGCGTGCCGGTGGCACGCGGCGATCAGGCGCGCCAGGTATTCGTCGCGCGCGGCATCGCGCTCGAAGAAGTGCCACACCCCAACGTGCAGTGCCGAAATCCCGGCATTTCGCCAGCGTTGGGCGAAGTATTCCGGGTCCGCCCTGAGCCGGTAGGAGTAATCGAAGAACGCCCACAGCCGCGCGGAATGGAACGGTGCCTCCAGCCCAAGGTCCGCAAGCGCTTGCAAGAGGTATGGAAAACGTTCGTATCCCCGTTCGCCAGGAGGCAGCGCCACCCACAGCACGGCGCCCGAGCCGCGCCGCATCCCCGCAACCAAAGGGGCCCCGGTCCAACGCTCGCGCGCGAAGACCTGCGCCCCTTCCGGCACCCGGAATACCGGCATTTCCACCGGGTGTTCCCAAACAATCGGCAGTTTCGGGTCGTGGACGTCTGTAACGCTTCCGGCCCGCACGCTCTCCTTGCCCCGCCGGAACCCGAACATCTCCGCAAGCGACGACTCCCCCTCCAGGATCAGCACTGCCCCGCCCTGCACCCGCGCCGTCCATTCCGGGGCGGCCATGGCGCCCGCTCGCACCACAAAGACGCGCGCCGTAGAGGCCGGCGCCTGCCGCAACCCGACGCACTCCAGAATCGCCGGCCACGCCCCGGGCTCCTCCGCGAGCACGCTGAAATACGGAAGCCCCGCTCCCATGGCCAGCGCCGGCAGCATCAGCAAGCTAATAGCTGAACGCATATCCAAATCCGGCGCGGAGATCGAAAAAATTCGGTGACCGCGGATTATCGCGATTGGTGGTGTGGGCCCCTCGAAGCAGGTTCAGGGTGAAGAACAGGGAGTCCGAGAGCGGTGTCCAGCGGAACCTCGCGCCCGGGCCGAATTCCACGAAGTTGGCCCAATACTGGCGCCGCACATCCGCCGTGGCGTTGGCGTTGAGGAACAGTTGCAGTCTGAGCGGGCCGGTTGACGCAGTATGGCCGAAGCGGTTCTGGGAATAGACCAGGACGTCGTCACCGAACCGGCTCACGAAGATGCCATCGGCCGTGGTCTCGGCGAACCACCCGGGTCGCTCGGCCCCAAGGGAACGCCCGAAGCTCCGGAAAAACGAGAGGCCCCCGCGGTAATCCGGGGTGACGTGATGGCTGAGATAGTTATAGGCCGAACCCGCTTCGGCCCAGCCCGTAAACCCGCGCCACGTGGCTGTGGACACTCCGATCCCCAGTATTACGGAGCTTTCCGAAAGGTTTTGCGGCAGGCCCGGCCCCACGCCCCCCCGGACGTCCCCGATGAACCGTGCACTGACGTATGGGCGCAACGGCCCGGCTACCCGCACATCCGTCCGAATCTGCCCGTATGAGAAGACGTCCCGCCAGCGTGAGGAGTAGAACGGGAACATCCACACGGAGGTCCGCACCCGCGCGAGTCCGGGGTGCAACTTCCGCCATGCCTTATGGGCATCGGCAGCGACGCGCGGGTCGGTACTTCGCCGGGCGAGGTTGAACCAACTGGCGGCCAGGCTGTCCTGCCGGAGGATGTTGTAGGTCCACCCGAGCTTGAGCATCACGTTGAAGTCCACAGGGTCGGCTTCGTGGGCCATTTGGAGGTACTTCAAGGCGTCCTTCATGTAGCCCGCCCGGATGCTCCGCTCAGCCATCTCCTTGGCATCCAGGGACGCGGCACGCGGGGAACCCCCGGTGCGGCTGCGCAGTGTCTGAGGCAGACGCAGCACGGCGCGCACGCGGTTGGCGAGTTCCTCGTCGGTGCCGCGTAGCACGCGTTCAAGCAGAGGCATGGCGTTCAGGCGATCACCGCGCGCCAGGTAGAGGAACCCCAGTTGCGCCGCCGATAGCACGTCCCTCTCATTCAGGCCTGTCACAATCCGGAACTCCTCCTCGGCTTCCGGTTGGCGCTCCATGCGGAGCAGCAGGTAAGCCAATTCGCGCCGCAACTCAATATTGGCAGGATCGAGGGCCAGGGCTGCGCGGAACTCGGGCACGTAGGGATACCGCGGCGGCAACAGTTCGCGCGACGATTCGGCCGCCCGAGGCTCTCCCCCGCGGGATGCGGCCAGCAGCGCGGCATGCGCCTGGTCCACGCGGTTGAGCGATTTCCATGTGCGGCCGAGGTCTACCAGGACGGACCGCCGGTCCGGAACGAGCCGCCACGCTGCTTCGTAGTGTTCGGCGGCGAGTTCCAGCTCATCCCGCTGTTCAGCAAGGGTGGCCAGTTCGTAATGCGCGCTGAAGTTGCCACCGCCCCGCCGAATGGCCTCCTTCCAGCGCGCAATTCCGGTTTCAAGCGGTCCGTCGATATTGCGGAAGGCCTGCTCGGCGGTGGCGCGGGATTGTGGGTCTCCAGTGCGGCGGATGCGGTCAAAACTGCGCCTTGCCTGCACCTTTTGGCCCGTTTCGAAGCACAAAAACGCGTGTTCGAGCGCCACGTGATGATCGGCCGGCTCCAGCCGCATGGCTTCACGAAATTGTTCGCGCGCAAGCTCGTTCTCGCCGGCTTTGAGCCAGGCGTAGGCCAGGTCCTTGCGGATGGCGGCGCGGCCGGGTGCGGCCTCCACTGCCTTCAGAAATAAAGGGATGGCCCTGTCGTAGTCGCCAGAGCGCAGCGCTACGTACGCCCTGCTCAGGGGCTCATAGGCTGGGTCGGGCGTCTGGGCCAGCAGCCCGACGGCGAGCAAAAACATACCGGCGCGCATACGTTATCTAACGTTAGTGGTGTGCGCGCCGGAAACTTGCAGGGAAATCGTGCTTACATCAGCGCATCGGCGGCGTGCGGCTGGTAGACGCAGCGCGGGTCGCTGGCCAGGTAGTCGCCGGTGAGGGCGTAGGCGCGGGAACGCGAGCCGCCGCAAATCTTCTGGTACTCGCAGATGCCGCACTTGCCTTCGCGGCCGCTGGTGTCGCGCAGCTTACGGAACAGGTCCGAGTCACGGTAGACGCCGGTGAGCGAATCACGCAGCACGTTGCCGGCCGAGAGGGGCAGAAAACCGCTGGGGAAGATCTCCCCGGTATGGGAAACGAAGACGAATCCCTTGCCGTCGCTCACCCCGGCGGTCCGGAAGGCCACCTGGCGGGCGCCCTCGGTTTCCGGCCGTGCGCCGTGCTCCTCTTTCATGCGCTGCGCCACATAGCGCCGGTAATGCATGGCCTCGGTGGTCTTGATGCCGAACGGCGCGGTTTTCGAAAGCTCGTACATGAACTCGAAAACCCTCTCGTACTCTTCTGCGGTGAGGTCGTCGGCCTCGCCGGCGCGGCCCGTCACGATCAGGAAGAAGAGGCTCCACATTTTCGTGGCCACGTCCGTCGCGATATCGGCGATTTTAGGCAGATCTACCATGTTTCGCCGCGTGACAGTCGTCTGGAGCTGGGTATCGAGCCCGATCTTCTTTGCGTGCTGCAGCGCGGCGATGGCGCGGTCGAAAGTGCCTGGGATGCCGCGGAAATCGTCGTGGCTGCGCGCGTCGTGGCCGTCCAGGCTGATGGCCATGCGGGTGACGCCGGCTTCCTTGAAGCCTTCGATGGCCGATTCGGTGAGCAGCGGAGTCGCGCTGGGAGTGACGTTGGTGCGCAGGCCGGTCTTCACGCTATAGCGGATCAGGTCGTAGAGGTCCGGCCGTTTGAGAGGGTCGCCGCCGGTGAAGACCATCAGGGGCTCGCCGAAGGAGCGGATGTCTTCGAGCAACCGATAGCCCTGCTCAGTAGTGAGTTCGTGCGGGTGGCGGTCGGGTTGGGCCGAGGCGCGGCAGTGCACGCAGGCCAGGTCGCACGCCTGGGTTACCTCCCAAATCACAAGCATGGGGGCTTGGTCGAAGTTCATCGGATCTCCTCTGGGCGGGCCCCGGACGGGGCACACTCCACTTCTTCCAGTTTAGTGGATTTAAAACCACATCCGGTGATCGGGGTCACGCCGCCGGGTACAATGGGACTTCCTGATGGGGCACCGGGGCAAGTTCATCACTTTCGAGGGTATCGACGGGTCTGGCAAAACTACCCAAATGCACCGGCTGGCCGCGCGGCTGCGGGCTGCCGGACTTACGGTCGTGGAGACGGTGGAGCCGGGCGGAACGCGCGTCGGCGCCCAGATCCGGCGCATCCTGCTTGACGCCGCCAACCAGGACCTGCGCCCCACGGCCGAACTGCTGCTCTACTTCGCAAGCCGCTCGCAGAACGTGGACGAGCTGATTTTGCCGGCGCTCGCGGAGGGCGCCATAGTGCTGTCGGACCGTTTCACGGATTCGAGCCTGGTCTACCAGGGCTGCGGCCGCGGCCTGGGGGTGGAGGCCGTTCTGATGCTCGACCGTATCGCCTGCCGTGGGCTGGTCCCGGACCTCACCCTCCTGGTGGACATCGACCTCGAAACCAGCCTGGCTCGTGCGCGCGCCCGCAACGAGGCCGTCCGCCACGATGAGACCCGCATGGACGAGCAATCCGTGGAGTTCCACAGGAAGGTGCGGGACGCTTATATGGCGCTGGCCGCGCAGGAGGCCGCCCGCTACCGGATTGTGGACGGCCGCGCCGACCCGGACACCGTGGAGCGGGAGATCTGGGGAATCGTGAGTGCCCATGTTTGAGAACTTCTGGGGCAACCGGCACGTAATCGAGGCACTGGAGCAGATGATGGCGCAGGAGCGCATCCCCCAGACCCTGCTCTTCGCCGGCCCGGAGGGTGTCGGGAAGGCGACGCTTGCCCGGCGCCTGGCCGCGGCACTGATCGGCCATCCCGAACAGATCGAGCGCGACGACCTCAGCCTGCCGGAAAACGTGGCGTTAATCGCGGGGCGCGAAAAGTGGCCCGCCGACAAGCGCAACCAGGACCCGCTGCTGTTTGCGACCTACCCGGACTTCGTCACCTTCCCGCCGGACGGGCCCCTGCGCCAGATCTCCATCGAGCAGACGCGCCTGCTGAAGGAGCGTGCCCCTTTCAAGCCCATGCGGGGCGACCGGCGCCTCTTCCTGATCGATCACGTGGACCGCGCCGGCGAGCAGGCCGCCAACTCGCTGCTCAAGACCCTCGAAGAACCTCCCGACCACCTGATCCTGGTAATGACGGCGGAGAACGCCTACGACCTGCTCCCCACCATCCGGTCCCGCGCGGTGCCTTTCCACTTCACTCCTTTGGGCGAGGCGGAAATGCGGGAGTTCGTGCGGGCGCGCGGGCTCGACCAGCCGGAGAAGCGCATCGCGCTGGCAGCCGGCAGCCCCGGGATCGCGGTCTCTATCGACCTGGAGGCCTACGAGAAGCGCCGCGCCGCCATGCTGGCGCTGGTCAAAGTTGCAGCCAAACTGGCCCCGTTCGGCACCTGGGTGCCCTACTCCGAAGTGATCGCACGCAGCAAGAGCGAGAAGCTGGAGTTCCACCTGAAGGTGCTCTACGATCTGCTGCGGGACCTCCTCATCCTGCGGGAAACCGGCGGCCAAATCCGTAACCAGGACATTCGGCGGGAGCTCGGACCCATCGCGGAGCGCCTCTCCTTCGAGTGGATCCGGGCGGCGGTGGCCAAGGTAGATGAAGTAGCCGGGCTGATCCGGCGCAACATTCAGAAACAGATCGCGCTGGACGCCGTGATTCTGGACCTACAGCGCCACACGGCGTAGCGTCTCCCAGAACTCCGGGAATGACACGGATGCCGCTTCGGCATTGCGAATCACGGACTCGCCGTCGGCGGCGAGTGCGGCTACCGCGAAGGCCATGGCCACGCGGTGGTCTCCGAAGCTGTCGAGTTCCGCGCCCTTGAAGCGCTGCCGCCCGGGCACCACCATGCCGTCAGGGCGCTCTTCGACATCCACGCCCATGCGGCGCAGGTTTTCGGCCACGGTGGCGATGCGGTCGGTTTCTTTGATGCGCAACTCGCGTGCATCCCGCACCGTGAGGCCTTCGTCGCTCGCGGCCCCGAGTACCGCCAGCACGGGGATTTCGTCGATGAGCGCGGCGGTGACGGCCTTCTCGATCACGCCGCCTCTAACGGGAGAGTACTCGACGCGGATGTCACCCGCCAGTTCTCCGTTGCTGCTAACCACGTGGAGGATCCGGACGCTCGCCCCCATGCCCGCCAGGAAATCGAGCAGCGCGGAACGCGTGGGGTTCAGCCCCACCCCCTGAATGGTCAGGGACGAACCGGGCACCAGCAGCGCGGCCACCAGGAAGAAGGCGGCGGAGGACAGGTCCGAGGGGATGGCCACGTCCTGCCCGGCCAGCAACGGGCGCCCCCGCAGGGAGATGGCATCGCGGTGAACGGTAATGTCGGCGCCGAACTCGCGCAGGGCAATTTCGGTGTGGTCGCGCGAACGGACAGGCTCCCGCACCGTCGTGGTGCCTTCTGCGAAGATGCCGGCGAACAGCACGCAGGTCTTCACCTGGGCGCTCGCCACCGGCAGCGCGTAATCGATGGCTTTGAGCGGCGCGCCGTGAATCTCGAGCGGCGGGAACTGCCCGTCGCGGGCCGCGATCGACGCACCCATGAGGACGAGCGGCTCCATAATGCGTTTCATGGGGCGGCGGGAGAGCGATTCATCCCCGCCGATGCGGCTGGTAAAGCTTTGCGCCGCCAGGATTCCGGAGAGCATCCGGATGGTGGACCCGGAGTTCCCGGCATCGAGATCCGCGCCGGGCGTCCGGAGCCCCTTGAGGCCCTTGCCGTGGACCACCACTTCGGCTCCACGCTCCTCCACGGTGATGCCGAGGCCGCGCAGGCAGGCAAGTGTGGAGCGGCAGTCCGCGCCAGTGGCATAGTTCGAAAGCCGCGACGGCCCTTCGGCGAGGGCCGCCAGCATGGCGCAGCGGTGCGAGATCGATTTATCGCCCGGCAGTGTGATGGAACCGGTGATGGAGCGTGCGGGTGAGATGCGTTCTTCCATGCGAATAGGTCCATTCTAACGGAAGGCGTAGCGGAAACCGTTAGCGGCAATGGTGCGCAATGGCTCATCGCCGAAACCGAGTTGCGCGGCCAGCTCGAATTCGCGGGAGAGCGTGGTGCGGAATATGCCGGGGTCGTCGGTATTGAGCGTGAGGGGCACGCCGGCATCGTAGAGAAGCTGCGCGGGATGGGCAGCCAAATCCGCGATCACCCCTGTAGCCAGGTTACTGGTGAGCGAGATTTCGAGCGGGATCCCGTGGTCGCGCAGGTGCTTCACTAGCACCGGGTCATCTATGGCGCGGATGCCGTGGCCGATGCGTTCGGCGCCGAGTTCCAGGGCGGCCCAGATGGAGGCCGGGCCATCGGTCTCGCCGGCATGGGCGGTCAACCGCAGGCCGGCGGAGCGGGCGAAACGGTAGACATCGGTGAACCACGCGGCCGGACCCCGCTCCTCGTCGCCGCCGATGCTGTAGGCCACAACCCCCTGGTCCACGCGTGCCGCGGCCAGTTCCGCCACCTGCATGCCGTGCTCGACGCCGAAGTGGCGCACCGCATCGAGGATCCAACGCACCTCGACCGGAGACGCTGCGGCCGCCTCGCGGATGGCGTCGAATACCGGCGCGAACTCCTGGCCTTTCCACAAGACCACGCCCGCGGAGACCGTCACCTCGGCATAGCGGACGTTTTCGCGGTGCAGCCGCTCCAGCAAGCGGCGGGTGATCAGGCCGTAGTCCGCCGGCGTGCGCACGTGCCCCACAATTGCCGCGAAGGTCTTGAGAAAGCCTCCGAAGCCTGTGAATTCATACAGTTCCGCGGCCTCCTCCACGGAAAGTTCGGGCGCCAGCTCCCGCAACGTGGCGATATCCACTGACCCTTCGAGGTGCAAGTGTAATTCGGCCTTCGGCCACGAATGATATGGGGGACACATACCTGCCATAATGATAGGCGTTCGCATGACTGTCGAGGAAGTGGAAGCTATAGCGGGCGGCTATCACGGAGACGCCTTTCGCATTCTGGGTCCGCATGCCGTGAGGAAGAGGGGCAATCACCCACGCTGGGAGGTGCGGGCGTTTCTGCCGCACGCCGAGTCGGCGGAGGTGATCTCGGGCGAGACGGTCAGCCCGATGGTGAAGCAGCATCCGGCGGGTTTCTACTGCGCCAGCCTGCCCGGCGACCCTCGCCACTACCGCATCCAGGCGCGGCTACATGACGGTTCCGCGATCGATTTTGACGACCCGTACCGCTACCCGACCATCCTCTCGGATTTCGACCTGCACCTGCACTCCGAGGGCACCCTGCAGGAGGCCTACAACAGCCTGGGCGCGCACCTCGCGACGTGCGACGGAACGCCCGGCGTGCGGTTCGCGGTGTGGGCGCCCAACGCGGAGAACGTCGCGGTCTGCGGCGATTTCAACCAGTGGGACACGCGGCGTCACCCTATGCGCCGCCGCAACGCGGGCATCTGGGAACTCTTCATCCCCGGGCTCGGGGAAGGGGCGAATTACAAGTACAACGTGCGCTCGCGCTTCGCCGGCTACCAGCAGATGAAGGCCGATCCGTACGGGTTCCGCAGTGAAACACCCCCGAAATCGGCCTCCGTGGTAGTGGATCTGGACGCCTACCAGTGGCAGGACGCCGAATGGATGGACGGGCGCGGGGCGAAAGACCTGCTGAAGTCGGCGGTTTCGATCTACGAAGTGCATCTCGAAAGCTGGATGCGCGGCCCCAACGGGCAACCGCTCACGTACAAGGAACTGGCTGTCACACTGGTCGAGTACGTCAGGCGGATGGGCTATACCCATATCGAGTTGCTGCCGATCATGGAGTACCCGTACTCGGGCTCCTGGGGATACCAGGTGGTGGGCTACTATACCCCGACCTCGCGCTTCGGCGATCCGCGCGATTTCATGCACCTGGTGGATTGCTGCCACCGGGAAGGCATCGGGGTGATTGTGGACTGGGTGCCCGCGCACTTCCCAAAGGACGCGCACGGCCTGGCATTCTTCGACGGCACCGCGCTCTACGAGCACGCCGACACGCGCAAGGGCGAGCACCGCGAGTGGGGCACCCTGGTCTTCAATTACGGCCGCAACGAGGTGCGCACCTTCCTCATCTCGAACGCCATGTTCTGGCTGAAGAAGTACCACATCGACGGCCTGCGCGTGGATGCCGTGGCTTCCATGCTCTACCTCGACTACTCGCGCGAGAAGGGTGAGTGGCTTCCCAACCAGTTCGGCGGCAACGAGAACCTGGAGGCCATCGACTTCCTGCGCCGCTTCAACGAGCTGGCCCACACGGTGCCGGGCGCCTTTACGGTGGCGGAGGAATCGACCGCCTTTCCCGGTGTGTCGAAGCCGGTCTACCTGAACGGGCTGGGCTTCACCATGAAGTGGAACATGGGGTGGATGCACGATATGCTGCGGTACTTCGGCCAGAACCCGGTCTACCGCAAGTATCACCACAACAGCATCACCTTCAGCATGCTCTACGCGTTCACCGAGAATTTCGTGCTGCCGGTCTCGCACGACGAGGTGGTCTACGGGAAGGGCTCGCTGGTGAACAAGATGCCCGGCGACGAATGGCAGCAGTTCGCCAACGTGCGCGCCTTTCTGGCGTACATGTACACGCATCCCGGCAAGAAGCTGCTGTTCATGGGGTGCGACATCGGTCAGCGCGACGAGTGGAACTACAATTCCAGCATCCAGTGGGACCTGCTGCAGTACGATGTGCACCGCAAGCTACAGGTGATGGTGGAGTCTCTGAACCGGCTGTACCGCGCCAGCCCTGAGCTGTATGAGGTGGATTTCCACCATAGCGGCTTCGAATGGGTGGACTTCCACGACGTGGAGAACTCGATCATCTCCTTCATCCGGCGGGCCGCAAATGCACGCGATTTCATCGTGGTGGCGTGCAACTTCACGCCCGTGCCGCGCCAGGGTTACGAGATCGGGGTGCCGGAGGAAGGCTTCTACCAGGAGATCCTGAATACGGACTCCGAACTGTTCGGGGGAAGCAACATGGGTAACGGCGGCTCGGTTTCCTCGCGCCCGATTCCCCTGCATGACCGGAAGCATTCGATCGCCATCGTGCTGCCGCCGCTGGCGGTTGTGGCGTTTCGAAAACTGCCCTAGGTGATAGGTGTTGGGTGTTAGGTGTTGGGGTTTTGCCGGCTTGCCCCCAAGACCCAGCACCCATCACCTAACACCCAGTGAGGTGCTTCATGCGGTACGATGCCGTCATCGTCGGTGGCGGACACAACGGCCTGGTGGCCGCGGCATACCTGGCGCGGGCGGGGCGGAAGGTGCTGGTGCTCGAGCGTCGGGAGCTGCTGGGCGGCTGTTCGGTCACCGAAGAGGTCTGGCCGGGCTACCGCGTCTCGACCGCCGCCTACCTCACCAGTCTGTTGCAGGAGCGCATCGTCCGGGAACTGGAGCTTGCCCGGCATGGGTATGCCGTGGACGCGAAGGACCCCGCGTTCTTCTCGCCCTTTCCGGACGGCCGCTGCTTCTTCATGTGGCAGGACCGCGCCCGCACACTGGAGGAGATCGCGAAGTTTTCGCCGCGCGACGCCGCAGCCTATCCTGCGTATGAAGAGCAGCTCGAGCGGCTGGC
The DNA here is from genome assembly GCA_035561075.1 of Bryobacteraceae bacterium. GTDB lineage: Bacteria > Acidobacteriota > Terriglobia > Bryobacterales > Bryobacteraceae > JAMCRM01. The sequence continues at coordinate 12,448 of DATMYF010000150.1, forward strand.
GCGCGTGGTGGAATGGCTGCTGCTGAAGACGCCTCCGAACTTCCCGCCCTCCTCCGCGCGGGACTATCTCGACTACCTGTCGATCGGCGGCCGCATGATGAAGCTCGCCCGCGCGGACTCCGTGGCGCTCTACAAGATTTTCACCCAGAGCGTGGCGGACTACCTCGACGAGTGGTTCGAATCGCCGGAACTGAAGGTGACCTTGGCTACCGACGGGGTGATCGGGGCCAACGGCGGCCCGCGCTCGCCGGGCACGGCATACATCCTGATGCACCACGTGATGGGCGCGCTGGAGGGCCATCGCGGGCTGTGGGGATTTGTGCGCGGCGGCATGGGGATGGTGGCGGAATCGATCGCCGCGGCGGCGCGGGAGCACGGCGCGGAGATCCGCACGAACGCCAGTGTGGAGCGCATCCTGGTGCGCGACGGTCGTGTGCGCGGGGTGGTGCTCGAGGGCGGGGAGGAGATTGCCGCCCGCATGGTGGCATCGAACGCAGACCCCAAGGTGACGTTCCTGAAACTGGTGGAGGAGCGGGAACTCGACCCGGAATTCGCCGCCGCCATCCGGCGTTTCCGCTGCGAAGGGACGTCGGCGAAGATCAACCTGGCGCTTTCGGGGCTGCCGGAGTTCCGAGCCCTGCCGGGCGCACCGGGGCCGCAGCATCGCGCCACCATGCACCTCTGCCCGGATATCGAGTACGTGGAGCGCGCGTGGGATGACGCCAAGTACGGCCGCCCGTCCGAGAGGCCGCTGCTGGAACTGACCATCCCTACGATGTACGACGCGTCGCTTGCGCCCGAAGGCCGCCACATTATGGGAATTTTCCTGCAATACGCCCCGTACACCCTGCGGGAATCCGACTGGGACACGCTGCGCGAGCCCTTCGGCGACCGCGTGCTCGACATCGTGGCGGAGTATGCGCCGAACATCCGGGAAATCGTGCTGGAGCGGCAGGTGCTTACGCCACTCGACCTGGAGCGCCGTTTCGGCATCACGGGAGGCAACATCTTCCACGGGGAGATGAGTCTCGACCAGATGCTGATGCTGCGTCCGGTAGCCGGATGGGCGCGCTACGCCACGCCGATCGGCGGCCTCTGGCTCTGCGGCTCGGGAGCCCACCCCGGCGGTGGCGTGATCGGCGCGCCGGGGTTCAATGCCGCACGGGAGATGCTGAGGAGCCCGGGATAGAACCGCTCCGGCGCTACACTCAACGGATGCTCCTTTGCCCCGTCCGAGATTGCCGCATGCCACTCGCGCGCGAGGAGCGGCGGCTGTTTTGTCC
>DATMYF010000151.1:0-112948 GCA_035561075.1 Bryobacteraceae bacterium
CCCACCGGCCCCACCCGCAGCCACCGATGATTTGCTGAATCCACGAAATAGACTACGCCCAGCAGAATCAGGACCACCCCGATGGCCGCGAAAGCCACCCCTGGGTGCTGCAGCTTCCGGTAGTTGGTGTTCTTGAGCAGCATCATCGCGACGATCCCCACGGCCGCCGCAATCCCCTGCTGGATTACGAAGTGCCAGGGTGATCGGAACTTGAGTTGGGCCATGATCGACGACGCGCTGTAGACGATCAGCAGCCCGAACGACATCATCACTACCACGGTGAGAAACAGGATCCAGTCGGTCTTCAGTCGCTGCGCCATGGCCTATTCCTTGGGCTCCAGTTTAGCCGTCAAATCTTTGAATACGCGGCCCCGGTGTTCGTAGCTGCGGAACTGGTCGAAGCTGGCGCAAGCCGGCGCCAGCAGGACGGTGTCGCCCGGCACGGCCGAGGCATATCCGTAACGCACGGCTTCCTCAATGGTGCCGCATTCAACCAGCGGGACCGCGCCCGCGAGCTGCCCGGCAATCTTCCCCGCAGCCGCGCCGATCAACAGCACGGCCTTGGCCTTGGCGGCCAGCGGTTCCCGCAGCACTGTGTAATCGCTGCCCTTGTCCTTGCCGCCGAGGATTACCCATAGCCCGCTCTCGAACGCGGCGAGCGCCTTGAGGGTGGCATCCACATTGGTGGCCTTCGAATCGTTGTAGAAGCCGACGCCGCTCACCGTGCGGACGAATTCGAGCCGATGCTCCACGGCCTTAAAGCTGCGGATCGCACGGGCGATGGCTTCCATCTCCGCGCCGGCCAGCCGTGCCGCCGCTGCCGCGGCCATGGTGTTCTCTACATTGTGGAGCCCCCGGATGGGGATTTCCGCGGCGGGGATCAGCAGTTCCCCGTCGTACCAGACGTTGCCGTCCTCAAGCCACGCGCCCTTGTCCACACGGCGGGCGCTGCTGAACCACACAGGGGTAGCCGGGGTAGTGGCGGCGTAGGCCACGCACGTGGGGTCCTCCGCATTCAGCACGGCAAAATCGCCGGGTTGCTGGGTTGCAAACAGCCTGCCCTTGGCGGCGGCATAATTCTCGAAGGTGTGGTGCCGGTCCAGGTGGTCCGGGGTGACATTCAGGGCCACCGCGATGCGTGCGCGAAAGGTTTCGATGGCCTCAAGCTGGAAGCTCGAAAGCTCCAGCACGTTCCACTGGTCTTCGCGCGACGCCGCCACCATGCCGGTCACCGGCGTCCCGATATTCCCGCCCACCTGCACCGGAATCCCGCACTCCCGCAGGATGTGGCCGGTCATGGCCGTAACGGTCGTCTTGCCATTGGCGCCTGTAATCCCGATCACGGGCCCGTGCAGAAAGGGCGCGGCCAGTTCGATCTCCCCGATTACCCGAACTCCCCGTGCCCGCGCCGCTTCGAGAGGCGCCAGATCGCCCGGGACCCCCGGCGAAAGCACGATCAGCTCCGGCCATTCGAACACCGCCCCGGACTGCCTGGTAAACGGAACCGACAGCGTCATCAACGCGGCCGCCGCATCCGGCATCTCTTCAATCGGCTTCAAGTCGGTAGCGCGAACCTCCGCCCCGTGTTGAACAAGAAGCTCCGCCGACGCGATACCGGATTTCTCAAGCCCCACAACGAGGGAGCGAAGGCCGGTGAGGGGGTGTTGGGTGTTGGGTGATGGGTTTTGGGGGTTAGTCATGTGCTCACCGGGCCGCCGCGGCCGCTGCCGTTCGGCTCTTCTCGTTCATCGCCTGGCGGAGTGCTCGCAATTGCCTGCCTATCGAACTAATCTGAGCCGCCGCGGCGGCCAAGTCCTCTGCTGAGGCATATTTCAGCCGCCCCGCGATCTCAGCGTGCGTCTCCAATTCCGCGACCGACCCCTGTGCCACAGAAAGGAAATTCAGATACTCCCGGATATGAGCCCGGCAATTCCCTTCGGCAATGTTCGCAGGCACGGACACCGCCGCCCGCCGCATCTGGCTGACAAGCCCGTACGTTTCCTCTTTCGGAAACCCCCGTGTAACCCGATAGATCATCTCGACCATATCCATGGCCTGTTGCCATACGCGCAACTCGCGAAACCCGCCGTTCACCTCGTCACCTCACAACCCCAACACCCATCACCCAACACCCATCACCTACCGAAGCTTCAATGTCGTTAGCGCAAACAACGCAAGCACCAGCCCGGAAATCCAGAACCTCACAATAATCTTCGATTCGGTCCAGCCCAGCGCCTCGAAATGATGGTGCAGGGGCGCCATTTTGAAGATTCGCTTCCCGGTCAGCTTGAAGCTGCCTACCTGGAGAATCACCGAAATGGCTTCCAGGACGAAGATGCCGCCAATGAAAATCAGCAGGATTTCCTGCTTGATCAGGACTGCCACCGCGGCCATCCCGCCGCCCAGACCGAGCGAGCCGACGTCACCCATGAAGATCTCCGCCGGGTGGGCGTTGTACCAGAGGAAGCCCAGGCTGGCTCCCGTCATGGCGCCGCAGAAAATCGTCAGTTCGGAAGTGTTGGGATTGCGTGCGATCTGCAGGTAATCGGCAAGTTGTGCGTGGCCGCCGGCGTAACTCAGCACCGTCAGGGCGCCGGAGGCGATCACCATCAGCCCGATCGCCAGTCCGTCCAGTCCGTCCGTCAGGTTCACCGCGTTCGAAGCCCCCACCAGCACGAAAGCCACGAAAAAGAAGAACGGCGCCGCCCCCAGCGCCCAGGTCCAGGGATTGTCGAGCAGTTCGGGAATCAGCAGGGTAGGCTGGAACTGTTTGAAGAACGGCACGTTCATCATGGTCGAGTAGCCGCCATAGGCGCGCATCAGCATCAGCAGCCCGGCGAAGATCAGCGCCACCGCGATCTGGTAGGCCATCTTTCGCCGTCCGGTCAGACCCAGATTACGCTTACCCGCCACTTTGGCGTAGTCGTCCATGAAGCCGATGATGGCGTATCCGACCAGCGCCATCACCGCGATCCAGATGTAAGGATTCTTCAGGTCCGCCCAGAGCAGCGTGGGCACCACAATCGAGATCACGATGAGCACCCCGCCCATCGTAGGGGTTCCGGCCTTGCTCTGGTGCGACTTGGGGCCTTCCTCCCGGATGTGCTGCCCGATCTGGAACTGCCGCAGCCGGGCGATCAGCCACGGCCCCAGCACCACGCACAGAAATAACGCCGTCAGGCTTGCGAACGCCGTACGGAAGGTCGTGTACCGGAACACCCGGAAGCCGCTGACGTACGGGAAAAACTGCTCGTAAAGCAGGTAGTAAAGCATTTCAAATCAAAAATCTTTCCAGCGCGCGCTCCATCGCTACTCCGCGCGATCCCTTGAACAGGACCGCGTCACCCGCCCGAGCGTGCTCACGAGCGAATTCCCCGGCCGTTTCCGGAGTTTCGAAGAACCGGGCCGCCGGCTCCGTCATGCCCGCCTGCCGGGCCTCCTCCACAATCCACCGGGCGGCGCCCCGGACCCCCACCAGCAAGTCGATCCCGCGCGCCGCCGCGTACCGGCCCACTTCGCGATGCAGGGCTTCGGCCGCACGCCCCAGTTCCAGCATTTCGCCCAGCACGGCCACGCGCCGCGCCGCGGGGGTCGCGGCCAGCACGTCGATCATCGCCCGCATGGCTTCCGGGTTGGCGTTGTAGCAATCGTTCCACACCGTTACGCCGTCATGCTCCAGGCGCTCGGAACGCATCTTTCCGGCCGGGAGGGTGCGAACCGCATCACCCAGCCGCGCCGCCGGAATTCCAAGGACCCGCGCCACCGCCAGCGCCGCCAGCGCGTTCAGCACGCCGTGGCGCCCGGCTAGCGGGCTCTCAAATGCCACCCCGTCGACGCGAAAGCGCGACCCGGCACAGCCCAGGTCCACGTCCACCGCGCGCACGTCCGCGCCCTCGCCCAACCCGAAGGTGACCACGGGCCCGGGGTGCGTCTCGCGGAACGCGGCCACCAGCGGATCGTCGGCATTGAGCACCGCGGTGCCTCCCGCGGGCAGCGCTTCAATCAGTTCGCGTTTCGCCGCCGCCACACCCTCAATGCCGCTAAAACACTCCACGTGCGCGTACCCGACGTTGGTCACCACCCCGATCTGCGGCGCCGCGATGCCCGCCAGCCTACGGATTTCCCCCGCGTGGTTCATCCCCATTTCGAGCACCGCCACACGGCACTCGTCCGGCAGCCGCAGGATCGAGAGCGGCACCCCCACGTGGTTGTTGAAGTTCCCGACGGTCTTGCCCACCCGCAGCTCCGCCGAGAGCAGGTGCGCGATGGCGTCCTTAGTGGTGGTCTTCCCGGCGCTGCCGGTCACCCCTACTACGGTGCCGCCCCAGTTGAGCCGGGCGTGCGCGGCCAGGCGCTGCAGCGCCACCAGGGTATCTTCGACAACCAGTTCCCGCGGTGCCCCCGTCTCGCTTTCCACCACCACCGCGGCCGCGCCTTTTTCCGTGGCGGCCTGAACCCAGGCGTGGCCGTCATGGTTGTCTCCGCGCAGGGCGAAGAAGACGTCCCCGCGGTTCAGGGTGCGGGTGTCCACGCTCCACCCGCCGGATGTCGTTCCTTCGGGGATGCCGCCCGGGCCGGGCCGCGCATCCATCGCGCGCGCCGCAGCCGCCAGTTCCAGCTTCATGCCTGCTCCCGCCCGTAGCCGAAACTCTTCAGCACATCCCGCGCCACCTCGCGGTCGTCGAAGTGAATGGTCTTGTCCTTCAGGATCTGGTAAGGTTCGTGACCCTTCCCGGCCAGGAGCACGAGATCGCCGGGACGAGCTTCCCGAAGGGCTCGGGCGATGGCTGTGGCCCGGTCCGGTTCCACCACGTGCGGGGTATCGGTGCGGCGTAGCCCCACCAGCGCGTCGTTGATGATATCCAGCGGGTCTTCCGAGCGCGGGTTGTCGCTGGTGAGCACCACGAAATCGCTCAAATCCCCGGCGGCCTTGCCCATTAGGGGGCGCTTCGAGCGGTCGCGATCCCCACCGCAGCCGAATACCGTGATCACCCGCTTGGGCGACAATCCGCGCGCCACCTTGACGGTGTTCCGCAGGGCGTCATCGGTGTGGGCGTAATCCACCGCCACCACGAACGGCTGCCCCAGGTCCACACGTTCGAAGCGGCCCGGAACGGCGGTGCACAGGGCGATTCCCCGGGTAATCACTTCGGGATCGAAGCCGTAGCTCAGCCCCGCCGCGCATGCCGCCAGGATATTGTAGACGTTGATCTTCCCGATCAGCGGCGAGGTCACCGGGAAGCGCACCTTCCGGTATTGCACATCGAAGCGCAGCCCCTGGAAGTCCGACGAGATCTGTTTGGCCCGCACCGTGGCATCCTGCCCCAAGCCGTACCACAGCACTTCGCTACCCTCCTGCAGCGGGATCTGGCGTGCCGATTCATCGTCCCGGTTCAGCACCATGAAAGGCGGTGGCGGTGCACCCGCACCCGTGAAGAGAAGCTGTTTGGCCGCGAAATACTCGTCCATCGTGCGATGAAAATCCAGATGATCCCGGGTCAGGTTTGTGAAGATCGCGGTGTGGAACTGGAGGCCAAACACCCGGCCCAACGCAAGGGCGTGGGAAGAAACTTCCATTGTCGCATGAGAGCCGCCTGAGCGCTCCAATTCGTGGAACATGCGCATCAAATCGAGCGACTCCGGGGTGGTGTTGACGGCGGGCAGGACGCGCCCAGCCAGGTGGTACTCGATGGTCCCGATCATCGCCGTGATCTTGCCCGCGGCGCGCATAACAGAGTCCGCGAGATACGCCGTGGTGGTCTTGCCGTTGGTACCCGTGATCCCGGTGATGCGGATCCGTTCGTCGGGGCGCCCGTAGAAGTTCCGTGCCGCCAGCGCCAGCGTTTGCCGGCCGTGCTCCACCCGGATCCAGCGGCCCTCCAGCTCCGGCGGGGCGGGAAATTCGCTCACTACGGCGATGGCACCGCGCTCGAGCGCACCCGCCGCAAACTTGCGGCCGTCGGCGCGGGCTCCTGGGAAGGCAAAAAACAACCAGTCTTTAGCGATGCGTCGCGAATCGTAATCGAGGCCCGCCACCGGGGCCCCGGCTAGTTCCGCTGGAACGGGGGTGAGCAGCCTCGTCCCTACAAGTATTTCGCCCAGCGTCATCTGGCAAACCGCACCCGAACACGTTCTCCGGACTGCAACACCGCCCCCGGCGGAGGCTGCTGCACGCGAGCCAAGCCGCTGCCATCCACCAGCACGGGAAGGCCCATTTGCGAGGCTTCGGCCAGCACGGCACGCATCGTCATCCCCTGGAAATTCGGCACTTTGGGGCCGGTCTGGACGGCGGCCGTTACCACCTCCGCCCCGTTCCCCGTCCCCTGCGGCGTCTCCTCCAGCACGGGCGCCTCTCCCAGGCCGGCCACCGGCAGGTCGTTGGCCTCTTCCGGCTGGGCTTTCTGGTCTTTGCGCTCGTTTTCCGGCAACTCCTCGGGAAGGTCCTTGGGGATGTCCAGCACCCGCAAGGCCTCCTCCGCCACGAGCTTGAATACGGGTGCGGCCGACACGCCGCCGAACCCGCGCGTACCTCGGGTGCCGTTCACCGTCACGGCGATCACGATGGCCGGATTGGTGACCGGCGCAAAACCGATGAAGCTGCCGTTGTAAGTGGCGGTATAGCGTTTGGTCGCGAAGTCGAAAATCTGCGCCGAGCCGGTTTTTCCGCCGCTGGTATAACCGTTCAGCCGCGCGCGGCGCCCGGTTCCGGCGGGGTTCACCACCACGCCCTCCATCATCTGCCGCATGGCTATGGCCGTCTCGGGCCTGATAACCCGCTCCGGAGGATCGGGCGGCACCGGTACGCCGTCTCTTTTCAGCAGGATTCTCGGTTTCACCAACAGCCCGCCGTTGGCCATCACCGCGCAGGCCCGCGCCAGTTGCAAGGCCGTGGTCCCCACTTCGTGCCCCATCGACACCGAGCCGAGCGACGTCTTGCCCCACACCGAAAGCCTGCGGACCATTCCCGGCGATTCGGCCGGAAGCGGGATGCCCGTGCGTCGGCCGAAGCCGAACTTCCGCAGGTACTCGTACATCCGCTCCTGCCCCACCCGCATCCCAATCTGGATCGCTCCCACGTTGCTCGATTTCGCCAGCACCAGGGACATCGGGATGGTGCCGTAGCCGTGGTTGGAAGCCTCGTGCACCGTGCGGCCGAACAGCGTGATGGCTCCGCGGCCGCAATTGATCAAACTTTCCGGCCGCAGGTCCGTGGTTTCAAGCGCCGCCGCCAACGTGATCACCTTAAACACCGACCCTGGTTCGAACGGTACCGAGACGGAGTTGTTGAAGCGCGCCTGCACCGGCTCGCCCGGCGCCGGTGGCTTGTTCGGGTCGTATGTCGGGTAGCTCGCCATCGCCAGGATTTCCCCGGTGTTGGGGTTCATAGCCACCAGGCTGCCGGTTTTCGCGCTATGTTCCTGGACCGCGCGCGCCAGTTCTTTTTCCGCCACGAACTGAACCCGGGAATCGATGCTCAGGGTAATGGCCGAGCCAACGTGCGGCTCTGTGGCCAGGCGCGAATCAATGCCCCGGCGTTTTACGTCCGTCAGCATGTGGGCCGTGCCGGCATGGCCCGCCAATTCATCGTCCAGGGCCGCCTCCAGGCCGTTGTTTCCGTGTTCTTCGTGGTCGACCGACCCAATCACGTTAGCCGCCAGCGTGCCATTGGGGTAGTGGCGCTGGCTCTCCTGGTTGAACTGGATCCACTCCAGCCGCAGGCTGCGCAGGCTCTCGGCCTGCTCTGGGGGGATCCTGCGTTTAACCGAGAGGAAGCCGCGGCCCGTGTCGCGCGCGTTGCGCAGTCGCCCGTAGAGCGCGATCCGGTCGATCTCCAGGATGCGGGAAAGGATGTCCGCAGCCACGTCGAGGTCCGGCAGGTGCTGCGGGTTTACCGAGATGGAGGCCATCGGGACGCTCATGGCCAGCGGTTGGCCGTTGCGGTCGAAAATGGAGCCGCGCGGAGCTGGGATCTCCACAACGCGCTGCTGCTGGTTACGCGCCAGCCGAAGATAGGCCTCGTGCCGGATTACCTGGAGATGGATGAGGTTGCCAAAAATAGCGAAGGCCCACAGCAGGATGATGCCGGCGAGCCAGGCGAGCCGGCGGTTGGCGTGCGAGCGCTCATGCGGGTCCATGGCGCCCCCAGGGAGTGGCGCTCCTACGATCGCGCTCCAGTGCCTCGCATAGCACTACGAGCGTGAGGGAGCAACTGCGCATCTTGCACCGCTACTTCACGTTCAGGGCGAGTGAGCCGTCGCCCCTGGGATTGAGATGGATTACCTGGCCGGGTGCAGGAGTCACGAACCGCTGCCCCTCCGCCAGTTGCTGGAGCCGTGCCGGACTGAGCAGGCGCGCCTCCTCGAGTTCGAGTACGCGGCGCTCGTCGATCAGGCGCTGCTCCTCGGCACGCAGCTCCTGAATCCTGTAGCCCGCCATGGTGCCCGCCACTGCGGGCATCAGGATCGTAGTCAGCAGGACTACCACCGCGCATGCTGCCCCGATGGTGGTCCAGCAGTCTTTGCGCGCCCGCGGGTCCGCCTCCCGGACCAGCCGCGTATTATCGATCTTTTTGCAGAAGAAATAAACGTCGCTGTTGGGGATTGCGCGCAGGCGGTACGGGTCCTGTTCGACCCGCAAGGCCGGGCGCCTCTCTTTTTGCGGTGCCGCCTGGGCTTCGAAGCGTCTCAAGAATGTCGCCAGCGTCGCCATTTGTTCCTCGCTACCTCACTCGTCCGTTCACTAAGCCATCTCCACCGCGCGCAGCTTGGCGCTGCGCGATGGCGGGTTCGCCCGAATCTCTTCCTCGTCCGGCTCCACCGGATGCTTCGTCAGAAGCACCGCACGCCCCGTGGCGGCCAGATCGCGAAAACGCTGCTTCACCTTCCTGTCCTCCAGGGACATGAAGGAGATCACCACCATTCGCCCACCCGTGCCCACCAGTCCAGGACCGGTCTCCAGCAGGCGATCCAACTGCTTCTGTTCGTCGTTCACCGCCAACCGCAGCGCCATGAAAGTCTTCGTCGCGGGATGCAGTCGACCCGTTCGGTGCACGGCCCCTTCCACTACACCAGCCAGGTGCAGTGTGCTCCGTATGGGCCGTGACCGAACGATTGCTCTGGCTATCTTCCGCGCGCTCCTTTCTTCTCCTCCCTGATAGATCAGGTCGGCGAGTGCCTTTTCGGCAGTGTTGTTGACAATATCGGCCGCCGTCGTGCCCATGGACTGATCCATGCGCATGTCCAGAGGCCCTTCCGACAAGAACGAAAACCCGCGCTCCGGCTCGGTCAACTGATACCGGCTGACTCCCAGGTCTGCCAGCAGGCCGTCCAGCTTCCGCACTTCGAAAATCTCCAGCGCCCGGTCCAGCTCCCCGAAGGTGCCGTGGTGGAAACGGATCCGGTCCGCCCACTCCACCGTGTTGCGCCGCGCCATCTCCAGCGACTCCGGGTCGCGGTCGTTGGCGATCACCATGCCTGTCGTCAGCCGCTTGGCTATCTCGGCGGTATGCCCGCCCAACCCGGTCGTGGCATCCAGGTAGACGCCGTCCGGCCGCACGGCCAGATATTCCAATGCCTCTCGCGCCAGAACCGGATAGTGCATCGCGCATCACACCAACCCGGACATCCCGAGGGCCTCTACGTCGGCATCCGCGGTGGCGGCGGCCTGACGCCTGCGTTCCTCGTAAATGGCTTCCGGCAAAATGTCGATCCGTCCGTCTTCGGCGAAGATCCGCACGCTCTGATTCTCGATCCCCAACTCGCGCCGCAATTCCGGGGAAAGCAGCACCCGGCCCTGCGAATCCATCTCCGCATCGGCCCCCAGCTCCTGGGCCGTAAACCTTACGCGTTTGGCTCGCGCCGCATCCTCCCCTCGCGCAGTGCGCAAGGCGTTCTCAGTTTCCGTCCAGGCAAAAAGCGGGTACAATCGAGCCGTGCGGCGGTCCAGGCTCGTGGCGAACAATCTCTTCTCGGGAAGTCCGTTCAAGAATTGCTGGAACGGTACCGGCAGTTTTAGGCGCCCGCGCTCATCGACGCGCGCCGGGTATATCCCCCGAGGGGGTTCCTGCGGCGGCGGCACCTGAACTGCTCCAGCTTCCACTTTTGGTCCCATTCGGGCCACTTTCGGACCCACACCGATTGTGTCACGATAAATTCGCATATTGCAAGGTTTTTTTGCGAGAAATCTATGTGGTACCTGGAGTTAGCACCGTACTAACACTGTCGCTCGCAGTTCTCGACACCCCAAGATATGGGTTTCGCGGCGAAGATTAAGCGAAGCCCAACCGTGACAACTACTACAAAAGGGGTAACTCGCTTCCGCCGCTGTACAACGCGTATGTGCTTTGCGTTATAGTCGGATTAAGTCATGAGCGTTTCGGGCGGCCCAACTTTTGACGAGAGTCTGCTGGTGGCGCAAACCCGCGAGGGTGATGCCAGGGCTTTCAGTGCCCTCGTGCGCCGTTACGAGGGCAAGATCTTCAGGCTGGCGCAGCACATCACCCAAAACCGGGAGGATGCTGAGGATGTTCTCCAGGAGACCTTCCTAAAAGCCTACGAACACCTGGACCAGTTCCAGGGCAACTCCAAGTTCTACACCTGGATCGTCCGGATCGCGGTGAACCAGTCGCTCATGAAGTTGCGGAAGCGCAAGAGCGACAAGACCGTCTCGATTGATGAAACCATCGACACCGGCGAGGACACGGTGGCGCGCGAAATCGCGGCTTGGGACGAGAATCCCGAGGAGCGTTACTCCCGCGACGAACTGAACAGCATACTGACTTCCGCCATCGACAGCCTGGCCGCGCCCTACCGCGCCGTGTTCGTGCTGCGCGACCTTGAGGAGCTTTCCACCGAGGAGACCGCGGAAGCCCTGGCACTGTCCATTCCCGCCGTGAAGAGCCGGCTCCTGCGGGCGCGCCTGCAGCTTCGGGATAAACTCACCCGTTACTTCAAGCGCAAAGGAGATGACGCCTTTGCTTACCTGTAAACAATTCCTCGAAGAACTCAGCGATTACCTGGACGAGAATGTCGACGCGGAGATCCGGGCCGGGCTTGAGGCGCATATGATGGAATGCCCGAACTGCTGGGTCATTTCCGATACCACCAAAAAGACGATCCGGATCTATCGCGGTCTGGAGTCCCACCGCATTCCCGCCGACGTCGAATCGCGTCTAATGGCTGCCCTCGAGAAGAAGATCGCAGCCAAGGGCCGATAGAGCACCTACTCCAGCTCGTCAATGGACGGACGTCTTCCGCCGGAGTTTCGTCACTCGACATCGTCAAATGCCGATACGCCTCGCCAAGACGCAACGGCTATCTGCTAATTTGATGAAATCACGACATTTAGTGATATGGTCGACGAGTTGCACCGCTCTCTTCGACCAATGTCAACCTACAGAACTGCCACCCTGGCAATTCCCGTCGCTTTAGCCGGCCTCATGGCCGGATGTGCCACATCCCGTCCGGCCAACGAGCAAGAGAACACAGCTGCTCAGGCCCCTCCGGTAATCACGGTGGCGAAAGTCCTGGAACGCGAGGTGCCCGGATTCTTGGAAGCAACCGGAAGCTTCGAAGCCATGGAGGCGTCCGACGTCGGCGCCGAAGTCGAAGGCCGGGTCATCCAAACCCCCGTCGATGTCGGCGCTTTCGTCCGGCAGGGGCAGGTTATCCTCCGTTTGAACGACCGCGACGCGACGCTGCGTCTCGAACAGGCCCGGGCGTCCCAGGAGCAGGGGTTGGCCGCATTGCGTCAGGCTCAGGCAAGGGTAGGTCTGGCGGGCGGCGGTACCTTCGACGAAAAGTCGGTGCCGGAAGTGGAAGCCGCACGGGCCGCCTACGATGCGGCGCTGGCGCAGGCCCGGCTGGCGGAAGCCGATGCACAGCGCTATTCGCGGCTGGTGCAATCGGGCGACGTGGCACGGAGCGCCTTCGATGCGCAACAGACGCGTGCCGAGAGCGCCCGCGCGCAGGCCACCGCTGCACGACAGCAGTACGAGGCCGCGCTCAACGCGGCGCGGCAGAGCAACCGGGCCGTTGAAGGCGCCCAGGCGATGCTTTCGGGTGCCCGGGTCCAGGTGGCGCTCGCCGAAAAGGCCCTCGCCGACACCTATGTACGGGCTCCGTTTGACGGCTACGTTTCCGAACGCCCGGTCGCGGTCGGCCAGAATGTTACTAAGAACACGAAGCTGGTCCGGGTTCTCAAAATCAACCCCATCAAGCTGAGACTGCAGGTTCCGGAAGGTGAGGCCGCGCAGGCCCGCGCCGGGATGACGGTGTCGGTTTCGGTGCAGGCGTACCCCGACCGGCAGTTTTCCGGCAAGGTAGTAGCGGTGAATCCGGCGGTTGATGCGGCTACGCGCAGCATCACTGTGGAAGCGCACGTGGACAATCGCGAAAACCTGTTGCGTCCGGGAATGTTCGTTGCCGGGCGCATTGTCCAGAACACCCCGCGGAAGGTCCTGTTTGTGCCGCGCCGCGCGGTTTTCGCCGACCCCAATACGGACTCTCTGCAGTTGTACGTGGTCCAGGGCGACCGCGCACGCCTGCGAGTGATCCAGTTGGGAAAAGAGCAGGATAAGGACATGGTGAGCGTGGCCACGGGAATCTCCGCAGGCGAAACGGTATCCACCGGCGATCCCCAGAAGCTCTACGACGGCGCCACGGTCCGGGTTCGCTAGCGGAGACGAGACATGCAAAAACTGGCAGAAATCTGCGTACGGCGCCCCGTTTTCGCGACCATGCTGATCCTGGCGCTGACCATCATCGGCGCCTTTTCCGTGTTCACCCTCGGGGTGGACCGGTTCCCCCGGATTGAATTTCCCGTGGTGTCGGTGGTCACCATGAATCCCGGGTCTTCGCCCGAGCAGATTGAAACCGAGATCACCGACATCGTTGAAGGCACGGTCAACACGATTTCCGGCATTGACGAACTGCGCTCCACCTCCGTCGAAGGCATGTCCCAGGTGTCGATCATGTTCGACCTCTCGAAAGACGTCGACGTGGCCACCCAGGAAGTCAGGCAGAAGGTGGACCTGGTCATGCGCGACCTGCCGGACACGGCGGATCCTCCGGTAATCCAGAAATTGGATCCCGACTCGGCCCCGATTTTGTTGTACGCCATCAGCTCCAAACTGCCGGTCGTCAAGCTGACCGATATCGTGGACAAACGGATCAAAGACAGGATCGAATCGGTCAACGGCGTCGGGGAGGCGCTGATCTACGGCGGACGCCTGCGCGAAGTGCAAGTCTTCGTCGATCCGGAGCGGATGCGCGCCTTCAACATGTCGATCATCGAGGTTGCCGCGGCGCTCAAGGCGCAGAACCTGGAGCTGCCGGGCGGCCGAGTGGACGAGGGCGCCCGCGAGCTCACCGTCAGGGCACTGGGGCGCATGGCCACGCCGGAGGCGTTCAACGACCTCGTGGTCCGCGGTTCTGGCCACCAGCCGGTGCGCATTCGAGATATCGGGTACGTGGTCGATAGCGGTGCGGAGCCGCGGTCATCCGGCCGCCTGGACGGCGCGGGATCAGTCGTGCTCGCCATCCGCAAGCAGTCCGGCACCAACACCGTGGCGGTCTCGGACGCGGCGAAGGAGCGGATGGAAGAGATCCGCAAGACGCTGCCGCCGGACTTCAAGGTGGTGATCGTTCGCGACGATTCGGAATTCATCAATGCGGCCCTCCACTCGATTGAGGAGCACCTGATCCTGGGTGGATTCTTGGCCGCCGTCGTGGTGTTTCTTTTCCTGTGGAACTTCCGGTCCACCATCATTGCGGCTATAGCCATCCCCACCTCCATCGTCGCGGCGTTCGGCCTGATGGCCGCGCTGAACTACACGCTGAACCAGATGACGATGCTGTCCCTTACCCTCATGGTGGGGATTGTAATCGACGACGCCATCGTAGTCCTGGAGAATATCTACCGGTTCGTCGAGGAAAAAGGCATGACCCCCTTCGATGCCGCCATCGAGGGCACGCGCGAAATCGGTCTTGCGGTAATGGCGACCACGCTGTCGCTGCTGGCCGTGTTCGTTCCGATCGGCTTCATGGGCGGGGTGGTGGGCCGGTTCATGTCTTCCTTCGGGTTGACTTCGGCGGCTGCCATCGCGGTCAGTCTTCTGGTGTCGTTCACCCTGACCCCCATGCTGGCGGCGCGCTGGATCAAGCCCGTAGAGAAAGGTGCGGGAGGGCACGCCCATTCGGCGAAGGAATCGCGCTTCTACCGGCCCATCGACCGCACCTATACCCGCATGCTCCACTGGTCGATGGCGCACCGCTGGACCGTAGTTTTGATCTGCGCCGTGGTGGGGATCTCTACCGTACCGCTATTCATGCTCGCCGGGGTCAATTTCCTCCCGGAGGACGACGATTCGCAATTCGAAGTATCCGTCCGGGCGCCGGAAGGCACCAGCCTCGCGGCTACCCAGTCGATTCTCGAGCGCATGGCCCGCGACATCCGGGAGCGAGTACCCGGCGTTCAGAACACCCTTACGATTGCGGGTTTCGGGGCACAACAGGTAGTCAACAACGGCACCGTCTTCGTCCGCCTGCACCCCGCAAGCGAACGTAAGGAAGACCAGGCAGAACTCATAGCCCGTGCCCGCGCGCTGATGAAAAGCTATCCGAAGAACATCCAGGTTTCGGTCCAGCCTGTGCCGGCCATTCGCAGCGGCGGCCGCACCGCCGCCATTCAATACGTGTTTACCGGCCCCGATTTGAAGAAGCTGGACGTGTACTCCAGCCGGCTGCTTGAACACATGAAGAAGGATCCCAACATTGTGGATGCGGACCGTTCCTACCTGCCGGGCAAGCCGGAAATCCGGGTGGCGATCGATCGTAAGCGGGCCGGAGACCTGGGGGTGAGCGTGTCGAGCATTGCCCAATCGCTGAATCTTCTCATGGCCGGCGATGACGTCACCAGGTACAACGAAGGCAAAGACCAGTACGACGTCGTGCTGCGCGCTCAAAAGGAGTTCCGCCGCGATCCAGCCGATCTCTTGCAGATGACGGTTCCCTCGGCCAGCGGGGCACCCGTGCTGCTGAGCAATGTTGTCACTATCGAGGAGAGCACGGGGCCGGCTTCAATCGACCGCTTGCGGCGCGAACGCCAGATCACCATGTATGCCAACGTTGCCCGCGGCGGCTCCCAGCGTGAGGCCCTTGCCTCCATGCAGAGCTTCGTAGCGGCGATGGGGTTGGAGCCCGGATATTCGGCCGTCCTTTCGGGCCAATCGAAGGAACTGGGGAAGGCCGGGTACTACTTCATGCTGGCCTTCGTGCTCTCTTTCCTGTTCATGTACATGATTTTGGCGGCGCAGTTCGAATCGTTCGTCCACCCGATCACCATTCTGCTCACGCTGCCCCTGGCGGTGCCGTTCGCGCTGCTTTCCACGTTTCTGGCGGGGCAGAAGCTCAATATCTTCTCCGCGCTGGGCATCCTGCTGCTGTTCGGTGTGGTGAAGAAGAACGCCATTCTCCAGGTGGATCACACCAACGAGCTGCGGTCCCAGGGAATGGCGCGGTACGACGCCATCATCCTGGGCAATCGCAACCGGTTACGGCCTATCCTGATGACCACCATTGCGCTGGTCGCGGGCATGCTGCCCCTATGTTTGGGCAGCGGCGCCGGAGCGGCCACGAACCGCTCCATCGGGATCCTGGTGGTGGGGGGCCAGAGCCTTTGCCTGCTGCTGACACTCTTGGCTGTGCCGGTCTTCTACTCGCTGTTCGAAGATATGACGCAATCGCCCGTCTGGGGCCGCTTGGGCGCGCGTCTGAGGTCGTTCAAGTTCCTTGGCGGCCGCAAGCCGGCCGGATCGGGAGCGGCATAATGCAGGCGGAGGAGTTCAATCTCGGCCGCCGGGAGCAACTCAAGCGGCGCGTACTGGGGAAGGTGGCGCTGGCTTGCGTGGCCGGGTTGATTATCGCCCTTGTCGCCGCCGGGGCGCCCCGATGGGCGCGCCTGGGCCTCTTCGTCCCCCTTTGGATGGCCGCGCTGGGCTTCACTCAGGCGAAGGAAAAGGTCTGTATCGCGCTGGCGGCGCGGGGCACGTGCAATCTGGACGGTACCGAAGCCCCCATCCGCGATGCCGGCCGGGTGGCGCGCCTCCGGCAAAAGGCGAAGGCGATTCACCGCCGCGCCCTGCTCATCGCTGCGTTGGGGACACTGGCGTTTATCGCCTGTCCTCCTTACTAGTCGAAGGAAAACATTAATGCCGTTATCATCCGTAGTTCGCATGGCGGCGGCGGGTCTGGTTCTCGCCGCCGGTGTTACCGCCCAGCAGTTGCCTGAACCGTCTCGCGTCGGGGTGGGGCAGGTGCAGCGGAATCTGACTCTTGGGGAGGCTATCGAAATGGCCGCCGCCAACAATCTCGACGTGGAGATCGAGCGGACCAACAGGGCCTCCGCCTATCGCGGAATCCAGGCCGCCCAAGGCGCCTTCGATCCGGTCCTGCAATTCCAACCGGGCATTCTGTCGCGCACCTCCCCGGCCAGTTCGATGCTCCAGGGCCCTGGTGGAAGCGTTACGGACCATTCTTACGCCAATCGCCTGGGGTTCCGCCAGAAGTTGCCATGGACAGGCACCTCTTTCTCGGTCAGCTTCGACACCAATCGCCAGTCCACCTCCAACCCGTTCGTTTCGCTGAACCCGTATGTCACCTCCGGGCTCATGTTCAGCTTCACGCAGCCGCTGCTGCGAAATAGCACCATCGACCGGGAGCGGGCGGAGTTGAAGATCCGGCGCAAGCAGGCGGATCTCTCGGTTACCGCGCTGAAGCTCCGGCTGATCGACATTGTGACACGCGTGGAGGACGCCTACTGGGCGCTGGTGGCGGCGCGGCAGGACGTCCAGGTGAAGGCCGACGCTATGCGCCTGGCCGATGAACAGCGTGCCAGAAGCGAGCGTATGATCAAAGCCGGCGTCCTTGCGGAAGTCGAGCTGGCAGCCGCGCACGCCGAGTTGGAACGGCGCCGGGATACCTATTTTGCGAGCATCGCCGCCCTTACCGAAGCGGAGAACGCCCTGAAGATGCTGCTGGCCCCCAGCCGCACGGCCGAGATCTGGAACGACCAGCTCATCCCGACCCAGGACCGGACCACCGACCTCCCTTCCATCTACGACTTGCCGGAAAGCATTGCCAAAGCCGTGGCGCAGAGGCCCGAACTCGAGTCCGTGGACGCGCAGAAGGAGATGAATGCCGTCGAAACGCGCCTGAATTCGAGTCTCACGAAGCCGGCGCTGGACCTGATTGCCTCTTACGGCACGAGCGGACTGGGCGGCACCGCCCTCACCACTTCGAATCCGTTTTCATCAAGCACAGCGTTGATCGCCGACCGGGTAAACACGCTTTCGCTGGCTGCCGGCCTGGATCCCATCGCGATTTC
This sequence comes from Bryobacteraceae bacterium, assembly GCA_035561075.1. Taxonomy (GTDB): domain Bacteria; phylum Acidobacteriota; class Terriglobia; order Bryobacterales; family Bryobacteraceae; genus JAMCRM01. The sequence continues at coordinate 17,383 of DATMYF010000151.1, forward strand.
CAGTTCCGGGGGGTTGCCGCAGTTCCTGGTGGGCGGGTATAACACCTCGCTTTCGAACCTATTCAGCACGCGTTTTCAGACCCTTCAGGTGGGGATCAGCTTCGACCTCAATCTGCGCAACCGGAGCGCGGAGGCTGCCCTCGCGCAATCGAAAATCGCCGGACGGCGGCTGAATTTAGTGCGCGACCAACTCGAACAGGCGGTCCAGGTGCAGGTCCGGAATTCCTTGCAGTCCATCGAGACATCGCGGCAGCGGGTGCGGGCAGCGGAGGCTTCGGTGCGCGCTGCCAAGGAAAAGCTGGACAGTGAGACACGGCTGTTCGAGAACGGAGAGACAACCAACTTTCTGGTCCTCACGCGCCAAAACGAGTACTTGGATTCGCAACTGCGCCTTATTGTCGGGCAACTGGACTTGAATCGGGCGATGTCTCGGTACGAGCAGGCGGTCGGCTCGACCCTTGAGAGGCGGCAAATCGAGGTAAAGTAGCCGTTCTCTTCGGCATTTCGGCAATTGCCGATGGCTTTGGCCGAGCGGACGCGCAGGCGACGACGGGATTACGTATCATGGAATTAATGGGCGCCTCAACAACGGAGATCTACGAAGCCGTTCTCGCGCTTTCCCAGTCCATCTCCGGCCATAACGATATGGAAAGCATGGTTTCCGGGGTAGCGAGCGCTCTCCGGCGGGTGGTGGATTTCGAGTTCCTGGGGATGGTCCTGCACGAGCCGTCCGGGGAGGGGCTGAAATCGTATGTCATCGGCGCCTCCGGTGTCGTTGAGAACCCCGAGCCGGGCGGTGTTCCCAAGGGCGGCAGTCCGGCCCGTTGGGTCTGGGCGAACCAGCGGCCCCTGGTGATCTCGTCCCTGGCGGAGGAGACGCGGTGGCCGGAGTTCAGCCACCGGGTGGAGACTTACGGTCTGCAGGCGCTCACCATGGTGCCGTTGACGGCGGGGGAGCATCGGTTGGGATCCCTTGGCTTCGGCTTTATGGCCCCTTACGAACCGAGTGCCGCCGAACTGGCATTTCTGGAGCGCGTGGCGGCGGAATTCGCGGTGGCTGTGGATGCCTTCCTGGCCAAGCAGGCCTTGGTCCACGAGCGGGACCGCCTGCGCGTGCTTTTCGACATTACGAACGCCCTGGTTTCAAAGCTCTCGCCGGACGAGCTGTTCTCGGCCATTTCCGAGCAACTCTCCGAGGTGATCCGCTACGACCTCGCCCTGCTCACTGTCCTGAACGAACGCACCCACAGGCTGGACGTCTATGCCCTGCATTTCCCAGGCAAGGAATTGTTCGAGCCCCCACAGAAGTCGCTCAATCCGGAGGGCATGCCTTCGGCAGAAGCCCTGGCCACGGGCAATCCTGTGGTGGTCAACGATTCCGACTTCGAACGGTTCCCGTCCCCCGATTACCGCAGCTTCGTAACGTTCGGATTCCGGTCCGGTTGTTCGATTCCGCTGGTAACGCCGAACCGCACCCTGGGCACCCTGGAACTGGCGCGGATGAGCGGCGAACGCTGGTCCGAGCACGATATCGACCTCCTGGTGCAGGTTGGCCGTCAGATCGCCATCGCGGTAGAGAACTCGCTCTCCTTCCGGGAACTGGCGGAGATCAAGGAACGGCTCGCCACGGAAAAACTCTATCTGGAGGACGAGATTCGTTCCGACCAGAACATCGGCAACATGATCGGCGAAGGGCCAGCGTTCCAGTCCGTCCTAAGGAGTACGCAAATTGTGGCGCCGACCGATGCCACGGTGCTGATCCTGGGTGAAACGGGCACGGGAAAGGAACTGGTGGCGCGCGCCATCCACGAGCTGAGCGGGCGCAAAAAGGCCAGTTTCGTAAAGGTGAACTGCGCGGCTATTCCGGCTAACCTGCTCGAAAGCGAGCTGTTCGGCCACGAAAAGGGCGCTTTTACAGGGGCGGTAGCGCAGAAGATCGGCCGCTTCGAACTGGCGCACCAGGGCACCCTGTTCCTGGACGAGATCGGGGAGATGCCGCTTGAGTTGCAGCCCAAGCTGCTGCGCGCCATTCAGGACCAGGAATTCGAAAGAGTGGGCGGCAACCACACCATCAAAGTGGATGTCCGGTTCGTGGTGGCGACGAACCGAAACCTGAAAGCCATGGTGGACGAGAACACGTTCCGGGCGGACCTCTACTACCGGCTGCATGTCTTTCCGTTGAACGTGCCGCCGCTGCGGGAGCGCCGCGAGGATATCCCGCTGCTCACCCGCTATTTCGTTCAGAAGTACGCGCAGCGCATGAAGCGGCGGGTGGAGACAATCCCTGCGGCCGCCATGGATGCCCTCGTGCGTTACGACTGGCCGGGGAACATACGGGAGTTGCAGAACGTGATGGAACGGTCCGTGATTCTGACGAACGGTGCGGTCCTGACGGTCGCGATGCCCGAGTTGATGGGCAAGGCTGCGGTGGCGGCTCCTCACGCGCGCATTCCGGAAGCGGTCCAGGCGGCCGAACGCGAGAGAATCCTGAACGCGTTGAAGGAAGCCGATGGCCTGGTGGGCGGCCCCTTTGGTGCGGCGGCGCGCCTCGGCCTGAAGCGCACTACCCTGCAATCGCGCATGCGGAAGTACCGCATCTCCCGGCAATACCGCTGAACGGCGGACGAGCGCTCTAAAGCGCGTCCAGCGGAAGGTCCAGACTGTAGTTCCAGTGATAATGGAAGATTGCCGCCGTGTTCGGCGCCTCCAGGGGCGATTTGTAGACCATGTAGCCGTACCCGTCATTTATTTTGACGCGGTAGACTCCACCCCCTTGGGCTTGCTTCTTAGAGGCGTCAAGGTTTAGGCCTTTGATCAATTCGGTCTTCAGCGTAACGTCGTCGGAAGACGCATGCTTTTCCGCCGACGCCGTCTTGAAAAGCTGGAACGTTTCGAACTTCCCATTCACGTATACTTTGCCGGTTCCAAGGGTGATCATGAGCTTTGTTGTTCGCGAAGAATGGCCAGAATACACCAAGGCGGCAGCCGAATGCAATCCGCGATCACGGGTGCGTGGCGGTGCGCTTGACCAGTTTGGCCACCTCGTCAACGATGAGGTCCTCGACGCTTCCATCGAACGGGGCGGGGCGGCCGAAGTAGATCATGGCCTCGCCGCCTTCATAGCCGCCCTCCTGGAGCACCCGGCGCGAGGGGATGTAGGCCAGGATGTCGTTCGAGTAGCCCGCCACCCACGTGTTGTTCCAGCCGTGCAGGCCTTTAAGCCGCAAGGAATAGTCGACCACCGTCTCCCCGCCGAGCGCGATGAGCTTCAACTCCGGGCCGAACTGCCAGACCTGAACGGGGTACGGATAGCTGGCCGGCACCTTGCCTTCTTTCTCCAGCACTTCCAGCAGGCGGCGGGCCTGGCGCTGGCGGAAAACGTTCTTGTCTGTGAGGCGCGCCTGCAATTCGTCGCGGGTGGGCACGGTTTGAAACGGCAGATCGACGTAGTCTAGCGCGGTGGCCAGCGGCCCGCTGAGCGGCTTCATCCTGCCCTTCACCACCTCATCTACGGCGGCCGCCAGGGTCTGCCCGTAATTCTTCGCCAGTTCTACGGTGCGGCGGGGCAGGGCGTTCGAGTCGGCTCCGGCGCCTTGTATGAACAGCGCGGTGGCGCCAGGATGCGCCTTTTCGATCTCCTCCATGGCGTAGCCGGGCCAGTCGCCGCCGATCTGGTAGTCGTTGAGCGCGGTGGCATGGCATGCATAACCCGCGGCAATCGCCCGGATATTGCCGGCGGCATCCCGCACCCTGAGCACGGGAACGTCCTGGTCCACCGGACCGGGCAACTCGCGCCGCCCCACGCGCCGGCGATTCACCGCAATTCCTGCAAAGCCTTGCCCGAAGTCCAGGGTGGCCGGGGCGAGGTTCCCGATGGCCGCTCCCACCACGTCTACCGTTTTGTCCATAAGGCTCACGGTGTAGCGCCGGATGACCTCGCGCTGCTCGGGTGTCAGTTCGTAGAGGGGCATCAGGACCAGCCCGGCCACCGGGCCGCTGTGAGTGTGGGAGATGTTGAACATCAGGCGGTCGCGCGAGAGGCCGTAGCGCTCGCGGCAGCGGTCGGCGATGGCCTGCGCCATCTCGCGTTCGATGGCGACCAGGTCGAGAGTAACGATAACGGAGGGCTTTCCGGAGTCGTCCTGAAGCGCCAGGGCCTTGGCATACAGATCCTGACGAACCCCTTCCGACGGCTTGTTGCGGGAACCGAATCCGGCCATCCAGATGGATTCGGAGGGGGTGATCGCCACCTTGGCGACTCCCGCCTTCCAAGCACCGTCTGCGGGCGCGACGGCGCTGCCCAGCCCGAGAATCAATGCCAATGCCGCGTATCTCATTTGCTTGTGCTCTCCACCATTTCGTTCACTTTGTCCACGATGATCTCCTCGACGCCGGAATCCCACGGGGCCGGGAAGTTCTCCCCGATCATAGCGCCGCCGGCTTCGTATCCGCCTTCCTTCAGCACCCGCGCGGAGGGAATGTAAGCGAAGATATCGTTCGAATAGCCGGCCACCCAGGTGTCGTCCCATCCATGGCGCGCCTTGAGCCGCAGGGCATAATCGGCTACCACTTCGCCCCCCAGGGCGACGAACTTCAGGCCGCGGCCGAAACGCCAGACCTGCACGGGGTATGGATATCGATCGATCAGCTTTCCGTCGCGCTCGAGCACCTTCAGGAGGCGTTCGGCGGAGCGATCGCCAGCGGCGCGCCTGGCTTCCAGTTCCGCGCGCGTGGGTGGCTTCTGTAAGGGCAAGTCAACACGTTCAAAGGCGGTTTCGAGCGGCCCCGAAAGCGGCTTCATGCGGGCGCCCAGAACCTCCTGCACGGCCGCCGCCAGCACGCGCCCATAACGCTGTGCGAGCTCCACGGTGTTTCGCGGCAGCGGGTTTGAATCCGCCCCGCATCCCTGCACGAACAGCGCCGTGGCGCCCGGATGCGCCTTTTCGATCTCCTCCTGCGCGTACCCGGGCCAGTCGCCGCCGATCTGGTAATCAGAGAGCGCCGTGGCGTGGCAGGCGTACCCCACCACGACGGCGCGTAGCGTGCCCACGGCGTCCCGCACCCTCAGCACTGGGACGTCATGATCCACCGGCCCGGGCAGCGAGCGGTCGCGCACGCGGCGCCGGTTGACGGCGAAACCAGCGAAGCCCTGCCCGAACTCCAGGGTGGCGGGGGCCAGGTTGCGGATAGCCATCCCGACTACGTCCACGGCCTTGTCCGTCACTTCCGCCACGTATCGCCGCAGGACGGCAGCCTGCGCCTCGTCCACAGGGTACCAGGCGGGGACGTGCTGGCGGGTCACCACAGGCGCGCTGTGAGTGTGGGCCTCGTTGAACACCAGGCGGTCGCGCGTGAGGCCGAACTGCTTTTGGCAGCGGTCGGCCACCACGTCCCATACGTACCTGTCGGTATCCACCAGGTCGGCGGTGACCAGTACGGCAACCTTACCGGCCTGATCTTCAAGCGCCAGCGCCTTCAGGTGGAGATCCTGCCGGACGCCTTCGGAAGGATGCTTCCGGAAGGCGAATCCGGCCATCCAGATAGGTTCCCTGGGGGTGATTGAGACCGTGGCGGCTCCCGCTCTCCAACCCGGATTCTGCGCGCCGGCTGCCGCGCCGCCGAGTAACACCAACGCCAGTACCAGCCGAAAACTGCCCATGTTTTCTCCCTATGCCGTGCCGTACGCGCGATGCATAATCCTCAAAGCGTATCAGAGATCACCGGCCCGGAAGCCAAGCCGTGGGATACAATTCCCAAAGCGGTGTTCGTGACCGTTCACATGGCCCGGCGCGGGGCGTTTTCGCTGATGGCGGTGCTGCTTCTCGGCTACGGTTTCGGCAGGCCGGAAATCGCCAGCGTCTACAGCGATCCGGTGTCGAATTTGCGGGCACAGGATGAGAGCGTATACGCAAACGCGGCGGTGACGCTGGCGACCAGCGGGGAGTGGCTCACCCCGAGAGTGATGGGTCGTTATCTCCTGGTGAAGCCTCCGCTAACCGTGTGGCTGGCCGGGCTCTCCGTCAAAATTCTGGGGGTTTCGCGTTTCGCGCTTCGGCTGCCGATTCTGTTGGCCGGCGCCCTGGCCACCCTGCTGCTATTCCTCTGGGCGGAGCGGGTGCATTCTTTCGGCGCCGCTTGCGCGGTCGGGCTGCTGCTCGCAGGCAATCCCCTGTGGCACACCTTTTCCCGCCTCTGCTACACGGATATGCTGCTGGTTCTGGCGATGGTTGCGGCGCTCTCCGTGGTGGTCCGGGATCCCTCGCTCTCGAGGCGCGGCAGCATGCTGGTCTTCGGGGTCGCAACGGGAGCCGCGGTGATGGCGAAAAACGCGGCAGGGCTGCTGCCGGTCGCTATCCTGCTGCTCTTTGGGCTGTTGTCGGACCGGCGCCCGACTCTTGCGGCGATCGCGAAAACGGCGGCAGTAGCGGCGCTGGTGGCGGCGCCGTGGCACATCTACCAGCTTGCCGTGCATACCCGCTGGTTCTGGACCGATTACGTCCAGATTCAATTGCTGCAGTTCGGCTTCCATCCGCCGGTCCTGCCGGTGGCAGAGAACCGCGTGTTCTTCTACCTCAAGCGACTGTGGCTCACGGATCCGTTGCTCTGTGCCCTTGTGCTGGCGGCGCTGCCGCGCTTTTTTCGCGCCGTGCGTGAGCGGAAGGCGCAGGCGGCGCTGCTGTGTTCGTGGCTGCTGGTGGCGGCTGGGGGATTGCTTCTGTTCAGTTACCGCAACGTGCCGTATCTGCTCTATGCGATTCCGCCGTTGTGCCTGATAGCGGCTCTGTACAGCCCATTGGCCACCGCCCGTGGGCAGAAGCTCGCGGTCGCTGTTCTGGCGCTGGTGTTCTGCGCCAAAGCGGCGTCCTCCGGCCACCCATGGGGGCTCGCGTTCGGCGCCGGGGAGCCGTTGCCCTCGTCGGCCTCACTGCGCTGGTACGAGGCGCTGAGGCGTCCCGCCGACCTGGTCAACGTCGAGCCGGACGACGAGTTCTACTCCAGTGTGCTCGCCATTCCCAAGGTGCGCTACTGCTATATCGACCCCCAAGGCGTGGCCGAGCGGTATGCCCCGCACTACCGTTGGCTGGGCATTACCGTCGATGCGGCCGAATTCCGCCATCTGGAGCACTGGAAGCCGCTGTTCCGCAGACGCCTACGCGAGTGGGGGCTCGATTCCGGCGAACCGATCGGAACTACCGTGGTGGCGAAGTCGGAGGCGGATTTGCCAGCGATCATCGAAGCCCGCCCGGACACCGATTTCTTCCTGACGGCGCGCATGGAAGCTGCCATCACACCGAGCGCCTCCGCGACGCACCTGATAGTCCGGCGGGGCGACCGGGTCTTTCTGCTGGCGCGGAATGTGCGTGATGCCGAGGCGCCGCCGGCGTGGAAGCCTGCGGGCGAATGGTGACGCTACTCTACCGGCAGGCTGCTCTTGTTCCCGAAGACGGGCTTACCTTCGACCAGGGCGGCGATGGCCAGGGGGACGTCCGGACCCGAGGGCGCATGGGAGGGCACCTCGAAGTCGACCTCCTCTACCCCTGGAGTGGAGGCCAGGCGTGCCTCCACCAACCGGACACCCCTGTGATTCACCCCCACCACCATTTCCCGGGCGGGCGCCCTGGCTCCCAGGCCGGTGGCGAACAGGCGCAACACTTCGCCGCGATGCGCGGGATGGTCGAGGTCCACCAGGGTGCCGTCGGGCCGCAGCAAGATGGCTCGAAGTTTCGCGTCCTTCATGCGCATCTGGAAAATTCCGGGTGCAGCGGGAAGGATGCGGACTCTGCGGCTGTAGCGTTCGCGGCCAGTGTCTATGCTGACGGTAGCCGGGCCGGGGGTAAGACCGGGGGGTACCTGGACGGTCAGGGATTCCCGGCCGGCGAAATTCGAGATGCACAGCAGACGCGCGGGCCTGTCGTCGAACTGCACCAGGATCTCGCGCTGTACCGTTTGCACCTTCGAAGCGGCGCCCTGGAGCGGCTCGAAAATGTGACCGCTGGCGGGAGTCACCCCGGCCAGTTGCACCGGTACAGGACCCAGCACCGCGCGCGGGCCGGTGGCGCCTTCTACATGGTGTGCGAAGTTTCCACCCAGCAGGACCGCGATGCTGCCCGGGCTCACCCCCACCCGGATGTCGTCGCGCCTGCCGGCAGCGGGAACCAGGCTCGAAATATACGGCCTTCCGGAAAGCGGGATCAGCGCGGCCGGGTCTTCGTCCGGGTTGAAGAGCCAGAGGTCGCGGCCGGCGTAGTAGGCGGCGAGCTTGCGGTTGCTCTCGGGGTCTAACTCGCGCGCCCACACGACATCGGAGCGGTCGATATCGGCGCCGTTGTAGACCACTCCGTGGTGGAAAGAATGGTCCGGGCTGTAGCGCACCAGCACCAGGTGCTTGCCGGCAAGTTCCTTCAACTCGGCGAGCGCGCGGCTCCTGGGGGTGGACGCGACGGAAATGTCCCACGGCCGCATCAGGCTGCCCGCAGTGGTGGCGGCAAAGCTCAGCAACACGACGACGAACCAGGTGTGGAACAGCAGGACCCCCACCCTTCGGGCATGCAAGCGGAATGCGCGCACGCGCCGCATACCTTCCACTACGAGCAGCAGGAAGAGGGGGCAGAGCGGCGCGGCGTAGTGCGGGAAGAAGAACGGGTAAAGAGCGTTACCCGCCAGCACCGCGGCGGCGGCGATTAGCAGCGTGCGCAGGCGGCGGTCCTTCCACAGGAGAGGCAATAAGAGCAGCGGCACGGTGAGCAGCGGCTGCAGGTAGAAATGCCAGAGCCGCGCCAGCCGCTCGGCTTGCGAATGCCAGGAGAATTGGGAGTGGTAGGCGTCGAGTTGCCAGCGGAAGACGTCCGCGATGTCCCTGGCGCGGTGGATCCCTGGAGCGTCGGCGATGGGCGCCTGCCAGTAGAACGACTGTGGGGTGCCATAAACCTTCTGGTGCAGCCCATAGGGCATGACCAATGGGGACCCTGTGACGCGCCAGTTATAGTAGCCGGTGCCCGCCACCAGCGCGGCCGCCACCGCGGCGAGCGGAGCCGCAATCCGGCCAATCGGGCGCCCGAATACCACCCGTTCCCTGAGCAGCCAGACTGCCAGGGCGAGCGAAAGCGGTGCGCCCAGCATCAGCCCCTCGTAGGGGCGGCTCTGGGCCAGCACGGCCAGCCCGAGCCCGAATAATACGGCGTCGCGGCCGGGGTGGTGCCGGATGATTCGCGCCAGCGCCCCCATCAGCAACGCGCCTCCGATGGCCGCGGCCGCGCCGCCCCAGTAGGTGTTGACCCATGGGCCCGTCACGGCGAAACGGCACGCCGCCAGAAAGCCGCCCAGCAGCGCCCATTTGGGAGGCACCCACCCTTGCAGCATCCAGCAGACCAGACCGGACATCAGCCCGGCTCCGAGCCATACCCCCAGCCAGGGATGCGCACCCACAACTCTGGGGATCGCCATCAGGACCGCCGGGGCAATCGGATATATGGACGTGTAAGCGGGCTCCTGCAGGACGTACGTGCTCTCGAAGTGCTTCCAGAACGGGTGGGCCGGATTGCTCACGCGCCCCGAGGCGAAGGTGTCCGCCAGCAAGAGGTAGCCGAACTCGTCGGCTACCACCGGTTCGGGAATCGGCAGCACTGGGAGGAACGCCAGCCGCAGGAGCATGGGCAGGATGGCGGTAAGCAGGATGGCTTGTGTCTTGTGGGCCGCAAAGCGGGCGATCGCCCGTTCTACTCCGCACAACCGCCGCCACGGCTCGAGCGGCAGGAGCATAACCAGGGTCACGCAAGCCGTGACGGCCAAAGTTTCGCCGATGACCTTCCACCGGGGATCGAGCAGGGCGAGACCGGTGGACGCAAGCATGGGGTGCGCCGCGTCTTCCGTGTAGGAACGCAGCGCTCGTGATGCCAGGTACACGCCCGTCGCTAGCAGTCCTAACCAGAAAGGCCAACGGGTCCCACAACGGCTCGATATAGTGCGGGATGGTGTCTGGGGGGACCCGCTGATTTGAACCGGCGGTGCGGCCATGGGGTGCTTGAGGGCGCCACACAGCACGATGAAGGATGCGTCTGCGCCCGTCAAGCGGCGGGCGTGCGATTCCAGACCTTTCCGGCCCTAATGGTCACTCCTCGGCGGGCTTTTTCTTGTGTTTGGGCTTTTTGCGGGAGGATTTGGGCTCGATGGGTTTCGAAGCCGGTACGGTTCCCACTCGCTCGCGGGCTATGGCTCGCACCTCTTTGGCTGCGTCGAATTTCTTTTTGCGCGGCGGCATCAGTCTTCCATTTTTGTGTAGTTGGTCAGCTCGGCGGAGCGCACGCCGTAGAATTTCATGATGTGACGGCAGATTTCACCGGCGAGGCGCTCCAGCTTCTCGTCTTCCTCGTGCTCCAACTCGACCTTCAGGAACAGGTTCGTACGGCTCATATACCCTATACTAAAAGAATGGCTTGCGCCATTTGCGAAGTCCGGCGGCCGCGCCGAACCTGTCCCGGTGTCGGTGGCGACATTTGCACCATCTGCTGCGGCACCGAACGTGAAATGAGCGTGGAATGCCCGTTTGACTGCATGTACTTGCAGGAAGCGCGACTGCGCGAGAAGCCCGCTCAACCGGAAACCGGCGAGATTCCCAACCAGGACATCCGCATCACGGAAGATTTTCTGCGCGAAAACGAGCCGCTGCTGGTATACCTGACCGAGGGTTTGCTGCGCGCGTCGCTCGAGGTGCCCGGGATTATCGATTACGACGTCAGGGAGGCACTCAATGCCCTGATCCGCACTTACCGGACGCTCGAAAGCGGCGTGGTATATGAGACCCGGCCGGCCAACCCCCTCGCCAACCATCTTTGTAACGGCGTTCAGCAGACCGTGTCGGAGTTCCGCACTCGCGAACGTGAGCAGACAGGAATGACCCGGACGCGCGATACCGACGTGCTCGGGATGCTTGCCTTCCTGCAGCGCCTGGAGTACGACCGCAACAACGGCCGGCGGCGCGGGCGTGCGTTTCTCGACTTTTTGCGATCCCAGTTCGGCGCTGCCCCGGCCGCGGCTGAGCCCGGCCCCTCCCTGATCGTGCCTTGACGACGCGGGACACTCGCTCCAACCCGGGTTTTGTGCTATAAGTGGTTCACATTTTCGGGAGGGATGCGAAATGTCCCGGGTGAAAGATCTTATTCAGAATCGTGTGATGTGCGCCGTTGAGGAGGGCCAGACCGTGGCCGAAGTCCTGCGGCACATGGCCGAAATCAATGTGGGCGCCATTATGGTGCTGCGCGACGGCGAGTTGAGAGGGGTGTTCAGCGAGCGGGACCTGATGGTCCGGGTGGTGCTCGCCGGTCTCGACCCCTCGGCAACGCCCGTCGAGCAGGTAATGAGCACCAACCTCGCCACCGTGACCGAGGAGGCCACCCCCGACGAGGCGATGGAACGGATGCGGGGGCATTGCTGCCGACATCTGCCCGTGGTGCGGGGGGCGCAGGTGGTCGGGTTTCTCTCCATGCGGGACCTGATGAACTACCAACTGGAGCGCCAGACCGAAGAACTGCACCAGATGACGGCGTACATCCACGGCACCGTGTGAGTACCGGGATCATCATCTTCGCGCACGGCTCGCCCGTCGAGTCCGCCAATGACGCCGTGCGGGAGGTCGCCAGGGAAGCCGCCCGGGCGGGCCCGTTCGATGTGGCAGATGTGGCGTTCCTGGATCCCTACCGTCCGGCGCTCAAGGAGACGGTGGCGCGGATGGAGGTCGCCGGGGTGTCCCGAATCCTGGTAGTCCCGTACTTTCTGACGATGGGCCTGCACCTGCAGCGTGACCTGCCGCGAATCGTGGAGGATGCGGCCCGCGTCCACCCTGGTCTCGACATTCGCGTGACGCCTCCGCTTGACGGGCACCCGGCGCTGTCCGAAATCGTGCTCGACAGGGCGCGCGCCGCGCTGGGGGAATGGCCGTAGCCGGGGAGTTCGCCGCCACACTTCTGGAATCGCGAGAGATCGCGCCGGAGGTTAGGCATCTGGTTCTTGAGACACAGGGGGAGGCGCGCCTGAGTTTCGCCCCGGGTCAGTTCCTCATGCTCTTCGCCCCGCTCGGCGGCGTGATCGTCAAACGCCCCTACTCAATCGCCTCCCCGCCGGACGGCAACCGCTTCGCCCTGTGTCTGAACCGTGTTCGGGAGGGTGTCTTCTCCCCGTATCTGTTCGACTTGCGTCCCGGTGACACGGTGCGCCTCAAGGGCCCGTACGGCGCGTTCCGCTGGCGCGAACCGCCCTCAGACTCCGTGTTGGTGGCCACCGGCACCGGGATTGCGCCTTTCCGGTCGATGCTGCACGCGCGGGTGCCGGAGGATCCGGACCGCTGCTATACCCTGGTGTTCGGGGTGCGGCACGAGTACGGCATTCTCTATCGTGAGGAATTCGAGGAGATGGCCGCCCGTTTCTCGAACTTCCGCTTTTTGCCCACCCTCACCCGCCCGGAACCGGGCTGGACAGGGCGCACCGGCCGGGTGCAGCGTCATGTACTCGAATGCGTGGGAGACCGGCGCGACCTGGATGTCTATATCTGCGGCTTGTGGGAAATGGTGCGCGACGTCCGGGACAAGCTGGTGGGCGTGGGGGTAGAACGCAGCCGGATCCACTACGAACGGTACGACTAGTCGAACCCGAAGCGGCGAAGCACCTTACGGCCTTCCGGGCCGGCGAGGAATTGCAGGAAGGCCGCAGCCGCCTGGGGATTACGTGTGTCCTGTACCACCGCTCCCATCTGGCGGATGGGGGTATGGGAATCGGCAGGAAGCAAAATACCGCCCTTGTCGAAGACCAGGGACCAGGCGGTGATCACCGCGTCGGCATTGCCCGTCTCCGCAAACTGGAGCGCCTGCCGGACGTTTTCGCCGTAAACGACCTTGCCCGCCAAGCCGTCCCATAAGCCCTTTCTTCTTAGAAGTTCCTGAGCGGCTGCTCCGTAAGGCGCATGGGCGGGGTTGGCGATCGCAAGGTGCAAGAGCTTCGGGTTGGTCAGGTCCGCCAAGCTACGGAATTTACCTGAGCGGGACCAAAGGGCCAAGCGCCCTTGCGCGTAAACCCTGGCGGAGCCCGGCTGAATTCGGCCGGCGACCGTAAGGTTCTCCACAAACTGTTGATTTGCCGAGAGAAATACGTCGAAAGGGGCGCCCTGTTCGATCTGTCTGGCAAGCATCCCGCTGCCGCCGAAGGTGAAGTGTACCTGACGACCCGTGGCTTTGGCAAAGGATTCGCTCAGAGAGGGCTGGGTGCGTGCGAGGTCCGCAGCCGCGGCTACGAGAACGGATGCAGGCTGCTGTGCGCGGGCGGGAGCGAGGAAGATCGCGATGCAGGGCACAGCAAGCCTTGACAACAACACACTAAAGTTTAATAATGGGATCGTAATAAAGCGTGCGGTGCCAGGCATGGTGCAAAACCTCGGGTTCCTGCACGGTACGGCATAGTTACGCAGGAGGTTTTTCAAGCTATGGGCAAAATTATCGGAATCGACCTGGGCACCACCAACTCGGTTGTGTCCGTCATGGAGGCCGGGCAGCCGACCGTTATCGCCAACCAGGAAGGCAGCCGCACGACGCCTTCGGTGGTGGCTTTCACCAAGAGCGGCGAACGCCTGGTGGGCCAGGTCGCCAAGCGGCAGGCCATTACAAACTCAGAGAATACCATCTTCTCGATCAAGCGCTTCATGGGCAGGCGCTCGGATGAAGTCTCCGAGGAGATGAAGATGGTCCCCTACAAGGTGGTGAGTGGGGAAGGCGGGGACGCTCGCATCGAGGTGATGGGGAAGCGCTATTCGCCCCCGGAGATCTCGGCGATGATTCTCGGCAAGCTGAAGGAAGCGGCCGAAGCATATCTTGGCGAGAAGGTCTCGGAGGCAGTGATCACCGTCCCGGCCTACTTCAACGATTCGCAGCGCCAGGCGACCAAGGATGCCGGCCGGATCGCCGGCCTGGACGTCAAGCGCATCATCAACGAGCCCACGGCGGCGGCGCTGGCGTATGGCCTCGATAAGAAGAAGAACGAAACCATCGCGGTCTACGATTTCGGCGGCGGGACGTTCGACATCTCGATCCTGGAGGTCGGGGAAGGTGTCGTCGAAGTGAAATCGACGAACGGCGACACCCACTTGGGCGGCGACAACATTGACCAGCGGGTGATGGAGTGGATCGTCTCCGAGTTCAAGAAGGAACAGGGGATCGAACTCTCGAAGGACCAGATGGCGTTGCAGCGCCTGAAGGAAGCCGCCGAGAAGGCCAAGATCGAGCTCTCGACGCTGCTCGAAACGGAGATCAATCTCCCGTTCATCACGGCTGACGCCACCGGTCCGAAGCACCTGCAATTGAAGCTGACGCGGGCGCGCTTCGAGCAGATGGTGGAAGACATCATCCAGCGCTGCACGGGTCCCTGCAAGCAGGCCATATCGGACGCGGGCGTGACGCCGCAGCAGATCGACGAAGTGGTCCTGGTAGGTGGGCAGACGCGCATGCCCAGGATCCAGCAGCTTGTGCGGGACCTCTTCGGCAAGGAGCCGCACAGGGGCGTGAACCCGGACGAAGTGGTGGCCATCGGTGCGGCGGTGCAGGGCGGCGTTCTGGGCGGCGAAGTGAAGGATGTGCTGCTGCTCGACGTGACCCCGCTGTCGCTGGGGATCGAGACCCTGGGCGGCGTTTTCACCAAGCTGATTGAGCGCAACACGACGATCCCGACGCGCAAGAGCGAGGTGTTCTCGACGGCGGCGGACAACCAGCCCTCGGTCGAGATCAAGGTCTACCAGGGCGAGCGGCCCATCGCCGGTCACAACCGGCTGCTGGGCGTGTTCCAACTCGGCAATATCCCGCCGGCCCCGCGCGGACTGCCGCAGATCGAGGTCACCTTCGACATCGACGCCAACGGCATCCTCAATGTGACCGCCAAGGACCGGGCCACGCAGAACGAACAGAAGATCACCATCACCTCCTCCTCCGGGCTCTCGAAGGACGAAGTGGAGAAGATGGCCAGGGACGCCGAGGCGCATTCGGCCGAAGATCGCCGGCAGCGTGACATGGTGGAAGCTCGCAACCGCGCCGACGCCATGGTCTACAACGTCGAGAAGACCCTGAAGGAGCATCGCGACAAGGTGAGCGAGGCCGATGCGACGAATATCGAAACGGCCCTCGAAGAGACCAAGAAGGCGATGCAGCAGAACGAAGTGGAGCCGCTCAATGCGGCGATCGACAAGCTGACCAGCGCCAGCCACAAACTGGCCGAGGCGATGTACCGAACCTCGTCCCAGCAGGCCGCGCAGGGCGCCCCCGACGGAGCCAAGCCGGAAGAAAAGAAGCCCGGCGGCGACAATGTGGTGGATGCAGAGTTTGTGGATGTCGATGACAAGAGTAAGTAGGTAAGCAGGGGATAGGGATTCGGGAATAGGGGTTAGGGGTTTTGCCAGTCCCGCGCACGACGGCAAAGCCTCAGCCCTGGTCCCCGGGCCCCTGCCCCCCGTCTCCAAGCCATGTCTCCGAAACACGAGTATTACGAGACCCTAGGGGTCCAGCGCGGCGCCAGCGCCGACGATGTCCGGAAAGCGTACCGGAAGCTTGCGCGCAAGTACCATCCCGACCTGAACCCCGGCGATAAGGCTGCCGAGGAGCGCTTCAAAAATGTGCAGGAAGCGTATGAGATCCTAAGCGATCCGAAGAAGCGCCAGATGTATGATCAGGTTGGCTTCTACTCGGACAACGGTATGCCGGGAGGGGGCGGCGAACCGCAAGGTCAGCCCGGAATGGATTTCGGAGGCTTCGATTTCTCGGAGTTCTTCGGGGGTGCGGGCGGACCAGCGGGAGGCGGTGCGGGAACGGGTGGGCGCCGACAGGCGCGCGGCGGTGCGCAACAGGGCGCGGGCGGCGGCCGGTTCAGTGACATCTTTTCGCAGTTCTTCGGCCGCGGCGGCCAGGAACAGCAGACCGCCGAGAAGGGCACGGACCTCGAATACGGGCTGAATATCGATTTTTGGCAGGCTATCCGGGGCACCCAGCCGCGCATCAGCATCACCCGGTACGATGTTTGCGGAACTTGCAACGGCAGCGGCGCGGCCGGCGGCCAGACCACCAGTTGTCCGCAGTGCAACGGCACCGGCACGGTGAGCCAGATGGCCGGCGCGATGCGCTTCAACCTGAGCTGCCCGCGGTGCAACGGAACGGGAAAGCTGCGGAATACCTGCCCGACCTGCGGGGGGGAAGGCCGGGTGGCGCGCACGGAGACGGTGGAAGTGCGGATCCCCCCGGGGGCCCGCACCGGCAGCCGGCTGCGGGTGCCGGGCAAAGGTAACGCCGGAAGCATGGGGGCGCCTCCGGGCGACCTCTACATCACCACTCATGTGGAGCCGCACCCGTTCTTCCATCGGGAAGGTGACGACATCGAGATCAAGGTGCCGGTTTCGGTGTGGGAAGCGGCGTTGGGCGCCAAGATCGAAGTGCCCACGATTGAAGGCCGCGCGCTGCTCAAGATTCCGCAGGGCACGCAGAACGGCCAGCGCTTCCGGATGCGCGAGAAGGGCGTCTTCAACGCACGGCTCAACAAGCACGGAGACCAGATCGTCGAGGCCGTTGTGCAGGCACCCAAGGCCCAGGACGAGCGCACCCGCGAACTGTTGCGGGAGCTGGCCAAGATGCATCCCGAGGATCCGCGCGCGGAGCTCTGGGCGGAAATGTAGTAGCGGACGGGTGGTTTTATGGCGAGGAAATCCAAAGCGGCGTACATGATCTCGGCGGTGGCGGAGCAGTATGCCATCCACCCGCAGACGCTTCGGCTTTACGAGCGCGAGGGGCTGCTGGCGCCGTCGCGCAGCGAAGGCAACACGCGGCTCTATACCGATGAGGACCTGGAGCGCCTGGAGGTGATCCTGCACCTCACGCGCGACCTGGGGGTGAACCTGGCGGGTGTTGAGATCATCCTGAACATGCGCGCCAAGATGGAAGCCATGCAGGGGCAGATCGAGGAGTTCATCTCCACGCTCAACCGCGAGCTGGCTTCGCGCGGAAAGCCACATGAACCCTCCGCGAGGGAGCACTCCCTGGTCCCCGTCGTGAACTGCTCGAGGCCCTCCGGCACCGGAAGAAAGAATAACCGGTAGCCTCACCACTGCAGCCCGAATGTCACGGGAAGATACGTGGTGGCCACCCCGGGAGTGAACATGTGGTGATAGCGGGCCTCGCCATATAACTTCATCCCGGTATGCCCCAGCCGCACGGTAATTCCTCCCCCGATGTTCAAGCCGCCGCGCGTGGTTGAATAACTGGCCAGGATCTGGTTGGCAGGCACGGCCGCCGGGTAGACGATGCCCCACCACGGATCGAAGACTGTGATCGTGGTTACGGTGGGCTGCGTGAACTCGACCGTCCTGCGATACACGCCGCCGCCGCCGATCAGGTAAAAATCGAGGATGCCGTCCGGATTGAAGTTGACCCGCGGATTGGCCGTGATGGACCAGACGCGGGTGTTTCCATCCGGCATAGACAAGGCCGTGAGTGCCGCCCGGCTGAGATCCAGCTCGTTGTAATTGAATTCGCCTACCAGCGAGAGATTGCGGGTGAACCGTGGACCGGCGCCCGCCGAAAAGTTCCAGCCGCGGTCAAGACGCGACTCGATGCCGCGCACGGGATTGGTGAACCCCCCTCCTACATTGACGGTCCAGCGCGGCTCTTGCGCTGCCGCGCGCTGCGCGAGCAGTACGCTCATGGACATGAGTACGAAGTGGATGGCTTTCGTTTTCATCGAGACTCCTTCAACACTGCCCCCCGCCGCAAATGCATTACCAGGGTAGAAGGTGTCACAATCTGATACCCTGTCAGTCTCGAAGGACCATTCATGAAACAAAAACAGCCTTCCCCGTACCGGCCGTTGGTGCCGGCCGCTGTGGTGTGCGCGGTGTGCATAGCGCTTTTCGGTATCCTGACGGCGCCCGGCTGCCTGGGCGAGGGAAAAAAGAACCGCACGGCCCCCACGGGTTATGACGACACTCCCATGCTGCCCGGACAGCCGTGGCGGGTGCACGACATCAAGCGGCCTCATCCGCCGCAGGTGACGCCCGGCGCGCAACCCGGCCAGCCGCCCTCCGACGCCATTGTGCTGTTCGACGGCAAGGACCTTTCGAGGTGGACGGCGATGCGCAAGGGCAAGCCCGCCGAGCCAGGCTGGAAGTTGCGCAACGGCTACATGGAAGTAGTGGGCGGCACCGGCGACCTGGTCAGCAGGGAGAAGTTCGGCGACTGCCAGATCCACGTCGAGTGGGCCGCCCCGCCCGAGATCGACGGCACCAGCCAGTGGCGCGGGAACAGCGGCGTCCTGATCATGAGCCGGTACGAGATCCAGGTGCTCGACTCCTGGAACAACCCAACCTACGCCGACGGGCAGGCGGGCGCCATCTACGGGCAGTTCCCGCCGCTGGTGAACCCGGCGCGCAAACCCGGGGAGTGGCAGACCTACGACATTGCCTTCGAAGCGCCGAAGTTCGAGGCGGGCAAACTGGTGAAGCCGGCCTTTGCTACCGTGTTCTTCAATGGCGTGCTGGTGCATCACCATCAGGAGATCGTCGGGCGCATGGCCCACAAGGTGGTGGGAACCTATGCCGCGCACGACCCTGAAGAGCCGCTGGGGCTCCAGGACCACGACACACCCGTGCGGTACCGCAGCATCTGGGTGCGGAAGATCGGGGTAAGGGATTAGCCGTAGTATGCTGGGAGCGAGGAGAATGGAATGGGTAATGGCGGAGGGCCGGTGAAGCCGGCCGACGATAAGCCCGGTGCCCACATAGTATTTTGCGCGAAGTTCCAGCGCGAGATGCCGGGGCTCGACGAGGTCCCCTTCGAGGGCCATCCCTTGGGGCAGAGGATTTACGACAATGTCTCGAAGGAAGCCTGGAAGCTGTGGATCGACCGGATGAAAATGATCATGAACGAGTACCGCTTAAACCTCGGGACACCCGAGGCTCAGCAGTTCCTGATCGAGCAGATGGAGCAGTATTTCTTCGGCGAAGGCGCGGCACTTCCGCCGGATTACGTGCCGCCGCGCTAGGAAATTCTGATCACGCCCCGGCCGCAGGGTGGGCAGCGCGTCTGCCGCACCGCGGCCGGGGGCACGGCTTGCGGTAGAATAGTAACGACACTGTTAGCGTCCCCGTTTTCCCATGCCTGCGATCGCCACCATTGCGGATGAGATTCTGGAGCTGAAGCGGGAGCGCCGCGCAATCCTGCTGGCGCACCATTACCAGGAGCCCGAGATTCAGGAGCTTGCCGATTCCATCGGCGACAGCCTGGAACTAGCCCGCAAAGCGCGCGATTTCCAGGGCGACGTGATTGCGTTCTGCGGCGTCTGGTTCATGGCCGAAACGGCCAAGGTGCTGAACCCGGAGCGCACCGTGGTGGTGCCGGATGCGGGTGCCGGATGCAGCCTGGTGGACAGTTGCCCGGTGGAGCCCATCCGCGCCTTCCGGCGGCAGTATCCGGACCATGTCATCGTCAGCTACATCAATACATCGATTGAGGTGAAGGCCGAAAGCGACATTCTGTGTACGTCGCGCAATGCCGTGCAGGTGGTCAACTCCATCCCGAAGGAGAAACCGATCCTGTTTCTGCCGGACCGTAACCTGGGTAACTGGGTGCAGCAGCAGACCGGCCGCGAGAACATGCGCATCTGGCAGGGCACCTGCGTGGTGCACGCCACCTTCCCGGCGCGCCGGCTGGGCGAGGCAAGGACGCGCTACCCGGAAGCCAAGGTGGTGTCGCATCCCGAATGCCCCGCGGATGTCCTCGCCCTGTCTGATTTCATCGGCTCCACGTCGGCCATTATCGACTGGTGCGTCAAGAGCGACACCCGCGAGTTCATCGTGATGACCGAAAGCGGGGTCAGCCACTCCCTGCACAAACTCGCCCCGCAGAAGCGCTTCTACTTCGTAGCGAACGAGAACTGCAATTGCAGCGAGTGCCCGTACATGAAGATGAACACGCTCGAGAAGCTGCGCGATGCCCTGCGCGACCTCTCGCCGCGAG
The DNA here is from genome assembly GCA_035561075.1 of Bryobacteraceae bacterium. GTDB lineage: Bacteria > Acidobacteriota > Terriglobia > Bryobacterales > Bryobacteraceae > JAMCRM01. The sequence goes on from DATMYF010000151.1 coordinate 37,407, forward strand.
TCGAACTGGCGGACGAACTGATGCGCCGCGCGGTGGTGCCGCTCGAACGCATGCTGGCCATAAAGTAAGCGCATGGCGGACGCCACGCCCCTCACCGATTCCTACGGACGCCTCCACGACAACCTGCGCATCAGCGTCACTGACCGGTGCAATATCCGCTGCTTTTACTGCATGCCGGAGACGGACGTGCGCTTCGTGGCGCGGGCGGAGATCCTGGATTTCGAGGAGATCGAGCGTTTCGCCCGGATCGCGGTAGGGCTGGGGGTTACCAAGTTGCGTATCACCGGAGGAGAGCCGCTGGTGCGGCGCGACCTGCCGGTGCTCATCCGGCGCCTTGCCGCTATCCCAGGCATCGAAGACCTCGCCCTCACGACAAACGGGGTGCTGTTGGCCGAACAGGCCGGGCCGCTTTATGACGCGGGGCTGCGCCGCATCAACGTCCACCTGGACACGCTCGACCGCGAGCGCTTCCGCGAGATCACCCGCCGGGACGACCTGGACCGCGTGCTGCGGGGTATCGAGGCCGCACGCGCCCTGGGCTTCGCCCCGATTAAGCTCAACGCCGTCGCGGTGAAGAACCTGGTAGAGCCCGATATCGTGCCGCTAGCACGCTACGCTCGGGAATACGGCTTTTCGGTTCGTTACATCGAGTTCATGCCGCTCGATGGGCAGCAGCTTTGGGACCGCGGCAAGGTCCTGCTGGCGGACGACATTCTCGCTATGCTGACCCGCGAGATCGGCCCGCTTGAAGCGGTTCCGGACCCGGATCCCCGCGCCCCCGCCCTCGAGTATCGTTTCGCCGATGGCATCGGACGGGTGGGGTTCATCGCCTCGGTGAGCCGTCCGTTTTGCCTGAACTGCAACCGCATCCGGCTGACGGCCGACGGACACCTGCGGTATTGCCTTTTCGCGGTGGAAGAGACGGATGTAAAGGCGTTGCTGCGCGGCGGGGCAAGCGATGAGGAAATCGCCGCCATGATCCGGCGCGTGGTGGCGGCCAAGTGGCAAGGACACGAGATTAATTCCACGCGCTTCGTCGCCCCGCCCCGGCCCATGTACTCCATCGGCGGATGACGATACCGCCAGCACGACCTCTGTCGCGCCGCGAATTTCTGCTGTGCGCCTGCGGCTTCCCGTTCTTCTGGCGGCGGGGGCGCGTGACGCTCGGGGGTGTGTGCTTCCGCAGGCGGCGCAGGGGCAGATCGTCCACCAGGTACCTGGTGATCCACGGCGACGAGGAGACCGCGCGGGTGGTCCTGGAAGATCACCTGCGGATGTGGCCGGGGGTGGCCCACATCGTGACCGGGCGCCGGCGCACTGTCAAGGTTCCGGGCGGCACCCTGGACCCTAATCGCATGTTCTCGCGCAGCGGCGCCGAAGCTAATCTGCTTCGGCTGAACCCGGGGTGGCAGCCGGCGCAACTCGCGCGGGCGCTCGATCGCCTGGACCGCCTCCGCCCCAAAATGGTGGATGCTCTGATCCCGCCCCCCGGTGGCCTGCTCTTCGCACTGCACAACAACGCCCGGGGCTATTCCGTGGACGACGAGATCTCCATCAGCGATGCCGTTTCGCTCCGGAATCCCGGCCAGCCGCACGAGTTCTTCCTGTGCACCGCGCAGGCGGATTTCGCAGTGCTGGCCCAGTCGCAGTACAACGTGGTGCTGCAGCGCGACAAGCCCGCCGCGGATGATGGCTCGCTCTCGCGGCTGGCGGCGCGCCTGGGCGTCCGTTATGTCAACCTGGAGGTCGGGATCGGCAAGCCCCAGATACAACGGGACATGCTGGAGTGGGCGGCGGCCCGGCTCACGCCGGACCGGCCTACATGAAGTAGTCTTTGACTTTATCGAAAAGGCCCTTCTCGCCTGGCTCGAACTCCGTGGGGAGAGTTTCGCCCAACTGCTCAAAGAGCTTCTTCTGCTCTTTGCTCAGCCGCGTCGGGATTTTGACGTCCACGTGGACCCACAGATCGCCGCGGCTGCCGCCGTTCACATCCGGTACGCCTTTACCGCGCAGCCGGAATTTGGCGCCGTTCTGGGTACCTTCGGGAACCTTGAGCCTTTCGGGCCCATCCAGGGTCGGGACATCGACCTCATCACCCAGCGCGGCCTGAGCCACGTTGACGGGCACGGTGCAGTGCAGATCGTTGCCTTCACGCTCGAATAACGGGTGCTCTTTGACGTGCAGGACGACGTAGAGATCCCCGGGCGGTCCGCCGTTGGCCCCTGGCTGACCCTCGTGTGAGAGCCGCATCCGGGTGCCGTCGTCGACTCCTGCCGGAATGTTGACTTTGAGCTTGCGGGTCACCTGCCGGTAACCTTCGCCGCGGCACTGCGTGCAAGGGTTGCGCACGATCTTGCCCGAGCCGCCGCAAGAGCCGCACGTCCGCCGGATGGTCAAGAAGCTCTGCTGATAAAGGACTTCCCCGCGTCCGCGGCACGTCGGGCAGGTAGTGGAGCCGGAGCCAGGCTCGGCACGGCTGCCCTGGCAGCGATCGCAAACTTCCATGCGGGGCACCTGAAGCTCCGCGGCCTTGCCGAAGACGGCCTCCTGGAACTCGATCTCGAGGTCGTAGCGGACGTCCTCGCCGCGCTGTGCGCGCTGCCGCCGACGGCCGCCGCCTCCGGAGCCGCCGAACAGGTCGCCGAAACCGAAGAAATCGCCCAGGATGTCGCCGAAATCGGCGAATGTGTTGGGGTCGAAGCCCGGCTGTGCGGCTCCTTGCACGCCCTGGTGGCCGAAACGGTCGTAGCTCGAGCGCTTCTGCGGGTCGCTCAGGACGCTGTAGGCTTCCGCCGCCTCCTTGAATTTTTCCTCGGCGGTAGGGTTATTGGGGTTCCGATCCGGGTGATGGGCCAGCGCCAGCTTTCGGTAAGCGGCTTTGATCTGCTGATCGTCAGCCTCCCGGGGGAGACCCAGAACTTCGTAATAATCTTTTTTTGACACGGGTTACGGGTGTTCGAACGCTAGGGATGAACCGCGACCTTCACCATGGAAGGGCGCAGGAGCTTTCCTTTGAAATTATAGCCTCTCTGATATTCCTGGAGGATGGCATGGTCCTCCACTTCGTCGCTCTCGACCCGGTCGATGGCCTGGTGAAGGTTCGGATCGAAAATCGCGCCGGCCGTCTCGATCGGCTCCAGGCCCATCTTCTTCAGGGTATCGAAGAACCGCTGATAGATCATCTCGACGCCCTTGGCGTACTCCGTGTCTGCTGTTTCGACTGCCAGGGCGCGCTCAAAGTCGTCAAGGATGGGGAGCAGGTCGCGGACCAGGTCCATCGCCGCAAACTGGATGAACTCGGAGCGGTCGCGATCCACGCGCTTGCGGAAGTTTTCGAAATCCGCCTGGCGGCGGAGCAGGGATTCGTTTAGCTCGGCCTTTTCGGCGGCGAGCTGGTCGCACTGCGCAGCCAGGGCGGCGACCTGCGCCTCCGCTTCCGACGGCTGCCGTCCGTCTTCGGGCGGCTCCGGCTGCGACACATCAGGAATGTTCGGCTGTTGGCTTTCTTGTTCCACTTCTCTTATTTTACCTTTAAGCGAGGCGGCGCCCCGGAACGGCTGCTCAGAATGGCACGTTTTCGAGTGCGTAGCCCATGTGCAGAACCGCGGACATCACTTTCTGGTAGTGCATCCGCATCGGTCCCAGCACCGCCACCCGCGCCGAAAGCCCGCTGGCCAGGGGGAAGGCTATTCCGATAAATGCCAGCTCCTTCATGGACGGGTGGATGGCCTCCAGCCCGACCTGCACGTTGAGCTCCCGCGGCTGTTCCAGGAACTGGTCCAGCATATCGATTAGCCGCTTTTTCTCTTCAAGCGCGCGGAGCAGATCCCGCAGTTTCTCGCGCGTCAGGTGGAGGTCCAGGCCCAGCAGGTTGGACGCCCCCTCCATATGGATTTCGGGCAGGCTATCGGTTTCGAGCAGGCCGCGCAGGTAGAGTGCCTCGAGTTTGCGCCGCAGGGCGTCGAATAGCGCGTGGTCCTCGGCGATACGCCGCACCAGTTCGCGGCGGGCATCCCACAGCCGCCAGCCGCTGAAGTTGCGGTTGACGTAGTTCCGGATGGAGACCAGATCCTCGGGCGAGGTCGGCTCGTCGAGTGCCACCACACGGTTCCGCACCATATGATCCCGAGTGACCAGGATCATGAGCACCCGGTGATCCACCAGGGGCACCAGTTCGATCTGGTCGAGCTGCTGGCCGGTGGCGGGCAGGGCGGCCACGATTCCCACGTTACGGGTCAGGTCCGTAAGCATCCGGGAGCAGCGCTCGATGCGCTCCTCCACGGTGTGGACCTCGCCCAGCTCCGACCGCAGCCTTTCGGCTTCAACAGGCGAGATTCGCCGGGCCGCCAGCGATTTTGCGTAAACCTGGAAGGCCTTCTCCGTGGGAACGCGCCCGGCCGAGGTGTGCGGCTGCGACAGGTAGCCCTCGTCTGCCAGGTCGGCCATGGCATTGCGTATGGAGGCGGGGCTCAAGTTGTCGCGACGCAGTCTGGCTATCGTCCGGGAACCCACGGGTTCGCCGGTCTCGATATATACGCGAACGATCGAGTACAGAATCTCCTGTGCTCTTGTGTTCAATGGCTGATCCGCAGGCATAGGGTCGAAAGCGTACTGCCCCTAACAACGCATTCTAACCCCCTGAAGGCAAGGGTTCAACTTTGCCGCCCCAGGAGGAGCCGAAATGGCCGCTCACGTGCGCCGTTTGTGATTCAATCGGCACTATGAAGCAGTTTGCCCTGGCACTCCTCGTGCTCCCTGTGTTGTTGGCGCAGGGCACCGACTACATTAAAGCCAATTACACCAAATACGAATACCAGATCCCGATGCGTGACGGGAAGAAGCTTTTCACCTCGGTGTACGTCCCGAAGAATCGTGCGACACCACTGCCCATCATGCTGCTCCGCACGCCTTACGGGGCGGGCCCGTACGGCAGCGACAATTACCGCGCCAGCCTGGGTCCCTCGGACCTGTTCGCCCGGGAGGGATTCATCTTCGCCTATCAGGATGTGCGCGGGCGAGGGATGTCGGAGGGCGAATTCGTCAACGCCCGCCCGCACAATCCCCGCAAGGGTCCTAAAGATATTGACGAAGGCACGGACGCCTGGGATACCATCGACTGGCTGCTGAAACGGGTCCCGGATAACAATGGACGAGTGGGGATGTGGGGGATCTCGTATCCGGGCTTCTACGTTTCGACGGCCATGATCGACGCGCACCCGGCCCTCAAGGCGGCGTCCCCGCAGGCGCCCATCAGCGACTGGTTCGTGGGTGACGACTTCCACCACAACGGCGCTTTTTTCCTGGCGCACGCTTTTAATTTCCTCAACTTCTTCGGCCACCCGCGGCCGGAACCCGCCGCCACGCAGCCGCCGCGCGCCCCCATCACCGATAGTCCCAACGGCTACGATTACTTGCTGCGGCTGGGGCCCCTCGTCAATATCAACGAGCGTGTGTTCAAGAACGACATCGCGTTCTGGAACGAGTTGATGCGGCACGGCACCTACGACGCGTTCTGGCAGGCGCGCAACCTGCGGCCGCACCTGCGCAAGATCCGGCCGGCGGTGATGACGGTGGGGGGCTGGTTCGATGCCGAGGACCTCTTCGGCGCGCTCCAGACCTATGCTGCCGTGGAAAAAAACAGTCCCGGCGCTTCGAACATGCTGGTGATGGGCCCGTGGCAACACGGCGGCTGGGCGCGGAACGGCGGCACGCACCTGGGCAACGTCCGGTTCGGCTCCAGTACCTCACAGTTCTTCCGCGAGAAGATGGAGCTTCCGTTCTTCAATTACCACCTGAAAGACAAAGGCACGCTCGATCTGCCCGAGGCGTGGGTTTTTGAAACCGGCACCAACCAGTGGATGCGGTATGATGCCTGGCCTCCCAAAGATGCCAAGCCGCGCACCCTCTACTTCCATGCGGGGGGCAAGTTGGGGTTCGACCCTCCCAGGGCGGATGGCCACGACGAATACGTCAGCGACCCCTCGAAGCCGGTGCCGTTTATCGGCGGCATCGACCCTGGGATGACGGTGGAGTACATGGTGGAGGACCAGCGCTTCGCCTCCACACGTCCCGACGTGCTGGTCTACGAGAGTGACGTGCTGGAGGCGGATGTGTCTGTGGCTGGGCCGGTCACGCCGTCGCTGCACGTGGCGACCACCGGGACCGACTCCGACTGGGTGGTGAAGCTGATCGACGTCTATCCGGACAACTATCCCAACCCGGACCCTAACCCCGCGGGGGTGAAGATGGGAGGCTACCAGCAGCTCGTGCGCGGTGACGCCATGCGGGGCAAATTCCGCAACAGCTTTGAGAAGCCCGAGCCGTTCGAGCCTTCGAAGCCGGCCAAGGTGGAATACGTGATGCCGGATGTGGCCCACGTCTTCCGCCGCGGCCACCGCATCATGGTGCAGGTGCAGAGCTCGTGGTTCCCGCTGGTGGACCGCAACCCCCAGAAGTTCCTGGATATATACAATGCCAGGCCTGAGGATTTTCAGAAGGCTACGCAGCGGGTCTACCGTACGCGCACGCAGCCCTCGGGGGTGCGGGTACTGGTGCGCTGAGCGGTTTGCTACTCTGTGAGCGTGCGTACCGCCATAGTGTCCGCCTTGCTCGTGTTCTCCGCCGGGGCCTGGGCCGCCGACGTCAGGGAGAGTGTTCCGGCCAGGAACATCCAGACGTTCCGTTTCAAGAGCGAAGCGCTCGGCGAGGAGCGCTTTGCCAACGTGCTGCTCCCCGCCGACTACGAAACCTCCACGCGCCGCTATCCGACGCTATACCTGCTGCACGGGCTTAGCGACGACCACACGGCGTGGTCTTACCTTACCAACCTCTCGCACTACGCCGCGCGGCACCGCTTGATTATCGTTATGCCGGATGGCGGGCGCAGCTTTTACGTCAATAGCGCGGCCGACCCCAAGGCGAAGTTCGAAGACATGATCATCAAGGACCTGATACCCTGGGCGGACCGCAGCTTCCGCACCATTCCGCTGCAGCGGTCCCGGGCGGTCGCCGGGCTCTCGATGGGCGGCTATGGCGCGGCCTTCCTGGGGCTGAAACACTGGAAACGGTTCGCGGCCATCGGCTCGTTCAGCGGCGCCCTGGGCATCTCGCACGAGGACCCTTCGCCCGCCAACGCCCATGCCACCAGGCTCACCAAGGAACTCCAGGGGCTGTTCGGTCCGGGCGGTTCGATGGAGCGCGCGGAACGCGACCCCTTCCACCTGGTCGAGAAGGTGCCGGTCGCCGAGATGCCGATGATCTATCTCGCCTGCGGCGGGCAGGATTTCCTGCTGGCCCAGAACCGTGCGTTCGTGGCGCTGCTGGGCGACAAGAAGATCCCTTACGAATACCGCGAGATCTCCCCGCGCACCCATAGTTGGGACTTCTGGGATGATAACGTGCGGATTTTCCTGGATCTTATCGCCGGCCTGCCCGGATTCGCGGAACGGTAATAGACCCACTAGCGGGTAAGTGGTAAAGTGGGCGGTCAGCATGTCCGCTGACAACTACTTCTTACAGATCGTAGACGTTCTGGCGCGTATCCATGCCACCGAGATGCCCAAGCTCCAGCAGGCCGGGGAGTTGATGGCCGAAGCCATCGCCGGCGGCAAACGCGTTTACCTGTTCGGGAGCGGCCACTCCGTGATTCCGGTGCAGGATATCTATCCGCGCTACGGCAGTTTCATCGGCTTCTACCCGCTGTATGATCCGCGTCTGATGTGGTTCAACGTAATCGGTCCGGGCGGCGCGCGAGAGTTGCTGTGGCTCGAGCGGCGCGAAGGCTATGCGGAGATCTTTTTGAAAAGCTATCCGCTCGAAGCCGGGGACGTTATGCTGGTGTTCTCCCACGGGGGATCGAACGCGGCGGGAATCGAGGTCGCCATGGAGGCAAAGAAGAAAGGCCTCACGGTGGTCACGGTTTCGTCGCACGCCAACCTGGCGATCGCGTCGCGCACACACTCGTCCGGCAAGCTGCTGGCCGAGGTGGGGGATGTCGCCATCGACAACTGCGTGCCCCCCGAAGACGCTCTGGTGGATATCGGGATGCCGGAGAAGGTAGGGGCGGGCTCCACTATGGCGGTGGTCTTCGTGGCGATGTCGCTGGTGTCGGAAACCGGTGCGCGCCTGGTGGCCAAGGGCATCAAGCCGGTGACCTTCGTCTCCCCCAATGTGCCGGGCGTGGAGAAGGACCACAACCAGAAGGTCTTTGAGCAGTTCCAGGCCAAGTTCTTCCCCCGGGGGTAGACCCATGGACGCGCCGCGCACGCGCTACCTGACGGCGGCCGCCTACTCGGGGATGTTTGTCTTCGGTGTGGTGATGGCGCTGCTCGGCGCGGTGCTGCCGCTGGTCTCCGTCGAGATCGGCTTCGACCTGGCGCGCGCCGGCGATCTCTTCCTGGGGATGAACTTCGCCATGCTGGCCACCATGCTGACGCTGGGTCCCCTGATGGACCGCTTCGGAAAGAAGCCGCCCATGGTGGCGGGGCCGCTGCTGGTGGCGCTGGCGTTGGGCGGGATCGCGAACGCGGGAGCCTACGGAACGCTCTTCGCGGCCATCGTGCTGCTGGGCGCCGGGGGCGGCTTGCTCAACGGTGCCACAAATACCCTGATCGCCGATCTCCACCAGGACCCTATGCGGAAGAACGCCGCCCTGAACCTGCTGGGGATCTTCTTCGGCTTGGGCGCCATCTTCTTGCCGTTCACCATCGGCTCCCTGATCGCGACTCTTGGCCTGGCGGCGATCCTTTACGCCGCACTCGGGTTGGCTCTGGTTCCGGCCTTGCTTTCGGCTGTGCTTGCCTTTCCCGCACCCAAGCACAGGGAACGCGTGCCGCTGGCCGAAGCGGCGCGGCTCGTACGCAATCCCATGGTGCTGGCTTTCGGGCTGCTGCTGTTCTTCCAATCCGGCAACGAGTTCATCCTGGGAGGCTATGTCTCCACGTTCCTGGCGCGCGAGCTTGGTACTCCGGTTGCGCGGGCGTCTCTGCTGCTGGCGCTCTACTGGGGGTCTCTGATTGCGGCGCGGATGCTGCTCAGCCGGCTTCTGTTGCGTGTGAGCGGCAGCGCGGTGGTGATGGCCAGCGCGCTCGCGGCGGCCATGGGCTTGCTGCTGTTGATTATGGCTCCGGGGGAAGCCGTGGCAGCGGCGGCGCTGGTTGTCACCGGCATCGGGATTGCCAGCATCTTCCCCACCACCCTCGGCCTCGCCGGCAGCCGCTTCGAAGCATGGTCGGGCACGGTGTTCGGGCTGCTGTTCGCAATGGCGCTCTCGGGCGGGATGATCATGCCATGGGCGCTCGGTCGGATTGCCAACACCGCCGGATTCCGCGCCGCAATGTTGCTGCCGGTGGCGGGATTCGTGGCGATTTTCGTAATACAGGCGGTGGTTATCGGGCCGCGTAATAGCCGGCGCGCGCGTGAACCCGGGCCCGAGGGTAGCGGCGGAGCGCAGCCGGGGTAAGGCTGACCTTGATCCGGCGGAAGGCGCCCGGTGCGGCCTGTGGGGCATCGTATTGCAGTCCGTAGCGCGCCCGGATGCGTTCCATGATCTGCTGGAACGATTCACCCACGCGGCGGACCTCCACAGCCTCCCCGCCAGTTTCTTCCGCCAGCTTGAAAACATCGGACGGGGTGAAGTCGGGGTTGAGATCGCGGCCGGCCGGGGGCGGGTCGGGCCGCTTCTGTTTGCCGATCAGGATGGCGTTCAGGACGGCATCGGCGCCGTAGAGCGCACGCAGCACGTCTTCGTCGGGAACCTTGTAGTTGAGGCTCACGTTATCGGTCACGATCAGGACCGCGCGGCGCGATTGCCTGGCTTCCGTCCCCATGTATTTGGCGGCTTCGATGATGGCGGCGTTGATGGCGGTGCCGCTGCCCAGCCCGCGGCTTCCCACGGCCTGCCGGATGCCGGACTGCACGGCCTGGAAATCGGGCGTGAACCGCTCCTGTACGGCGGCCTCGCGTGCAAACAGCATCACGGCCACGCGGTCGCCCTCGTGCAGGGCGCCGAGCGCCGCCTGCGCCGCATCGCCCAACTCCCGCAAGGAACGGTGCATGCTGCCGCTCACATCCAGCAACAGCACTACATCGAGCGGCTCGGCTTCACGGCCGAAATAGGAGATCTTGCGCGGCTCGCCCTCGTCAAAGACCTCGAAATCCGCCACGGTGAGGTCCGGGATAGTGCGGCCGCGACCGTCTGTCACTTGCACGTCCACTTTCACCAGTGAGACACCGGCGCGGAAAACCGGCGTTCCGGGTTCCTGCGCGGCGGCGGGTAGTACCATGAGAACGAGCAGCATGAAGAATATCATCGTGGGCACCGCGGGCCATATCGACCACGGCAAAACGGCCCTCGTGAAGGCCCTCACGGGCATCGACGCGGACCGCCTGGAAGAAGAGAAACGGCGCGGGATCACCATCGATATCGGGTTCGCCCACCTGCAGTTGACGCCCGGAGTGCGGCTCGGTTTCGTGGACGTTCCCGGCCACGAGCGGTTTGTGAAGAACATGCTGGCGGGCGTGGGCGGCATCAATCTGGTGCTCTTCGTGGTGGCTGCCGACGAATCCATTAAGCCCCAGACTCGCGAGCACTTCGATATCTGCCGCTTGCTGGGCATCCCTAAAGGCATTATCGCGCTGACCAAAGCCGATCTGGTGGATGCGGATATCGTGGAGCTGGTCCGGCTGGAGGTGGAGGAGTTCACGGCGGGGTCGTTCCTGGAGGGCGCGCCAGTACTGCCCGTGAGTTCCACGACGGGTGCGGGTCTCGCGGCGCTGCGGGCGGAACTGGGACGCGCCGCTGCGGCCGTACCGGAGAAGGACACCTCGGGGCACTTTCGGCTTCCCATCGACCGCGTTTTTTCGGTGAAGGGGTTCGGCACGGTCGCGACGGGCACGATGATTTCGGGCTCGCTGGGGAAAGAGTCCGAGGTGGAGGTGTATCCCCTGGGGCGGCGGTTGAGGGTGAGGGGCGTGCAGGTGTATGGAGAGACCGCCGAGCGCGCCACCGCAGGGCAGCGGACTGCGGTCAACCTGCCGGACGTGGAACCCGCGGAACTGGGGCGCGGCATGGTGCTGGCCGGCCCCGGGCTGTTTAATGCCGTGCGGCAGGTCGATTGCTCGCTCGACCTGCTTCCCTCTGCCAAGCCGCTCAAACATCGCGCCCCGGTGCATTTCCATGCCGGCACCGCGGAGATCGAGGCGGAGGTGCGGCTTCTGGGCGGCGCGACCGTGCTGAAACCCGGCTGCCGCGCCTGGGCGCGCATCGTGCTGCGGGAGCCCGCGCTACTGCTCCCCGGTGATCGCTTTATCATCCGGATGTTCTCGCCTGTGACCACTATCGGCGGCGGGCTGGTGCTGGACACCGGCGCGGTGCGGTACAGGACCGGCGACGACCCCGGCGCGCGCCTCACGGTGCTGGCATCGCCCGATGCCACTGCGCGAATCGCCCTGCTGGTGCGGGAGTCCGGCTGCGGCATGGGGTTCCCTGAGCTGGTGCGGCGCACTGGCTTGACCGAGCGCCAGATCGAGGCCGTCGCCAAGGGTGGCGCGTGGGTTTTTCTGCGGCAGCCGCAGCCGTGGCTGGTGGACCGCGGCTGGTGGCAAGCGACGCGCGAGCGCCTGGTCCGCACCCTGCGGGAGTTCCACAGGAAGAATCCGCTACTGCCGGGTGTGCCGAAACAGGACTTGCGCGGACGCGAGCTGCCGGACGCCCCGCCGTTCGTGCTGGACGCCCTTCTAGCGGACACGAAGGAGATTGCCGGGGAGGGCGAAACCGTGCGGCTGGCCGCCCACCGGCTGGTGCTCAGGCAGGATGAGGAGCAGGCGCAGGCGTCGATTGAGCGTGCCTTCGAGCGGGCCGGGCTGGCGGTGCCGGCGCAGGCCGAGGTACTGGCAAAATCGGGCGTTGAGCCGTCGCGCGCCCGCTCGCTGCTGCAAATCCTGCTACGCGATAAGCGGCTGGTGCGGATCAGCGAAGACCTGGTGTTCCACCGCGCGGCCATAGAGAAGCTGCGCGGCATGCTGGCGGCTTACAAGGGTACACGCTTCACCGTCCCGGTGTTCAAGGAGTGGACGGGCATCTCCCGGAAGTACGCCATCCCGCTGCTCGAATACCTCGACCGCGAGCGCGTCACGCGGCGGGAAGGCGATGAGCGGGTGGTGCTGTAGGACTGGCGCTACCTGGATCTGATCGCTGGTTGTTGAAGCCACTGACCGACACATAACAGTGCCTGGTGTTAAATCTATTGCGCAATGAAGGCCAGGACACAGAACGAACCGTTCCGTCCCGGCTACTGGCATTGACTTATTCCAACGGTGCTGTATTCTCGCTAGAACAGTGTGACAACACTGCACCTCCTGGGTAGATCACATTCACAAGAGAGGGGAACAGCATGAAAGAGGAGTTGAAGTTCTGGGCTCTTTTCGTGGCGGTTGGGTGCGTGTTGCTGGTAAGCGCGCAAGCTGCCGGTATGTTGGATCCGATGACATGCGGACCACGAACGGGAGCCGCGGCAGTGCTGGAGCGGGTCGGTGTGCTGGCCGCGCAGCCGAGCGCGTGCGAAGTGGATACGACGACCGGGTCTTGTGTGAGTCCGGGGAGCCCTTGTTCGGGCACAGCGGGACCCGGAAAATGTGTGGACACCAGTTCGGGCTGCGCGTGCGTCCCGGAAGGTGGGGGTAACAAGCCACCGAATAAGAAAGGCGGTCCGAAAAAGTAATTAGGAAGTGGTGCCGGTCCGTTGCGCCAAGTGACGGACCGGCCAGATGCAGTTCCGTGTGGCTAGATACCGCCGCCCGCGACGTAGCCGCCGCCCTGCTCCAGTTGCCGTTTGATTGACTCGAGGGCCTGGCGTAACGTCTGCCGGACGCGCTGCTCGTCCTGGCGTTCGATCGAGAGCTCCACGGAAAGCTCGGTTTCGCCGCCGCCGGAATCACGCACTTCGAGGCGCCCGTGGTAATTCGGTGTGCCGTCGGTACCCCACTCGATGCTGCGGGTTTCGTGGCTCACCCGGAAGTAGCCGTTGATCTCGCGCTGCTGCTTGGCGGGTTCCGCCAGCGCCACAAGATGGTCGCCGGCTTCGAGGCGCGCCTCCCTGATCACCGGCGCGTAGCTGGGGATATTGCTGACGCTCGAAAGAAAGCGGAAGACGTCCGCCGGCGCGGACCGGATCGCAATGGTGTCCTGGTACTCGCTCATAATCCGGATAGTGTTGCACGTGGTGTACCGTTCTAACGGCGAAGCCGTGTCCGGCGCCGCACGGGAGTGTAGACTATCTCTTTTGGAGGCACCATGGACATCGGTTTTCACACTGACGCGTTCAATAGCGCGTACTGGAATTTTGAGCAGTGCCTCGACTGGGCGAAACGCAACAGCGTACGCTTCATCGAGTGCGGTTCCATCGACGGCGTGAGCTGGATCCACGGCCTCGGGTACCAGCCGCACGTGGCACTCTGGGAAGACCCGGTGTTCCTACGACGTAAGATGGACCGATATGGCGTGGCGTTTTCGCAGATGGACGCCGCATTTCCGCTCTCGTTGCCGGAGGGCGCGACACTGGGGGTCGAGTACGTCCTGCACACCATGCGTTGGGCCAAGCTCGCTGGGTGCCCGCGCATCGATACCACGGACGACCGCAACCCTCCCCCCGGCATGACCGACCGCGAGGGCATCGAACACCTGCGCCGCATTTACCGTCGACTGCTGGAGGCAGCCGAGGCCTATGAAATCACGATCAACGTCGAGCCGCACGGCTACTTCACCACCAAGCCCGATTTCATGGCCGAGATGTTGGGCTTCGTCGATTCACCCTACCTGCGAATGAACATGGATACGGGCAATACCTTCATCGCCGGGCAGGACCCGGTGGCCTTCGCGGAACGCTTCCGCGACAGGATCGACCACGTCCACATCAAGGACGTGAGTGAATCGTTGGCCGCGGCGGCGAAGGGCGAGTTGACCGGTATCGCGCTGAGCCACTGCGCGGTAGGGGACGGCGTCAACGCGACAAATATTCGCCGCTGCCTGGAGTTGCTGATTGCCGGGGGCTATGACGGCGTCTTCAGCATCGAGTGCGAAGGGAACGGCGGGCCGATGCTGGAACGCAGCCTGGCATGGGTCCGGCAGGCGGTGGAAGAGGCGCGTAGCAAAAACGCGGCGGGAGCGTAACGGTGCGCCCGGTCGCCGTGCTTGTGCTGCTGATGGCCGCGCTGGCCAACGCGCAGGATGCACGCCTGCGCGTGCTCATCGTCACCGGCCGGATGGACCCCTCGCACGACTGGCGCGAAACCACGCCCGTGCTCAAGACGATTCTGGAGAACGCCGGCCGCTTTGACGTCACCGTGACCGAAGACGCCCGGGGCATTACAACCGGCTCCCTGGCGCGGTATGACGCCGTGCTGGTGCACTACAACGGCCCACGTTTCGGCGACGAAGCCGAGAGCACCATCGAGCAGTTCGTGCGCGGCGGTAAGGGGCTGATTTCCCTGCACGGCGTGAGCTACGGGCCGTTCTTCGGACTGGAACTGCGGGAACGCCGCTGGCAGCCTACCTCCGAGGGCGCCTGGCCCGCATGGCCCGCGATGTTGGGTGCCACCTGGAAGCCGGAGAATATCGGGCACGGTGCGCGGCATGTTTTCCCAGTGAAGTGGGTGGACCGCGAACACCCTATTGCCCGGGGCGTCGAAGCGAGCTTCCTGGCCAACGACGAGCTTTATCACCGGTTGGACCTGCGGCCCGAAGCGCGCGTTATCGCCGCGGCTTTCAGCGACCTGAAGACGCGCGGCACGGGAGACGAGGAGCCCATCATCTGGACGGTGGCGTGTGGGAGCGGCAGGACGGTCCACACCACCCTCGGGCACGATGCGGCGGCGCTTCGGCAACCGGGCGTAGCCGCGGCCATCGCACGTGCCGCCGAGTGGGCCGCTACCGGCGCGGTGCGGCCGCGTTGAATTATGGATTCCAGGCCAGCCAGTCGAGCTGGCCGAACGGGATCCAATCGAGGCTCTGCAGGGCGGTGTCGGTGCCCAGCCTTTCCTTCAGGTAGTCCGCAGCCAGGGTGCGGGCGTGCTCCTTGGCCTGTGCTTCGTTGAATTGGCGGCGCCCCTGGACGATGGTTCCGGGCGCCTGTAACAGCACCCGGTACTCGTCGAAATCGGCGGCCACGAAAACAGTGACGTCGTCGTACTGGGCTTTGAAACCTTTCAGGGAACGGAACATCCTCCACCTCCGCGGGCAGCCGCATGGCGGCAGGTTGGATTCTATAGCAGCCGGGGAGAAAACACAATGGCGGGAGGGGGCTCCGCCAGGGCGGCCAGTTACCAATGCGATGCCTGGCGGTTGATTTGCCTCGGCCGCTGGACTATCATCTTCGCGTGCGATCCGCATTGTCAATTGCGCTCCTTGTGAGCTACGCCTTCACCCCTGCCTGCGCCCAACGGCCGGTTCCGGACGTGCGCTACGAGCCCTCATCGCCTGCGATCACCGCCGCGATGCTGAAATTGGCGAACGTCGGGAAGGGCGACCTGGTATACGATCTCGGCTGCGGGGACGGCCGCATCGTCATCGGTGCAGTGCGGGATTTCGGCGCGCGCGGGGTTTGCATCGACATCGACCCCCAGCGCATCAAGGAAGCCCGCGAGAATGCTCGCCAGGCGGGCATCGCGAACGGCATCCGGTTCCGCAACGAGGACCTCTTCAAAGCACAGTTCCGCGATGCAACCGTCGTGATGCTTTACCTGCAACCCCACCTGAATCTGAGGCTGCGGCCCAGGCTATGGAGCGAACTGAAGCCCGGCACCCGCATCGTCTCGCATTCCCACGATATGGGCGACTGGAAGCCGGAGAAGCAGATCGACGTGGAGGGCGACACCATTTACTTCTGGACCATCCCGGACCGCCCGCCGGCGCACTAGCGGCCCTTTGATCCTGCTCGGCACTGGTCGGTCGTAAAGAAGCCACAGTGCTGTGGCGTAGAGCGTGAGGGCTTCCCCGTGAGCAGCTTGGCTGTGCTGCGATTGGAACAGCGTTGGCCTATAATGGACCTTCCTGTGAAGCTCCGGGCACAACAGTCCCAGTGGGACCAACTTGGACGATCAGACCCCCTCTGGGCGATCATCACCGACCCGCGGCGGCGCAACGGCGGGTGGAATCTCGACGAGTTCTTCGCCACAGGGATGGTGGATGCGCGGCGGGCGATGGAGTGGGTGGACGAGACCGGCTGCCCAGCGGCGCGCAACACGGCACTGGATTTTGGCTGTGGCGTCGGTCGTGTCACCCAGGCCTTGGGTGACTACTTCGAGCACGTCACTGGCGTGGATATCGCCCCCGCCATGCTGGACCTGGCCAGGCAATACAACCGCCGCGGTGAGCGATGCCGCTACGTACTGAATAATCAGAACCATCTCCGCGTTTTCGGCGACGCCT
The DNA here is from genome assembly GCA_035561075.1 of Bryobacteraceae bacterium. Taxonomy (GTDB): domain Bacteria; phylum Acidobacteriota; class Terriglobia; order Bryobacterales; family Bryobacteraceae; genus JAMCRM01. The sequence continues at coordinate 53,830 of DATMYF010000151.1, forward strand.
CATTCGACTTCATCCATTCCCGCATCACGCTACAGCACGTGCCGCGTCGCCACATCCGCTCGTACCTTCGCGAGTTCGTGAGAGTCCTTCGGCCCGGTGGTCTGATCGTCTTTCAACTTCCGGCCAAGCACCGCTACCGCGATATCAGCCACTTCCTGGTACACAACGTCTATAAGGCCCTGGCTCGTAAGATTCTACGCGTGCCCACAGTCATGGAGATGTACCGATTGCCGCAGCAACAGGTTATCCGCACCCTGGAGGATTCGGGCGCTCGTGTCCTCCAGGTCCTGGACAACACGGGGCCGGATGAGGAATGGATCAGCCTGGAGTACCTCGCGACCCGATAGCGATCCGGTTTTGAATCGCCGGGGGACGTGTCGGGCTGGACCATTCCGGAGTGCCCGCGGGCGCCCTAATCCCACGAGAGCTTCTGCTGCGTGGTTTTGCGCCACTCCCCGATAGGGGGCGCGCCGGACGCCCGGAAGTACTCCGCCAACTCCGCCTGCAGCGCATCGCGCTGTTTCGCGTAGGGTACCTCCGCCAGGACGTTGCGGGTCTCCCCGGGGTCGGCTTCAATATCGAACAGTTCGCAAGGGTAGCCGTCCGCGCGTTCCACGTATTTCATGTTTTCGGTCCGCACGGAACGCACGTAGGCGTATTCGAAGAACAGGCGGTTGCGCCACGCGGGTTTGCCACCACGGAGAAAAGCGGCGTAGCTGCGGCCGCGGCGCCGAGCGTCTTCGGGCGGCTGGATGCCCGCGTAATCGAGCAGCGTATCGAAGAAGTCGTAGCTCGACACCATGGCGTCTATCGATTGCCCCGACTGAATGCCCCGCGGATCGTTCCAGATGAGCGGCACGCGCAGCGATTCCTCGTACATATTGAACGGCGTGGTGCCGTTGCCCTTGCCCCACACCCCGTGGTGGCCGGCGTTCCAGCCCTGGTCCGCGGTGAACACCACCACGGTGTTACGGCGAACCTTCAACTGCTCCAGTCGCGCGAGGACGCGCCCTACGTTGTGGTCCACGCCTGAGATCAGCGCGGAGTAGGCCTGCTTCGAAGCCCGGTTGCCGTGATGGCGCGCGAGACCCTTGTTCTGCCAGGCGTGTGCGGGGGGGTCCGGGAAACAGGGGAAGGCGGCGTCGGCGTACGGCAGGCGGTCGCGCTCGGGCTGGAAGTCGTACGGCGTATGGGGCGCGTAGAAAGGCACGAAAAGGCCGAACGGCTCCTTGTGATGGCGGTCCAGGAAGTCGAGGGCGAAGTCCGTCTGGACATCCGTCTTGAAGCCCGGGACGCGCCGTGTGACGCCGTTGTGGACGAACTCGCAATCCCGGTATGGCCCGCCGCCGCCGGGCACCGTGGCCCACCAGCGGAAGCCCGCCTGCGCCTGGTCATCCTGCCCCATGTGCCACTTCCCGCACATCCCCAGGGTGTAGCCGGCGTTGGCCAGCACCTCGGACCACGTGCGATGCCCGTCCAGCCAGCGGCGCGTCGCGGGGCCGAAGCTATCCAGTGGGATAAGCCAGTCCTGCACTCCATGCTGCGAGGGCAAGAGCCCGGTCATGTAGGTCATGCGGCTCGGCGAGCACACGGGCGTGGCTGCGAAAGCGCGGGTGAAACGTGCCCCTGTGGCTGCCAGACGGTCGATATGGGGCGTCTGGATAGAGCCGCAGCCATAGGCGCCGGTTGCCCACGCGCCGTGATCGTCGGTCATGAACACAACGATGTTGGGCCGCCGCCGCGCGGCCTGCGCGGTTCGGATAAAGGGGACCGCCGCGGCGCCGAGGAAACGCCTTCTGTTGAGCGCCATGCCCCCACAGTACACTATGGTGTGGACTTTTCGCGCCGCGACATCGCCGGCACCGTTGCGGCAGGCACGATTGCCGCCAAATCCGCGCTTGCATCCGCGCGCGTGCTAGCGGACTCCTTCCGGCAGTACCACCCGGACATCCCCTTCTACGTGCTGCTGGCCGACGAGGTCGATGGCTGCTTCGACCCTGCCCGCGAGTCCTTCCGCCTGGTGCGGCTGGCCGAGTTGCCGATTCCCGCCTTCGACCGCTTCCGCTTCCATTACACCCCGCAGGAGCTGAGCTACGCGGCTACGCCGTACCTGCTCACGTGGCTGCTGGACCAGGGTTTCGATGCCGCCATCTTCCTCAAGCAGGAGAGTCTGGTGATGGGGGATATGGCGCCGGTTCTCGTGGAACTGGAGCGCCATCCGGTCCTCCTCACCCCGCACCTGCTAGAGCCGCCCGAAACCGGCGACCCGGTGGCGCGCGAGTTGAATATTCTGCTTTCCGGCGTCTACAACAACGGCTTCGCGGCGTTCGTCGGCACCGCCGAGGCGCGCTGCTTCCTGGCCTGGTGGCAGGAGCGCCTATGGAGCCACTGCGTCCGCGACGTCGCCGCGGGCATGCACTTCGAGCAGCGCTGGCTGGACTTCGCCCCCGCCTTCGTCGATAACGTCGGAATCGTTCGCGACTCCGGGATGAATGTGGCCCACTGGAACCTGCCGGAGCGTAGCGCCGCAAACGTCCGACTGTTCCGCTTCAGTGGCTTCGATCCGGAACACCCGGAACGAGCGACGCGCTACTCCCCGCGGCTCACCATGGCGAATCTCGGGCCGGCCGCCGAGGCGTATCGCTGGTACCTGTCGCTCCTCGAAGCGGCCGGCTGGCAGGAAACCAGGTCCTGGCCTTATAGCTACGGCTGCTTCGACAACGGCGAGCCCATCCCCGATGTAGCGCGTAGCATCCTGCGGGAAATGGGAGGCGACGCGGAGTGCTTCGGCAACCCCTTCTGCACCTCCACCCGCGGCAGTTACTTCGGCTGGCTCCACGAGCCTGTGGCTAAGGGCGTGCCGCGCCTGTGGCATCTGGTCCACGGCACCCGGCCCGATCTCCAGCGGGTTTTTCCGGACCCGCTTGGGAAGCATCGGCGTAAGTTCGTGCGCTGGATCGCTCAACATGGCCGGCGGGAGTATGGTCTCGATGAATAGCTTGGCCGTCGCGACCGTTGTCGCGAAGAACTATCTCTCATTCGCGCGCGTGCTGGCGGATTCCTTCCTCGCGCGCCATCCCGGCGTGCCGTTTTACGTGCTGCTGGCGGACGAGGTTGAGGGTTCTTTTGACCCCGCCTGCGAACCGTTCCGATTGCTGACCTTGGCGGACTTGGCGATCCCGCAGCCGGAGCGCTTCCGCTTTCGCTACTCCCGCCGCCAGGTGGCGGTAGCCTCCAAGCCGTACCTTTTGGAACACCTGCTCGACCGCGGCTTTGCGTCCGCGCTATACCTGGATCCCGACATGCTGGTGATGGGCGACCTTTCCCCAATGATCGAGCAGGCCCTGCGGCACCCGGCGATTGTAACGCCGCACCTGATCGCTCCTGCTTCTGGCCATGGCGGTGTCGGGCGCGAGTTGAACATTCTCCAGTGCGGCACTTTCAACGGAGGCGTTCTGGGCTTCTCCGATACACCGGCCGCGCGGCGTTTTTTAGGCTGGTGGCGGGAACGGCTGTACGGGGAGTGCCGCTACGAGATCACCCAGGGGCTCTATTACGACCAGCGCTGGCTCGACCTGTTACCGGCTTTCGTGGACGGGGCGAAAGTGGTGCGGGACCCCGGCTGCAACATCGCTTACTGGAACCTGATGGAGCGCGAGGTGCGGATCGACGGTGATGCCGTCCTGGTGAATGGCCGGCCCGCGCGCTTCTTCCACTTCAGCGGCTTCGACCCGCTGCGGCCGGATCGCGTTACGAAGTACCGCCCCGAACTGGCGACGGCCGATCTCGGCCCCGCCGCGCGAATTTACGAGCACTACGCCGCGCTGATCAACGGCGCTGGGTACACCCAAATAGTCGCCTGGCCCTATCGATACGGCACATTCGACAACGGCGTGCCTATCCCGGAGATCGCCCGGCAATTCTACGACAGCCTGGCAGACGACGCCGCCGGGTTCGGCGACCCGTTCCAGACGGAACCGCCCGGCAGCTTCTTCCGCTGGCTGAACGAGCCCGTACCTTTCGACGGCACGCGGCTGTGGCGTTTCATTCACGAATCCCGGCCCGACCTCGAAGCCATCCACGGTGCCGCGTTTCTCGAGTGGGCCGTTCGGCACGGCGCCGCTGAATTCGGAATACCTGACGCACTCCTGCCTTAACGAGGGCTGGCTATCCGCCCGGAGAGACCGTTACCATGTGGCAGGTGGATCTCGCCGGGCTGATCGGCTTTACACGCATCGAGGAAGACGTATGAGGTGGCCGCGGATCCCGGCGGCTACTGCAGGGCCGTGGCCACTTCCTCGATAGCCTTGAAGCACTCCCGCAGCCACGTGCGGCAGTAACGCCGTTCGGTGTAGCCGAAGTTGCCATTGGGCGCCTCGGCGAAGGCGGAAAACGAGATGCTGGCGCGGTCCACGGACTGGTATACGGTGCCGTCGAGCACCGGGAAATCGATCTCCCGCGCACCTACCGCGAGCAGGTCCTGCCGGACGTTCGACTGGTCGTAGACGTCGAACTTGCCGGCTACCCCGAAGTTCCTGACGATAACGTAGCTCACCTCGCGGCCGAGCGCGCCGAAGCACTCCTTCAGGTGTCCGACGCTGTCCACCGCGCCGCCGAGCACGTAGACGACAGTGATACCGAGCCGTCCCCCTTCGGCTTCCTCGAGCGCACCGCCACGATAAAGCCAGTTCTTTACTTCCTCACCGGAGCGCGCCCCGAGATCGACCAGGGCGATACGCTTACCGCCGCCCTCCATGACGTAGTCGAGAACCGGCGCGATGGTGGCGGCGTTGCTCACGTCCACCGGGGCGGTTTCGCCGGGATGGAAGCGCAGCAGTTGTCCGTTGGCACCTTCGGCGTCAAACGCGCGGAACGTCGTGTCGCGCGAGTTCAGGAAGTCGGCGATGACCCGCGCCACCGTGGTCTTACCCACGCCTCCCTTTTCGCCGTGCGTCAGGATGAGCCGCGGCTTCTCGTGCATGGTCTTTTTATCGGGCATGATTACAATTCCTCGATTCTGGAAAATGGATGAGATCTGTCGGGGCGCTTCCCCGCGTTCGTTGCGCTGCCGTTGAGCAGCGTCCGGCGGGCCGAAGGCGTAAGCAGGGCCAGGATCCGGATAGCCGCCGGGATCCAGCCCGGGACAGGTATCCGCTCCTCAATCCAGTCTTCGACCTCTTGGCGTCCCACGCCCGCGGCTTTGGCAAAATCACCCGCTGACAAGCCCGCCCTGGCGATTTCCACGCGCAGTGCGGCCCCTGCCATCGCACCCGGACCTCCGGGGGCGGACCCGTTGCGAGAGCGCAACGCCAGAATGCCGGCTTCCAGGGCATCCAGGATTTCGGTCGTCGTCAACTTCGGTGCACACGGGTTCCCCATCGGCTGCGCGGGAAATCTGATGGTCGAATCTGGAGTTTGGACCCCCCGCTATTGTAACGCTCCGGGGCGGAACCGCACTACTCCTCCCGCAGCGTTCGCGGCTAAAAGATTTCCCGGGCCTTGGCGCCGAAAACCCCGTCAATGGGCGTCAGCCGGTAACGATACCGCCGGGGCTCGCTGCTATCGATACGGTACGGCGCCATGGGGTACGCATTGGCGCCCCAACTGTCGATTCCCCCTACACCCATCTGATTCCAGTCCAGGTTGAGGAAGACCCGCGGGTCACGCTGCGTTTCGCCGTCCCGGAGTGTAGCACCGCCGTGTCGTGCCACTCGGGCTGTTGCGCGGCTGCCGCCGCGGTCACGAGGATGGCAAAGACGCAAAATCGCATCAGTTACGACCATAGCGCTATCCGTCTCGGACCCGTGAGCGCAACTCGTCCGGTATTTTGGACGTTCGGATGGATGCGCGCCCGTTTATAATGTGCGCCCGTTTATAATCTGTCCATGACGGAGTTCCGGATTCGGGGGATTGTCCCGGTTGTACCCACGCCGTTCGCTGAGGATGGGAGCATCGATCATGAGAGCCTGCGTGGATTGATCGAGTTTGCCTGGCGGGCGGGGTTATGCGCGGTCTGCCTGCCGGCATATGCCAGCGAGTTCTACAAGCTGGCCGAGAAGGAGCGGGAGGAGGCCTTGGGCACCGCCATCGATGCGGGGCGCGGCCGCATCCCCGTAATAGCGCAGGTGAATCATCCGTCGCTACGCCTGGCCCGCGAGGCGGCTGTGCGTGCGGCCGGGATGGGCGCGACTGCTGTCAACATCGGGACCCCGCGGTTGTTCGCCCTCGGGGAGCGCGACCTGCGCCGCTACTTCGACGGCATCCTCCGCGCCGTGGACCTGCCCGTCGTCATTCAGGATTTCAACCCCGGGGGCGCCACCATTGGGGCGGAGTTCGTGGCCGCGCTTCATCGGGCGCACCCCCATTTCCGCTACGTCAAACTCGAAGAGGCGCTAATGGCCGCCAAGGCGGCGCGCATCGTCGAGGCCACCGGCGGAGAGGTGGGGGTGATTGAAGGCTGGGGCGGTATGTACCTGCTGGAACTGCTGCCTGCCGGCATCTGCGGTGTAATGCCCGGGCTGGCTGTAGCGGACTTGCTCGACCGCGTTTTCAAGTTAGCCTCCAGCGGCGACCGGCTGGGTGCTTACAGCGCTTTCCGCGGGGTGCTGCCGCAGATCGTCTTCAGCCTGCAGAACCTCGAGCTGTTTCATCACGCCGAGAAGATGCTGCTCGAAGCCCGCGGACTGCTGCGGGCCACTGCTGTCCGGGAATCCACGCTGGAACTGGGCCCCTACGACCTCGCGCATATCCGCTTCCTGAATAGCCGCGTATTGGAGTTGCTTGACGAACTGGGGCTGCCCCGCAACCCGCTATCGGCCGGGCAGCCTGCCTGAGTCGGTAGCCTGCCGAGTTAGCAGCCTGCCGAGTTAGCAGCCTGATACAATGCCTCATCGTCCGGTATTCTGAACGGAGAGCGTTATGAATGGCATTAAAACCCCCTCGGTCCCGGCCGTAGACAAAGCGCTGAGCGCGCTCGAACTGCTGGCGCAGTCGCGGTCCGGGCTCACCCTCGGCGAACTGACGAGGCGGATGGCGCTTCCCAAGAGTTCGGTCCACTGCCTGCTGCTCACGCTTGAACGGCGCGGTTACCTGCACCGCAACGAAAAGAGCCGTTACCTGTTCGGCCTGAAGCTGTTCGGCCTTGCGAATATGGCTCTGAGCGGCATCGGTTTGCGTGAAAAGGCGCTGCCGTTCTTGAAGGCGCTGATGGCGCGGACACGCCTTACCGTCCACTTGGCAATGATGGAGCAGGGGGAGGCGGTGCTCATCGAAAAAGTGGAGCCGCCCAACGTTTTCAAGCTGGCCACATGGCTCGGCAAGCGCATGGACGTGCACTGTACAGCCGTGGGTAAGGCGCTGATGGCGTACCTTCCGGAAGCCGACGTGGAAGTCTTGCTGCGTGATCGAGGGCTGCCCCGCCGCAACGATAACACGATCTGTTCGCCCCGCCGGCTGAAGGACGAATTGGCCCGCATTCGTAAGACCGGCTATTCGCTCGACGACGAAGAAGACGAGCTGGGTGCGCGGTGCATCGGTGCGCCTATTTTCGACGCTGAAGGGAAGGTGATCGCGGCGGTGAGTGTTTCCGGCACCACCTCTCAGGTCACCTCCGAAAATGTGGCTGTCATGGCGGAGCAAGTAAAGGAGTGCGCCGCGACGATTACGGCAGTGCTGGGCTGAGGATGTCCCGCATAATGGACGATCCTGCAACGAAAGTGGAGGTACGGTAACGATATGAACCAAGCTAACGACCGGGTACGCATCGCACTGGTCGGCCTTAGGGGCCGCGGGCGGGACCACATTTCAGGTTTCGGGAGAATGCCTGGGGCGGAGATCGCCGCCCTGTGCGATATCGACGAGCCGCTGCTCGCGACGCGCCTCGACGGTGTCGAGAAGCTCACGGGCAAGCGTCCGGCTGCCTTCACGGATTTCCGCAAGCTGCTGGACGACAAGTCCATCGATGCCGTGGCCATCGCCACCCAGAACCACTGGCACAGCCTCCAGACGATCTGGGCATGCCAGGCGGGTAAGGACGTCTACGTCGAGAAACCCGGCTCCCACAATGCGTTCGAGAGCCGGCAACTCGTGGCGGCGGCGCGCAAATACAACCGGATCGTGCAGCACGGGACGCAGACGCGCTCGGCCCCCGCGGTGCAGGAGGGCATGGCCAAGCTGCGGGAAGGCGTGATCGGCGACGTCTACATGGCGCGCGGGCTATGCTTCAACTGGCGCGACACCATCGGGCGCGCGAAGCCCGAGCCTGTTCCCCCCGGCGTGCACTACGACCTGTGGATCGGCCCCGCACCGGTGAAGCCTTTCACCAAGAACCGCTTCCACTACAACTGGCATTGGCAGTGGGATTACGGGAATGGAGATATCGGCAACCAGGGGGTGCACGAAATGGACGTCGCGCGATGGGGCCTCGGGGTGACGTATCCCACCAAGGTCAGCGCCACCGGCGGGCACTTCATGTTCGACGACGACCAGGAAACCCCCAACACGATCACCGCTATGTTCGAGTTCGACGAAGGCGGCAGGAAGAAGATGCTGGTCTTTGAGGTGCGGCACTGGATCAGCAACCAGGAAGGCGTCGTCGGTGCGTCCGGCAAGGGCGCGGTCGGCAACATCTTCTACGGTTCCAAGGGGTACATGGTGCGGGAGAGGATGGGGTATAAGACCTTTCTCGGGAAAGAGCAGGAACCGGGTCCGGCGGCCGGGCCATCGCGCGACAACCACATGCAAAACTTCGTGCAGGCGGTGCGCAGCCGCCGGCGCGAGGATCTCAACGCCGAGATTGAAGAGGGCGCCATCACCTGCACACTCATCCACCTGGCCAACATCTCTTATCGTCTGGGCCGGACCATCCGGTTCGACCCTAAAACACTGGCATGCGTGGGAGACGCGGAGGCGAACCGCATGTTGCGGCGGACCTACCGGGCGCCGTACGTGGTGCCGGAAAAGGTGTAGTTCCATCGTCAGCAAGTCAAGGACATAAAATGTGGAACAGGATCGCTATCGTGTTGCTTGCAGCTACTGCATACGGACAGCAATTGCGGATCACCGAGCCGCCGGACGGCGCCATTCTGAACCGGCACGACGGGGAGACCACAGCCGCCGGGCTGTGGGTATCGGTGAAGGGTGAAGGGACGGGCAAGGTAAAGGTTAACGGCGTGCCCGCCAAAGCCGCTGGGGGCAAGTGGGAAGCGCGCGTACTGCTGCGCGAGCAGGAGAACCGGTTGGTAGTCGAGAACGGCGCCGCCAAAGACGCCATCACGGTGCTCTGGGATCGCGATTCAGTGCCGCGCTACCGCGTCTCCCTCGATGATAACATCTGGTTTCTGCGGGACATCGCGCAGAAGGGCTACGCCTCCATCTTCGACAATCCCTTCCTGGCTTTTTGGCGCGACATGCACCAGAAGTACGGCACCAAGGTGCACTTCAACATCTACTACGAGACCGACGGGTTCAACCTGTCTCAAATGCCGGACCGCTACAAAACTGAGTGGCAGCGCAACGCGGACTGGATCCGGCTCACCTTCCATGCCCGCGGCAACGACCCGGACAAGCCGTACATCAAGGCGCCCGCCGAACAGGTGATCCGCGACTACCGGCAGATCACCGCGGAGATCATCCGCTTCGCCGGCAAGGAACTGCTCAGCCCGGTCACGACCATCCACTGGGGCGAAGCCACGCGGGAGACCTGCGAGGCGCTGCGCAAGGAAGGTATCAAGGTACTGGTGGGCTACTTCGAACTCGACAACGACGGCCAGCCCCGGGTCAGCTATTACCTGGATGCGCCGCGAGTCCGCTATCTGAGCGGCCGCGATTATTGGAAAGACACCAAGCTCGACATGCTCTTCGTGCGGCATGACATAGTTATGAACTCCTTCAAACCCGATGAGATCCAGCGGAAGCTGCAGGAGATCGGAAAGGACCCGCACCAGTCCGAAGTGATCGAGCTCATGATCCACGAGCAGTACTACTACCCGAACTACAAGGCCTACGAGCCGGATTACAAGGAACGCGTCGAAGCCGGCATTAAGTGGGCGACCAAGACGGGCCACAAGCCGGTGTTCTTCGGCGAAGGTTTCCTGGGCTCGAAGCCGGCCAAGGGCACCTTCAACACTCCCGTGCCGAAGACCGGGGCGGAGTGGGACAAGCGGAAGAGCGAGTTGCGTTCCACACTGCGGGGGCTGTTGGGAGAGTGGCCCCCGTTGTTCACGCCCCAGCCTGTCATCGAGAGCCGGGAGCAGCGCGCCGGTTACACGCTGGAGCGCATCAGCTACGACAACGGTGTGGGGGACAAGGTATACGGTTACGTGCTGGTGCCCGAGGGTCGCAAGACCCCGGGCCCGGCCATCCTGTATAACCACTACCACGGCGGAGCCTACAAGAACGGCAAGGAGGAGCTGATCACCCGGGCTTTCAGCAAAATGGATACCATCACCGGCGAGGCCTTAACGCGCGAAGGCTACGTGGTGCTGGGAATCGACAGCTACGCTTTCGGGGAGCGGCGCTTCGACGGTCCGGCCGGCCACCGCGAGGAGGGCCGCCTGACGGAGACCTCGCTGTTCAAGAAGTTCCTCTGGGAGGGCCGCACCTTGTGGGGCATGATGGTGCGGGACGACATCCTGGCGCTAAACTACCTGCTCAGCCGGCCGGAAGTGGATCCCAAGCGCGTGGGCGCGATGGGGATGAGCATGGGCAGCACGCGCTCCTGGTGGGCCGCCGCCATGGACGACCGCATTAAGTCCACCGTCAGTGTGGTGTGCCTCACGCGCTACCAGACCTTGATTGCCCATGGCGACCTGGCGCAGCACGGAATTTACTATTTTGTCCCGGGCCTGCTCAAGGCAGGGATCGATATTGAAAGCGTGGTCGGCTTGATCGCCCCGCGTCCGCATCTGACGCTCAGCGGAGAGTTGGACCCCGGCTCGCCCGTTGAGGGTGTAACGATCATCAACGACTTCCAGCGCAAGCTGTACGGGTTATACGGCAAGGAGGACGCTTTCCGGGGTGTTGTGTTTCCGGGGGTGGGCCACAGCTACACGCCGGCGATGTGGAAAGAGACGCTGGACTGGTTCAGGAAGACGCTGTAAGGATTTGATGCGGGCTTCCTCACGGCCCCGGTTCCTTTCAGGACCGCGACCGCAAGGAAGCCAGACCGCCTGCCCGCCTACGGCATTGTTGCCGAGACCGATTCCGACCTTCCTGCTGTGTTCACCAATATGGCCGATACTCCGATCACGGATGTCGACTCGCCGTTGATCGTGAACGGCTGGGTAAAGGTGAACTGGCTGCCATAGGCCCTGGAATCCGGATTGTTGTACCACGTCGTGAACATGGACTGCACCGGCACCGAGACTTCCGCGCTGGTAATCGTCGTCCCGGCTGCCGGGGCGAATCTGAAAATCGCCTCGCTAATCTCCCGGGTAGTGGAGTAACCCGTCACGGTCACGTTGAAACCAGTCGCGGTGCGGGCGGCGGTGACGCGGGTGATTACCGGGGGCATGCGGTTCACCCGGATGGTGCGGGACGGCGCCGGCGAGGGCGTAATGTCCGTGCCTGAAGCCTGGAGCGTAACCCTTAGCGTGATGGTGCCCGATACTGTGCCGGTCTGCAGTGCCAGGTTCGGCACCGCGAAGGTTGCCAGATTAGTGCCGGCAGGGATGGTGAAGGCGACAGTGCGGCTGCCGTTCGAGAACACGATGGTCGGGTCGTCCCCGCCGCCATCGGCCGCGAAGGTCAGGGTCACAATACCGCTGATGGTGAGCGGATAGGTGCCCTCCAGCCCGAGTTGTAGCGCGGGCTGCTGGGCCGGGTTGGCGGTTTCTGGCGCCCCGATCGTCACCCCCGGAATTGCCGGTAAGCCGATCGCAAGGCTCACGGTGCGGGTGGCGTGGTGGCCGGCGCCGTCAGACGCTTCCAGAGTAACGCTGATGGTGCCGGGTGCGCGCGGCGTGCCGCTGATGCTGCCGTCCGGAACCCCGGTGAGGCCGTCGGGCAAACCGCCGATTGTCCAGGTAACCGGACCCGAGTTACCCGTCGCGGTTAGCCCGGCCGAGTAGGCAGCACCGACGGTGCCGCCGGGAAGGCTGGCGGTGGTGATGGACAGGCTGGCTTGCGAAACCCGGAAGGAGAACGCCCGGCTCTGCTTGAGCCCCTGGCTGTCGGTAACCTCCACGTAAACCGTGTAGTCCCCGGCGTCCCCGGGAGTGCCGGTCAGCGCGCCATCGCTCGACAGCGCCAGTCCCGCGGCATAACCCGCGACTGCTGCCCACCGGTACGGGGGTGTGCCCCCCGTGGCTGCGAATGCGGCGGAGTACGCAGACCCAACCGTGCCGTCAGGCAGGCCGGCCGTGGTGATCCGCAGGGCTGCGCCCGAGATGCCGAGTTCAAAAGAAGCGGACGCCTTGGCGCCCTTGGAATCCGTCACTTCAGCGGTAACCGTCGACGTTCCAGCCGCCGTGGGGGTGCCGGCGATGTTGCCGGCGGAATCGCCGCTTAACCCCGCCGCTCCAGCGGAAATGGCCCAATGGTAAGGCGGCGCGCCCCCGGATGCCACAACCGAAGCCGAGTATGCCTCGCCCACGCGACCTTCCGGCAGCGTCCGGGTCGTGATCGTCAGGAGGTCGGGAACCACCTTCAGGCTGAAGCTCTTGTTGGTGATGGTGTCCTTGCTGTCTCTCACCTGTACGATGAACTGGAATTCACCTACGGCGCTGGGGGTGCCGCTAAGCATCCCGGCGGAGAATCTGACCCCCTGGGGAACGGAGCCTCCGGAGATGCCCCACGAGTACGGCGCCACCCCACCCGTGGCGCTGAACGCCTGGGTAGCGGGAATCCCCAACTTCATCTCGGTAAGAGGTGAAATGGTACTGATCAGGAGCGGTGGCGCTTTGACCACGAGGGTGTAGTACCGGCCAGTCGTGCGCTCGTCGGCGTCTGCGACCGTGGCTGCCACCCTGAACGTGCCGATTTCAGTGGGGGTGCCGCTAATGGTGCCGTCCGCGCCCGCTGCCAGTCCGGCGGGAAGACCGGCGATGGACCACGAGTACGGAGGCTTCCCGCCTGCGGCGGTGAAGCCGGCGGAATACGAGATCTGGTACGTGGCTTCGGGCAACGAAACGGTGGTCACTTCGAGTGCCGAGACATTGTCGGCCACAGAAAGAGCGAAAGACTTCGTGGCGGACTGGATCGCCGCAGCCGGGCTGGTGCCGGTGGCGGCCCGGACGGTGAAGGCCGCCGTCGCGGCAGACGTTGGGGTGCCGCTCAACAAACCGTTTGAAGCCAGGGTAAGGCCCGGTGGAAGGGTGCCCGAGGAAATGGTCCAGGTGATTGCCGAAGCAGCGCCGGTTGCCACAAACGCGACGCTATACGGCGTCCCCACGGTGCCGCCCGGCAGCGGGGAAGCGGTGGTGATCGTCAGGGCGGCAGGACCCACTACGATCGAAATAACCTTAATGAAAACGCGCCCCTGCCCATCCGTCACCTGCAGGTTTATATTGAACGTTCCGGTCGCCGTCGGGGTGCCGCTGAGAATTCCGGATGAGCTGAGAGTCAGGCCGGGCGGTACCGTGGTTGTCGGGCCGTTCGGAGAGGTCAGGAACTCGTGGAAGCTGTACGGCGATACTCCGCCGACGGGAGTGAATGCCTGGGAGTAAGCCGTCCCGACGGTTGCATTAGGCAGCGTGGCGGGGCCCACGTCGAAGATGGTGATAGTCACCGCCCGCAAACCGATCCCGCTCATACTGTCCATCACCTGGATGACGACATTGAAGTTGCCGCCGGATAGCGGCGTGCCGGTCAGCGTCCCGCTCTGTGGATCCAGGGAGAGGCCGGGGGGCAACGCGCCTGAGGCAATCGACCACATGTATGGCTCGCCGACGCCGCCCGTGGCGCTGAAAGCTTGGCTGTAGGCCTGCGAGACCATGCCGTACGCGACCGGTGCGACGGTGATTTGCGGCGGGGGTGGCTGAATCACGAGCACGCCGCTCGAACTGACGTTGCTCCACCCGTCCCAGATATATGCGACGAAGGGAAAGGTGCCCGGCGAAGTGGGAGTGCCCACCAGGTTGCCGCTCGCGGAATCGATCGTAAAGCCGGAAGGGAGAGATGAGTCGCCATAGTTGTACGGAGGGGTTCCCCCCGTGACGATCGGAGCAGAGTACGGCACCCCCGCCACACCATTCGGGAGTGTGACCTCCGTCATCGGCGGGTTGACGCGAAAGTCAAAGGGGTCGGTGAGCTCCGTGCTGTTGTACAGAATCCGGATCTGGACGTTGTCCTCGACCGTAACCAAGTCGGGGGGGACCATAGCCGTGATGCTCGCGCCGGCCGAGAGAGTCTCGAGCGAGGTCGTCAGGCCGGTGTTGCCGCTCGTCCACTGGACGGAAAAGCTCGTGGAGTATCCAAGGTTAGTGCCATCGATCACCAGATCAAAGAAATCCATTCCCGCGGTTACAGCGGCGCCGCCGGGCGCGGTAGTCCCGGGCCAGTAGGCGTTCAATCCAGTGATCGTAGCGCTCGCGGTCTGCTGCGCGTAGCCGGCGACGGCCACGGCGAGCAGGACCACCAGGACGCAAGCGGTGCGATAGAACAGGCGTGTGGACATTAGCGGCCCTCCTCCTCGGCAGCAGCCGGTGCGGGGGGCACCGGCGGAATGAACAGCAGCCGGGGCTCATCGCTCCCTTCGATCATCCACATGGGTTCTGCCGAGACGCCGGTGAGGCGGAAAGCTTCGCCCGAGAGGCGCGCCAGTCCAGTCACCTGGCAGGAGCCGGCGAACTCGGAGACGGCGCCGGTTTCGAGATCCACCACTGCCACCGACCGGTTCCCCGCCACGAAAGCGCGGCCTCGGGCGGCGGCTACCGCGACGGCATCTCCGAACTCTTCGGCGAAGGTACCCGCAACCCGCCACGCAGGCTGGCCCGCGGTATCGCTTAGCACCGCGACCTGTCCAGCGCCGGCCGCCAGGGCGTCCAGGCTGCCGGGCAGGAATGCCAGCGCCGTGACAGCACCGGCCGAAGGCAGCGGCCGTGCGCCCTCGACAGTAACGAGAAACAGTCCGGTGCCTGTTGCTGCCAGGACCGTGCTGCCGTCGTCGCTTACTGCCCAGGCGTCCGGCTGGCCCGAGACGCCTGCCAGGTTCAGCGTTGCGGCGGTGGGGGCGGCGGGAAGGCCCGTCACCACCCAGGCGCGGCCTTCATCGCTCCCGACGATCAGGGCGGCGCTTCCCCGCGGGCTCAGGATCAGGCAGTCCGGCGCGGGTGCGATGCCTTCGATGGTGCTGGCCGTTAGCGGCTCAACACCCAAACCCAGCACTCGCACCAGTCCGTCTTCGGCCGAAACCGCGAGCACGTAGTCCTGCCCGGGCGAGACCTCCACGGCGGATGTGGCGAAGCCGAGCGGCAGGCGCTCGCCAAGTAGCGAGGCCCCCGCGATTCCCCGGATGGGGCGGACGCCGTCCGAGTCCGGCGCGTAGCCGAGCACGGGTCCCGAAAGCGAGCCGCCTTGAGCGGCGGCAGGCAGAGAAAGTCCGGCAAGTACGAGAGCAAGAATGAAAATCTGTAACAGGTTGCGCATGTTATTCACCCATTCAGGAATGGCTTATCGCGGAGGGCCCACAGTTCCGGCGCCCGGCGTGACGGTCGCGGTGCGCCCGGCTGTGGAGGTGTTGTCGCCGCCTGTACTTCGCGCAACTGCCACGCCCGCGGCTGAAAGTCCCGCTGCGGTGGCGGCAATGATCAGCACCTTGAGTCCGATTCCCATCCCGGCCGCAGCGGCTAGCGGAATGGCGTTCGTCTGGCTGATGGCGATTGCAGCGGTCCGGCCCTGGTGTGAAGCCGTGACGCGGATGTCCATACGGCCCTGAACCTTGTTCAGGCGGATCCCGCGGGCCACCGCGCGGCCCTGGTTGTCGGTCATCATGGTGACCGTCCGGGAGCCGTTCGGGAAGATACCCGAGGCGCCGCGTTCCGGAAGCATGAACACGACCGCCGCCCCAGCGACGGGACGGCGGTTCTGATCCTCTACCTGGATGATGGGAGCCCGGGCGGTGCGCTGCCGCACGTTGTTGATTGCGCCGGCACCTTCAATGATGACGATATTCAAACCCGTCGCCGGTTTATCCTGGGCGGGGGAAGGAATCGGCCCCACAGCCATCAGGCCGGCAAGAATGGCGGATACCCACCGCATGATGTCAGTCCTCCGATGCTCCGTTGTGTTTACGAATGCAGGCTCTTATTATGCAGCTTGTGTTCATGAAAGTACATTCGGAAGCCGCGCATTTGCATGTGTAACTTCTGCATACGCACTGGCGGCGGCGAATGCGGCGCATCCAACTGACCCGTTCGGCCCGCGGCTGAGTATAATAGCCGCCGGCCCCCTATGAAGAAGATCGCTTTTCTGCTTATGCTGGCCGCCTGCGCCGCGGGCGCGCTGCGGAGTCGAACGCCGGACGGAAGGGCCGGCCATGGGTGCCCATCAAGGCTGGGGAGCGGTTGACGCTCGCCGAGGTGCGCGGCTCGAGTGGCACCGTGCGGCGCATATGGGCCGTGATCACCGACCGCGGTCCTGCCATGCTCCGCGGGCTCAAGATCGAAGCGTTCTGGGACGGCGCCACCACCCCGGCTGTGAGCGTCCCCTTCGGCGACTTCTTCGGGACCGGCCTCGGCCGCATGGCCCGCTTTGAGTCGGCGCTTTTCTCCAGCCCCGAAGGCCGCAGCTACAATTGCATGGTCCCCATGCCCTTCCGCTCCGGCATGAAGATCGTGCTCACCAACGAAAGCGGCAAAGACCTGGAGTCCATCTACTACGACGTGGATTACACGCTCGGCGATAAACACGGCCCCAACATGCTCTACTTCCACGCCCACTGGCGCCGCGAGAACCCCACGCAGTTGCAGCGTGACTTCGAACTCCTGCCGCATGTGAAGGGGCGCGGCCGCTACCTCGGAGCCAATATCGGGATGATCGCGAACCGCGAACGCTACGGCCAGACCTGGTGGGGCGAGGGCGAGATCAAAGTCTACCTCGACGGCGATACGGCCCTCCCCACCTTGAGCGGCACCGGGACCGAGGACTACATCGGCACCTCCTACGGCCAGAGCCGCTTCACCAATCTTTACCAGGGCTGCCAGATTGCGGACGCGGAGAACATGCAGTACTGTTTCTACCGCTATCACGTCCCCGATCCGGTCTGGTTCAGCCGCGAAGCGCGCGTCACCATTCAGCAGATCGGCTATGCGGGCAAGGCTGCCTTCCCGACATTGCCGAAGCCGGTCTACCGCGCTGGAAAGGGGCTGGTGGAAGCCGATAAATCAGGACTCAACGAGCGCCAGGACGACTGGTCGAGCTGCACCTATTTCTACCTGGACCGTCCCGAGAACGGCCTTCCGCCGCTGGCCGCGCCCGAAGCGCGCATGAAAGGCCTCGCCGCCTATCCTCCCGTGCTGTAGTGTCAGTATCTGAACTCGCGGGCAGCCGCCACGTATTCCCGGATGTTCCCGGGATCGCCTTCAAAAAAGTGGTCTGAGGAGGCCATAATGTAGCCGCCGTGGCGCGCTGCCTGCTCCCAGATGGTCTCGATCTGCGGACGGATGTTGGTGCCCAGTTCGAAGCCGGTCTGCTGGTCGAACCCGCCGATGAGGCAGAGGTCCGGCGCCAGCGTCTCGTGCGCCTTGCGGAGGTCAATGTCGCCGTGCATGCTGCGCGGTGTCAGGGTCTCCGAAGCGTCCGCCCCGATCTGCTTCAGCAGGTCCAGTTGCGCCATCATCTTGCCGCAGGTGTGATACACCACCTTGATCCCGATGTCGTGCAGCGCCGCCGTGGTTCGGCGGTCGTAAGGAACGCCATATTCGGCGAAAAGCGCGGGGGAAATCACCGACATGGAGCCGTCGCCGCCCCCGTTCTCCAGCATGTCGATTCGGCAGCCGCGAAGGCTCTCGATGAAGCGCAGCTTGTAATCGAGAATGATCCTCAGAAACTCGTGCGCCCAACTCGGGTCGTCTATGGCTTCCATGATCATGCGCTGGCTGCCGATGTAGTTGCAGGCATCCTGCCAGCAGCCGCCCTGGTGATTGAAGATCCCGGCGCGCAGGATGCCCATGTCTCCCATCTTTTCAAAGGCCCGGTTGATGCGGCGGATATCCGGGCGCGGCAGGGGCATGTATTTGGCGATCCAGCGGATCTGCTCCTTGTGCTTGATGGGGTACTCCGTCACCCAGGCCATCTTGGAGGTCCTCTCCATGGTCTTGGTGAGGGTGCCTTCGGGGGTTTCGATGGTGAAGTGGTAGACGGTCGAGACCTCGTCCTCTCTCAACACCTTGCAGGAGACGCGCCAGTCCGGTCCCGGCACCAGATCGCCGGTGAAGTACATGGCGGCAACCACGGGCTCATCGAGCCACGCGAAATCGAAGATTTGGGCGTCCATGCCGAAGTGCCGGTAGACTTCGAACTGGTCCGCGCCGTTCATGTGCTGGTTGCGCCAGTAGTCCATCCAGCCGTGGATGGTGGCCGGCAGGTGGTCGGGCTTGCCTCCGTCGAGGGCGACCAGGAGCCTCTCCCGTGGCGTCATAATGCCTCATGCCTCCGCGGATCAGTGTGGAGCAGCCGCGGGGAAGTTGTCAAACGCGCCGCATGCGTGCAGGGCGTTACCATGAAAAGACGCAATGACGCCGACAATTGAGATGTTCGATGAAGCCGTCATCCGGAGGACTCTGGAGACGGCTCGGGGCGATGCTCGCGAGGTGCTGGCCAAGGCCAGGGAACTGCGCGGGCTCGACCCTGAAGACGTGGCCGTTCTGATGGCCTCTGAAGACCCCGAGGTGCGGGAGGAATTGTTCGCCACCGCGCGCTGGGCCAAGGAAGAGATCTACGGCAAGCGGCTGGTGCTCTTCGCACCGCTCTACGTATCGAACCTCTGCACGAATGAATGCGTGTATTGCGGCTTCCGGTCGCGCAATAAGGATGTGCGGCGGCGGGCCCTCAACCAGCAGGAGATCGCCGCTGAAGTGAAAGTTCTGGTAGAGCAGGGGCACAAGCGCATCCTGCTGCTTACGGGTGAAGCGTTCCCCAGGGAGCGCAGCTTCGAGTATGTTCTCGAAACCATCCGCACGATCTACGCCACGCGTTCGGGCAACGGCGAAATCCGCATCGTGAACGTCAACGTGGCGCCCCTCAGGGTGGAGCAGTTCCGGGAACTCAAAGGCGCCGGAATCGGCGCCTACCAGTTGTTCCAGGAGACTTACCACCGCCCCACCTACGAGGCCGTGCACAAGAGCGGGCCGAAGCGCGATTTCGACTGGCGTGTCACCGCTATGCACCGCGCCATGGAAGCGGGAATCGGGGATGTCGGAATCGGACCGCTGTTCGGCCTGTACGACTGGCGCTTCGAGGTGCTGGCGATGATGGAGCACATCCGCTCACTCGAGCGCGAGTTCGGCTGCGGGCCCCATACCATCAGCGTGCCGCGCCTCGAGCCGGCGGTGGGCTCCCCGTTCCAGGCGCAGTACCTGGTGAGTGACGACGATTTCCTCAAACTCATCGCCATCCTGCGGCTGGCCGTCCCATATACCGGGATGGTGATGTCCACCCGAGAGAAGCCGGCGCTCCGGCGCGCCACCTTCCAACTCGGAATCTCCCAGACCTCCGCGGGCAGCCGCGTCGACCCCGGCGGGTACGGCGAGGAGCGGCCCGACGGGGGACAGTTCCAGATGGGAGATCATCGGCCGATTGACGAGGTCGTGCGGGACATCATTTCGCTGGGCTACATGCCGTCCTTCTGCACCGCCTGTTACCGGCTCGGCCGCAGCGGACAAGACTTTATGGACTTGGCCAAGCCTGGCGAGATTAAATACAACTGCGACCCGAATGCCGTTTCCACGTTCCAGGAGTACCTCACAGACTACGCCTCGCCGGAAACGCGCGCCGCGGGGGAAGCGTTGATCGAGCGGCGCCTGACGGAAATGGAACCGGCGCCCGCGCGAACCGCTGCCGGGTTTCTGCGGCAGGTGCGCAGCGGCAAGCGCGACGTCTTCCTGTGAGACGGCGGACCGCTACCGAGTCTCGGCGGCCTTCTGGCGGGCATCGGCCTTACCCTCGCCGAGATCCAGGATTTCGACCGTAACCCTCTGCTCGCCGAACTTCTTGGCCTCGACATCCGATGCCAGGTAAATATCGACCTCGTGGCCCTTGATCCTGCGGCCCGTATCGGCAACCGTATATACGCCGTCATATCCGTCCGTGCCGGTGATGCGGATGCGCGAACCGAGCGGCACAATATCCGGATCCGTGGCCACCAGGCCCTCGCGAACCCTCGCGCCCGAAGCGGTAGGCCGCTTCTCCTGCGAATACGCGGTGGCTTTCATACGCAAGGTTTGAGGAGCGGTCCGGTCTGCCGTTTCGGCCCGCTGGCCGCAGCCGGCAAACACCAGGCACGCAACCAGGAGCGGAGCAAGTCTTCCCACCGAATTACCTCCGATGGAAATGCGACACGCGTCATGCCACGGTGAGGGATTTACCAGCCGACTCGTACCAGAACCGCATGGTGGTCGGAAAAACCCATGGGATAGACGGCCCAGGCCCGAGTTTTGAGATCCTTTGCCCACACCCAGTCTAGGTGCATCCCGAGATGGTCGAAGGTAGGGTACGTAACGGGGAGGGGGCTGGTAAAGCCCTCCCGGGACATGAAATCCCGGACGCCGGCCGCCTGCGAGGCCACGAACGGTACCGGCAGCATATTCCCCAGCCAGTGGAAGTCGTTGCTGTTAAAATCGCCGCCAATGATGCGAGGGCCGGAGAAGGCGGCACTCGCACGAACCACCGGTGCCAGTTGCTCCATGCGGTCGCGCAGATTCAGCCGGGTGTCCAGATGCGTGTTCCAGAGGCGCACGGGGCCGCGCGGCGTGAGCGCCGTGGCGGAGAGCGCAATCCGGGAGCGGCTGCGGAAGCCCAGATTGAAGCGCTTGAGCGCCTCCACGCGACGGTCTTCGAGCGGCCAGCGGCTCAGGATGGCCAGACCCTGGTCCGTGACCCCGGTCGCCGCCGGTGACCAGACCACATGGCGCCCCAGTTTCCCCGCCAGTTCCTCGGCTGCGCACTCGGGCGAACCCTCCAAAGAGGCCACTTCCTGAAGCAGCAGGATATCGGCATCGCGCACCGCTGGAGCCTTCTCGAAATCGCGCAGTACCTGCGCGACCGAGGTTGCTTTAGCCATGTTGAGGGACACTACGGAGATCTCCCCGGCATGCACGGGTACAGGTGCGGGCGGCGCTTCGTGAAACTCCGCGACGGTTGAAAGGCCCGCAAAAAGGACAGCAACGGCCGGGAAGGCAAGCAGGGAGGTTCGGTGGATCACGGTTCCTGTGGTTCTGCTTTCATTGATGCTCCCGGAAGCTCATTCGTTCCCGCGAGTTTGCACTTGGAGTGCAGGTCGAAAACCTGTGGGAAGCGAACGCGACAGCTTATTCAATCGCAAGACTACCAAGTTCAAGGTGCTGGCGGGCGTAGCGCTGGTTGCGCTAATGGTGCAGTCCGGCATGCTCATCCTGGCACTGTTTGAACCGCCGCTGGACTACTCAATCACCGCGACCGGCTCGCAAGCTATTGACTCTGAAGAGTTTCTCCGCGCTCTCGCGGCTGTCTCCAGGGGTGACCTCTCGCGCCGCAACCAGGTTACGGTATTCACCAATGGGGAATCCTTCTACCCCGCGATACTCGAGGCCATACGGCAGGCACGCCACTCCGTCCACCTGGAATGTTATATCTTCCAGCGTGGCCAGGTCTCGGACCGGTTGCTCGACATACTGATTGAGCGCGCCCGTGCCGGGGTAGAAGTCCGGCTACTGGTAGACGCCATCGGCAGCGCTACCGTCCCGGAGCATCATTTCGACCAACTGCTGGAAGCCGGCGGCCGCGTGTCACGCTACCACCCGATGAAGTGGTACACGTGGCCACGCATCAACAATCGGACGCACCGGGAGATCGCTGTTATGGATGGCACCGTGGGGTTCACCGGCGGCGCCGCATATGCTGACCACTGGCTGGTCTCGGAGCCCGGCCATCCGCGTTGGCGCGATGCTATGGTGCGGTTCGACGGTGAAGCAGTTACCGGCCTCCAGGCCACCTTTGCGCAGAACTGGCTGGAGGCAACCGGGGAGATGCTCGTGGAGCCGCGGTATTACCCGAACCGGCCCGGCTCGGGCACTATGCCGGCGGTGGTTGTGGACAGTTCTCCCACGGCGGGCCGCTCGACCCCGGCGCGAATTCTCTTCCAGATGCTGCTTGCGAAGGCCGGCGCTACAGTACACATCACCAGTCCGTATTTCCTGCCGGATGAGAGCCTCATCGGTGAGATCGCCAAGGCCGTCCGGGAGCGCCGCGTGGACGTGAAGATTATTGTCCCCGGGCGAAAGACCGACCAGGATATGGTGCGCTCGTCGAGCCGCGGCCTATATGGAAAAGTGCTCGAAGCCGGAGCCCGTATTTTCGAGTACGAGCCTACCATGAATCACACCAAGTCGCTGATTGTGGACGGGGTATGGGCCGTCGTGGGATCCACCAACATGGATTCCCGATCGTTCGGCCTGAATGATGAAGTGAATGTTGCGATCCTTGACCGCGGTGTCGCGGCTCGCCTCGAAGAGGATTTCGCCAAAGACCTGACCGCCTCCCGGGAAGTGACCCTGGAGGAATGGCAGCGGCGTCCGCCCCGGGAAAGGATTCAGGAGTGGATCGGATGGTTGCTGGCGCGCCAACAGTGAGCGCGCCAGCATCAAATTCTATTACGCGGCCTGCAGAGTTTCCTTGGCCGGTTCAGCCGTCTGCCGCTGGACCCGGCATACCGGGCAGCAGGACGCACAATACCAGCCGTGGATATTTTCGGGCATGTGGAGCTGCGATGGTACAATGCCGCACTTATCGCATTCGCCACGGACCTTCTTGCTAAGATGACAGCCCATGTTGCCCCTCCTTCCTCCTTGACTTAGATGCACTCCGCGTGCCAGGGGTTATGCCGGATTTCCTTAAATTACGCCCGCTCGTTCGAGCAGGGCGTGGTCGGCCAGGAGGGCGGGCGCGGGGCCGTCGCCTAGGAGCGTCCCCTCGCCGATCACCACCACGCGGGAGGTGGTCTCCCGCAGGGGCACTTGTCCGAGCAGGGCCGCCAGGCGCCGGACGGAGCGGCCATCCAACTCGGTCGTGGGCTCGTCAAGCATCAAAAGTTCGGGTTTGCCGGCCAGCGCCAAGGCAATTGCAGCGCGCTTGCGCTGGCCCAGGCTAAGATGCTCGGCCGGCTCACCTCCGTCCAGCACTGCGGCTCGCGCTCCCGGGCGACATCCGCCGGGATGCCCCTGTTGAGAGCTGATCCTCGGAGTTCTGGAACACCACGCCTACACGTTCCAGGGCCTTCCGGCGCTATTGGCTCCTACCAGGCCGACCCGTAGGAGGCGGGTCATTCCTCACTGACACGGAGGCGGCATCGGAGACGCTGTAGGAGTCCGGCAGCGGGTGGCCCATCAGGCCCTGAAAGTCGGGCCGCCCGTCCACAACGATGAGTACCCGGTGTTGGGCTGCTGCCCGATGCCCCGTATCGCGACTCCCCCGGTGCCGTGGGTCGAAATCGCCCATCGCGCCCCGGCGCGTCGCGAAAGCGCCCGGCACCAGCGCCTCCACGCTGTCGAGCACCGTGCGGGCGCCGTGGGCTTGGATCTCTGCGCTGTCCCTGTGGGGTGCCGAATGCTCCGACGCAATGGCTCAAAGCCGGGCGCCTCTATTTCTACCTGCACCGTACCAGGATGGTACCCGCATTCGATTCGTGCTAACTACCTCAGGTTGGTGCGCAGCGTGTCCGTGAACAGGTACTCGAAGAGTGCGCTTTCCGTGCCGCCGGCCACCAGCGGGAGTTCGAAGCGCTGCCGCAGCCAAGGTTTCGGCGTGAGGCGCAGTTGGAGCGAGACGAGTGGGAACAGAGTGGAGATCGGGCTCGTCGGGAGGTCCCGCAGCAACTCCGCCGGCAGAGTCAGGCGGCCGGCCGAAGCGGGCGCCCGGCAGATCATGCCGGTGGCGCGGGCGGTTCCATCCACCTGGAAGGCGCCGCTCGTGAGAGTGGCGGTCATGACATCGGTTGGCGAGTAGCCGTCCGGCTCCCAGGTAATGGCCTGATCGACGGAGCGGTCGATGCTCGTAATGCTGTCCCGGTTAATCCAGCGGAGCGGCGGCGGCACCGGCAGCGAGGCGTCGAACGGCGTCACGGTGGCCCCTCCCGCGCTTGCCACCCGCCAGGTCCCGGCCGTGAAGAAGGGCCCCGGCAGATCTTTCGGCGACGGTTTGGCCTCCGGGGCGGGCAACACGTTCAAATAGACTACTCGCAGCGTCCGCGGAACTTCAAGCGATTTGCCCGGGCCCGTGACCACCAACTGCTCCCCGGCATCGAAGTCGTCGACCGCGGTGAACCTGGCCGTGACCGCAGGGTTGAAAAGGCGGCACCCGTAATAGGCCTCATCGGCGACGAGCGGCTGGGCCATCAGGGCGGCGTCCGAGGCGGTGCGCAGTGCCAATTCGCCGAAAGCAGCCTCGTTCCGGGTATAGGTGGTGTATGGCGGGCCTGGAGGGGGCATCACTTCGCTGCGAAGGCTGATGAGCCCCACTCGCACGCTGCGCCCCTCATCGAGCGCCCGCAGTTGTTCCGTGCGCAGCCGGAAGGGATGCTCGCACGCGCCCGAACGGTCGGCTTTCGCCACCGTGATCTCGTTGCTCACCGCGTCCTGCGCTTTGAGAACCACGGAGACATAGCAGCCGTCGGGCGCCTCCTGTGGGAGTTGGACATTGATCTGGTCGAGCCCCCGGAAGCCCGGCGCCGGCCCCGCATAGGAAGGCCGCACCGGTTTGCCCCCCACCTCGACGGTGACTTCGTCCGGCCGTGCCGCCCCCAAGCCGGTGCCCCATACCGTGATGTACTCGCCCGCGAGCGCCGGGTCCGTCAGCCGGTTCACCGTGACGGCTCCCGGACGCACATTCTGGGACAGCGTAGCGAAAATCCCCGGTGCCACCGGGACGATCCGGATCTGCGCCGGTATGGATGCCTGCCCGTCGGTGGTCATCACCACGGAGGCGATCCCAGGCGGCAAGTCCTCGGGCACCAGCGCCAGCACCGTTCCCAGAGAAGCTCCCAGGACCGGCGCGTCGCGCTCCCCGATCTTCACCGCGAGTTTGGAAACGTCCGGGTTGATCACCACCGGGCCCCCCCGCAACGTTTGGACTGCCACGATGGAGCCGGGCGCCGCCGCGCCACCGGGTACGCTCCCAGCCCACGAGGCTGCGTTCTGCACCGTGATGACCACCTGTGCCCATGCAGCCGTGCCGAACAGCAGGGTTGCCGCTAGTTGCCGAATCATCCCCTCCAGCTTACGCCGAAAGCGCCGGTTTCGCGACGCAGCCGATTTGGCCGCAAATCGCCGCCGCAATCCGGTCGAGCGGCAGCACCCGGTCCGTCGCTCCCAGTCGGATGGCCTCGCGCGGCATCCCGAAAACTACGCAAGTAGCCTCGTCCTGCGCGATCGTTCGGGCACCCGCCTGCTTCATGCGCAGCAACCCGTGCGCGCCATCAGCCCCCATGCCGGTCAGGATCGCCCCTAAGGCGTCCTTACCCACCGCCTCCGCCACCGAAGTGAACAGCACGTCTACTGAGGGGCGTTGCCAGCAGACCCGCGGGCCATCTCGCACCGCAACCCGGTATCCATGGCCCGATCCGACCAGCAGCATGTGGCGATCTCCGGGAGCGACCAGCGCCAGCCCCGGCCGGGCCTCATCGCCATCCATGGCCTCGCGCACTTCCACTTGGCAGATCTCGTTGAGCCTTCTGGCGAACGCGAGCGAAAAGACGGGCGGGATATGCTGCGCGATCACGATCGGGGGGCTCTGGGGCGGCAGCCGCATCAACACCTCCCGGATCGCTTCCGTGCCGCCGGTGGAAGCCCCGATGGCTATCAGCTTCGCCGCGTGTAGCGGACGTACAGCGGACACCGGGTTAGGTGCCGGGAATCCGGCAGGCGAAGCCGCGGCCGCAGCCGGGCTGTCGGAGACGATCCGGCGTACCCGCGCCACCGCCGCGGCGCGGATGCTCGAAGCCAGGTTCAGCCTCAGGTCCCCGACTGAATAGGGCCCCCCCGGTTTAGCCAGCACCTCGACAGCCCCTATTCGCAGGGACTCGAGCGCCGCGTGGCACGATGCCTGCCCCAGCGAACTGATGACGATCACCGGCATGGGATGGTGCCGCATCAGCTTACGAAGGAAGGTCAACCCATCCATGCGCGGCATTTCGATGTCCA
This sequence comes from Bryobacteraceae bacterium, assembly GCA_035561075.1. Lineage (GTDB taxonomy): Bacteria > Acidobacteriota > Terriglobia > Bryobacterales > Bryobacteraceae > JAMCRM01. Next base: position 80,157 of record DATMYF010000151.1, read on the forward strand.
GTGTGAGCACGTCCGGCCGGAGGGCCACGATCTTGTCACGCGCGATGAACGGATCCGGCGCCGTTCCCACGACTTCCAAATCCGGTTCCGAGGCCAGCGCTTCGGTCAGGATCTTGCGGACGATCGCGGAATCATCCACGATCAGCACCCGTGTTTTGCGGTCCCGCGTCATGTCTCGATTTCGATACAGATGTTCAGCGTCCCGTCGCCCAGATCGAGCGCCCGGCGAGCGCTCAAAGCCGAAATACACGGCCAGGCGCCGGCAATGACCACCGGCTCAGGGTGCTTGAGCTCGAACAATTCCTCCGGTTCCAGTCTGCTCAGGACGGAGCCGCAGATCATATTCGCTAACTCGCAGACCACTTCCCCGGCGCGCTCCTGCGGTACCTCGTTCTCTTCGAGCGCCAGAAACGCCGCCGCCAGGCTGCGCGCCGCGCCCGGGCAGGCCGCCACCGTGAATACACCGGATGGCTGGCCGTGAAAGACCAGCCGCGCGGCCACACTCGCAGGGTGGATCGCCTCCGCCGGGGACGCCTCGCCAACCACGGTGGCGAAGAACATGGTCTCTAGAACCTCCTCGGCCGAGTCCGAGAGTGCGTTATAGAGATCGGTCGTCGTCATCGCCACCTACTCCCAGCACGTTCTCAAGTTCCCTGCGCAAAGTCTCAGGCAGGAACGGCTTCTTTACGTACCCCTTGGCCCCCAGCATCATCATCTGGTGCACTCGGGATTCGGTGCGGTCCGTCGAGATGATCACCACCGGGATCGACCGCAGCATTTCATCCTTCTCCAGCCTGCGGACGAGTTGCTCCCCGTCCATGCCCGGCATGTTCAGGTCGGTAAGCACGATGTCCACCCAGTTCTCCGCCAGTTTCAACAACGCCTCTTCACCATTCGAGGCTTCCAGCCGGTTTCCCACCGGGAAGCCCGACAAATCTAAAACCCGCGCGATAAATGAGCGCATGGCCGGCGAATCATCCACAATCAAAACGTTAAACGCCATTCAGCGCCTCCCTTGCGCGCACGTGCCTGCGGCCGCACACAAAGTGCGCTCAGGGATGCCGGCGGTACGAAGCAGACATTTCCCCGTGGCGATCTCCAGACGCACCGAACGGGACAGGTTGCCGCCGAGATCCTCTTCCCTGAGCATGACTCCGGCCTTCCACAGAAGCTTCCGCATCGCCAGCGCATTGCGCTTCCCGATATTGAAAATACCCTGCTCATCCATCACCTGCGCGCCTCCCACGGCGTAGACCGCCAGGCGGCGCTGGATCCCTCCCATCTCGCAGACCGAGTTCAGCAGCCGTGGAATTCCAGTGTCGGCGAACATCCACGGGTTCCGCTTTGCCTTATCCGCATCGATAGAGGAATCCGGCAGCATAAAGTGCAGCATTCCGCCGACGCACGTGACCGGGTCGTGTACGATCAACGCGATGCACGAACCCAGTGCGTAGGTGACCAGCGTGTCGGAGGGGTTGCCGCTGAAGCGGCAGTCGGCCATCCCCACCACCACCAGACCGTTCACTTACCGGCCCTTTCCGCTTGCATGCCGCAGCCCCGAACCGGGTTTGCGGTAAACCGCCGGTTTCACGTAGTCCAGGGGATGGTCGAGGCCCGTGAGGCTTTCGGCGTGTCCCACCAGCAGCCAGCCGCCGGGCTCCAGATTAGCGGACATGCGCCGCACCAGGCTTTCTCGTGTGGGGCGGTCGAAGTAGATCATCACATTGCGGCAGAAGATCACCGAGAAGGATCCGAGCCGGTCGAGCGGTTCCATCAGGTTGATGCGCCTGAATTCGACCATGCCGCGGATGTCGCTCCGAAACCGGTACCAGTCCCGCCACTGCCCCTCACCCCGCCGCATGTACCGCTGCATCACAGCCGCCGGAATACCCTGGCAGCGCTCCGCCTGGTACACGGCCTTCGTGGCCATATCCAGGGCCCGCGTGGAAATATCGGTCGCCAGAATATGGACTCGCCTGGCGGCAGCCGAACCAAGCTCCTCGAGGGTGCTCATCGCTATGGTGTACGGCTCCTCGCCGGTCGAACAAGCGGCGCTCCAGATCCGGATCTGTTCTCCGGGGGGGGCCGACGGCAGCACCACCTGCCGCAGCAGGTCGAAATGCGCTGGCTCCCGGAAGAAATTCGTGTAATTGGTGGTGAGGGCATCGATCATCGCCACCAGTTGCTCGCCAGTACGGTCGTCCACGACGTGCCTGCAATACTCCTCGAAGGTCCCGAAACCTGCCTCCCGGATCTTCTTGCCCAAGCGCGCCGAAACCAGCTCCTCTTTGCCCTTCCGCAGATCCAGCCCGAACTTTTCATAAGCCAGGCGGCGGATCTGTTCGAACTCCCCGGCGGTCAGCGGCCGGTATGGCGTGGCCGCCGCATTATTCATCGCCGTTCCCAAATACCCCATTCATGTCCACGATCAGGCCCACCCGACCGTCTCCCAGAATGGCGCCGCCGGCGATACCAGGAATGTTCTTGAGGGTCTCCCCGAGGCTCTTGATGACCACCTCCTGACGGCCGAGCAGCTCGTCCACCATCAGGCAGAATTCCTTGCCGTTGCTCTCCGAGACAATCATGAGCGCCTGACATGGATCCTCGTGCGTCGGCTTCACCGCAAAACGTTTATAGAAGCGCACCACCGGGAGCAGCCGCTCGTGCACCATCGCCATCTCGTCCTTCCCCCGGACTGTGAAGATGTTGTCATCGGTGGGCCGGAAGATCTCCCGCACGGTGTAGATCGGGACAATGTAGCGGGAGTTCCCGACCCCCACCACCAGCCCGTCGATGATGGCCAGCGTCAAAGGCAGCTTCAGCAGGAAGCGCGAGCCGCGTCCGCGCTCGGATTCCACGTCGATGCGGCCGCGCAGCTTCTGGATGTGCCGCCGCACCACATCCATTCCGACCCCGCGGCCGGAAACATCGGTTACCTGTTCGGCCGTCGAGAAGCCCGGTTCGAAAATCAGGTTGAACACTTCCGTGTCCGAAATGTTATCGCCGTTCTCGATGATGCCCTTCTCAATGGCCTTGCGCAGGATGCGCTCGCGGTCGAGTCCGCGGCCGTCGTCCCCGATCTCCACCACGATCTGGCCGCCGTGGTGGTACGCTGCCAGGCGTACCCGCGCCGTAGGGGTCTTGCCCGCCGCGATGCGCTCCTCAGGCGTCTCGACGCCGTGGTCGAGAGCGTTCCGCACCATGTGCATCAGGGGATCGGCCAGCTCCTCGGCGATCGTCTTGTCGAGTTCCGTGTCTTCCCCGCTGGTTTCGAGTTCGGCCTTCTTACCGGCCTTTCGAGAAAGATCTCGCACCAGCCGCGCCATGCGGTTGAACAGCAGCCCGATGGGGATCATCCGCATCGCCATCGTGGTGCGCTGCACCTCGCTGGTCACGCGCGTCAGTTGGGAAAGATTGCGAAGCAGGTTGGGCTCGGTGTTCTTTGACAGCAGCGGGTCGTGCCGGACCAGTGACTGCGCGATCACCATCTCCCCCACCATATCCATGAGGTAGTCCAGCTTGGCCGTGTCCACCCTGACCGTCGCGGTTTCAGCCGCCTTCTTGAGGGCCGGTTGTTTCGCCGCGGGCCGGACGGTTTCGCCCCGGGCCGCCGGCGCGGGTGCTTCCGCCACAGCCGGCTGCGCCCGTGCCTCCGCGGCCGGTGACAATTGCGATTCGGCGGGCTCCGGCGTCACCACGGTGTCTGCCGATGCCTCCGCGGCCGAGTCCGCCGGGGTCTCCTGCGACGCTGTTGCCAGGGAGCGCACTCTTTCGAGCAGCGGGGTCGGATCATCGAACGCCGATGGAGGCCGGCCCGCGGGCGTGGATTCCACCACCCGCACGCCGCGCGTCAGGTAATCGGCGCTCTCCAGAATGATGTCGATCACCCCCGGGGTGATCAGCAGTTCCGCGTTCCTGGCCAGGTCCAGGACGGTTTCCACTTCATGCGCCACTTCCTGGATGGAGCCCAGTTCCAGAAAGCCCGCTAAACCCTTGATGGTGTGGAACCCGCGGAACAGGGAGTGCACCGCCTCGGCATTGCCCGGGTCCTGCTCGAGAGCCAGACACTGCTGCTCGATGCCGGTCAGGTGCTCCTTGGCCTCCATCACGAAGTCGCCCAATAACTCGGCGTCTACCGCCAGCGGGTTCGCCGCAGCAGGCGGCGGGCCCGCCCTGCGGCAGTCTTCTTCGAGGACCTCCTGCAGCCGCACAATTCCGTCGCGGAGTGCGTCCGGCGAGGCCCCGCTTCCGACCAGACTCCCCGCCAGACGGGCGGTCTCCGCCCATCCCGCCTGGCGTGCCCCCTCGCTGATCCTTGCCAGGGCTCCGTAAACCTGCTCGGTTTCGTCGGGGGCGTTCCCCCCGGCGGCATCGGCCAGCAAAAGGCGCATGGCCAGATCATCAATCCGTTCGCGAAGCTGCGACACCGTTTCGGAAGACATAACGACTAACGCTCTCTTGCTCCATTCACTGCCGCACCCCCCCGGTGGAGGGTGCGGCAAAATCCGGGGGAGCCCCCAGGCCTAGAAGTCCTTGAAATCCTCGTCCATGGGAAACTCATTGCGAGCGGCGGCCATAGCGGGCTGACGTGTTTCGGCGACCGTCCCCGTCCGGCGTGCCACTGCCTTGCCGAGCGCTGCCAGACCGGCGGAAGACGCAACCCGTTCCTGCCGCCGCGTCCCCAGGCTCCGCTGCGGGCGCTGTTTGTAGCCATTCCCGGCGCGTGCCCCGTCAACCAGTGCGGTCAGGCGCTCCACCATATCCCGCAGCGTCTGCGATTGGGCGCTCAACTCCTCGCCCGCGGAGGCGCTTTCTTCGGCGTTGGCAGCGGTTTTTTGGGTGACCTGCTCCATCTGCGCTATGGCCTTGGCCACCTGCTCGATGCCGCGCGCCTGCTCCTGGCTGCCCAGGTTGACTTCGTCAATTAGCGTCTTCACCTTCTGGGCATTCTCGGTGATTGAATGGATCGCCACCGCCACTTCGCCCAGCCGCGAACTGCCTTCAGTGGACTTGGCGATCGAATCCTCAATCATTCCGGCCGTATCCTTGGCCGCCTGTGCGCACCGCTGCGCCAGGTTCCGTACCTCGTCCGCAACCACGGCAAACCCCATCCCGGCCTCTCCGGCGCGGGCGGCTTCCACGGCGGCGTTGAGCGCCAGGATGTTGGTCTGGAAAGCGATCTCGTCAATCACCTTGATGATCTTCGAGATCTTGTCGCTCGATGTGTTGATCTCTTTCATGGAGGAGACCATCAGATCCAGCTTGCCATTGGCGTTTTCCACCTCACGGGCGGCGTCGTCCATCAGCTTGGCGGCGGTTTGGGAATTTTCCGCGTTCTTGCGCGTCATGGAGTGGATCTCCTCGCTCGATGAGGACGTTTCCTGGAGCGAGGCTGCCTGCTCGGAAGCGCCCTGCGCCAGACCCTGGGACGAAGTGGAAACCTGCGACGCTGCGCTGGCCACCTGCTCGGATCCTTCCAGCATGCCGCCGGCAATAGAGGTCAGGGTTTTGGAGATATCGCGCACCGTGTACAGCGCCACCGCCCCCAACACCATGGCTAGGGCGATCAGCACGAAAGCGATCCATCGACCGCTTGAATTCGCATCCGCGGCGGCCTTGCGGTCCAACTCAAGGCGTTCCTTGCCAAATGATACGAGTTGCCCAAGGTTCGCTGACATGCTGTTGTACAAAGGCACGATCTTTACAGTGGCCGCCCCCACGGCGCCATCAAGATCCCCGGACGCGCAAAGCCTCTCCATCTCGGGATAGGCCGTGAGCCACTGCTGATGCTGAGCTCGAATCTGATCTATGAGCCGGCGCGAGTCGTCCCTGGTCAACAGGGGTTGCAGCTCTTCCAAACCCCTCGCCACCTTCTCCGAATACTCATGAAAGCGCTGTGCCGCCGCCTGAGCTCCCGCCTGGTCCTTGGCGTAGTAGTTGAGCAGAACGCCGCGCTGCCAGAGCATCATGTCGGACTGTGCAGTGTCCGTTGCGCTGGCAATCATCATCGCCTTGGCCGTTTTATCGGCGGTCTCGTCGAAGCGTTCCTTCATGTTTGCAAGCGAGCTCAGAGACGAGTAGCTCAATACCAGCAACAGTGCGGCCAGCCCCGCAAAGCACAAAGTCAACTTCTTCCCGATTGTCATTCCGTTAACCGTTTCCTTTTTGTGTCCCGCCGGCCTCTACTGCAGGACTGCCTGCAACCCCTGCAACTCCTGGGTAGAGAGTACCTGGTCGATATCCAACAGGATCTTCACTTTCCCCTTGATCTTGGCCATCCCCAGCAGGTAGGTTGTGACTACCTCCTGTCCGAACGTGGGGGTGTCCTCAATGTCGGCATCGGAGAGGTTCAGCACCTCGGCTACACCGTCCACCACGATCCCCATCAGCATGGGGACGGACTCTCCCTGCACCTGAACCACGATGATGCACGTGCGCTGGGAGTATTCAATTTCGGGGAGGCCGAACTTCAACCGGAGATCCACCACTGGTATTACCTTGCCGCGCAGGTTGATCACGCCCTTTACATGCTCGGGTGTCTGCGGGACGCCGGTGATGTCCTGAATCCCCATGATTTCGCGAACCTGGAGCACCTGGATCCCGAATTCCTCGCGGCCCAGGTGAAAGACCAGATACTTGCCGGCACGCGTGTCGGTTCTCCCGACGGGCGCGGTGTCCTTCGATGCAGTTGCACTTGCAGTTGGTGTCATTCCGTAGTTACCCATGGCGGCGATCGGCGGCACCCGCGGAAATCTTTAGGGGTGGCCGAATGCACTGTCCTTTGGTCCTCACCTGTCTCATCGGACTTCGGGAGCAGAGTTGCAGTATTTGGTTACAAGTTGGGAGGCCGGCATGCCGCCGGCAGAGATCGGAGGGGTTGGGTAGGTCGAGTTTTTATGCCTGGGTGCCGGCGCCGCCGCCGCGCCGGGCGCCCCAGTCCTGCGCCTGGATCCAGCGTTCGAAGCTGGTGAGCCGCGGGTAGGCGGTGCGCAACTCCGCGATATTTACCGAGTAACCGGTCTCCTGGAACCAGCGCCACATATGCGTCATTTCCTGCCCGGCGCGCTGTTCGAACTCATCCCAGGCCATTTGTGTGTAGTGCACCTCGTGGCCCATTACTCGCCCGAACAGCGAGGCCACATCCGCCATCGACCGTTCGTCGCCCGCCAGTTCCACTGTGCGGTCCTGCCACCGTCCCGGATACTCGAATGCCAATGCGGCGAAGGCGCCGATGTCGTCCACCGCGATCTGCTGCAGGGAGCGCTCCGGCGTCAGCGGCAGCGTGATGGAGCCGGCCTGGATCTGCGCCGCCATGCCAAGCCAGTTTTCCATGAAAAACACCGGCCGCAGAATGGTGTATTTCATCCCCAGCACTCGCAGGTGTTCCTCAATGCGGAACTTACTCTCGAAGTGCGGGATGCCGGTGCGCCGGTCCGCCCCCGCCACCGAGGTGTATACGAAGTGGCTGATACGGGAGCGTTGCGCGGCGCTGGCCATGGCCTTCCCTTGCCGCACCTCTCCATCGACGCCGGCCTCATCGAAAGTCTGCACCGAAAAGACGCCATAGACGCCGTCAAGCGCCTTGGCGAGCGATGCCGGGTCGTCGTAGTCCCCCCGTACCACTGCCATCCCTTCCCCTAACAGCGCCCGTGCCGCGGGTTTTGATGGATCGCGCGTCAGAGCGCGCACAGGGAAGCCGCGCTGCCGCAAATGCCGCAGTGCCGCACCCCCCTGTTTGCCGGTGGCTCCGGTCACCAGGATCGTCCGTTGGGAAATGGGATTGCCCTTCGATTTGGCCATACGCCCTCCGTGAGTGGAATGCTTACTCCAATTGTATGGGGCACGCAGGGCGTGGTACCGCTCCCTCGTGGCCGTGGTTCTGTACCCTTATGGACAGGACCACGGCCGAAAAGGAAGCCTGCTCACACTAGATGAATTTGTACTCGCCGGGAACCGGCAGCGGCGGAATGTCCATTTTCTCGTCGTACCCGAACTGCTTGGGCGACAGGTCCTGCTTGGAGTTCATGATCATGTCCCAGGTGATTTCCTGGCCGGAGTAGGCCGATTCCCGGGCCATGATGCACGTCATGGTGCTCTCTGCCACGGCCATGGCGTCGTTGATGTACGGCCCAGTGCCGAGAATGCTCTTTACCAGGTTGATGTGCTCCTGCACATAGGGGTTCTCGCCCTTATCGCCCGAGCCCAGGTCGTGGCAGTTGGTGCGGCCCTTGGTCCCCACGATCAACTCGGAAATGTTCTGGTGAATCTTCTCGCCCGGGGGGAATTGCCGGCAGTAGCTCGACATGTGTACGCCGTTGGCGTAGTTGAAATCGGAGGAGATGTGGTCGTATATGTTGCCGTAAATCTCGTTCTTCGGCCGCCACACCGCGCCGCCCGTGGCCACCACCTTCTCCGGATGGGTCCCCATGAACCAGTTGCAGACGTCGATGTTGTGAAGGTGCTGCTCCACAACCTGGTCGCCGCAAATCCACACGTATGAGTACCAGTTGCGGTGCTGCCAGGTCATGTCACCCCAACCGGGTTTGCGCCCTTCCTTCTGGAAGACCACGGGCGAGCCCACCCAGTAGGCGTAACACGCAGCGATGTCGCCGATAGCGCCGCTCCGGACCTTATCGAGTGTTTCCAGGTACGGCTTCTGACTGCGCCGCTGGGCGCCGGTCTGGATGGTGAGCTTGCGGGTGCGCGCCTTCTCGATGGCGGCCATGACTTTCCGCACACTCACGGGGTCCGTGCCGAACGGCTTCTCCGCGAAAATGTGCTTCCCGGCTTCCACCGCTGCCACGAAGTGCTCCGCACGATGGCCCGGAGGCGTGCACAGCAGCACCACGTCGATGTCTGAGGCGAGCACCTTCTTGTAAGCCTCGAAGCCCACGAAGCGGTGCTCCGCGTCAACCTTCAGGCGGCTCTCGAGGTTGGGATAGTCCTTGGCCGTCCGAATCTTCCGGATCGAGCCCTCAAGCCGGTCCTCGAAGATGTCCGCCATCGCCACGAGTTCTACGTTAGGGTTGGCGTGCATCAGTTGCTGCGCGGCTTGCGTGCCCCGCCCGCCGCAACCGACCAGCCCCGCCTTCAGCTTCGCAGGGGCCATCCCGCGAACCAGTTCCGGCTTCACGATCGTAAACGCCGTAGCGCCAGCGCCCACCGCCGTCGACCTTCTCAAGAACGATCTCCGCGATAAATCTTTGGAGCTGCTTTCCATGTCACCGCCTCCGTTTTTCTGAAACCTTAGATTGTAGCGCACCGGGTTCTTCCGTACTTGCATTCGGGATCGTAATCCTATATCTTGATAGGGATCAGGGTATATGGACGACTTCGAAAATAGCCCGGCCCCGGAAATTCTCGCCTGGGCCATGGAGCGGTACGGACAGACCTTCGCCATCGCCACCAGCTTTCAGAAAGAGGGCATGGTAATCGTGGACATGGCATGGCGCATCCGGCCCGACGTCCGGGTCTTTACCCTGGATACGGGGCGTCTGCCGGAAGAGACGCATCTAGCTATGGAGGCCGTGCGGGAGCGCTACGGCATCCAGGTGGAGGTCGTGCTGCCGGACGCCGCAGAGGTGGAAGCGATGGTGGCCGCTCACGGGCCCAACCTGTTCTATCGCGACCCTGCACTGCGGTCCATGTGCTGCGATTTGCGTAAAGTGCGGCCGCTTGCGCGCAAGCTGCGAACACTTGACGCCTGGGCGGCTGGCCTGCGACGGGAACAGAGCGCTTCGCGATCAGGCGTCGCCAAAGTGGAGGCCGCCGGCGGCCCGGTCAAGATCTGCCCCCTCGCGGATTGGACGGCGGCGCAGGTCGACGATTACATCCGGGAGCACGGAGTGCCGCTGCATCCGCTTTACGCGCGAGGCTACCGGAGCATCGGCTGCGCGCCATGCACCCGCGCCATCGAACCGGGCGAGGACGAGCGCGCGGGGCGCTGGTGGTGGGAACAGAAATCGGAGAAGGAATGCGGGATTCATTTCACGAGCGACGGGCGGGTGGCACGGCCGGGCAGGGTTGCGTAGTCTGGCTGACGGGACTTTCCGGGGCGGGGAAGACGACTATCTCCCGGGTCCTCGCCGAGCGGCTTGCCGCGACCGGCGTGCCTCACGAACTGCTCGACGGCGATGTGTTGCGCGAGACTCTCTCGCGAGGCCTCGGCTTCAGCAAGGAGGATCGCGACACGCATGTGCGCCGCGTCGGATTCGTGGCGGGGATGCTGGCTCGCCACGGCGTCGTGGTGGTGGCGGCGGTCATCTCGCCGTATCGCGCGGTGCGGGATGAACTGCGGGCTTCCATCCCTGGCTTCGTCGAGGTGCATGTCGATTGTCCCATCGACGAACTGGCGCGCCGCGACGTGAAGGGACTCTACCGAAAAGCCCTGGCCGGGGAAATCGGTAATTTCACGGGCGTTTCAGATCCTTATGAGCCGCCTCTCCGTCCGGAAGTGACGGTCAACACGGCAACCGGCAATCCGGACGACAGCGCAGACCTAATCTTGGTTACACTGGAACGTTTGGGTCTGGTTTGCTTTGATCGATCTACATACACACACCAATGAGTCCGACGGGACGTACTCCCCCGCTCAATTGATTCGCGAAGCCGTCGATGCGGGGCTTGAGGCCCTGGCCATCACGGATCATGACACGCTGGCGGGCTATGCCGCGGCGCTCGCTCCGGCGCGCGAGGCGGGGTTGGAACTGATCTGCGGCATTGAACTCTCCACCAAGCTGCGGGGGCGCTCCGTCCATCTGCTGGGATATTTTCTGGACCGCGACCCCGCACCCGCGTTCCAGGAGTGGCTGCACGAAATGCAGGAATCGCGGCGCGATCGCAACGTCCGGCTGGCTGCGCGGCTGCGCTCCATGGGGATGGACGTGCGCCTGGAGGAGGCCCAGGCCAAAGGGCATGGCATGACGGGCCGTCCGCATTTCGCCCAGGTCATGGTGGAGAAAGGCTACGTGGCCGATGCGCGCCAGGCCTTCGACGATTACCTGGACGAGGCCGCTCCGGGCTACGTTCCGCGCCTGGAGCCGCAGTTTCAGGAAGGCATCGAGCGTATCCGCGCGGCTGGCGGCCTGGCCGTCCTCCCGCATCCCGTGCGGGTTGCCGCGGGCCGGCATATCGAGGAATCGCTGCCGGAGATGTGCGAGATGGGGCTGGGCGGCCTGGAGGCCTTCCACAGCGATCACACCGCGGACGAGGCGGAGTACTACCTGGCACTGGCGCGCAAGCACGGGCTGGCCGTCGGGGGCGGTTCCGATTTCCACGGCGACCTGAAACCCGGGCTGCGGCTCGGCAGCGGCTACGAGGGCAACCTGAATGTGCCGCGTTGGGTGCTCGAAGATCTGCGCGAGGCGGCCCGGCGGCTTACGCCACAACCGCTCGGCGGCCGTCCACGTTAAGTTCCGCGCCCGGCTGGGCATGTGCCGCACGCACGTAAGCAAGGGCAGCCACGTTGCTTCCTGCCGGTGAAAACGCCGCCGAAGTGATTTCTCCCGCTTCGGCTCCCGCGGCTTCCAGCTTCGCACCGGCCGGCGGCGGTTCGGTGCCCTCGATCCTCACTCTAGTGAGCAGTTTGTTGACGTGCCCGCGCGCACGGATGCGCTCCACGATCTCCTGCCCCAGATAGCAGCCCTTGTTGAAGTGGAGGGCATGCATCTGGCGGGTTTCCTGCGGCAGGCTGTTTTCGAAGATGTCCTCGCCGTAGCGTGGGATTCCGTTTTCGATGCGTATCAGGCGCGCGGCCCCGGCCGATGCCGCCGTGGCGCCCGCCTTTTCGAACCTTCCGATCCACTCCGCTTTTCGATCCGAGGGTGCGAAGATGCGGTATCCGGGCTGACCTGTGGATGTTATGGCCGCCACGATGGCGCCGTCCCAGCCAGTGTGGCTCCACGGCACCTCGGGAGCGGGTGCCCCGATGGAAGCCAGCACGGCGGAAGCCCGCGGCCCCTCGACGGCCAGCTCCGCGAGCGTTTCCGAGATGTCTTCGAGCTTCACATCATCGGCGATGATGTACTTGCGGATAAGCTGCAGCACGCGCTCCCGCGTCTCCGGCTGCGTGCCGAGCAAAAAGCGGTCTTCGAACGCCATGATATCGAGGTCCGCCTGGATGCGTCCCTGGGGCGTGAGCAGGAAGGCGTAGCAGCCTCCGCCCTGCGCGAGCTGTTTGACGTGATTGGTGGTGAGGTTGTGCAGCAGGCGCGCGCGGTCGCGCCCCGTTACCGCGATCCTGCCGCGTCCGGAAAGATCCAGCCATGCGGCGCCTTCGCGCAACGCATCATATCCCTCGAGCATATTCCCAGTTTAGAAGATGCGCCGGAGATAAGCGGAGATTGCGATAATTACCAGCCCGGTAATTGCCGCGCCGGTCATTGCGCGCCCTGGCCTCTTGGTGCGATTGGTACCCACCAGCACCGCCACCGCGAAGATATGCAGGGCCAGCAGTATCTTGATCCCGAGCAGCATGTGATAGCGCGGGCTGTGTCCCGGGAAGCTCAGGATGGTGTAGGTCCCGGAGATCAGCAGCGCCGCGATGGCGGCCATGGCCGGCGGGCCGAAGCGTTGGGCGGCACGCCGCGCCAAATCCAGTCTCGATTCGGTTGGCAGGGCCGCGGCAGCCCCGAACATCACCACACCTCCGTATAACATGCCCCCCACCAGAAAAGCCGCCGAGGCGATGTGCAGCCATCGCATGAGAGCGAGCACAATTTCAGGCATACGCTTGAGTATACAATCGGCTTATGGTCCACGAAATTCTGCCCGTCGGGATGCTCCAGTGCAACTGCTCGATCTTCGGTGACGATGCGACGGGCGAGGCGGTGGTGATCGACCCCGGCGACAACGTCCCCCAGATCCTAGACGTCATCGCCCGGCACGCCTGGAAGGTGAAGGCCATCGTGATTACCCATGGCCACATCGACCACATCGGCGGCGCCCATAAGCTGCGGGAGTCCACCGGCGCACCGGTCTGGATGAATGAGCGCGATGGCGAGCAGCAGGACATGCTGGACCTGCAGGCGGCATGGCTGGGGATGCGAACCCCGGAGCGCACCCAGGTGGACGTCGCGGCGCGGGAAGGCGACAAGCTCGCTGCGGCCGGCGCCGAGTTCCACGTGCTCGAAACCCCCGGCCATACGCGCGGCAGCATCAGCCTGTGGATCCCTTCCGAGAAGAAACTGATCGCCGGCGATACCCTCTTTCGCGAGAGCATCGGGCGCACGGACCTCCCGGGAGGCGATTCCCACCAGATCGTCGGATCTATCCGGGAGAAGATCCTGACGCTGCCGGACGAGACCGTGGTGTTCCCCGGGCACGGCGAGGAAACCACCGTCGCACACGAAAAACGTTACAACTATTTCCTGCGGTGAGCGCGCCTACACGCCCCAGCAGTAGTCTTCCACGGCCTTTTCGATCGACTCGTCCTTCTCGGTAAGCCGCATCAGCTCCAGCCGGATGGCGTCCACCAGGGCGCGCCAGCTTGCTTCCACCACGTTGTCCGAGACCCCCACGGTGGTCCAGTTCCGGCGGTGGTCGGACCACTCGATCAAGACCCGGACGCGCGCCGCGGTTCCCTTCTTGGGCTCCAGCACCCGAACCTTGTAGTCGGTCAGCTTGACGTCGCCGATCTGCGGATACACCGGCGCGAGGCACTTCCTCAGGCAGAGGTGCAGCGCGTTGAAGGGGCCGTGGCCGTCGGCCTTGGCCGAGTGAACGCCATCCAAGGTCTTCACCGTAACGGCGGCACTCGAGCGGGTGCCGACGGGTCCCCTGGACCGAGTGGACACCTCATAGCTCTCCACATCGAAGAAATGAGTCCCGGGGTTCAGGGCTTCCCGCACCAGCAGTTCGAAGGTGCCCTCGGCGGCTTCCAGTTCGTACCCCTCGTACTCCATCTGCTTGATGCGTTCGAGCAACTCGCGGCGGGCGTCTTCCGTAAGGCGGTCGGAGAGACCGTGCTGCTTGAGCTTATAGAGCACGTTGCCGCGCCCGGAAAGCTCGCTTACCAGCACGCGCTGGCGGTTCCCTACGGCTTCCGGAACCACATGCTCGTAGGTGCTGCTGTCCTTGAGGACGGCGCTCACATGGATCCCGCCCTTGTGCGCGAAGGCGCTCTGGCCCACGAAGGGCTGGTCTTTGCGCAATGGCAGGTTGGCCACTTCGGCGATGAAGCGCGACACCGCGGCGAGCCCGGCAAGCTTCTCCGGGCCGATCACGGTGTGGCCCAGCTTCAATTCCAGGTTGGCGATCACCGAAGAGAGCGCGGCATTCCCGCAGCGCTCGCCGTAGCCGTTCATGCAGCCCTGCACATGCGTCGCCCCGCCTTCGACCGCCGCGACCGAGTTGGCCACCGCCACGTCCGAGTCGTTATGCGCGTGGATCCCCAGGATGCCGTCGAAACGCTTCCGCACCTCCGCCATTACTTCCATCAGGCGCCCGGTCAGCGTGCCCCCATTGGTGTCGCATAGGCACAGTACGTCGGCCCCGGCACGTTTGGCGGCGTCCAGCGTACGCAGGGCGAAATCCGGGTTCGAAGCGTAGCCGTCGAAGAAATGCTCGGCGTCATAGATCACCTCACGGCCGTGCTGTTTCAGGTACTCGACGGTCTCAAAGATGAGCGCGAGGTTCTCCTCTTCGGTGATCCCCAGTGCGCGGCGCGTGTGCAGCTCCCAGCTCTTCCCAAAGATGGAGACCGCGGGGGTGTTGGCCGCCAGCAGCGCCTGCACGTTGCGGTCCTGCTCCACCGGGTTCTTGGCGAAGCGCGTGGAGCCGAACGCGGTGAGCCGCGCGTGCTTGAGCTTCATCTCGGCGGCGCGGGCGAAGAAATCCTTGTCCTTCGGATTCGACCCCGGCCAGCCGCCCTCGATATAGTCGATACCCAACTCGTCCAGCTTTTGGGCGATGGCGATCTTGTCGTCCACCGAGAACGAAACGGCCTCCCCCTGGGTGCCGTCGCGAAGTGTCGTATCGAGGGTGAAGATTTTCATATACGTATCAGGGTAGGTGCGGATGCCGGGGCCATTCCCCGACACCCATCACCCGGCATCCGAAACCTGCTCTTACTTCTTTGCTGCCTGGGCTTCCTCTTCGGGAACGCCCGCTTCCTTCTTTTTCTTCAGGAAGGTCATCATCTTGCGCAGTTCGGCGCCGACGACTTCCACCTTACTGTCGCGACCCTCTTCCCGCATGGCCATGAACTTCCGGCGGCCGGCGCGGTTCTCTTCAATCCACTCCTTGGCGAACTGCCCGGACTGGATCTCAGACAAAATCTTGCGCATTTCTGCACGGGTCTCTTCGTTAATGATGCGGTGGCCGCGCGTATAGTCGCCGTATTCCGCCGTATCGGAGACGGAAAACCGCATATAGCCGAGGCCGCCTTCGTAGATCAGGTCCACGATGAGCTTCAGCTCGTGCAGGCACTCGAAGTAGGCGATTTCGGGCGCGTAGCCGGCTTCCACCAGGGTGTCGAACCCGGCCTGGATGAGCGCGCTCACGCCGCCGCACAGCACGGTCTGCTCGCCGAACAGGTCGCTCTCGGTCTCTTCCTTGAAGGTAGTGGAGATGACCCCGGCCCTGAGGCAGCCGAGCGCCATCGCATATGCCAGCGCATTCTGCAGCGCCTTGCCGGACGCATCCTGGTGGACCGCTACCAGGGCCGGAACGCCGGAGCCCTCGACGAACAGCTCGCGCACACGGTGGCCGGGGGCTTTCGGCGCGATCATGCTGACGTCCACATCCTTCGGCGGCACAATCTGGCCGAAGTGGATGCTGAAGCCGTGGGCGAACATGAGCGTCTTGCCCGCGGTCATATGGGGGGCGATGTCCTTCGTGTAGAGATCGCCCTGAACGTGGTCCGGCACCAGCAGCATGATTACTTGGGCGGCTTTGGCGGCATCCGCGGCCGTCATCACACGGAGCCCAGCCGTTTCGGCCTTGGCCCAGTTCTTGCTGCCCGGCCGCGCACCGACTACTACGTCCGCGCCGGAATCGCGCAGGTTGAGGGCGTGCGCGTGTCCCTGGCTGCCGTAGCCGATAATCGCGACGGTGCGTCCCTTGAGTAAACTCAGGTTCGCGTCTTTCTCGTAATAACGTTCAGGCATTTTCGAATGACTCTCCAGGCGAAGGGCTACTTCGCCACTTCCTCCATTTTGGCAGCACCGGTGAGCACCGGGGGCTGCAGCCGCAGTTTTCTGGCTTCGAGCGACATGGCCACCAGGCCGGAACGCGTCACTTCGATCTCGCCGTAGCTGCGCATCACATCGATAAACTCATCCAGTTTCTCGGGGGCGCCGGTCGCCTCGATGGCGAACCCGTCGGTCGAGGAATCCACCACGCGCCCTCCGAAAATCTCGGCCTCCTTCAGCACCGCGGTGCGGCTCTCCTGGACGGTGCGGATGCGCACCAGCACCATCTCCCGCGAGACGGAAGGGGTATCCGTCAAATCGGTAGCTTGCAGGACGTTGATCAGCTTGTTCATCTGCTTGACCACCTGCTGCCGTAGCAGGGCGTCCGCATCCACCACAATCGTCATGCGGGAGAGGTGCGGGTCGCTTGTGCGCGCGACCGTGAGGCTTTCAATGTTATACCCGCGGGCGCTGAGCACGCCGGTGATGCGCATCAGGGCGCCGGGTTTGTTCTCGACTAGTAAGGAGATGGTTTGCAGCATTTCTGGGCTCCTGGCGTTTATTTCGGCACCGCCACCGGCTGGGGCGGACCCAGCACCATTTCACTGATGGCCGCTCCGGCGGGCACCATCGGGTAAACGCTCTCGAATTGCGAAACCTTCACGTTCAGCAGGTACGGGCCGGGCTCCCGCACGGCAGCTTCGAGCGCCGATGCCAGCTCCGAGGGCTTGTCGATCGTGCGCCCTGCGAACCCGTAGGCGGCCGCCAGCTTTTCCGCATCCGGGAACGTTTCGAGCCCCACTGCGCTGAGGCGGTTGTTATAGAACAGCTCCTGCCACTGCCGCACCATCCCCAGGTGGCCGTTGTTCATGATCACGATCTTGAGCGGCAGCGCGTGGTTGGCCACCGTGGCTAGTTCCGGAATAGACATCTGGAAACCGCCGTCGCCCAGAATCGCGAACACCAGCTTATCCGGACGGGCGAACTGCGCCCCGATGGCGGACGGCAGCCCGAATCCCATGGAGCCCAGGCCGCCAGAGGAAAGCCACTGGCGCGGCCCGTTGAAGCGGAGGAACTGGGCGCTCCACATCTGGTGCTGCCCCACGTCGGTGGCGATGATGGCTTCGCCGCCCGAGAGCCGGTCGATCTCGGCCATCAGGTGTTGCGGTTTGATCTCGGTATCGGAGGTCGCGGCGATGTAGGGGTGCTCTTCTTTCCAATTCCGGATCTGCTTCCACCACGCCTGCCGTGCGGCGGTGGGCTTCGATGCCGGCTGCGCTTCGGCGACGAACCGGTTGAGCTTGCCCATCACGCGCTTCAGGTCCCCCACGATGGGAACGTCGGGGTTGCGGTTCTTCCCGATCTCCGCGGGGTCTATGTCGACGTGAATCACTTTGGCGTGCGGCGCGAAGGCGGCCAGGCGCCCGGTCACGCGGTCGTCAAAGCGCACCCCCAGCGCGATCAGCAGGTCGCAATTCGACATCGCCATATTGGCCGCGTAGCTGCCGTGCATCCCGGGCATGCTGATGAACTCGGGGTGATCGCTCGGCAGCGCGCCCAACCCCATGAGGGTCAGGAC
The DNA here is from genome assembly GCA_035561075.1 of Bryobacteraceae bacterium. Classification (GTDB taxonomy): domain Bacteria; phylum Acidobacteriota; class Terriglobia; order Bryobacterales; family Bryobacteraceae; genus JAMCRM01. The sequence goes on from DATMYF010000151.1 coordinate 97,866, forward strand.
CGCGGGGATGTTGTTCTGCTCCACGAATTCCCGCACTTCCTGTGAAGCGCCCGAGGCGATGATGCCGCCGCCGCCGTAGACCAGCGGGCGCTCGGCATCAACGATTAGTTGCGCCGCGCGCCGGATCTGTCCGGTATGGCCTTCCGTGAATACCTTGTACCCCGGCAGGTGAATGGCGGTCACCGGCGTGTAGTAGCCCTGGGTTTGGAACACATCCTTGGGAATGTCCACCAGCACCGGACCGGGGCGGCCGCTCGCAGCGATGTAGAACGCTTCGTGGATGACCTGCGGGAGGTCCTCCATCTTCTTCACCAGGTAATTGTGCTTGGTGCAGGAACGCGTGATCCCGAACGTGTCGGCTTCCTGGAACGCATCGCTGCCGATCAGTTTGGTGTGGACCTGGCCGGTAAGGGCCACCACGGGGATGGAATCCATCAACGCGTCCATGAGGCCGGTGACCAGATTGGTGGCGCCGGGGCCGGACGTAGCGCAGCACACCCCTACTTTGCCGGTGGCGCGCGCATAACCTTGCGCCGCGAAGGCGGCATTCTCCTCATGCCGTACCAGGACGTGGCGGATTTCATGATCGTACAACGCGTCGTACAGCGGCAGCGTGACGCCCCCGGGATACCCGAAGAAGCAATCCACGCCTTCCCGCGCCAGGCAATCGAGCAGCATCTTAGCGCCGCTCATTAACATCGTCATGGGTTCCTCTCCCTCACATGTGTCCATATAACAAAAAAAGGCCATCAGCCGGTTTGTTTCGCCCCGCTGATGGCCTTGGTTTTAAGCCAAGGGCCTCAAACGGGGCCGGCTACGATGACCAGGATAATAATGGCGATGGCTACGAGGACAGAAAGAATGCGGGAGCCTTCCAAGGACTGGATACGCCGAGTTGGATGGCCTGCGAACATTCTGCTTAGATCGAGTGTAGCTTACAAGTTTGGGAAATGCAAGACTGCTTACGCATAAAATCCGCTTATGCTTGCATTTGGGGTTGAAGATGTGCCCCGCCGTTCTCTGCCGTGATCCCGCGCGTCGTTCAAATCCTCACAATCAGTTGCATTGAACGGCCTTCCGCGGCATCGCGCCGCTCACCGCCGGACACATGCCCGCCTCCTCTCTCCGCCATTCGCCCGCGCCACGCGTCCATTCGCTGTTTTCCGGTTCCTTTCCCGCGAGGGACAGGCGACACTGCTTTCCAACTGGGCAGTCATTCCTATGCACTCGAGGTGAGTATGAGCACTCAGCCAATGGAACCGAAGGCCATGCCGCATTCGCGCCTGGTCAGTATCGACACTTACGATCAAGCAGTCCGCAAACAACTCGAAGAAGAACGCGAGCGGCTGGAACGCGAAGCCGGTATCATACGGCGCGAAGTGCGCCAGTTCAAACGTCCGGTAGAGCGGCCGTTCACCAAAGACCAGCGCGCCCACACCACGCTGTTATTCGGCGGGCTCACATGGAAACACGAAAAGCTTGTGCACGGGGCGCTCGAAGGACTCGGTTACAAAGCCGAAGCCATGCCTACCCCTGACGTCAAAGCTTTCCAGACCGGCAAGGAGTTCGGTAACAACGGCCAGTGCAACCCCACCTACTTCACGGTAGGTAATCTGGTGCAGTACCTCCAGAGTCTTGAAGCCAAAGGCATCAGCCGGCAGGAGATCCTGGACAAATACGTCTTCCTCACCGCCGGCTCCTGCGGTCCCTGCCGCTTCGGAATGTATGAGGCCGAGTACCGGCTGGCGCTGCGAAACTCCGGCTTCGACGGCTTCCGTGTAATGCTCTTCCAGCAGTCCGGCGGGCTCAGCCAGTCCGATGCCGAAGCCGGTCTGGAGATGAACCTCGATTTCTTCCTGGGGATTCTCAACGCCTTCAATTGCGGCGACGTCCTCAATGAAGTCGCTTACGCCATCCGGCCGTTTGAAGCACAGCCCGGCGCCACCGACACGCAACTCGCCGCCGTCATGGACCACATGCACGACGTGTTCCGCACGCGCCAGCCTTGGAAGCTCGAAGGGCACTTGGCCCGCTACCTGGGCGGCTTCTCCGATAGCGCCGAATACATCGGCAAGTTCGTCAAACAGATGAAAGGCGAAGACTATACCCCCGCCCTCCACCGCTGCCGCGACATGTTCGACAGCGTGGACGTGGACCGCCTGAGGGTAAAGCCCATCGTCAAAATCACCGGCGAATTCTGGGCCCAGACCACCGAGGGCGACGGCAATTTCAATATGTTTTCCTTCCTGGAGCGCGAGGGCGCGCAGGTGCTGGTCGAGCCGGTCGGCACCTGGATCATGTACATGCTCCACCAGGTGGCCCAGAGATACAAGGATCTGAAAGGGCTCGAGGAGGGCGCCGTGCCGCCGCCCGTATGGCAGGTGGCCAAGCGCGCCCGCATCGAGTGGGGCTACCGTCGCAAGGTGGCCAAAATCAAGCTTGCCGAGGCGATCTTCAGGAACGAGTACCGCAAGATCATCGAGACGATGGGAGGCATCGCGCACCCGCTCGTGGACCAGTACGAATTGCAACGCCTCGGCCATCCTTTTTACAACTCGCGCGCAGCCGGCGGCGAGGGCCATCTCGAAGTGGCCAAGAACATCTACTACTCCAACAAGGACCTCGCCCACATGGTGCTCTCGCTCAAGCCCTTCGGCTGCATGCCGTCCACCCAATCGGATGGCGCGCAGGCGGCCGTTATCTCCAATTTCCGCGACATGATCTACATCCCGATTGAAACCTCGGGGGAAGGCGAAATCAACGCCCACTCGCGCGTCCAGATGGCCCTCGGTGAGGCTAAGAGCAAGGCCAAACGCGAATTCGCCGAGGCGCTCGAGCGCAGCGGCCTGACGCTCGATGAGTGCCGCGCCTGGGTGGAGCAGCATCCCGAAACGAAGCGCCCCATGTACCGCGTCCCCCACACCAAGGGCGTGATCGGGGTGGCCGCCAATTTTGTGCTTCACATCGCGGACCGGATGGGCCGCCGTCATGCCTAAGGAACTCTACATCGGTATGGACGTAGGCTCCACCACGGTGAAGGCCGTGGTGGTGGATGCCGCCACCGACCAGATCCTCTGGTCCGACTATCAGCGCCACGAAACCCGCCAGCCCGAAAAGGTGCTTGAATTCCTGCACCGCTTCGAAGGCGAGATCGACGGTTTCCGCGACGCACAAAGCCGCATGTTCATCACCGGCTCCGGCGGCAATGGCCTCTCCAAACACCTGGGTGCCAAGTTCGTCCAGGAGGTGAACGCCGTCTCCCTTGCCGTCGAGAAGCTCTACCCGGAGTGCGGGTCCGTGATCGAACTCGGCGGGCAGGACGCCAAGATCATCATCTTCAAAAAAGACCCCGAGACCGGCCGCAAGAAGAAGTTGCCTTCCATGAACGACAAGTGCGCGGGCGGCACCGGTGCGGTGATCGACAAAATCAACGCCAAGCTGCGCATTCCCTCCGAAGAGCTCTGCAACATGGGTTACCGGGGCATTAAGCTGCACCCCGTGGCGGGGAAGTGCGGGGTCTTCGCGGAGACCGACATCAACGGCTTGCAGAAGATGGGCGTCCCGCCGGACGAGCTGATGGCATCGCTGTTCGAGGCCATCGTGATGCAGAACCTCTCCGTGCTGACGCGCGGCAACACGCTTCAGCCCGTGGTGCTCCTGCTGGGCGGCCCCAACTGTTACATCGCCGGAATGCGCGACTGCTGGAAGCACAACATCCCGAAAATCTGGGAGGAGCGTAAAACTCCGCTGCCTGAAGGCGTGCCGCCGGAAGACCTGGTCCGCACGCCCGAGAACGCCCAATATTTCGCTGCCATCGGCTCCGTCGAGTACGGCAGGACCGAGGACGCCGATGTGGGGGTCTACTCGGGCTTCGAAAAGCTCCAGTGGTATATCGACTTCGGGCGCCAGGAGGAGAAGGATCGCCGCGGCTCGGGTGGTGGTCTTGCCAAGGACGAGGCCGAACTGGCCGCCTTCCAGGAGCGCTACCGTCACCGCAAGTTCATCCCGGCCCCGGTCAGCAAGGGAGAGGTGGTGGAAGGCTTCGTCGGCATCGACGGCGGCTCCACCTCCACCAAGGCCGTGCTGCTCTCAAAAGACGGTGCGCGCCGCGTGCTTTCGAAAACCTACCAGCTTTCGCGCGGCAACCCCATCGAAGACACCGTCGAGGTGCTCGCGAAACTTGAAGAGCAGATCATCGCTCAGGGTGCCGACCTGAAGATCCTCGGGGTGGGGACCACCGGCTACGCCAAGGACATCCTGAAGGACGTGCTGGGCGCCGATGCCGCGCTGGTCGAGACCGTAGCCCACACGCAAGCCGGCCTGCACTTCTATCAGGACATCGACGTCATTTGCGACGTGGGCGGCCAGGACATCAAGATCATCATCCTCAAAGACGGCCGCGTCAAGGATTTCAAGCTCAACACCCAGTGCTCCGCCGGCAACGGCTACTTCCTGCAATCCACCGCCCAGGGTTTCAACGTGCCCGTGGAGAAGTACGCCGACACCGCCTTCCAGGCTACCGGCTTTCCCAGCTTCGGCTACGGCTGCGCCGTCTTCATGCAGTCCGATATTGTCGACTTCCAGCGCCAGGGATGGAAGCCCGAAGAGATCATGGCGGGGCTCTGCAACGTGCTGCCCAAGAATATCTGGCTGTACGTCTCCCAGATCCCCAACCTCTCGGCTATCGGGAGGCGCTTCCTGCTCCAGGGCGGCACGCAGTACAACCTGGCAGCCGTAAAGGCGCAGGTGGATTTCATCGAGTCGCGCTTTACCGGCAACACGCGGCCGGACGTCATCGTGCATGAACACTGCGGGGAAGCCGGCGCCATCGGGGCGGCGCTCGAAGCCGGACGCCTGTGGGACCACGGCCGCACCTCCTCGTTCGTCGGGATGGACGCGGTGCGCCGCATCGAATACAAAACCACCCGCAACGAAGACACGCGCTGCTATTTCTGCAAGAACAAGTGCCTCCGCACCTTCATTGATGTCAAGACCAATGTGATCGCCATTGAGAAGGCGCCGCTGAAGAGCAAGGTGCCCCTCGAAGCCGGCTCGCAGCGCGTCATCATCGCCACCTGCGAAAAGGGCACCGTCGAGAACGTGGACGAGATGCGCGGCATCAAGGGCAATATCGACCGCATCAAGCAGGCTAATCCGAACTTCGTCGAGATCGCCGCCAAGGCCGTGTTCCGCGTTCCGGATGCCCCGCTGGTGGCGGACGCGCCGCCGCGCTTCACCCTTACTTCCGCCGCCAAGCGCCGCGCCGAGCTCATGAAGAAGCGCGCCAGCATCCGCATCGGCATGCCGCGCGTCCTCAACATGTATTCCATGACGCCGCTGTTCACCGGCTATTTCGCCTCCCTGGGCGTTCAGGCGGAGAACATCGTGTATTCCGAGTACACCACCGAGCAACTCTACAAGGAAGGCGCCAAGCGTGGGGCCATCGACCCGTGCTTCCCCTCCAAGCTCGGCATCCCGCACGTCCATAACCTGCTCTACACCGCGCACGCCAAGAAGCCGCTGGACCTCATCTTCTTCCCCATGATGGACTGCCTCACCAGCGACCTCCACGGCACCGCCGCCACCCGCACCTGCCCCACAGTGGCCGCTACCCCGGCCGCCGTCAGGGCTGCGTTTACCAAGGAGAGCGACCTTTTCGCTGAGAAGGGCGTTCAGTTCCTCACCACGTTCGTCAATCCCTCGAAGCCCGACCTCTTCGAACGCCAGATGTTCGAGGACTTCCAGCACATCCTGGGGCTCTCGGCCGAGGAAAACCATCGCGCCGTCGAGGAGGGCTACCGCGCGCTCGATCATTTCAACAACGTCGTGCTCCGCAAGCACGCCCGCGAAGTTCTCGAGGAGTTGGAGCGCGAAGACCGCCTGGGCATCGTGGTCCTTGGCCGCCCCTATCACAACGACCCCGGAGTGAACCACGAAATCCTGGAGGAGTTCCAGAAACTCGGCTACCCCGTATTTACCCAGGAAAGCCTGCCCATCGACGACGATATCGTATGGCGCCTGTTCGGACCCGAGGTGGAAGCCGGCGAGATCGACCACCCCATGTCGATCGCCGACGTGTGGAAGAACTCCTACAGCGAGAACACCTCCCGCAAGGTATGGGCGGCCAAATACGTAGCCCGTCATCCCAACCTTGTGGCGCTCGAACTTTCCAGCTTCAAGTGCGGCCACGACGCCCCCATCTACACCGTGGTGGAGGAGATCGTGGAGCACTCCGGCACGCCCTACTTCTGCTTCAAGGACATCGACGAAAACAAGCCTACCGGATCCATCAAGATCCGCGTCGAAACCATAGGCTACTTCCTCACGCGCTACCGCGAAGACATGGTAGCCAACAAGGGCAAGATCGCCGACGTTGAACAGAAACTCGAAGCCTTCAAGAAGCGGTTGGAGCTCGACCGCCGCATCACCGAGTCCTTCGAGATGGGCTCCATGCCGCCGATTCACGTGACCGTCGAGACACTCGCCGGTTCGGGGGTCAGGGGATAGGGCTTGGGGATCAAGGGGCGTGCCGTGTGCGCGCCCCTTGCCCGTACCGCCCTGGCGTTTCCCAGGAGCACGAGTCCCGCACGCATTGCTACCTCAATTCCCGCTAAAATGGAACAAAGTGCCTGGGAAAACTTTCTACCTCGAAACATTCGGATGCCAGATGAATGTCCATGACTCCGAAAAGGTCGTGGGCACCCTTGTGTCCAAGGGCTACACGCAGGTTGACGCCCCTGAGGCCGCGGACCTGGTGCTCTACAACACATGCAGCATCCGGGATAAGGCCGAGCAGAAGGTCTTCAACCGGCTCCAGCAGTTCAAGCGCGAGGCGGGGAAAGGGAAGCTGTTCGGTGTTCTGGGGTGCGTGGCGCAGCAGGAGGGGGAGCGCATCTTCGAGAAAGCCCCGCATGTCAGCCTGGTGGCCGGTTCCGCCAGCTATACGCAATTGGGCGAGCTGCTCGTGCGCCTTGAAACCGGCGAGCGGCGCGTCACCGGCCTCAGCCTGGATACCACGGAAACCTTCGAGACGCCTTTCACCCGCCGCGACAATCCGCATCGCGCCTACATCACCATCATCGAGGGCTGCGACAAATCCTGCGCTTATTGCGTGGTGCCCTTCACCCGCGGTCCCGAGCGCAGCCGAACCGGTGCCAGCGTGATGGAAGAGGCCCGGCGCCTCGCCGACAGCGGCTACTCCGAGATCCAGTTGCTCGGGCAGAACGTGAACAGTTACCGCGATCCTTCACCCGCCGGCTGGCATTTCGCGGATCTGCTGGCGCGCGTGGCCGAGGTGCCCGGCATCCGGCGCGTCCGCTACACCACCTCGCATCCCCGCGATTTCGTCAAGGCCATCGTGGACGCCACCGACGCCAACCCCGTCATCTGCAACCACGTCCACCTGCCCGTGCAGTCCGGCTCCACCCGCGTGCTCGCCGCCATGCAGCGCCAGTACACCCGGGACGAGTACCTGGAGCGCATCGCGTGGCTCAAAGCCAGTCCGCGCAGTATTTCACTCACCACCGACATCATCGTGGGCTTCCCCGGGGAGACCGAAGTGGACTTCCTCGAAACCATGGACCTGCTCGACCGCGTCGAGTACGATTCCCTCTTCAGCTTCAAATACTCGCCGCGCCCCAACACCGCCTCGCTCGCCATGGGGGACAAAATTCCCGACGAGGAGAAGACCCGCCGTTTGATGGCGCTGAACGAGCGTCAGCGCGCCATTCAGATCAGCCGGAATTCGGCACTCATCGGCGGCGTCGAGGAGGTCCTTGTCGAGGGCCGCAATCAGGCGCTAGGACAGTGGATCGGGCGCACCTCCCAGAACCGCACCCTCAATTTCACGCACGCCGGCTCGAACGGCGACTCCCTTATCGGGCGCTATTTGCGCGTCCGTGTAACGCGCGCGGGGCCCAATTCCCTTGTGGGTGAGAGTCTTGCGAATGTGCTGTAATTGAAGGGGAGATTCGTCATGGAAGTCGAAATGAAAATCCGCGGGTTGATCATGGACCCCGTCACCCAGATGCCCATCGTGATCCTCAAGGACGTGAATGGGAGCACGGCTCTGCCCATCTGGGTCGGCATCTACGAGGCCAATGCGATCGCTCTCGAAATCGAAAAAGTAGCCACCCCGCGGCCCATGACCCACGACCTGATCAAGAGCCTCCTCCTGGGTCTGGACGCCAATGTGCGCAAAGTGGTGGTCAGCGAGTTGAAAGACGATACTTTCTTCGCGCTCATCTGGCTGGAGCGCGGCGGGGAACTGATCAGCGTGGATTCCCGCCCGAGCGACGCCCTCGCCCTGGCGCTGCGTCTCGATTGTCCCATTTTCGTCGAAGACGCGGTGCTGAAGTCCTCGAAACTGGCTTCCTCGGTTTCCGAAAAGGTTACGAACGAGGAGTTGCGCCGCTGGCTGGAGAACCTGAACGATGAGGACCTGGGCCGCTACAAGATGTAGTTCCGGCCCTCCTGCGAATCCCGAAACGCGCCCCTCCGCCCCGTCCGTCTATCAGGTGAGAACTCCTCCGGTTCGCTTCCCGGGTTGCCCTTGCGCGATTGTGATCCACCACCCGTAGCGATACTTGCCCGCAAGCGGGCGGCACGTTTATACTGGCATTTCGCTGATAACTTGATTTATGACGGCGAGAGACGATTTCGACCCCCTGGCTCCCCAGAGGGAAGCGGCATTTTTCTACGGCCTCTTTCTCCGCGGCCACTCGATCGAGGCCTTGCGTCAGGATATTGACGTGCCGCGGGCGCTACTCGAGAAGTGGCAGAAGGCCCCGGATTTCGAGACCTCGTTCCGCGAGAGTCTCCAGCGCGTCTACACGTATCGCAAGCAGGTGCTGGCCATCTTCGACGGGCTCGTCCTCAACGAGCAGAACCATCTCAGGTTGCAGTAGTTCCATCCTCACCCCCCGCTCAATTGTCCTTTCCCGGTTCGCCATTCGTGCGCTCTTCTACAATGTGGGATTTGAGCTTAGGCAGCAGCCGCAGGGTAAGCAGGTTGATGGCGCTCAGGATGACGGCGATTTCGAAGCGCCCCAGCGCCACCGCGGCCCCTACCACCCCGGTGTTCCAGATGCTCGCCGCCGTCGCGCTGCCGTATACGCTGCCTTGGCCCTTCAGAATAGCGCCTGCCCCGATGAAGCCGATGCCGGTGATCAATCCCTGGATGATTCGCGACTGTCCTTCCGCAAGTCCGGCCTCCGCTACTCCGCCCAGCAGCACGTAACCGCAGCTTGCGATCGCCACCAGGGGAAATGTGCGAACGCCGGTGTGTCCTTCTCGTTCGCGGTCCCACCCTATCGGCAAAGCCAGCAGGTAAGCCAGCGCAATGCGCATGCCGGTGTCCGCCAAAAGCCCCCAGTCTGGGCCCATTCTGTTCTCCCTCCATACGGCGCTGTTGCCGGCCGTCTCTGCTATCCTGTCACGTGAGCGATGCAACTCACCGCCGTTCGATCCTTCCTGCTTTCCTATCCGTTCGCCGAACCCATCCGGTTGCCGTTCGCGGGCGGCGAGCGCACCATTGTGAAGCGCGACGCCATGCTCATTCGTATCACAACGGACAATGGGCTGGTCGGCTACGCGCCCGGGCCCGGTAGCGAGCGGGCGCGGGACGCCATTGAGCACACCATCGGACCGTTTCTCGAAGGCCGCAATCTGGTTGACCCGGACGCCCTGCGCATTCGCTTCCTGCAAGGCCCCGGAGCCGATCCGGAGCTCGCCCGCATCTACTGCGCCGTGGAAGTGGGGCTTTACGATGTGCTCGCCAAGTCACATGGTGTGCCTCTCTCGGAAGTGCTGGGTGGGCGCGTGCGCGACCGCATCCGGCTCTACGGCAGCGCGGGTATGTACATGCCCCCCGAAGCCTTCGCCGCCGAGGCCGCCGCCATCGCGGATCTCGGTTTCCGCGCCTACAAAATGCGTTCCGCGCTGGGGCCCGAGCAGGATCTTGAAACCGTGCGGCTCATGCGTCGCGCAGTTGGTCCCGACTTCGACCTTATGGTGGACGCCCACACCTGGTGGCGCATGGGCGACAACAGCTACAGCCTCGATACCGTCGAGCAGCTCGCGCGCGAGATGGCCTCCTACGACATCGCCTGGCTCGAAGAACCACTGCCGCCCGAAGATCACGATGCCTATCTCGCCCTAAAGCAGAAGGACTACGTCCCGCTGGCGAGCGGCGAGCACGAGCCCGACGAGAGCCGCTACATGGACCTCATCCTCTCCGGCGCCGTCGATTACGTGCAGATGGATGTCTCCTGCCAGGGCGGCTTCGCGACAGCCCGCCGCCTCGTCGCCGCGATTGCCCGCGAGGGCCTGCGTTTCGCCTTCCACAGTTGGGGAACCGCGCTCGAAGTGCTGGCCGCCGCGCACCTGGGAATCTGCTGGCCGGAGACGGCCGTCGAGTGGCTGGAATACCCCTGCTATTCGAGTCCCGGGCGCGCCGGGATGTATCCGTTCCCTCTCGCCGCCGAGATCCTGAAAGACCCCCTCACCCTCGATCACGGCGATCTCATCGTGCCGCGCGAGCCCGGCCTCGGCGTCGCTGTCGATGAGTCCGTCATCGAGCGCTACCCCTGGATCCCCGGGCCCTGGTCCTATTTCCGCACCGATTCGCCCGCCCGCATCATGGCCGTCACCTCGGACCACAGCATCCAGTGGGAGCACCAGACGCGCGGCGGCGCTCGATGAAGGACCGCCGGTTCCGCTACTACGAGTTGCTGGTCCATGCCTTCGTCATCATCCTTCTGATCTCCAACCTCGTGGGGCAGAAAATCACCGCCGTGGGCCCCTTTCGTATCAGCGCGGCGCAACTGCTTTTCCCCATCACCTACATCTTCGGCGACGTCTTTACGGAGGTGTACGGCTACGCTGCCTCGCGGCGCGCCATCTGGATCGGGTTCTTCGCCTCTGCGCTGCTGTCCCTCATGGGGATGCTGGCGGTTTGGCTCCCGCCCGCGCCCGGCTGGGACGGCCAGGACGCTTTCGCCCGGGTCTTCGGGTTCGTTCCCCGAATGGTGGCCGCCAGCCTGGCGGCGTTCTGGGCCGGGGAGTTCGCCAACTCCTTCGTGCTGGCGAAAATGAAGCTGCTCACCGGCGGCCGCAGGCTGTGGACCCGCACCATCGGCTCCACCATTGTCGGCCAGGCAGTCGATACCACACTGGTGATGGTGCTGGCCTTCGCGGGCAGCGTGCCCGCGGCCCTCATCCTTAACCTGGTGGTCTCCGCGTATCTCGGTAAAGTGCTCTATGAAGCTGCCGCCACGCCCCTGACTTACGCGGTGGTGAATTTCCTCAAGCGCCGCGAAGGCGTGGACACCTTCGATCGCGGCGTAGACTTCAATCCCTTCGCCCGCCATTAACCGCCTCAGCGGGGTTGGCTTCGAGCGTTCGGGCGGCTTCCGCCGGCAGGATGCGCCAGTTGTGGTCGGGCTCGGCCGGGAGCTTGCCGCGTTCCGTGTAGTACCGGATGATCAGATCCCGAATCTCCTCGGAGGAGCGCCATACCACCGGCGCGCCCCGGAACATGCCGTAACCGGCGCTGCCGCCCGCGCGGTAGTTGTTGATCGCGATGCGCAGCTTCTGGTCCGGATCGAGCGGCCGCCCGTGGCGCCGCAGGTTGCGGACGCGGTCGCCTTCCGGCCGGGTGAGGTCGATTTCGTACTCCACACCCTGCGCGGTGTCGAAATTGAACCCCGCCACCGTGCCGCTTATCAGCGGCGCCCGGCCGCAGCTTTCGCCCTGGCAGGAAAGGAAATAGCGTGCCGCGTTCTCAAGGGCCTCCTTCACCATGCGGCCCGTCCCCTCCACCGCGTACAGCTCGTTTTCATAGATGTAGAGCGCGGCTACTTGCCGCACCGTCACGGGTCCCTCCGATACGCGCACCCGCGGGTTGAACAGCGCCGTTAAGGAGACGTCCGCCCGGGCGTAGTGGAGTTGCACGGCATGGATGGCGTCCACCAGGGCGGTGTCCCGCACTCTCCCCAGGGCGGCGCTCAGCGGCGCGTCCGCCCGTGCGACGGGGGTGTCCAGGTAGCGTTCCGTGAGTTCGTGGTAGGGGCGTGTGAGGCGCAGGATTTCCGGATCCGCCGGTGTGTCTGCGGATACCGGGATCAGGCGGCTGGCTCTGTCCACCAACTTCCAGCCGGCGCCGGCGCGCTCCAGGGTGAAGTCCAGCCGCGCCAGCGACATGCCCCAGTTTTTCGGCTGCACGGCCAGCACTCCCCCCAGGAGTTTGCCGGCTTCCTCCCGGTGCGTGTGGCCGAAGATGATGGCGTCCACCCCCGGGATGGCGAGCTCCGCGACGATGTTGTCGATCGCGCCTTGGCCCTCGAGCCCCATATGGGCGCCCACAATCACGAGGTCCGCGCCGCCCGCCCGGCGCAGGTTGCCCAGCGCCCGCTCAAGGGCAGGGCGCCCCGCGCCGAAACGGTAACCCCCGATGTGCTCCGGCCGCTCCCATCCGGGAATCGCCGGGGTGGTGATCCCGATAAAGGCAACCCTAATGCCGCCGGCGTTCTTGACGATATAGGAGGGGAAGGGCTGCTCGGCATTGCCGGGCGCCACGGAAGTGTTGGCCGAGAGCCATGGGAAGCGGGCATCGGCGCGGGCGCGCGCCAGGCTCTTCAGGCCGAAGTTGAACTCGTGGTTCCCCAGAACCATGGCGTCGTAGCGCAGCCGGTTCATGGCAAGCATCATGGGGTCGCCGGGCAGCAGGGCGGGGTCGAAATCCAAGCCCAGGGGCGGGCGCCCGGTACGCACGATGGTCTGGTAGACCGATTCCATTGGCGTGCCCTGAATGGTGTCGCCGCAATCGAAGAGCAGCGCGCCGGGCGCGGTGGCGCGCACCTGCTGAATCAGGGTGGCGATCCGGGCGAGGCCGCGGGCAGCGGGCGCGGCGGTGTAGTAGTCGACGGGGTAAAGATTTCCGTGGAGGTCCGTGGTGGCAAGCACCGTGACGGTTGTGCGGTCCGGCGCCATCGCCGCCCCGTACCCCGGAAGGATGACGGTCAGGCTGATGATCAGGCTAATGAAAAGGCGCATTGTCGGGCTGTTTTTCCAGTATAAGCGGAGGGAATTGCGCCTGAGTTGGCGGTGGAAAAACGGGGCAATCGGTTCCACGGCTCCCGGCCGCCCTTTTTCGGTAAATCCCGGCCCTCTTCGGCCGATAAGGATTGGGAGTACCGATATGCCAAACATTAAACTACCATTCAAACCCCTCTGCTCTTTCTCGCTCCTGGTTGTAGCCGCCAGTGGGCTGGCTTGGGCCGAGGATGCCAAGAGCGTCTCCCAGGCAGAGGCACTGCGCGCCGTCGTCACCCGCGTGCAGCCCATATACCCATCTACCGCGCGCCAGTTGAAGATCGAAGGGGCGGTGGAGCTCAGCGTGACCATCGCGGATAGCGGTGTTGTAGAGAAGGTGGATATCGTGAGCGGGAATCCCATGTTGACGCGCCCGGCGGCGGATGCCTTGAAAAGGTGGAAGTTCAATCCGTTCACGCAGGACGGCAAAGCGGTGAAGGCGGTGGCGCCGGTTACCGTGTCATTCAAGCTGTAGACGTCTAAACAAAACAGAGCAGTTGCGCAGGGAACATCGATGACGATAGGACGAAAGCTGACGTGCGCCTTCGGCGCGATGCTGGCCGGGGCGGTGCTGTTGACAGTGGTTTCGCAAGGAACCGTGCAGATACTCCGGCAGGAACTGGCGGGAGCCGTAAACGGTGCCGCGCGGCGGCAGCACCTCGCCGCTGAAATCGGGGCCGGAACGGCGGAAATGGCCGGCATGGAACGGGGTATTGCCCTGAGTGCCATTCTCCAGCAGCCCGAAAAAGGGGAAGCAGCAAAACGGCTGTACCGCGCGGCTGCGGAACGGTTGGACGGCGCCTTGGCGGAATACCGCACCCTGGCCGACACGGACAGTTCGCGCCGGGCGATCGAATCGCTCGCCTCCAAAGCGCATCTGTTGCGGCAAGCCCATCAGGAGCTGCTCTCTCAATTGGCGGCGCAGCAGATGGACGCGGCATTGAAGGCTTTCGATGAACGCGTGCTGCCGCGCGTGACGGACATCAGCGAGGCGGGGGCGGCGTTGGCGAAGAGCGAAAGCGCGGCCCTTTCCCGCGCGGTGGACACCGCCGACGGGAAGGCCGCCGGGAGCATGTGGACCAGCTTCGGCCTCATTTTTGTAGTGCTCATCATCAGCGCCGTGGTGCTGGCCACCGTCTTCCGGACCAGCGGCACTCTTTCGGGGCTGGCGGGGCGCATGGCCGAAAGCGCCGGGCGTGTAGCGAGTGCGGCTTCGCAGGTTTCAAGCACCAGCCAGTCGCTGGCGCAGGGCGCGTCGGAGCAGTCCGCGGCACTCGAGCGAACGTCCCACACCACGAGCGAAATCACCACAGTCACGCGCAGCAACACCGATAACGTGCGGTCCATGTCAGACCTGATGCGCAAATCGCGGCAGGTGGTCGGGCTTGCGAATCAGGTGCTCGACGAGATGGTGGTTTCGATGCGGGACATCAACTCTTCAAGCGACAAGATCTCCCGGATCATCAAAGTGATCGACGAAATCGCCTTCCAGACCAACATCCTGGCGCTCAACGCGGCCGTAGAAGCGGCGCGGGCGGGCAATGCCGGTCTAGGCTTCGCGGTAGTCGCTGACGAGGTCCGTAACCTGGCGCAGCGTTGCGCCGGGGCGGCCAAAGACACCGCCGGGCTGATCGAGGAATCCATCAGTACCTCGAAAGAGGGCAAGAACAAGCTCGACCAGGTGACCAGCTCGGTGCGGTCGCTCACAGAGCATACCGAGCAGTTGGGCGCGCTGGTGGGGCAGGTGACCGACGGCAGCGTGAAGCAGGCCAGCGGCATGGAGGAGATCAGCGAGGCGGTGACGCAGATCGGCCAAGTCACCCAGAAAGCAGCGGCCAGCGCACAGGAGAGCGCATCGGCGGGCTCGGAACTGAGCGCCGAGGCGGACAACCTGAACGAGTTGGTGCTGGAGTTTTCGAGTTTGGTGGGCACCGGGCAGGGCGATCACGCCGTGCACGGGAGCCGTGCTTAGGCGGCGCGGCGCCCCAGAC
>DATMYF010000152.1:0-48868 GCA_035561075.1 Bryobacteraceae bacterium
AGCTGGGCCGAACAGCGCTGGTGCAGTCGGCGCTGATTGCGGCCAACCACAGTCCGTACCTGAAGCGGTTCTACGAACAAGTCAAAGCGCGGCGGGGAGCCGGCAAGGCCATCATCGCTTTGGCCCGGAAGTTCCTCGGCATCATCTACCGGACTTTGAAGAACAAATGGGTCTTCGAGGACTTCCCGAATTTCGTTCTGGCGGAGGCGTCATGAACACGCGCTGGGACCCACCAACGGAAATCCAGGCTTCTGGTTTCCGCTCCGCCGCCCGTCCGCTGTTGCTAATAGCAGAACGGTGCTCGGAGGGCAAGGGTGCGCTTCGCCGCGGCAAAAAGCGCCGCGCCCTTGCCTCCTGTGCGCCGTTCTGCAAACCAGGAGATCGCGACGGGCGGCTCCGACGGAAACCAGAAGCTGAGAAGTTTCTTCGTCTTGCACAAGACGAGGACCAGATGAGAGTAGACAAAACATCATAGGAGGAGGCCGTATGCCGGCAAGACACCTCGAAGCCGAACGCAGCCTGGCCGACGAAATGCTGCCCACGGTGGCGCGCATCGCCCGGATACAGAGGGAAACCGACGATACCTTCACCCTGGCGATCGAGCCATCGGGCGGCGACGCACTAGCCCCCTTCTCTCCCGGGCAGTTCAGCATGTTGTACGTCTACGGCGCTGGAGAGCTGCCCATCTCCATCAGCGGCGACCCGCTGGACCGCTCGAAACTGGTCTACACTGTACGGTCCGTCGGGAAGACCACGCAGGCGCTGGTGAGCCTCCGCCCAGGCGATGGCGTGGGGGTTCGCGGTCCCTATGGAACCCACTGGCCCATGCGGATGGCGCGCGGCAAAGACGTCCTGATCGTCGCGGGAGGCATCGGCCTGGCGCCGCTGCGGCCCGCCATCCACTACATTCTGCGGCATCGCGCGGACTACGGCCGCTTGATCGTGCTCTATGGGGCGCGCAGCCCGCGCGACCTCATTTACCGCAAGCAACTGGCGGACTGGGCGCGCCTGCCGGATACCCAGGTGCTGCTCTCGGTGGACTACGGCGGGCTCACCTGGACAGGCTACGTAGGGGTGGTGACGGGCCTCTTCCGATACGTCAGGCTGCAACCCTTCCATACCGTCGCCATGCTGTGCGGGCCGGAGCTGATGATGCGCTATGTGCTGCGGGAGTTGGACACCCGGGGCCTGCCGCCGGGCGACATCTTCCTCTCGCTCGAACGCAACATGAAATGCGGCATCGGGCTGTGCGGGCATTGCCAGTACGGTCCCAACTTCATCTGCAAAGACGGGCCGATCTTCAGCTATCACGCGGTCAGGCCCTGGTTTGGAAACGATGAACTCTGACACGCAGCGACGCGGGGACCAGGCGGCGCGGAAACGCGGCGACAAACGTCCCTCGCGGCCACGGCCGACCGTGGCTGTTTTCAAATTCGCATCGTGCGACGGCTGCCAGTTAAGCCTGCTGGATGCCGAGGACGAGCTGCTGGCTGTGGCGGATGCCGTCGACATCGCCTACTTTCCCGAGGCCACCAGCGTGATGCGGAAGGGACCTTACGACATTGCGCTGGTCGAGGGTTCCATCACCACCCACCACGATGCGGAGCGCATCCAGCAAGTGCGGCGACAGTCGAAGGTACTTGTCACCATGGGGGCGTGCGCTACTTCCGGCGGCATCCAGGCGCTGCGCAACTGGACGGATGTGGGAAGCTTCGTGCGCGCGGTATATGCCAAGCCCGATTTCGTCAGCACGCTCAAAATGTCCACGCCCGTGGCCGAGCACGTACCGGTGGATTTCGAGCTGCGTGGCTGCCCCATCAACAAGGCACAGCTCATTGAACTGATCTCGGCCATGCTGGCCGGGCGCAAACCCAACATCCCGACGTATGCGGTTTGTATCGAATGCAAACGACGCGCCAATGTGTGCGTGGCGGTGGCACAAGGCACGCCCTGCCTGGGACCGGTCACGCAGGCCGGTTGCGGCGCGCTCTGCCCGGCGTTCGGCCGCGGCTGTTACGGCTGCTTCGGGCCGATGGAGAGCCCCAATACCCAGGCACTCACGGAACGTTTCCGCATCCTGGGGGAGGACGACGATGCCATCGTGCGTGCCTTCCGCAGCTACAGCGCGTGGGCCTGGCAGTTCCGGCAGGCCGGAGAGGAGTGCGAACGGTCATGAGCGCCAAAACCAACGGGGGCCGCCAGATCCGGGTGGACTGCCTGGCGCGCGTGGAGGGTGAAGGCGGCATCCGCATTAAGCTCAAAGGCGAGCAGGTGCAGGACGTGCAGCTCCACATCTTCGAGCCGCCGCGCCTGTTCGAGGGCTTCCTGCGCGGCCGCCACTACACCGAAGTGCCGGACATCGTGGCGCGCATCTGCGGCATCTGTCCGGTGGCCTACCAGATGAGCGCGGTGCACGCGCTGGAGAGCATCCTGGGGATCACGCCACACCCTGCCGTACGGCTGTTGCGGCGGCTGTTCTACTGCGCGGAGTGGATCGAGAGCCATGCGTTGCACGTCTACATGCTGCACGCGCCGGATTTCCTGGGCTACCCGGACGCTATCGCCATGGCCAGGGACCATCGCGCCACCGTGGAGCAGGCGCTACGCCTCAAGAAGACAGGCAACCAGCTCATGATTGCCCTGGGCGGCCGCGAAATTCACCCTATCTCGGTTGCGGTCGGAGGGTTCTACCGGACTCCGTCGCGGGGCGACCTGCACGCGCTGGTTGACGAGCTCGAATGGGCCCGGGATGCTTCAATCGCCACCGCCCGGTTTGTGGCGACGCTCGAGTTCCCGGACTTCGAGCAGGACTACGAGTTCGTCTCCCTTCGGCATCCGTCCGAGTATCCGCTCAACGAAGGCCGGCTGGTGTCGAACCGGTGCCTGGATATCGCCGCCACGGAATTCGAGGAGCACTTCGTCGAGCAGCATGTGAAGCACTCGAATGCCCTGCACTGCCGCTTGCGCGAGCGCGGGTCCTACATGGTGGGGCCGATAGCGCGCTTCAATCTGAACTTCGACCGCCTGCCGGAGACCGCGAGGCAGGTGGCCTGCGACATCGGGCTCACGCCGCCGTGCGTGAATCCCTTCCGCAGCATCGTGGTGCGGGCGGTCGAGCTGGTGTTCGCCTGCGAGGAGGCGCTGCGCCTGGTCGCGGAGTACGAACCGCCGCCGGAACCCAGGGTGGAAGCCGCGCCGCGCGCCGGCACGGGCCACGGCGCCACAGAGGCTCCCCGGGGCACTCTGTACCATCGCTACGAGCTCGATGCCGGCGGACTGGTGGTAAACGCCCGCATCGTGCCGCCCACGGCCCAGAACCAGAAACGCATCGAGGACGACCTGTGGCACTACGCCGGGCAACTCGCGTCCCTGCCCGTTGAAGCCATTACCGCCCGCTGCGAACAGGCCGTCCGCAATTACGACCCGTGCATCTCTTGTGCAACACATTTTGTTAGGGTAGAAGTTTGCTGAAGGGGCCGGACACCGCGTATGCTGATCCTCTGTTGTGGGAATCCGGATCGCGGCGACGACGGTGCCGGTCCGCTGGTGGCCCGTCGGCTGCGCGCCTTCGAGGTGGAGGCTCGGGTGTGCGGCGGAGAGGCGCTGTCCCTGATGGAGGAGTGGCGCGGCGCTGACGACGTTATCGTGGTGGACGCGGTAATTACCGGCGCTCTGACCGGCACCATCACGGTTTGGGACGCGAGTACGGCCGAACTGGCCCCTGGCTGGTTCCACTGCTCCACTCATTCCCTAGGGGTGGCGGAGGCTGTCGGGATGGCCCGGGCGATGGGACGCCTGCCGAAGCGGCTGCGGATATGGGGCATCGACGGGCGCCGGTTCGAGCCGGGCACCCGGGCAGCGCCCGCAGTGGCCAAGGCCGCCGGGGTGGTAGCGGAACGCATCGCCCGCGAAATCGAATTATGCACGAATCTTCCCTGATTCCCGACCTGATGGAGAAAATCAACCAGGTGGCGCTCGACAACGGCGCCCAGAAAGTCACCGCCGTGGAGCTGGTGATAGGGGCGATGGCAGGTATCAGCCCGGACCATCTGCGCGAACACTTCGACGAAGCCGCCATGGGTACTTCCGCCCAAGGCGCGGAACTGCGCATCAGCGTGGCCGACGACCCCTTGTCAGAAGACGCTTTCGCCATCCGGCTGCTCGCCGTAGAGGTGGACACGTGAATATTGGGGTCATCCGGGAGAGTTACCCGGGTGACCGCCGCGTGGCGCTCACCCCGCCGGTGGCCCGTCGCCTGGCGGAGGCAGGCCACAAGGTCTGGGTCGAAGCCGGGGCGGGCAGCGGCGCCATGTATGCCGACCCGGAGTATATCCGGGCCGGAGCGGAGATCGCCTATTCAAAGGCGGAGGTGATCCAGCGCGCCGATCTGGTGGCCAAGGTGGCGGTGCCCTCCGTCGAGGAACTACGGCTCTGCCGCCCCGGCATGGCGGTGATGGCGTTCTACCACATGGCCGTGGCGGATCGTGCCGTTTACGAGACGCTGATCGAGCACTCGATCACGGCGGTAGGCTGCGAGATTATCCAGATGGATGACCGCCGGTTGCCGGTGCTCGCGCCCATCAGCGCGGTTGCCGGCCAGATGACCGTGCCCCTCGCGGCGCACCTGCTGTTGTCGAGTTCCGGGGGGCGCGGCATCCTGCTGGGTGGCAGCCCAGGGGTTCCGCCGGCGAACGTCGCGATTTTGGGAGCGGGCAATGTCGGCTCCGCCTCCGCGCGCACCGCGGCAGCCACCGGCGCACGTGTAACGGTGCTCGACACGGACCCGGAGAAGCTCCGGCGGTTGCTCGAACATTTGCCCAACGTGGCCACCAGCCTGAGCGATACCGAATCCGTAGCGGCGGCGGTGGCCGCGGCGGACGTGGTGATCGGGGCCGTCCTTGTAGCCGGCACCCGCGCGCCGCGTGTGGTCACCCGCGCCATGGTGGAAGCCATGAGGCCGGGGGCCGCTATTCTCGACATATCCATCGACCAAGGCGGCTGCGTCGAAACCAGCCGCCCCACCACCATCGCGGCGCCGACGTTCGTCTACCGCGGGGTGACGCATTACTCGGTCCCCAATCTTACGGCCGACCTGGGTCGAGGGGCCAGCATCGCCATAGCGGAGGCCATGCTACCTTACCTGCTGGCCATCGCGGCCAGTGGCATGGAAGCGGCGATCTCCCGCCGGCCCGATCTGGCGCGCGGCATCTATACACACGGCGGCCGCTGCGTTAGCCCGACCCTCGCGGAGGCTTGGCACGCATGATGAACGAATACCGCTCAAAAATCACCACCGCCGGGAAAGCGTTGGAGGTGGTGCGCTCCGGTCAGCGGGTGTATATCCATCAGGGGTGCGCGGAGCCTGAGGAGCTGGTCGATGCGCTCACGCGCCGCGGCCCTGAACTGCGCGATGTGGAAGTGATGCACATGGCCACGTTCGGGAGAGCCGATTACACGCATCCCGAACACGAGGGCCACTTCCGCCACAACGGCTTCTTCATCGGCGCAAACACCCGGCAGGCCGTGCAGGAAGGCCGCGCGGATTACATCCCGGTCTTCCTCGGCGAGATCGAGGAACTGTTCCGCAACGGCTCACTGCCCATCGATGTGGCGTTGATCCAGTGCACCCCGCCGGACGCCTACGGCTACATGAGCCTGGGGCCGAGCGTCGACATTTCGCTCACCGCCGCGCGATACGCCAGGCACGTGATCGTGGAAGTGAACGACCAGATGCCCCGAACGTTGGGCGACACCTTCCTGCACGTAAGCCAGGTGAGCGCCTTTACGGAGGCGTCGCACCCGCTGATCGAGTACTGCCCGGGGGAGATTACGGATCTGCACCGCGCCATCGCGCGCAACGTGGCGTCGCTGATCCCAGACGGGGCCACGCTGCAAATGGGCATCGGCGGCATTCCCGACGCTACACTGGGCTTTTTGCGCGACCGCAAGGACCTTGGCATTCACACCGAGATGTTCTCCGACGGCGTACTGGAGCTGATCCAGGCCGGGGTGATCAACAACGAGCGCAAGATCATCCATCCCTACAAGGTGATCGCCGGTTTCGCACTGGGCACCAAGCGCCTCTTCGACTTTCTGCACAATAACCCGTTCTTCGAATTCCACCCCACCGAGTACACCAACGATCCGTTCATAATCGCCCAGAACCCCCTCATGGTGGCCATCAATTCGGCCATCGAGGTGGATTTGACCGGCCAGGTGTGTTCGGATTCGTTCGGCGGCACAATGTACAGCGGCATCGGCGGCCAGGTGGATTTCATCCGCGGGGCCGCGCGGTCGAAGGGCGGGCTGCCGATCATCGCGCTACCCTCGACGGCCAAAAACGACGCGTTTTCCCGCATCGTTCCCACCCTGCGGCTGGGCGCCGGCACCGTGACCTCGCGCGGGGACGTGCGCTACGTGGTCACCGAATACGGCGTGGCCTACCTGCACGGCAAAAACATCCGGCAGCGGGCCGAGGCCCTAATCTCCATCGCCCATCCGAAATTCCGGGACGAGCTGACAGAATTCGCGCGAAAGGCCCGCATCATGGATTCCAGGACCGTCGCCGTGGCGGGCTGCCACGAGGTTGGGCAGCTCAAGGCCGGCCACTGGTAAACTGAAATCTGATGGGGAAATTCTATTCCCGCGCCGAACTGGTGGAGCAGCGCGCCCGCTGGAAACAGCAGGGCAAGACCGTGGTTTTCACCAACGGCTGCTATGACTTACTGCATCCTGGGCACATCCGGCTGCTCGAACAGGCGCGGTCGCTGGGCGATATCCTGATCCTGGCGCTCAACTCCGATTCGAGCGTTCAGCGCCTCAAGGGCCCCTCCCGCCCGCTCATCCCGGAGGCGGAGCGCGCCGCGCTCTCGACCGGTCTCGCCGCTGTGGACGCGGTTACCCTGTTCCATGAGGATACGCCCCGCGAGTTGATCGCCGCAGTGCTGCCGGACGTGCTCGTTAAGGGCGCGGACTGGGCTCACTGGATTGCCGGCCGCGAGGAGGTGGAGGCCGCCGGCGGTAAGGTGCTGGCCCTTGCGTTGGAGCCGGGATACTCCACTACAGGAATAGTCGAGACCCTCTTGGCGCGAAAGTGACTCATCCGGCCGTACGAGAGCTTTTACAGGCAGCGGGCCGCCACCCGGCCTTCCAGGAACTGGTCCGGAGGCTGCCAACCGGTGGCCCGATGAGCCTGTCGGGGCTCACCATTACGGCCAAAGCACTCTACACAGTGCTGCTGTGGCAGCTTACCGAACGCCCATTGGTGGTGGTGGCGGACGGCAACCGCCAGGCCGAAGCACTCTTCGAGTCGATCGAGACGTTCTACGAGCTCCTGGCGTCCGGCCGCGACCGGCCCTCGCCGATTCTGCTTCCCGGCCTCGACGTGCTTCCCATGCAGGGCATGTCGCCGCACGCCGAAATCCTCGAACAGCGCGCCGTCGGTTTATGGCGCTTGGCCGGGCAGCGGATACCCCTGGCGGTGTTGCCCATCGGCTCGGCACTGCAACGCATCCACCCCGGCGACTTTTACCGGCAACTGGCGCTCGGGCTGCGCGTCGGCGATGAGGTTCCGCTCGAAGACGTGGTCGCGCACCTGGAGAGTGTAGGGTATCAGCGCCGCGACCCGGTCGAGATGGTTGGAGAATACTCGGTCAGAGGTGGGATACTCGACGTTTTTTCGCCCGAGGCCGCCAAGCCCGTCCGTATCGAGCTGTTCGGCGATCAGGTGGATTCCATCCGGCGGTTCGACGTGGAGTCCCAACGCTCGGTCATGAAGACCGAGGATTGCCTCCTGCTGCCGCTCACGGAATACCCGCGCTCGCGGCAAGTGCTCGTCGAACTCGCTGAGCTACTACAGGAATCGGGAATACGAAGCCGCGACCTGCCGCTCCCCGGCGAGCCCTTTCCCGGGTGGGAGTTGCTGGCCCCGATGGTGCGGCCGCGGGAAGCGAGCGTTTTCGAGCTTTTCGAAAAGGCCGTAGTCATCTTGGATGAACCGGAAAAAGTGAAAGCCGCCGCGGATCGTTTCTGGACGCGCCTGGACCAGATCGAACGCACCCCGGCCTGCGATCCGGCCCGTATTTTCTTCACCTGGGAGGAGATCAACTCTAAGCCCGGCGGCGCGCGTCTGGCTCTGGAGGAACTGAACCTGGCTGCCCCCGACGATGCAGCCCGGTTCCACATCTCGACGCGTCCGTCAATGGCGTTTCACGGCAATATGCAGGTAGCCATCGCGGAGGCCCGCACCCTGGTGGAGGCCGGCAACCGGGTAGCCTTCTTCGGTGCGTCCGCCGGGGAGGTGGAGCGCGTAGCCGACATCCTGAACGAATACGGGGTCCCATACCAACTTGCGCTGGAGCAGTCGGACGCCGTACCGGGCTATCTGGAACGGGCCTATATGGCAGGCGCGGTGGCCAACATCTACTTGATCAACGGGGGCATCCGGCACGGAACGGTCTTCCCGGACTCTAAGCTTGTAGTATTTGGCTCTGAAGACCTGTTCGACACCCCGGAACTGCTCTCCCGGGGGCCGTCGACGAAGGCGGCCGCGGCATTTTCGCCGGACCTGATTGACTTGAAGCCGGGCGATTATGTGGTTCATGCGGACCACGGGGTTGCCCGGTTCCTGGGTCTGCGCGAAATCGGACAGGGCGAAACCAAGGGCGATTACATGCTCCTGGAGTACGCCGGGGACGCCAAGCTTTACGTGCCGCTGGCCCGCATGGACCTGGTGCAGCGCTTCCGCGGCGCCGGCGAGAGCCAGCCCACCCTCGACCGCATGGGCGGCGCCACCTGGGCCCGCACCAAGTCCCGCGTAAAGGCCAAAATGCGGGACATGGCGGACGAACTGCTCAAGCTGTACGCCTCCCGCAAGCTGGCCGAGGGCTTTTCTTTCTCGCCGGATAGCAACTGGCAGCGTGAATTCGAGGACGCCTTCGAATTCACCGAAACCAAGGACCAGGTAACCGCCATTGGCGAGATCAAGCGCGATATGGAGGGCTCGCAGCCCATGGACCGGCTGCTGTGCGGCGACGTAGGCTTTGGAAAAACCGAGGTCGTGATGCGCGCCGCCTTCAAGGCCCTCGGCGATGGCAAGCAGGTGGCCGTCCTGGCTCCTACAACTGTCCTGGCATTCCAGCACTTCGAAACGTTTAAACGCCGCTTCCAGCCCTTCCCGGTGCGCGTCGAGATGCTGAGCCGCTTCCGATCCCCAAAAGACATTAAGACGACGTTGGGCGATCTGGCCGAGGGGAAAGTCGACATCGTGGTCGGCACACACCGGATCCTCTCGAAGGACGTTGAGTTCCGGGAGCTCGGGCTGGTGATCGTAGACGAGGAGCAGCGCTTCGGCGTGCGTCACAAGGAGCGGCTCAAGCAGATCAAGAAGGCAGTGGACGTGATCAGTATGAGCGCCACCCCGATCCCGCGGACCCTACACATGTCGTTGCTGGGACTGCGGGATATGTCCGTGATTGAAACCCCGCCCAAGGACCGGCTGGCCATCCAGACGGTGGTGGCGCCGTTCCAGCCGGACCTGATTAAGTCCGCCGTGGAATTGGAGATAGCCCGCGGCGGGCAGGTCTATTTCCTGCATAACCGCGTGGATTCGATCTGGACCCGGGCCTCGGCGATTCAGGAACTGGTGCCGCATGCCCGCATCGGCGTCGGCCACGGGCAGATGGTGGAGGCGCAATTGGAGAAAACTATGCTCCAGTTCATGCGCCGCGAGTTCGACGTCCTGGTTTGTACGACAATTATCGAAAACGGCCTGGACATTCCGCTCGCCAACACCATCATCATCGAAAACGCGGAACGGTATGGGTTGAGTGAGCTCTATCAGTTGCGGGGGCGTGTAGGCCGCTCGAACCGCCGGGCCTATGCCTACCTGATGGTGCCGCCGGACACCGAACTGACCGAGATCGCGCGCAAGCGCCTGGCGGCGCTTAAAGAATTCAGCGACCTGGGCGCGGGCTTCAAGATCGCGGCGCTGGACCTGGAATTGCGCGGCGCCGGAAACCTGCTGGGCGGCGAACAGCACGGACACATCAACACGGTTGGCTTCGACATGTACGTCCGGCTGCTGGAGGAAACGGTCCGGGAGATCAAGGGTGAGGAGGTGCTGCCGGAGATCCACTCCACCCTTAACCTGGGGCTCGACATCCGCATACCGCCGGAGTATATAGCGGACGAAAACCAGCGGCTGCGCGCCTACCGGCAAATCGCGAGTTCGGCGGACGAGGCGGCGCGGGAGAAGGCCGGCAAGGAATTGGAAGACCGCTACGGCCCGGTGCCCGAGGCCGTCCGGAACCTGCTGGAGTACTCGGCGCTGAAGACGCTTTCCGAAAAAATCGGGGTCGAGGTAGTGGACCGGCGCCACAGCATCCTGAACATTAAGTTCCACAAGGACACGCGTGTGGACCCCGTCCGCCTGATGGACCTCGTCCGCGGGATGAAGGGTGCGCAGTTCACGCCCGCCGGAGTGTTGATCATGCCGCTCGATGGAGCCTCGGCCCCGGCCGAGATCCTGCGATTCCTCCGCGAGCGCCTCGAAAAGCTTGCCGCATAAGCCCCCGCCCAAAAGGGTGTCCCCCTGTTAAAATGTTTGTATATGCGCTTGCGGTTTTGCATGCTTTTCTTGTCTTCGCTGGTAGTAGCGGAGGCGGCCGACGTGCGGGTGGTTGAAGAGATCGTCGCCAAAGTGAATGGCGACATCATCACCCGGAGCGAGATCGAGCGCAGCCGGACTGCGATCGCGCAGGAACTGCGCCAACAGGGTGTGAAGGGCGCTGAGCTCCAGAACCTCCTGAAGGAACGTGAGAAAGACGCCCTGCGAGACGAGATCGACCGTTTACTGCTGGTGCAGCGCGGTAAGGACCTCAGCATCAACGTCGACCCGGATATTACCCGGCGCATCGCCGAGATCCAGGCGCAAAGCAAGCTGGCGGATCCGGACAAGTTCCACCAATTGATCCGCGAACAGACCGGGATGACATTTGAAGATTTCAAGCTGTACATGAAGAACAATCTTCTGACACAGCGTGTCATCGGCCAGGAGATCAGCTCGCGGATTTCAGTGCCCGAAGCCGAGAAGCGCAAGTATTACGAAGAGCACAAGAAGGAGTTCGTCAGGGAAGAACAGGTCTTCCTGCGGCAGATCGTGATTTCGACCGAAGGCAAGACGCCCGAGCAGGCGGCGGCGGCCGAGAAGAAGGCCAAGGACTTGTCCGCCCGCGCCAAACACGGCGAAAAGTTCAACGAACTCGCGCGCGACCATTCCGACGACCCGGAGACCGCTAAGAACGGCGGCGAGCTTCCCCCTTATCACCGCGGCATGTTGCGGCCTGAGATCGAGGCGATAGTCTTCAAAGAGCGTAAGGGTTTCGTCTCTGAGCCCATCAAGCTGCCCAACGGCTTCGCCATCTTCAAAGTCGAGGAGCGCTGGGAACCCGGGCAGGCCAGCTACGAGGAGGTCGAGAACGAAATCATGGAGCGGCTCGCGGCCCCCAAGATCCAGCCCAAAGTGCGGGAGTACCTCACCAGGCTGCGGCAGGATGCGTTTCTGGAGATCCGGGAAGGTTTCGTAGATAGCGCCGCGGCTCCCGGGAAGGACACCAGTTGGAAGGACCCGGCGCAGCTTCGGCCAGAGACCACCACCAAGGAAGAGGTGGCCGCGCGGAAGAAGAAACGCCTGCTGTGGATTATCCCGCGTCCTGGCGGGGACGAGCCGGAGAAGAAGGATGTTAGAATCGAATCCACGCAGCCCGCGGCGCCCGCGCCTTCGAAGCCGTAGCTGCGCGGTTCGCTTCCATGAAATCACCGTTCGTTAACGAGCTTGAACCCAACCGGGTTGTCACCGCCAGCTTTCTGGTTCGCGGTAAGGAAGTCCGCCAGAAGAAGAGCGGCGAGGTGTACCTCTCGCTGCAACTCGGGGACCGCACGGGAGAGGTTGACGCCAAGATGTGGGACAACGTGGCCGAAGTTGTGGACACGTTCGAGCGCGACGACTTCGTAAAGGTGAAGGGACTCGTTCAGGTCTACCAGAATCGCCCGCAGGTGACCGTCCACAAAATGCGCCGGATGGACGAGAGCGAAGTGGATTTCGCGGACTACTTCCCCTGCTCCGCGCGCGATCCGAACGAGATGTGGGCGGAACTGCGCGGCCTCGTGGCGGGGATCGGAAATCGGCACCTGAAGGCCCTGCTCGAAGCACTGCTTGACGACGAAGACATAGCCGCGCGCTACCGTCGCGCGCCGGCGGCAAAGCAGATCCACCACGCCTACCTGGGCGGATTGCTGGAACACGTTCTGTCGCTCTGCCAACTGGGGCGCATCCTCTCGGCGCATTATCGGGACATCGACTTCGACCTGTTGCTCACCGGTATCGTGCTGCACGACGTTGGTAAGATCTGGGAGCTGAATTACGAACGCGGGTTCAGCTATAGCGACGAGGGACAATTGCTGGGGCACATCATGATCGCCCTCCGGATGGTCGAGGATAAACTTCGCGGGCTCCCGGAGTTCCCGGCACAGCTCCGGTCGCTGGTGGAGCACATGATCCTAAGCCATCACGGGCACCTGGAATTCGGGTCGCCGAAGCTGCCGCAATTCCCCGAAGCGATGCTGCTGCACTACATGGACGACATGGATTCGAAAATGGAGTGCATGCGCGCCTTGATTGAAAAAGACCGCCAGATCGAAGGTGTATTCACCGGGTGGTGCGCGCCACTGGAGCGCGCGGTGCTGAAGAAAGCGAAATATCTGGGGGAAGACACGGCGGAAGCGCCGCCGCTTGCCCCGGCCGCCTCGCAGGCGGCAACGGCTCCCGGGAGCCCGTCGCAGCACACTTTGTTCGCGGCCGCCGCACCCCGGAGCAGTTCCATTTTCGGAGACAAGCTGGCGCAGGCGCTTCGGCCCTCCGACAGCTCACCGCAAGAAAAGTAAATGCGCAAAGCCGGTCCGCCCCGCGACATTCCACCGCCCTTGGAACTGTTGTGCCTGAAGGCGCTCTGGTCGCTTCAGGAAGCCAATGTGAGAGACGTCCAGCACACGCTTGCGGAAAGCCGTGATCTGGCCTATACGACGGTGATGACCCTGCTGGAGCGTTTGGTGCGCAAGGGCGCGGTGGCGCGGCGTAAAGCTGGCCGGGCGTTCCTCTATGTCCCGCAGGTCACTCGCGAGGCAATCCGCCAGCGCGCACTCAAAGAGTTCCTGGACACGTACTTCGATGGCCGTGAAGACGACCTTCTGAGTTTCCTGGGGGAACACCAGTCCGCGGCGACGGCAGTTGCCTCAGCCGGCGCCGTCCCGTCGCCGGTGGAACCCGGCCAGGAAGCCGGCGGGGACGCCCCTGCGGACGTCAGGCTGGACGCAGTGCTTCTCTAAGAACGGCT
Organism: Bryobacteraceae bacterium; assembly: GCA_035561075.1. GTDB lineage: Bacteria > Acidobacteriota > Terriglobia > Bryobacterales > Bryobacteraceae > JAMCRM01. Next base: position 13,392 of record DATMYF010000152.1, read on the forward strand.
TCGCCGGGTTGTCCCCGCGCCCTGCGGTAAGCTAAAAACAGATGCGTCTTCTCGTAGTTGAGGATGAAAAAAGGATTGCCGATTTCCTCTGCCGGGGTCTCCAGGGCGCCGGGTACGCGGTGGACGCGGCTGGGAGCGGCTCGGAGGCACTGGGCCTCATCCACGCCGCCGATTACGATCTTGTAATCCTCGACCTGATGCTGCCCGATATGGACGGGCTCGCGGTCCTGGAGAAGATTCGCAACCGAAAGGCGGGTCCGCCGGTGCTCATCCTGAGCGCCAGGGGCGGCCTCGACGACCGCGTCAAGGGCCTGGAACAGGGCGCCGACGACTACCTGGTCAAACCCTTCGCGTTCGTCGAACTGCTCGCACGCGTGCGGGCGCTGCTGCGTCGCGGTCAGCCCGCGGCCGAGAGACTCCAGGTGGCCGACCTGACGCTCGATTCCGTTCGCCGCAAGGTGAGCCGTGCCGGAGAGGCCGTGGATCTCGCGCCTAAGGAATTCGGCATTCTCGAATACATGATGCGCAACAAGGGCCGCCCGCTCAGCCGCACCATGATCGTGGAGCACGTGTGGGATATGGATTACGACGGTCTCACCAACATCGTGGACGTGTATATCCGGCACTTGCGCAGCAAGATCGACGACCGCTACCCCCAGAAGCTCATCCAGACCGTGCGCGGCATCGGCTATATGATTGAGGCTCCGGACGCCCCGGGCGAGCAGCCCTCCGAGAGCCCCGCCGACCGGCAGGTGTGAAGGTGCGTCCCAAGAGCGCCCGCCGCCTCACGCGCGGCCTCCGATTTCGTCTGACGGCCGGTTATGCGCTCTTCTTCGCCCTCGTCCTGATCGGGGTGGCGGCGCTGTTTCGCAGTCGCCTGGAATCTAGCCTCGACGAGCAGATGCGCGAGGTGCTTCTGCAGGAGTGGGCGGCCATGAAGGGTTACCTGCAAATTCGGGACCGGCAGCCGCGCTGGTTTTTCGACCGCGACGACCCGGACGAGTCCTTCATCGTGGAGCGACTCCGCCGCGTCTACATGCTGGCCGATGCCAAGGGCAATCCCATCCAGTGGTCCACCGTGTACCACGATGACCTTACGCTGGACTCGCCGGAGCATATACGCGCGGCGATCGCAGCCGCAGAACCATCGTGGAGGATCCGGACGGACCGGCACGGGGAACCTTACCTGATCCGCGCCGGTGTGGTGTATGACGAGGCGCACCGCCGCCCCTACTACGTCGCCATCGGGCGCTCCCTGGCACCCAGCCGCGCCATCATGCGGGAGTATACCTGGATCTATGCCGGAGTGATCCCGCTGGGTATTCTGTGCGGCTGCGTGCTGGGCTGGTTCCTGGCGGGAAACGCACTCAAGCCGGTGAAGGAGGTGGCGCGCGCGGCGCAGCGTATCTCCGGCTCGAATCTCGGCCTGCGCATCCCCGTACGGGGCGCTGGGGACGAACTGGACTACCTGATCGAGACCTTCAACCGGATGATCGAGCGTCTGGAAAAAAGTTTCCAGCAGATCCGGCAGTTTTCAACGGACGTCTCGCACGAATTGCGCACCCCCATCACGGCCATCCGCGGACAGTTGGAGGTGGCCATGTTCACGGCGCGAACCACGGAGCAATACCGGGACGGCATCTTCAACGCGCTCGAGGACGTTGAGCGGCTGTCGCAGATCGTGCGCGCCCTGCTGCTGCTCTCCCAGGCCGAATCGGGCCAACTGGCGTTGCAGAAGGTTCCCCTCGACCTCGCAGCAGTGCTGCGGGACTTGGTCGAGCAATTCGAGATCCCGGCCGACGGCGCTGGTGTGCGGATTTCGGCTGACCTCCCGGAGGAGTGCGTCGTGGAGGCCGACCGCGTCCAGATCGAGCGCATGGTCTCCAACCTGTTATCGAATGCCCTGAAGTTCACGCCGCAGGGCGGCACCGTGCGGGTGGCGCTCGAGCGGCTGCCCGATAGCGTCGAGATTGCCGTGGAAGATACCGGCCGGGGCATCCCGACCGAGCACCTGCCCCACATCTTCGACCGATTCTATCGGGTGCCGGAGACGCATCCGCAACCTGGTCCCGAGAAAGGCCTGGGTCTGGGGTTGAGCTTTGTCGCGTGGATCGCGCGTGCCCACGGCGGTCGCGTGGAGGTGGCGAGCGAGCCCGGCCGGGGCAGCCGCTTTGTCGTCGTACTCCCGGCCCTTGCGACGCCCACCGACCAGAATCGTCAGCCGGCCGGGCACCCGGCCCCGGGGTGATGTAAGATTTTTAATCGCGATTATAGAGAGCTTTCATTCGCATTGTTTAAGCTGGTATGGTGCGGTTCACTATTTTCGGCCTGATCGTCTTTTTTGCCGCCACCCTGGCTGTAGCCACGGCCCCGGCGCAGGACCAGTTTTTTGCCGGGACCACAACAGCGGTTTCGGATACCCAGATCACCGTCACCCGCACCGTCCTGGGAGAGACCACTACCCGCTCCTTCGTGATCACGCCGGAGACCCGCATCGATGGAAAACCCGTGGTCGGCGCCAAGGTCACCGTGCAATTCGAGCCTGTTGAAGGCGCCGGCGACCGCGCGATCCACATTGTTGTCCGCACATCCACCCCGGACAAGAAGAAAAGAGACTGAGGCGTCACGTCCCGCCTTCCGCCGGCATCTGAGGAAGCGGAGGTCGCCATGTATCGCCACATTCTTGCACCGGTGGATTTCAGTCCCCTATCGGGTCTGGGACTGCGCTGGGCAGGCATGCTTGCCCGATGCGGAAACGCGCGCCTGACGGTCCTTTACGCCAGCCCATTCGATGCTCCCCCCTACTTCACGGCCGCCCGCATGGCCCAGATGGAGGTCCGGCATCACGAGGAACTGCGGGAGGCAGAGGAACAACTCCGGACCTTCACGACCTCGGTGCTGGGATCGGACGGCCCTTCGACAACCATCAAGGTAGTCGAAGCGCTGCCTGTGGACGCCATCATCACCGTGGCCGAGGGTACTGGGGCGGACCTCATCGTCATGGGCACGCATGGCCGCAGCGGCTTCAACCGCGTCATGCTGGGCTCCGTGGCGGAGCGCGTTCTACGGCAGAGCAGCGTGCCTGTTCTCACGGTGCGCGGAGACGTGGAACGTCCAATCCAAGTGCGCCACATCCTATGCCCATTGGATAGCTCGCCGGCGGCGAGGTCGGCGATGAGCATGGCAAACGGAATAGCCGCTTGCACGGGAGCGAACGTGACCGCCGTCCACGTGCTCGAACCCGGCGCGCCCCCACCGCCTGCAGGGGTGCAGGTGGTGCGGCAGGGGAATGCGGCCGCGGAGATCGTAGCGGCAAGTGCGGAGCTGCCTTGCGACCTGCTGGTGATGGGCGCGCGCCGGCGCCGGTTCTACGACGCCACGGTGATCGGGACCACCACGGCACGTGTAGTCCGGCATGCGTCCTGCCCGGTGCTCACTGTGGTCGTAAGCGAGGCGAATGAGACGAGGGAAGCGGAGGCTTGAAATGCTATTTGAAGTGCGGAGTGGAAAATCGCTTGAAGAGATCGATCGCGGGCTGCGGGAGTCCGCGGCACGGCATAAATTCGGAGTGCTGACGGTTCACGACCTCAAACAGACCATGCGGAACAAGGGCGTGGAGTTCGACGGCGAGTGCATGATCTACGAGGTCTGCAACCCGCAGCAGGCGAAAAAGGCGCTTGAGGCCAACCCGGCGGTTTCGACTGCCCTGCCCTGCCGCATCTCGATCTACCAGGAAGGCGGCGGGTACCGGATCTCAACGATGCGGCCCACCGCCATTATGCAGATGTTCGGCACACCCGCGCTCGACCCCGTCGCGCGCGAGGTCGAGCGGGACATGTTGGCCATGATGACCGAGTCGGCGTAGCCAGCCCTCAGGCAGGCTTCACAGCCCGGACAAAGGCGCTCATGAACTTGCCGTCCACCTGCGCCAGGGAGGCTGGGTCAAGCCCGGCGCCACGGAGCATCTCCCCGGCCTCCTCGACGTTGTAGATCCTGGTGGGCTCGACGTCGATGGCTGTGAAGCCCGCGGCCGCCAGTTTGCCGCGGTACTCGCTCTCTTCCATGGCTCCCGCCACACAGCCGACCCACAACTCGATGCTGCGGCGGATCTCGGGCGGCACCTCGCCGCGCACCACCACGTCGGAAACGGCGAAGCGCCCGCCCGGCTTCAATACCCGGAAGGCTTCCCGCAGCACGCGGTCCTTGTCTCCGGAGAGGTTGATCACGCAATTGGAGATGATCACGTCCACGGTATTGTCCGGCAGGGGGATGTTTTCAATTTCGCCCTTCAGGAACTCCACGTTCGTGACGCCCGCCTGACGCTGGTTTTCGTGCGCCAGGGCCAGCATCTCGTCGGTCATGTCGAGGCCGTAGGCTTTCCCTGTGGGGCCCACGCGCCGGGCGGAAAGCAGCACGTCGATGCCGCCGCCGGAGCCGAGGTCGAGCACCGTCTCGCCGGCCCGCAGTTCCGCCAGCGCGGTCGGGTTGCCGCAACCGAGCGAGGCCTTCACGGCATCCTCAGGCAGACCGCAAGTCTGGTCTCCGCTGTAGAGTCTTGAGGTGATGGGATCCACCTTCCCGAGACTCGAAGGCGCACTGCCGCAGCAAGCGCTGCCGCCCTGGTGCACTCGCAGTGCCGCCTGCCCGTACTTCTCCTTCACGATATCCCTGATGTTCGTTTCGCTCATTTCGTACCTCCCTTATCCAGTTTCACTACCCTGCTGCGGGAACAGCATTCCTCATAAAGGAAGTCGATGATCTCGCGCAGAGATTCCGAATTCGCCGTGTACCACAGGAACTGACGCTCGCGCCGCACGTTCACCAGCCCGGCAATTTTCAACTTCTCCAGGTGGTGGCTGAGGGTGGAACCGGGGATGTCCAGTCCCGTCTGAATGTCGCTTACCACCAGTCCGTGCGGATGCGCGGACAGCAGCAGGCGCACAATGCGAAGCCGCGGTTCGGCGCCCATCGCGGCCAGCATTCCCGCGTAGCGCGCCACATCCTGGCTGGTGCGGGTTGCTTTCATATTTCTACAATACTGGAAATACAGATTTGGCGTCAAGAGAAATGTTATGATGGGTGTTGATGACGCAGGAAACCCCCACAGTAGTGATCGTGGGCCGGCCCAACGTCGGCAAATCCAGCCTCTTTAACCGAATCACCGGACAGCGGCGGGCCATCGTCGGCGACGAGCCTGGCATCACGCGCGACCGGATTCACGGCATGGCCGAGTACGACGGCCGGCATTTCGAACTGATCGACACCGGCGGAATCGTGCCGGACGATGCCGAATACATACCGGCCCAGATTCTCCGGCAGGCGCAAATGGCGCTGGAGCATGCCGCCCACATCATTTTTCTGGTAGATGGCCGCAGCGAGATCACCGGCACGGATCGCGACCTGGCCCGCATGCTGATCCGGCTCGGTAAGCCTGTGTCTGTAGCGGTGAACAAGATCGACACGCTGGCGCGCGAATCGCTGCTGCACGAGTTCTATGAGCTGGGGATCAAGGACATCTTCCCCGTCTCCGCGGAGCACGGCCTGGGGATGGATGCGCTGCTCGAGCGCGTGGTAGCGGACATCGCCGAAAGCGAGGCGCCGGCTCCTGAGCGCGCTATCCGCGTGTCCATTATCGGCCGTCCCAATGTCGGAAAATCCACCCTCCTGAACGCCCTCACCGGGCAGGAGCGGTCCATCGTTTCGCCCATCGCCGGGACCACGCGGGATGCGGTTGACGAGCGCATCATCCACGACGGCACGGAGTATCTGCTGGTGGACACCGCCGGCATCCGCCGCAAGGGCAAGACGAAGCTGATGGCGGAAAAGCTCAGCGTAGTGATGGCGCAGCGGCACATCCGCATGTCGGACATCGTGATCGTCCTGCTCGACGCCACCGAAGGCGCCCTGGCACTCGATGCAACCATCGCGGGCTATGCCCACGAGGGCGGGCGCGGCATCATCCTGGCGGTGAACAAGTGGGACCTGGCCACCAACAAGAAGCGCCGCGAGTTCGAGCAGCAGGTGCGGGATAATCTGAAGTTCCTGGAGTACGCCCCAGTGGTCTTCCTTTCCGCTATGACAGGGGCCGGGGTGGAGAACATGTTCCCGACCATCCGGGAGGTGTATGACTCGGTCACCATGCGCATCCCAACTGGCGAGTTGAACCGCTTCGTGGCGGACCTGCACTTCGAGGAGCGCCGCATTCTCTATATCACCCAGCCCTCGGTGCGGCCCCCGAAATTCGTGCTGTTCACGGACCGCAGCGGCCCGCTGCACTTCTCGCACGAACGCTACCTGATGAACCAGATCCGCAAACGGTTCGGGTTCAAAGGTGCGCCTATTGTGCTGAAGATCCGAGGCCGCAAGGACCCCAGGTAGCGCCGGCTATCAGCTTTTCGCAGCAGCGGCGAGCTTCACGGTCTTCGGCTCCAGTCCGGCCTTGGCCAGAATGATGTAGACCACGAAGCCGGTAACGAAGCTGTAGACCACCGCCGGCTGCACCCACACTCTGGCTGCCTGTGGAATGGGCAGGAAGGGCAGAATCCCCACCAGGAAGCCGATGGCCCAGGCGCCATAGCCCGCTATGTTTACGCCCTCGCGCGGCCCGGCCCACTTTCTGCCGGCAAGCAGGTAATCCGCCGTCATGGCCCCGCATATGGGGCCGAACGAAGCGCCTACGATCGTGAAGAAGCCAACCAGGTTTTCGGCAACGCCGGTGACTGCCAGCACGATCGCCACCGTCATCCCGGCCATCGTGGACGACATCCGCTTCACGCCCGGGATCATGGTCGACAGGCTGTTGCCTGCGATGAACGCGCAGAAGCATGCCGGTGCGATCGACGCGATGGCGAACAGGAAGAACATGGCCGAGGCCACCGGCCCTCCGATACCCGCCAGGACGTTGTCATAGGTCAGCACCGCCACCTTGTCCGGAAACAGCACACGTGCTCCCGCCACCGAAAGCAGCGGCAGGGCAGCGGCGATGAAGCTGGCGATGGCGATCCCGACAATGCCGCCCAGGCGGACGTCGCGCGCATTGCGGTTGTTCATCCCGAAATCCGTGCCCGCCGCGCCTGCCGTGGCGAAGAACCCGATGATCACCTGGATCATCATGGTGAACGCGATGAACGGGCTGTAGACCGCCGGGTCCGGAGCGTAGGCCGGGATACCGCCCCGCACCTGCGCAAAGACCACGAGGATCATAATCAGCGGGATGGCATTCAAAAGGAGTGCCAGCTTTCCGACGTAGCGGATTCCCATCACCCCGACCCACGCCATCGTGTATCCCCAGGCCACCCCGATCAGAATGAAAGGCACGCTGCCCGGAGCCGCGGAGGAGCCGAAGCCGTTCAGGATAAAGCGCGTCGAGAGATACGTCCCCACCGCGAACCACCCGATCTGCAACATCCCCATCAACAGCCCGGGAAAGAGGTACCCGCCCCTGGTGCCGAACGTGGAACTCCCCACCACGTAGAGGGGGAAGCCGGTCTTCATTCCCAGCATCGCCGGGGCATAGTAGTACAGCGCGTAGCAGAGCACTGAGGCCACCGCGATGCCGGCCAGGCAAACGCTCAGGCCGGCGTAGGGTAGGGTGTCGCGCGCAATGGCAATGTAGAAGGCGATCCAAAGGAAGGTGCCTCCGTAGCTCGGTGCCGTGTTGGTGTACCACGGGGCGCGGTTTGTCTCTGGATTGGGTACTGCCTTGGCGATGTATGGGGGGAGCATATCCACTCCTGTCGGAAACTGGTCAGTATACACGAACCAGGCGACGGGTGGAGAAAGCGGGCGCGGGCCGGAGGCTGCCCTCCGGCCCGGCTACGGGAGCGCCTATGCGCCGCTCATCGAGTTGAGGAACTCGGCGTTGCTGCGGGTCTTCGATAGCTTATCCTGCAGCAATTCCATGGTCTCCACGGGGGAGAGCGGGTTCAGCACTTTGCGCAGGATCCAGACGCGGTTCAGTTCCTCCCTGGGGAGCAGGAGTTCTTCCTTGCGGGTGCCGCTCTTGTTGATGTCGATGGCCGGGAACACGCGCTTCTCCACCAGTTTGCGGTCGAGGTGGATTTCCATGTTGCCGGTGCCCTTGAACTCTTCAAAGATCACATCGTCCATGCGGCTGCCGGTATCGATCAGGGCGGTGGCGATGATGGTGAGCGACCCGCCTTCCTCGATGTTGCGCGCCGCACCGAAGAACCTCTTGGGGCGCTGCAGCGCGTTCGAATCGACGCCGCCCGAGAGCACTTTGCCCGATGGCGGCACGATGGTGTTGTAGGCGCGCGCCAGACGGGTGATGGAGTCGAGCAGGATGACCACGTCGCGCTTGTGCTCTACCAGGCGCTTGGCCTTCTCGATGACCATCTCGGCTACCTGCACGTGGCGGGTGGCGGGCTCATCGAACGTCGAGCTGATCACCTCGCCGCGCACGGAGCGCTGCATGTCGGTGACTTCCTCGGGGCGTTCGTCGATGAGCAGCACGATGAGCGTGATCTCGGGGTGATTGGTCGTCACGGAGTTCGCGATGCTCTGCAACAGCATCGTCTTACCGGTACGCGGAGGCGAAACGATCAGCCCGCGCTGGCCCTTCCCGATCGGAGTGAGCAGGTCCATCACGCGGCCGGAGTAGTTCTCCCGCGTGGTTTCGAGCTTGCATCTCTCGTTCGGATAGAGCGGCGTCAGGTTGTCGAAAAAGATCTTATTGCGCGCTTCCTCGGGCGGTTCAAAGTTGATAGCGTCGACCTTGATCAGCGCGAAGTAACGCTCGCCCTCCTTGGGGGGGCGGATCTGGCCGGAAATGGTGTCCCCTGTGCGCAGGTCGAAGCGGCGGATCTGCGAGGGCGAGACGTATACGTCATCCGGCCCGGGCAGGTAGTTGTATTCCGGGGCGCGCAGGAAGCCGAAGCCATCCGGCAGGCATTCGAGCACGCCTTCGGAGAAGATCAGTCCGCTCTTCTCGGCCTGCGTTTGCAGGATCTTGAAGATCAGTTCCTGCTTGCGGAGGCCGGCCGCGCCGGCGATGTTCATGTCCTTGGCGACCTGATTGAGCCTCTGAATGCTCATGTCCTTCAGTTCGACAAGGTCCAGCGTGGGAGAGCCGTTCTTGCCTCCTGCGGCCGCGCTGGCTTGTTTACGGCGCTGCTGCCCCGGGTCGGGGGGAGCGGTTTCGCGGCCATCGGGCGATGCCGCGGGCTTATCGGTTCGTTCCGGCCGATCGGTCGGCCGTTCGGCCGGCCGTTCAGTCCTGTCAGGTCGTTCGGTCCGCTCCGGACGTTCCGTCCGGGCATGTCGTTCGCCGCGATCGGGCCTTTCCGCCCTTTCGGGCTTGTCAGCCGTAGTGCCGGCCACCGAGGAATCACGGGCGGGACCCGCAGTTTCGCGGGCAGGCCCGGATGACTCACGGGCGGATTCGCGGGAAGGCTTGTCGGCTTGTTTTTCGGTAGGCTTGTCGGTCTTCTCCTGCGGCAGGGTGGTACCGGTTGTACCTACGGGTGTAGTGTTTTCGCTATCGCTTGCCAAATTTCCCTCACTCCCCGGCCAGTTACGGCCGAGAACGGCAACGGTTCGACCCCTTCCTTGCGGATCAGGGCCAAGCCGCGCTCTTGCTCTGTCTTGCTCTTCAGCTTGTCCATTTTAGTGGCGACTACCAGGAATCGCCGGTTTTGATATTCCAACCACCGCTTCAGTTCCAGGTCCGTTTCCATCCATCCGCGGCGGGCATCCAGGATCAGGACGGAGAGTTCCAGCTTATCCCTGTCCAGCAAATAGCTATCTATGAGCTGTTTCCACTCCCGGACCACCTCTATCGGAGCCCGGGCGAAACCATAACCCGGGAGATCGACGAAGTACAGCTTGCCGTCGATCCGGTAAAAGTTGATCGTCTGTGTGCGGCCCGGTGTGCTACTGGTGAAAGCCAGCCCTTTCTTCGCCACCAGGGCGTTGAGCAGGCTGGACTTTCCGACGTTACTTCTCCCTAGGAACGCAATCTCGGGGAGCCGGTCGGTGGGGAACCGACCCGGCACCGCCGAGCTGGTTACAAACTCAACAAACATTCAGACGCCACCGCTTCCTCACGGCCGCGGTTCTGCTTAATGCGCACGGTTCTCTTCCGCCGGCAGATCCACGTTCGGAGGGGCCACCGGTAGCGGCAGAGAAACGATTTCGCGCTCCAGCGCGATCTTTAGAACCTCGTCCATCGACTCGACAAAATGCAAAGTCATCTGGGAGCGGATACCTTCTGGGATATCCGGAAGGTCCTTCTGGTTGTCGCGAGGCAGGATGGCCTCGTTGATCCCGTGGCGGTGCGCCGCCATCAACTTCTCCTTGAGACCGCCGATGGGAAGCACCTTGCCCCGCAGGGTAATCTCGCCCGTCATCGCGACATCGCAGCGAACGGGGATCCTGGTCAGGGCGCTGCAAATGGTGGTCGCGAGCGTGATGCCCGCCGAAGGGCCGTCCTTGGGTATAGCGCCCTCCGGGACGTGAATGTGCACATCCAGGTTGCGATAAAAGTCGCGCGGCAGTCCCAGGCTGTGCGCCCGGCTGCGGATGTAGCTCATGGCCGCCTGCGCGGACTCCTGCATCACGTCACCGAGTTTGCCGGTGATGGTCAGCTTGCCCTTCCCCTCCATCAGGGTGGCTTCTGTGGTCAGGATCTGGCCGCCCACTTCGGTCCAAGCCAGACCTACGGCTGCCCCGATCTCGTTCTTCTTATCCACCTGCAGATCGCGGAATCTGGCGGGTCCCAACAGGTCCGGCAGCTTTTCCGCGTTGATGACCACTTTCTCGAAATGCTGCTTGTCCTTGGCGGTCATGTTGTTGACCACCTTGCGGGCCACCTTGCGGCAGACGTTGCCGATCTCTCGCTCCAGGTTGCGGACCCCGGCTTCGCGCGTGTAGGACTCGATCAGCCCGTGCACGCCATCGTCGGTGAACTCCACCTGCTCGGGGTTCATCCCCGTATCTTCCATCTGCTTCCGGATGAGGAACCGCTTGGCGATCTCCAACTTCTCGGGCTCTGTGTAGCCGGAAAGGCGAATCACTTCCATGCGGTCGAGCAGCGCCGGCGGAACCGTGTGTAGCACGTTAGCCGTAGCGATGAAGAAGACCTGGCTGAGATCGTACTCGACGTCCAGGTAGTGATCGACGAACATAAAGTTCTGTTCGGGATCGAGCACCTCGAGCAGCGCCGCGGACGGGTCGCCGCGGAAGTCCATCGACATCTTCTCGACTTCGTCCAGCATAAAGACCGGGTTGCGCGTGCCGGCCTTCTTCATCATCTGGATAATCTGGCCCGGGAGCGCCCCGATATACGTGCGCCGATGCCCGCGGATCTCGGCTTCATCCCGCACGCCGCCGAGCGACATCCGCACAAACTTGCGCCCCGTAGCCTTCGCGATGGACATCCCCAGGGAGGTTTTGCCCACACCCGGAGGCCCCACGAAACAGAGGATGGAACCGCGCGGGTTCTTCACCAGCCGACGCACCGCCAGGAATTCCAGGATGCGTTCCTTGATCTTCTCCAGGCCGTAGTGGTCGGCTTCGAGCACCTGCTCGGCATAGGTGAGATCGCGGATTTCCTTGGATTTCTTCTTCCATGGCACCGCCAGCAGCCAGTCCAGGTAGTTGCGCGATACGGTGGACTCGGCCGACATGGGCGGCATGTTCTCCAGACGCTTGAGCTCGGCAATGGCCTTCTCGTAAGCGTCCTTCGTCATGCCCGCGTCGTCGATACGCTTCTTCAGCTCGTCGATCTCGCTCTTTTCGCCGCGCCCCAGTTCCTTCTGGATGGCCTTGATCTTCTCGTTGAGGTAGTACTCTTTCTGGGCCTTCTCCATCTGGCGCTTCACGCGCCCCTGGATGGTGCGGTCTACATTGAGCTTTTCGATCTCGATATCGAGCATCTCGGCCACCCGGGTGAGGCGGTCGATCGGATCGAAAATTTCGAGCAGCTCCTGCTTTTCCTCAATGGTGAGCTGGAGATTCGCCCCCACCGTGTCGGCGAGCTTCGAGGGATCGTCCACCCGGATGGCGGCGATCATGGTCTCGTAGTTCAGGTTTTGGCTGAGTTTTACGTACTGTTCGAAAAGGCTGGTTACCCGGCCGACCAAGGCGTCAAGTTGCGGCCCGGCCTCGATTTTGTAAGCATACGTCCGGACCACCGCGCGGAAGAAGCCCTCGTCATCGCTGACGGAAACCACTTTGGCGCGCTCCACACCCTCCACCAGCACTTTGATATTGCCGTCCGGCAACTTCAGGCTCTGGACGATGTTGACGATGGTGCCGATGCTGAAGATTTCATTCGGCTTGGGTTCATCGATCGACGCGTCGTGCTGCGTGGCGAGGAAGATCTTCTTATCCCCGGCCATAGCTTCTTCGAGCGCCCGTACGCTCGATTCCCGCCCCACCACGAACGGGGTCATCATGAATGGGAAAATGACCACGTCGCGGATGGGCATCATCGGCAGACGCCTTGTATCCGATTTTTCCTTTGAAGTTAGCATTGCTCTCCGTTCGGGAACAAGAGTTCCCGCTCAGCGGGTAACGGGTGTGTATGGGGCGCCGTGGATCCGAACCTAACCGGCCTTTTCCAATATTGTAAGACTGATCTTCTGGGCAAGCACCATTTCCTTGGTGACCAGGAACTCCCTAACCTTCTTGTACGAGGGCAGATAGTACATCAGGTCGAGCATGAGGTCTTCCAGGATCATGCGCAGCCCCCGGGCCCCCACTTTCCGCTCCTGTGCCAGGTCGGCGATGGCATCGAGTGCTTCGTCGGTGAACTTCAGCCTGACGTTTTCAAACTCGAACAGCTTCTGGTACTGACGCACGATGGCGTTCTTCGGTTTAGTCAAAATCTGGATGAGCGCCGGCTTGTCCAGATCTTCCAGAACCGCTACCACAGGCAGACGTCCGATAAACTCGGGGATAAAGCCGAACTTGATGAGATCGACCGGCTGGATCTGCTGCAACAGATCGATGTCACGCCGCCCGCTGATCCCAACCGTCTTGCCGGACTTGTCCTCCTCGTGAAGGAACCCCATCGACTTCTTGCCCGATCTGCGCGCGATCACCTTTTCCAGTCCGACGAACGCCCCGCCGCAAATGAACAGAATGTTGGTGGTATCGACCGGCGTGAACTCCTGGTGCGGGTGCTTGCGGCCGCCCTGCGGCGGGACATTGGCAAGCGTCCCTTCCAGAATCTTCAGCAGCGCCTGCTGGACACCCTCCCCGGAAACGTCCCGCGTGATCGAAGGATTCTCGTCTTTCCGGCAGATCTTGTCGATCTCGTCGATATATATGATGCCCTGCTGCGCCCTTTGGACGTCACCATCTGCGGCCTGGAGAAGCTTTAGGATGATGTTTTCTACGTCTTCCCCAACATATCCCGCTTCCGTCAGGGTCGTGGCGTCCACAATCGCAAACGGAACGTCCAGAACGCGAGCTAAAGTCTGGGCAAGCAATGTCTTACCCGTCCCCGTCGGTCCGATCAGGAGGATGTTGGATTTCGACAGCTCGACGTCGGAGCCGCGCGTCCGGTTCATCTGGATGCGCTTGCAGTGATTGTAGACCGCCACCGCCAACTTCTTTTTGCTGGGGTCTTGCCCGATCACGTACTGATCCAGAAACTCCTTTACTTCCAGTGGTTTCGGGATCCGGTGGGACACCCCGCCAGGCGGATCGACTTTGTCATCCTCAAGGATTGAGTTACAGACCGCGATGCATTCGTCGCAGATGTAGGCCCTGGGATAGTCGCTGGGGGATGAGATGAGCTTCCCGACAACGTCCTGGCTCTTGTGGCAGAACGAACACCTCAAAGCGTCATCAGATCCGGTTCGCTTCACGCATTTTCTCCTCGATCGCCGTCATTTTCCGGGGGATTGGTGCTCTCCCGGAGACCTCCGGGCTTGGGAGTTCTGTATCGACTTTTCGTTACTATTATCACCTGAATGCGCCCAGCAATCAATCGAATAGAGCGGGCCCGCTCCTATGCACCGAACCCCGGAGCTACCCCCGGGGGGGCTATGCCTGCTCGGGTGTCGCGACCTTGCGCGCATGTTCGAAGAGGAAAGTCAGCGTTTTCTCTGTCTGAATGTGATGCGCAATGCGTCCCAAAGTGCCATCTTTTTCGAACTTCAGCCGGACAGCGGCAAACGGCTCGCGCTGCTGCTTCGCGATCTTCTCGACCTCGCGGTCCACCTCGTCCCGTGTGGGATCGATGCTCTCCCGCTCGGCCACGCGGGATAGCAGCATGGAGGCCTTCACTTCGCGCAGCGCCTTCTCGTGCTGCGTCTCTTTCAGCTTGTTCCAGTCCAGTTTGAGCGCGCGCGGGTCGATGCCCTGGGCGGCCAGATCCGTCAGGCGCTGTTCGACGCGGTTGCGAATCTGCCGCTCCACCAGCGTCTCCGGCACCGGAAACTCGTGCATGTCCACCAGTTTTTCGGCTAAGGCGTTCTTGGCGTCCCGCTGGGCCTCGAACTCCCGGGCGGACTGGATCGAGCGGCGAACGGCCTCACGCAGCTCCTCAAGGGTCCGGTAGTCGCCCAAATCCTGTGCGAACTCATCGTTCACCTCGGGCAGTTCTTTGCGCCGGACACCCTTCACCACGGCGTGAAAGCGGACCGCCTTGCCCGCCAACCGCGGCTGCCCGTAATCTTCGGGGTAGGTGACTTCGAATTCCTTTTCCTCACCCGGGGACATGCCGCGCAGGTTTTCGGTGAACGCCTCAAATGTGTCGGTGCCGCCGACCTCAATACTCATCTCGTCGTTGCGGACGGGCTCGCCTTCCACCCCTCCCACGCTTTCGAGCGAGAGCACGGCGAAATCGCCGTCCGCGAGGGGACGGGGATCCACGTTCACGAACTCGGCTTTCTGTTCGCGCAGTTCCGCGATGCGCTTGTCTACGTCCTCGTCAGTAACGGCGGGGTCGTTGTAAGGCACCTCGATACCTTTGTATTCGCCCAGTTCGATCTCCGGGATCACCTCGAAATCGGCCTTGAAGCGCAGCGGTTCCCCGGCGTGGAGGTGGATATCGCTAATATCCGGCGTCCCCACGACGTTGAGGTTCTCGTCTTCGAAACGCTTGTGCAGGTGGCGGGGAATCAGGTTCTCCAGTACCTGCTGGCGGATGTCGGCTTCAAAATGGCGGCGCAGAAGCGCCTCCGGGACCTTTCCAGGACGGAACCCGGGAAGCTTTGCCCGCTTCCCGACGTCGGAGACGACACGCTTCGTTTCCGCTTCCACCTCTTCGACCGGAACGGAGAATTCGAGCGAACGCTTGCAGCTTTCGGCTACTGTCAACTTGGATTTACCTCGGGGAAGAAGAATGACCCTTAAAGTTTATGATAGCACTTCAAGGGCTCCGCTCAAGTCTTGTCCAGCTCCTCGCGGATTTTCCGCGCCAAGCCCGCCGGATTGAACGGTTTGGGCAGGAAAGCCACGTGTCGGCGGACCAGCTCGTCGTGCGGATAACCCGACATATACAGGATCTTTAGCTCCGGCTTGGCGCCCCGCAGCAGGTCCCCTAACTCCGGACCGCTCATCCCGGGCATCACGACGTCCGTGAGCATCAGCCGGATGGCGTCGCGGTTGGCCTCGAAGACGCCGATGGCCTCGTCGGGACTGTGCGCCTCCAGAACATGGTAACCCCAGCTTTCGAGCAGGATACGGGAGATCTTCAGGGTGGCGGGCTCGTCCTCTACGACCAGGATGGTCTCAGCGCCGGGTTGGCCCTTTAAACTCGCGCACTTAGCGGCTATAGCCTGGATTTCGGCGAAGAATGGACAGCCTGGATTGGCCCGGAACTCGTTGTCCTGCTCGTCACGGCGCTGCAGTAGAACGCCGCCCATGGCCAGCAGGACCAAATCGCGGCGCAGGCTGCCGGGCGGGACCTCCAGGTAGTCGGCGAGTTCGACAAGCCCCCACCAGCGGTCCGGGTTCGAGAAGACAGCCGTCAGGATGCCGTGTCGCTCACCTGGAAACAGAGCTTCGATAGCCTTCGCCCAATCCCCCATACCGTAAAACAGGGTGCCTCCGGCCGATCTGGTCCGCCGATCCCCCAAGCCCCGATTATATCGTTCGTGCTCCCATGTAACATCATGGACTAAATTCGCACCATTAGACCGAAGGAGACCAAACCGCATGAAGTACATTCTCAGTGTCGTCGCAGTGTTGCTGGTTTTCGCGATGGCCGCCCCTGCGGCCGATATATCCGGGAAATGGAAGGCGGAGATGCAAACGCCCAACGGCACCCGGGAAAGCACCTTTGATTTCAAGGTGGACGGGGACAAACTCACGGGGACTGTGACGGGCGCGCGCGGCTCGTCCGAGATCACCGAAGGCAAGATCAGCGGCGACGACATTTCGTTCGTCGTGGTGCGGAAATTCCAGGAACGCGAGATAAAGCAGCAGTATAAAGGCAAAGTCAGCGGCGATCAGATCAAGTTCGACGTCACAATGGGGGAACGGAACTTCGAGATGGTCGCGAAGAAAATCTGACGCCGGAGCGGCTCGGAGACCGCGCGAGAATAGTGGCATGCCCCGGATCACCGAACTGCTTGTGAACGGCGTCCGCCGCACGGTGGACGCCGCCCCGGACCGCACGCTCCTGAGCGTCCTGCGCGACGACCTGGAACTCACCGGAGCCAAGTATGGCTGCGGCGAAGGCCGTTGCGGTGCGTGCACCGTGCTGCTGGGCGGCCAGGCCGTTCGCAGTTGCATCACACGCGTCGAAAGTGCGGCCGGCAAACCCATCCTTACCGTAGAAGGTCTGGAACGGGAAGGCCGCCTCCATCCGCTCCAGGACGCGTTCCTCCAGGCCGACGCCCTCCAGTGCGGCTACTGCACGCCCGGCATGATCATGGCGGGAGTGGCGCTTCTGGACCGCAATCCCAACCCCAGCGAAGAAGAGATCGCACAATCCTTTCAGGGGAACGTGTGCCGGTGCGGCACTTATCCCCGGATCGTCAAAGCGGTGCGGCTGGCGTCGAAGGGAGGCCGGAAGTGAATCCGCTCGACAGGCGCGAATTCCTGGCCGCGGTGGGCGGCGGTCCGCTCGTCACCCTCACCGTCGACGCTCAGCGGCGCGGCGGGCGCCCCATGCCCCAGGACGTGGCGGCGTGGCTGCACATCGGGCAGGACGGTGCCGTCACCGTCTACACCGGGAAAGTGGAGATGGGGCAGAACGTCCGTACCTCGCTGGCACAGGCGGTGGCTGAAGAGCTGCACGCGCCGATGACGTCCGTCCGGATGGTCATGGGGGACACCGCGATGGTACCTTACGATGCCGGCACTTTCGGGAGCCAGAGTACTCCAGTGATGTCGCCGCAACTCCGGCGCGCCGCGGCTACCGCCCGGGAAATGCTGGTGGACCTTGCGGCGGAGCGCTGGGGCGCCGACCGTGCGAAGCTCTCGGTCTCGGACGGCAAGGTGACGGACGGCACTCGTAGCGCCGCTTTCGGAGACCTCACGCGCGGACAGAAGCTGGTGAAGAGCATCGCCGCCGAAACGCCCCTAACCCCGGCGGCGCAGTGGAAGGTAGCCGGAAAGTCCCTGCCCAAGGTGAACGGGCGCGACTTCGTCACGGGGCGCCACCAGTACACGTCGGACCTGAAGCGGCCCGGAATGCTGCATGGCAAAGTGCTGCGCCCGCCGGCCATCGGCGCCACCCTGGCCACTTTCGATGGCAGCACGGCCGAGGCCATCGCGGGGGTTACGGTAGTGCGGGACGGCAGTTTCGCGGGAGTGACCGCGCCCGATCCGCAGATGGCGGAAAAAGCCCTGGCCGCGCTTCGCGCCACTTGGCGGAAGGAACCCCAGCCCTCCGGCGCGGAACTCTTCGACTACCTGAGGAAGAACGGTGAAGCCGGCTCCGGCCCGTCGCGGGGCTCGCTCGCCGAGGGCCTCGCCGCGGCGGACCGCAAATTCGCCCAGACCTACACCGCAGCCTACATCGCACACGTGCCGCTTGAGCCCCGCGCCGCGGTGGCGGAGTGGGAAGGCACAAAACTGACGGTCTGGACCGGCACGCAGCGCCCGTTCGGCGTGCGCGGTGAACTCTCGACCGTGTTCAACCTGCCGGAAGACCAGGTGCGGGTAATTATGCCCGATACGGGCTCCGGCTACGGGGGCAAGCATAGCGGCGAATGCGCCATTGAAGCGGCGCGCCTGGCGAAAGCCGCGGGCAAGCCCGTCCGGCTGGTTTGGACGCGCGAGGAGGAGTTCCAGTGGGCCTACCTGCGGCCGGCCGCCGTGATCGACGTTGCGAGCGGCCTCCGCAAGGACGGCTCGATTACAGCCTGGGACTTCCACAACTACAACTCCGGGACGGCGGGCATCCAGACGATGTACGACATCCCGCACCAGCGGATTGAGTATCACCCGTCGAAGTCGCCGCTGCGGCAGGGGTCGTACCGCGCGCTGGCCGCTACCGCCAACCACTTCGCGCGCGAGACCCACATGGACGAGCTCGCCCGCGAATTGGGAATTGACCCACTGGAGTTCCGCCTGAAAAACCTGAAAGACGCGCGCTTCCGGGCCGTGTTGGCGGCGGTGGCGGAGCGCATCGGGTGGGCGCGGCGCAAACCGGCGAAGGGCCGCGGGTTCGGCATCGCGGGCGGTTTCGAGAAGGCCGGCTACGTGGCCACCGCGGTGGAACTCGAAGCCGATGCGGTTGCCCGCAAGGTGCAACTCCTGCGCGTGGTGGAAGCCTTCGACTGCGGCGCGGCCATTAACCCGGAGCATCTGCGCAACCAGATCGAAGGCGCCATCGTGATGGGCATCGGCGGCGCGCTGTTTGAGAGGATCGAGTTCGACCAGGGCCGCATCCTCAACGGACGAATGGCGCGCTATCGCGTGCCGCGCTTCAGCGATGTGCCGCCTATCGAAACGATCCTGATGGACCGCCGGGACCTTCAGCCCGTCGGCGCCGGCGAGACCCCCATAGTGGGGATCGCCCCGGCCATCGGCAATGCCATCTTCGACGCCACAGGGAAGCGGCTGCGTTCCCTGCCCCTCACCTTGTAAGCGCACTACAATAGCGGAATGCCCGCCAGATCGCTATTGTTCGTCGCCGCTGCCGCCTGCGCCGCCTTTGCCCAGGAGGCATCCTGGACGGCCCGCGCCTTCACACCCGCCGGAAGCTTCACCGATGGCGTGGAGGGACCCGCCTGCGACGCCGCGGGCAATCTCTACGCCGTGAGCTTCGAGCGCGAAGGCACCATCGGTAAGGTCACTCCGGATGGCAAGGCGACGCTGTTCGCGGTGGTTCCCAACAACGGCCGCGCCAACGGCCTGCGCTTCGACAGCAAGGGCTACCTGATCGCCGCCGACTACGTGAACCACATCGTCCACCGCATCGACCCGAAGACCGGCCGCTTCCTCGAAAACCTGGCCGCGGACTGGAAAGGGCCGCAGTTCCGGCAGCCCAACGATGTGGGGATCGCCTCCGACGATACGATTTACTTCACCGACCCGGACTGGAAAAACCGCACTGGCGGGGGCCGTATTTTTATGATCACTGCGCCTCCCAACCGCCGCACCGTGCTGCTCGAAGACGGGCTTATCACTCCCAACGGTATCACCGTCTCGGCCGATGACAAGCGCGTCTATGTGGGCCAGAGCTACGCACGTAATGTGCTGGTGTACGACCGGCGTCCCGACGGCACCGTGCACAACAAACGCGTGCACATCGATTTCGCGGCGGCAGGCATCGCCGGGGAATCCGTGCCGGACGGCATGCGCTGCGACGTCGAGGGCAACCTCTACGTCAGCATGGTGGGGCTGGGCAAAATTCTGATCGTCAGGCCCGATGGTACGCTCTATCCCCACGCCATCGAGAGCCTCGGCAAGAGCCCGGCAAATATTACCTTCTGCGGCCAGGACGGCCGCACCCTCTACATCACCGAGAAGCAGCACGGCCGCATCGAGAAGGCCCGCGCCCCACACCGGGGTGTGCGGTAGCCGCAATCGAAACGCCCACTTCCAGCATCCAACGTTAAGGATGCATTCGAGAGGGATTGTGACCGGACTTGTCCTGCTGGCCGCGGGGGCGGCGGGATTCTACGCCAGCGATGTGAAATTACCCCCGCCCTTCCATACCCCTTCGGTCAACAACGGACCGCGCGTGATTTCCAAGCCGGAACATGCGGATTTAAAACTGCCCGCGGGCTTCCAAGCCGTACCTTGGGCCGATGGATTTGCCCGCGCGCGCTTCATGCTGGAGGGGCCGACAGGCGAGGTCCTGCTGGCCGACAGCGCACCCGGCCGCGAAGGGACCGTGTGGGTCCTTACAGACCGCAACAAGGATTTCAAAGCCGACGAGAATCGCAAGCGGCTCATCACGGGACTCGACCGGCCGTATGGGATGGCCTTCTGGAAGGAGTATCTGTACGTTGCCGAACCGGCATCGGTGAAGCGCTACCGCTACGACTCAAAGAACCAGACCGCCGGAAAGGGCGAGGAGGTCATCTCCCTCGCGGGCCTGGGGCGCGGTCACTGGACGCGCAGCCTGCTCTTCGACAACAAGGGCGAAAAGCTTTACGTGGGGATCGGGTCGCAGTCCAACGTCTCTACAGGCGAGGACCCGCGCCGCGCCGCCATCAATCGCTACAACCCGGATGGTACCGGCCACGAGATTGTCGCGTCCGGCACCCGCAACCCCATCGGTCTGCGTTTCTATCCCGGGACTAATGACCTGTGGGCCGCGGTGCAGGAACGCGACGCGCTGGGCGACGACCTGGTGCCGGACTTTTTCATCCGGGTACGTCCGGGCGGGTTCTACGGCTGGCCCTATGCCTACATCGGGCCGCACGAGGACCCGCGCAACAAAGGCCAGCGTGCGGACCTGGTGAAGAGCACCATCACGCCCGACGTGCTGCTGGGCTCGCACGTCGCGGTGCTCGATTTCGTGTTCTACACGGGCAAGCAGTTTCCCGCGGAGTATCGAAACGGCGCGTTCCTGGCCTTCCACGGTTCCTGGAATCGCTCCGAGCGCGTGGGCCAGAACGTGGCTTTCGTGCCGTTTAAGGACGGCAAACCCGCCGGCCCGGTGCGCGACTTCCTGAGCGGGTGGATGCTCTCGCCCGGCAAGCGCGAAGTATGGGGCCGCCCCGTAGGCCTGCTAGTTCTTTCAGACGGCAGCCTGTTGGTCTCTGAAGACGGCAACAACACCGTGTGGCGGATCAGCTATAAAGGATAGTTGCGACTCATCCTACTGACGCTTGTTTTCACGGTAGCGGCCGCGCCAGAGGGCCCGCGGCCATTCTCCCACCGGCTACACCTGAAACTGGTGCCGGACTGCACGAGTTGTCATGCAGCCGCGCTCGCCAGCACCAAGCCGGGTGATAACCTGCTACCCGCACGCCAACTCTGCCTGAAATGTCACAGGGATGTCTCGATTCCAGTCCCGTTGGTGGTGCGGGTGGTGCATTTCAGCCACGCTATCCACGCGAAGATGGGCAACATCGCGACGGTGATCGCGGATGCCATCGATTCGGGGAAGTATCTCTCCACCGTACCGCCGGATCTGCGTAAATCGCTTAACACGAAGAACTCATGCACGGGTTGCCACCGGGGCATGGAGACTTCCGACAAAGTTACCCGCGCAGCCCTGCCGCAGATGGCGGATTGCCTGGTGTGCCACAGCCAGATCTCGCCGCCCGACAGTTGCACTAAGTGTCACGGCGATGATCGCAACCTAAAGCCTGCGAATCACACGCCTGATTTTATCGACACCCACACGAACCCCGCGGCGAAACTGGACAAGACCGGTTGTGCGCTCTGCCACGGGCGCGTGTTCACCTGCCAAGGCTGCCACTGAACATGGCGGCAATCCGCCGCTTCCCGCCCGTAGGCGCGTGCAGCTTATGCCGCTGTGTGGTTCTCTGGTCACACTTCCGGAATCGCCAGGCTTCTGAAAACGCACGGAACGCCATTTGGAAGTCGGATTGCTATTCCTCTGACGTGCAAGGCTCCTCAAAGGAGGTTGACAGATGGCAATTGTAAAAATAACCGGACAGGGATTGACTGCGATCGCCATGTCTGTAGGCCTCCTCTGGGGCTGCATCGTGAGCGAGCGCGTCATCATCCGGCACGCCAATCTGGAAGCGGATCGGACCCGACAGGAACTGCGGCTACTCAAAGTTCGCCGGTACTCTCAACCCGTGGCCGCTCCCGCCCTGAAACTGCCCCGCCCCGTGGCGCCCGTAGTCGGGTAGCTACCTCGATCCCTGTAAGGCGTTCGAACCTGCAAGCACCTGCGTAATCGCGGCGAGAAGATCGGCCTCGGCCGAATGCAGATAGAAGTGTCCACCGGGGAACATGGCCAGCGCGAAGGATGCGGTGGTCTGGTGCGACCAGGCCTCCAGGTGCTCGCGCGCCACGTTGGGATCGGCTTCGCCCCCATAGGCTCGGATGGGGCACGCGAGCGGCGGTTCTGGTTGGTACGTGTAGTTGCGATAGAGGCTGGTATCGGCGCGCAGCGCGGGCAGCACGAGCCGCATCACTTCGGGGTCTTCAAGCGCCTCCTGTGGAATGCCTTCCAGGCGCCGCAATTGTTCCAGCAGTTCGGTCTCGGTGGGTTCGGGCCCCGGCGTCCAGTTCAGGCGGTATTGAGGGGCACGCGCGCCGGAGGCCAACAGGATAGCGGGCAGCGGCTCTCCCCGGCGACGCAGCCAGCGGGCCAGTTCGAAGGCGATGCCCGCGCCCATGCTGTGGCCGAAAAAGGCGAATGGCTGCCCGATATGCGGCATGATCGCTTCCCCCAGAGCTTCCACGAGCGGTTCCATGCGATCGAAGGGCGGCTCTGAGGCGCGGCTCTCGCGGCCGGGCAAGCGCACCGGGCAGACCGCGATTTCCTTGGGAAAACGCTCGGCCCAACGGCGGAATGCGGCGGCTCCTCCGCCCGCGTGCGGAAAGCAGAAGAGGCGCAAACGCGCGGCGGGCTGGCTTTCGACACCGGGGAACCATGCGGCCCCCGCCTTCTTCCGCAGCAGCAGCGCCATCAGGCGGCGCTTCTCGGGCGAGAGGACATCGATGGGCTGACGCGCGGGCTCCGGCTTTGCCGAGGCTGCCGCCCGTTCGATACGCGGCACGGCGATGGTCTCCTCCAGCAACCGCTCGAACGGCAGCACGTTCAGGTTCTCCGCGTAGCGCAGCCCCGCTTGGCGCGACCGGAGCGATAACGCCTCATAATGCGCGCGGTCCGTGGTGAGCCGCCGGAGCGCATCGAGCCACGGGCCGAGGTCCTGCGGGGGCACCTCCGCCACCGGCACCATCTGCTCGTCGACGCGCGTCTGGTATTGCTTGATGGGCCGCACTGGCAACAGGTAAGGGACCCCCAACATCGCCTCCGGGATGCCCCCGACGCGGCTCGCCATCACTGGGACGCCACGCGCCAAGGCTTCCGGCACGATGCGAGAACGCGCCTCGGCCCACAACGACGGCACCAGCAGGACGCGGGTGCGCGCCAGCAGGTGGTCGATATTGTCCACCGGGTGAAGCTGGGTCACGTTGGGGCGGACCGCCAGGGCGGCGCGATCCTGCTGGTTGGTGCCCCACGTCGGGACGGCGGCGAAGGCCACATCCGGCATTGCGTCGGCCAAGCCGAGGAAGATGTCGATGCCCTTCACCGCGCAGGGGTTCACCAGGGTGACGAATTCGTTTTCGAAACGGCCGAGGTCCGGCAACTCGCAGGGTTCGAGCAGCGACAGCGGAACGTGCACCGCCGGGATGCCGGCGTGGGCGCGGATGTAATCGGCCACATACTGGCTCACGCCGACCACCGCGTCCGCACGCCGCAGCATGTCTGTCTTGGCGACGCTGGGGAAGGCGCAATCGGGGCCGAAGGGCACCGCCAGGGTGGCCCGCACCAGGTAGACCACGCGGGCGCGCCCGGCACGCAGGGCGGCTTCAAGCAGCAACTGCGCCGGGTCGTCCGTGGAGGCGATGATCACATCCGGGTCGAAGGCGGCCGCCTGCTCCGCGAAATACGCGCGCAAGTGGGGATGCTCCGTGGCCACCCGCACCTCGACGGCGTTGCGCCGGAAGCTCACGATGCCTTGCTCCACGGAATCCACCGTTACTTCACGCACCGCCAGGTCCGCCAGATAGCGTTCGTGCGCCGCGGACCCGAACACGGGGATTCGCGCCACCACGCGGCAGAAATGTCCGCGAGCGGCCAGGGCCTCTATGAGGAGGCGGTTCGATTTATCGCCGCCACCGTGTGCCGGAAAGTAGAGCGAATTCTGGGCCAACAGGATGCGCATGGCGTTCACTCTTTGCGGAGGCGTTTGAGCAGCAGCGCCCGTTTCTCCGCCGAAAGGCTCTCCACGGCGATATGCGGCGCGGGTGCGGGCGTTGCCGTGGCGGGCTGGAGACTCGCGAGCAACTCCTCCATCGCCGCGGCGCGCAATCCGCCGACGAAACGCAGCGCAGCCTCGCGCGACACGCCGGATTCCCGCTCGTAGGCCGCGCGATCACCCAGCAGAACGCGGAGTGCGTCGGCCCACGGTTCGATCTCCTGCGGGGCCGTCACGGGAGTCGGCATGCCGTGCTCGTCGAAGACCGGCTCGTAGCGTTCAATAGGCCGCACCGGAATGATGTAGCCCGTGCCCGCCTTGGCTTCGTTGAGGCCGCCGGAATCGCTGGACACCACAGGGATGCCACGCAACATGGCCTCCATCACGATGAGTCCGAAACCCTCGTACCACAGCGAAGGCATCAGCAGCACGCGCGTGCGCTCCAGCACCGTTTCGATGTCGCGGCAGTTCGGAAGCAAAGTGACGTTGGGGCAACCGGCCAACGCGCGGCGATCCCCGGACGTGGTTCCCCAGCCCGGCAGCGCGCCGAATGCGACCTCTGGAAGCCGCCGCGCCAGTGCCAGAAAAATGTCGATGCCCTTCACCGCGCACGGGTTGATCATCGTGACCATCCCGCGCTCAAAGCACGCCAGGTTGCGGTAGGGTCCCTCGCCGTAGATGGGCGGGTGAACCACCGCCGCGGGTCGTCCCGTGTACCGCTCGATGTAAGCCGCCGTGCTGCTCCCGATGGCCACCACCGCCGCCGCGCGGGCCACCAGGTCCGTCGCGCGCTCATCGGCATTCCAGCTTGCCGGGCCGAATGGGTAGAACTGCGGGGTGTGGGCAACGTAGACGACGCGGCCCGGCGCGCATTGCCATGCCTCCCGCAGCAGCATATGGCCGAGGTCTTCGGAGGACACCAGCACCCAGTCCGGATGAAAATCACGGATCTGGCGGCGGAGCGCTTCGACACGCCGCAGCGGGTCCGGCGCGGCGTGCACTTCGATGGCGCCGCGAACCGCAACCTCCACGCCGTCCTCGACGTGGGCGCCGTCGATATGAATGCTCTCGTCCCGCATCTGCTCGCCGCGGCCTTCCCGTGGCAGGGCCCCACACACGATGCGGCAGACGTGCCCCGCGCTCGCCAGGTGGTCGAGCCACACCAGGTTGCTGCGCGTGGCCCCGCCTCGCGGGGGAATATACGAAGCGTTGGCGGCCAGCAGGATACGCATGGGCTACCGGGCGGCGTCGGCCGGGCCTTCCGCCTCGGCGAGCATCGCCCGGACCTCCTCGTCCGAGAGACCTTCCAATTCCTTGAGCAGCGCGGCGTACTCGTCCGAGCCGGCCTGCTCGATCTGCTTCAGCTCCATCGCCTTCGCCAACTCCGCGATGGTGAATTCGCCGCTGTAGACAACCTCCAGGGAGAGTTCCACGCCAAAGGCCTGCCGCACGCGCGAAAGCAACTGCACGGCCAGGAGGGAGTGGCCACCCAGATCGAAGAAATTGTCGTGGACCCCGATGGTTTTGAGGTTCAGCAGCTCCTTCCAGATGGCGGCCAGGTTGCGCTCCAACTCCGTCGACGGCGCGGCCGTATGGTTGAAGCCGGCCGTGCGAGGGGCCTCCCCGGCACGGACGAACTCGAGCACTCGCTCGGGGTTCCGCAACTCGGTGGCGATGCGGACATAGTCGATGCGGCCCCGGCCATTATTTTCCGGAACAGCGGGCTTGACCGAGGCCGGGCGCGGCGCCCTGGGCGACGGCTTGTACACAACTTTCGCCGCGCACTCCGCGGGAAAACGGAAATCGATCCCTTCGCCCCGGCATACCGCGTATGTCGCCCCCACGCTTTCAAGGAACAGCAGTGCCGGGCGGTTGCGCTGCGTAGGCATGAATGGCACGTCGACCCTCGGGATGCCGCGCGAGAGCGCCAGTTCCCCCAGGACCGCCGACATGCGATGCTCCACCCCGCGACCGAGCGCGCGGCAGCTCAGCAGAAACGTATCCACCTCGATCGCGTCCGCGGTGCTGTGGAAGAGTATGGCGCCCGTAAGACCGTAGCTGCCGAAGCGATCCGAGACATGAGCTACCAGGCACTCGGCCCCGGCGTGCAGCAGCGCGTCGATCTCGGCCTCGCTACGCCGCACCGTGGTGGCGTTCATCTGGTTGGTGCGCTGTGTGAGCTGCGCCACGCGCGGCAGATCGGCAGCTTCAGCGTGCGCCACCCGAACCTCCAGTTTGAGCGAAGCCAGGAAGTCCTCCAGGCTGGAGGCCTGCCGCTCCGATCGCCGGCGCTCCGCCTGTTGCGCGTAAAGGGCCGTGCGGCCGCGATCTTCGCGGGTGAGGCGGATGCGATCGAAGGCCCACACATGGTCGAGGAACCCTGGGATCTCGGCGGCATCGGCGGGCAACGCCAGCGCCAGCACCTCCGGGCAGCCGGCTTGCACCTCAGTGCACTCCTTCGGGTTATCGTCGACGAAGATGAAGCTGTCAAGCCCCAGGTCCAGGTCGTCGGCCAGTGCCGACAGATTGCCTGCCTTCGATTCCCAGTTGATCCGGTGTGCGACGAAGTGTTCCGGCTTCAGCGGCATCTCCGGATGCGCGCGGAAAGTTTCGAAGACGTCTTCCTCGTTGTTCTTGCTGGCCAGACACAGCAGCATGCCCTCGCGTTGGCGGGCCAGCATGAACTCCTGTAGCGCGCGGCGCGGGGGGTCCACTACGACGCCCTGCGGACCATCTTCGCCGCAAATGCCCGCCCAAAGGGTCTCATCGCAATCGAGTGCCACCACCTTGAACGGAACGGTTCGGAGCGCGTGAATCCGGCGCGCCAGCATGGTGCCGAGCGCCGCGAAGTAGGCGGGAGTGTAGGGCAGGCGGCCCAGTTCGTCTCCGTGGGGATCGTGGAGATCGGCCACGGGATAGAGCGCATCGATCTCGGCAGGGGTAACCAGATGGACCGCCGGCAGGTCGCGGATGCCCGCCCGCAGCAACTCTTTCGTGCGCGCCAGGAACTCCGCACGCTCCGGCGCGGCCAGGAAAGCAGGGGAAGCCGGGCAGACCACCACCAGCACCGGAGACGGGAAGGCGGCCGCGGCACCATGAAGCGATTCTGCGAACTGGCGCACATTTTCTTCGAGCGCCGCCAGCGGACGGTTGTCGAATCGCGCCCAGTCCTCAAACCGGAGCAGCACCACGTTTACCCCGCCGCGATTGCGCGCCAGCAGGCCGGAGGGGTCCAGCAACTGCTGAAATACCTGATTATACGGGGCAAACCGGATGCCGTACTCCCACCCCAGCTCCCGCATCCAGAACTTCAGCACCGGTTCCAGGGCTTCCGCCGTAAAGGTCGCAGTGACAGCGATAAATGGCGTCTCGTTGGCAGGAGTTGGCTGGGGCGAAGGTGTCAAGTTTTCTGGCGGCATCAGATTTCGGATGTGCTTCTATCCATTATGAAGCCTGCCGCCGTGCCGTCTCAACCCGCCCCTGACTTATCATGGGGGCTGGGCACTTGGCTTTGGCAGATTTCACGGAGCTTCTCCGGCAAAATCGCAACTATCGTCGCACCTGGATGGGCCAGGTGGTAAGCGAAATCGGCGACCATTTCAACACCATCGCAGTGCTGGCGCTGATCATGCAAACCACCGGGTCGGGGCTGCTGGTGAGCGGCGTGATGCTGTCGCGCGCCATCCCCGCGATGATTGCCGGGCCGGTGGCCGGGGTGGCGCTCGACCGCTTTGACCGCAAGCGCATCATGATTGCCAGCGACCTGGTCCGGATGCTGGTGGCGCTGGCCTTCATCCTCACGGTGCGAAACCCACAGCCGTGGCTGCTTTATGTGCTGAGCGCGGGTTTGATGGCAGCCTCCCCGTTCTTCACCGCGGGACGCGCGGCCATCCTGCCCTCCATCACCAAGCCGGGCGAGCTCCATACGGCCAACTCCCTCACCCAGACCACCCAGTGGGCTACTCAGACACTAGGAACCATCCTAGCGGGTTGGAGCGTCGCGAGGCTAGGGTACGAGTGGGCGTTCATCCTCAATTCGGCGTCGTTTCTCTGGTCGGCCCTGGCCATCGCCAGACTGCGGGTACCGGGCGGCTTCCGGGCCAAACGCGCGGCCGGAGCGCCACCATCACTGCCGTGGCACGACTTTCGGGACGGCTTGCGCTACATGCGCTCCGTACCCCTGATCTTCGGCATCGGGATGATCTCCGTCGGCTGGGCCACCGGCGGCGGCGCGGCACAGGTGCTATTCACCCTGTTCGGCGAGAAGGTGTTCAACCGCGGTGCGGCCGGCATCGGGGAGATCTGGGGACTGGCGGGCCTGGGCCTGATGGTGGGCGGCTGGATGGGGCACGTCATCGGCAAGCGCGTGGACTTCTCCGGCTACAAGCGCAGCATCACGATCGCCTATCTCGCACACGGCGCCACCTACGTGCTGTTCAGCCAAATGTACGCCTACTGGGCGGCACTGCTGTTCATCATGCTCTCGCGAGTGGGGATGGCGGTGGGCTCGGTGATGAACAACTCCCAACTCCTGACCCACACCGAGGACGAATACCGCGGCCGCGTCTTCGCCACCATGGAGACGCTCCGTTGGAGCGTCATGATGCTCTCGATGGCCGCGGCCGGCCTTGCATCAGAATACTGGAGCCCCCGCACACTCGCCGTGGTGGCCGGAATCCTGAGCTCGTTCACCGCCGTCTACTGGGCCTGGGCGGACTGGAGCGGGCGGCTGCCCAAACCGCCCGCCGGCCCTCCGGCTCCAGCAGGTAAAGCGTGAGCACCAGCGCACTGAGGTGGCGAACACGCCGGACCAGACTATTGGTCGTTGCAGTCTGGCTCGCGTTCATCGTGCGTGGAGCATTCTATTGTGTGCAACAGCCAATGTGGGAAGGCTATGACGAGTGGGCGCACTTCGCCTATATCCAACACATAGCCGATCGTGGCACGGTCCCGGCGAGTACGGATCCTGTCTCCACGGAAGTGCAACAGTCGCTGATGTTGGTCCCTCTATCACAATCGGCGGCCATGGTCGCAGACGGGACGATCACTCACGGCGCGTTCTGGCAACTGACACCAGGAGAGCGTCTTCGGCGCGAGCAGGAATTGCGCCAATTGTCCTCGAACACGATGCCGACCGTCCCCGCTACTAAGGCCCCGAACGGCTATGAAGCTCAGCAGCCCCCTCTTTACTATCTGCTTTTGACCTTACCGTACCTGGCCGTCAAATCGCTTTCCTTGCCGGCTCAGGTCCTTCTCCTTCGGTTATTCAGCTTGGTCGTGGTCTCGACTGTCGTCTTTTTGTCCTATGCCGTGGCGTGCCGGGTGTTCCGAGGCGAGCAGCTATCTTTCCTTGTACCGGTGCTGATCGCATGCTTGCCGGGTCTGTTCATCAATGTTTGCCGCGTGGGTAACGAAAGCCTCTCGATTGTCCTGATTTCCGCGGTGATTCTGCTTTCCCTCAGGGTCTTGCGAAGTGATGCACGGATACGTGACTGGGCGATTTGGGGCGGGCTTCTGGGAGCCGCTTTGTTGACCAAGGCGTACGCACTTGCGTTCCTTCCGCTGCTTCCGCTTGTCGCAGGCCTTCGTATCCGCAAGAACAGCTCCACCGTGAGGGCTACGGTCCTGGGATGTCTACTAGCCTGTGGGCTGGTGGCGCTGATCGCTGGCTGGTGGTACTGGCGGTCCTGGATCACAACAGGCACGCTATCCGGCGAGCAGCTCGATGTTGCATCCGCCCGGTTCACCTTGATGGAAAAAGTCCGGGCAATATCGATGCTAGGCTGGTGCACGGTCATCGATTCCGCTGCGTTTTCCCATATTTGGGTGGGCGGGTGGAGCTTTCTGGTTGTGCGCAGTTGGATGTACCGCGTATTTGAAATCGCGGCGGTGCTGGCAATCGTCGGGATACTTGTCACTGCTGCGAGAACTGTACGCCACGCCATCCGGACAGGCGTGCTCGGCCTATCCGGTGATCGTCTGGTCATACTCGTGAGCACTTACACTCTGGCCTGTTTGGCGTTGGCATACCACTCATTGGTCACATTCTTGGTAACGCAGACATCCACTGCCCTTGGCTGGTACCTTTACTCCGTCGTCGTCGCCGAAGTGATTTTGGTCGCGTCCGGGATGTCAGCTCTCTTTGGTGGCCCTTGGGCACGGCGCGGGCTTGCTGTCCTTTGCGTTGTTGCTGCCGCTTTAGATCTGTACACAGTCCACTTCATCTCAACGCCGTACTACTCCGGCTTGGTTGCGCACCAAGGTTCTGGCGCGCTCAGCACTTTTCGCATACAGATGCTCAGTAACCTTGGTGGGATCGAGGAGATTTTTCACCGGCTCTCTCTCAACGAGACGGACTGTTTAGGACCCAGCGTCGTCTCCATATCCTGGGCTGCGTATCTATGCGCGACAGCAGCGTTGATTGCGATCGCGCTCATCCTATCGCGGTCCAGAAGGTAGCCGCGCAGGCCGCAGACTCCTATCTGGCACTCTCCAGCAGCACCAGCGGCGCGCGCGGAAACGCGAATTTGCGCCCTACTTCGTCCACCACGCTGACCTGGCAGGTGTAGCGGCCGGGACGCAGCTTTTCAAGCGGCACCTGGAAGCGTACCGGAACGGCGCCGGGCCGCGCGCCAGGTGCGGTCAGTTTCACAGGCTCGGACTCGAACGCCTTCACGCGCCCGCGATAGAACCCCAGGGTGGCGGCGATGCTGGGGGCGCCCCCGGCGGGTCCTGCGGCCGGGTCATAGACCTCCAGGAACACGTACAGGTTCTGGTCCTTCCGGAACACTCGCGTGATGCTGGGCACCAGCTTCTGGCCGCCCTCCACCAGCGGGTTCGCCGCCATCAGCTTTTTCTTGCTCTCCGCCGACCCCACAGCCGCCTCCACGGGCTCGCGCTGGCTGCCCCACACTACCGAACTGATGCGCAAGCGGTCGTTCCGTGCCAGCAGGTCCGGCACTTCGAAGGTGGTCTCGAATGTGCCCATCTTCCCGGTCTGGTTTTCGCGCGCCAGGAATTTCAGGCTGTACTTGCCCGGCGCGAGCGTGAAGCCCGTGTCGTACTGGAAATTGCGGCGGCCGAGTTGCGCGGCACTGGTTTCGTTAAGCTTCACCCGGATGCCGTCGCGCACGCTGGCGGAGAGCCGCCCTCGGGCGTCCCGCACCTGCCCGATGAAGTCGAACTCAGTCACCTCGTTCGAGCCATGCTTCGCCAGCGCCACCTCCGATCCGGGAATCTTCACCGCCACCGGCACGAAGTAACGGTCGCGCCCGATGCGGAAGTAGTTCACCTCCAGCGCCAGAGGCAGGTCCGTAATCGGGTCCCCGAGCATCAGTGCTTCCTGGAGGTGCTGTTCTTTATCCTCACTGGTGAACTGCCCGAACTGCTTGGGACCGAAGTAGCCGGTGCGGTAGTCGAGCTTGGCCTGGGGGTTCGAGGCGAGCCGCACCTGGACGCGGCGGTATCGGCCATCCTGCGCCGGATTGCTGCTGTAGTAGCCCAGGATGTAATAGCTGTGTATGTCCTGCTGCGCCTGAGTGAAGCCCATGGCAAGATCGTTGCTGTCGAGCAGCGCCTTTCCGCCGGTATCCGATGCCAAGGTGACCAGGGTTTCGTGCTGGTCCGCCATGCGCGACTGCTGCTGTTGCTGCTGCTGGCCGGTGAAGATGCCGGTTCCCCGCGAGGAAGCCTGGCTGGCATCGCCGCCCGGCACCATCGCCGTCAGGCCCCGCGCATCCACGGGATAGAAAGACACGTTGGCGCGTACTGCCGCATTCACGGTGGACCGCAATTGCGACTGGTTCTCCACACCCGTCTTCCCCACCCCGCTCGAAAAGTAGATCAGCGCCTTCTTCTCGGGCAGCGCGGCCAGCATCTTGGTGGCGGATTCGAGGGCCGCCAGCTTGCGGTCCGTGTTAAATATGTTGAATTCGCTTTCATCGGCCAGAAAGGCGGCACCGGTGTCTTCGCCCGTCTCGGTGTCGGCATTGTCGCCCTCCTTCGCCAGTTCGCTCGCCTCGCCTGCACGGAAGCCCCGCACCACTTCCATGAGCCGGTCGCGGTCGCTCGTGAAATCCTGTTGGACCTCCAAATTGGTCCCGAAGGTCATGATCGAAACCATGTCCGCCGAGGCCATGCGCCTGGAGATGAACTCCATCGCGGCGTCCATGGCGCGCAACTGCTCCGGTGGCTGCATGGAGGAGAAGTCGAAGAACATCACCATCAGCCGCTTGTCCTGGTACTGCACCTTCCCGGGTGCGGCGGTGGCGATGGCGGCATTTTTCACGGGCACGGCCTTGGGCGCCAGTTCAGATGGTGTCGCGATAGGCGGCAGCGGCTGCTCGTTAAGCTGCTGGAATTCGAAGATCGCGAGCTGCTGCGGCTTTCCGTCCTCCAACAGCGTGAACGCGTTCCTGTCGAGCCCGGTAATCTCTTTGCCGGCACGATCCCTCACGGCCACGTCGAGCACCACCAGGTTGGTCGTAGTGCGGAAGACTACGGAGGGCTGCTGCGCGAAGGCTGCCATGGCAAGGGCGGCGAACACCAAGCGTCTCATCGTTAGAACCTCACCCGCAGATTCGCTGTTAGGCTCCGCATGGCCGCGGCGCCGGTCGCCAGGCCATAGTCGGACGCGTTCACCACCGTACCGACGCCCGTATAGCTTACGTGGTTGGTGAAGTTGCGACTCTCGACGCGCAGTTCCATCCGCCGCCGGTCGTCAATGCGGAAAGATCGCGAGATGGATAGGTTCGCCGACAGCCGCGTAGGACCGTCGATAGTGTTGCGCCCCGCATTGCCAAACCGTCCCGAAGGCGGAATGGTGAACGCGCCCAGATTGAAGAATCCCGTGCCGCTGTAAAGCGCCGCACCGGTCGAATCCGCGCGCCCGCTGCCCACCGCGCCGGTCCCGGCCGTATCCGAAGCATTGCCCAGCACGCGCGCCGTGAGCGGCGTCCCCGAACTGGCGGTGATGCCGCCGCTGAAGCTCCAGTCTTTGAGCAGCCGCCCCGCCCAGCCGTGGCTCTGAATCAATCCCCCGGTCTCGCCCACGGGCGACGCCAGCACGTAGAACAGGTTCAGGGTGTGGCGCTGGTTGAGGCTCGATATGCCTCGTTCCGCGCGCAGGTCTTTGTCGTCCTGGGCCACTACGGCAGCGCCGCCGCCTAGCGACGACGCGTTGTCGATGGATTTCGAAAACGTATAGAGCGCGTTCGCCGAGATGCCTTTGGAGAAGCGCCGCGTGAAGCGCGCCTGCGCCGCATGGTAGATCGAGTTGCCCTGCGAGGAGTCGAACGTGAAGCCCACGGCGTTGCCGATCTGCCGCCGCTGCTCGGCGGTGAGGGGCGAACCCGGCAAAGCGCGATTGGGGAGCCGCTGGATATCGAGGCGCGTGCCCTTGGTCCCCAGGTACCCGACCTCAACCACCAGCGCGTGCGGCAGGCTCTGCTGGATGGCGAAGTTCCACGTCTGCGCGTAACCCACCCGGTACCCGCGGTCCACCGCGAACGTATTGGTGATGGTCTGGGAGGGCACGGTGGCGAAACCGTTTTGAAGCGTGAGCGGCAGCGCGAGACTGGTATTCACCGTCGCGGTATTGGCGAACGGGGGTTGTGCCGCCAGGCGTTGCGGGAACTGGTTGTAGATGCTGCCATTGTAGAAGATGCCGTAGCCCGCGCGAATCTGCATCTGGCGCCCGGAGAACGGCCGCCACGCCATCGCGACGCGCGGGGAAAAGTTATTCTTATCGGGGTCGATCAGACCCGCGCCATACGTGCCGGTCCACGTCCCGGCCTGCCCTGGCGTCACAACCGCGACACCAGTGAATCCGGGGGCGATATCGAGATTGGCGATGTGGTTGTACTTCTCCCGAAACGGCGTGAAGTATTCATATCGCAGCCCCAGGTTGAAGGTGAGGTTCGGGCGCACCCGCCAATCCTCTGTGACGTAGGCGTTCCAGGCGGAGGCGCGGAAATAGGTGCTCGAAGAGCCGAACCGCACGGAGCTCGATTGCGGCAGTCCCAGCAGAAAGTCCGCAAAGTCGTAGCCGGTGCCCGCTACCGGCCGGCCCTGCTCATCGAGCGCACTGGTCGCAAGCCCGCTGAAAGTAAACGTGCCGCGCGCGTTCTGGTCCGTCCGGGTATTCAGTTGCATGCGCCGCCATCCTGCGCCGACCGCGACCGTGTGTTTGTTGCGCATGAACGTGACGGCTTCGCTGATGCCGGAGGTCTGGTCGCGCCGCAGAATCGGGCTGGCATCGGACAAGGCGCCGAAATTCGTGAAATTGAGGTTCGGCGGGCCGAAGTTGATCGGATCGCGCGACACCCCGGCAATTCCGAGCGCACCCGCGATGTCCTCGCCATACGCGAAGAACGGCAGCGTCTCGCTGCGATTGCGGCTGAATGTCCAACTGAAGCGGCTGATTACGCTGCGCGTCAGGTTGCGGGTCCAGCCGGCGTTCACGTTGGCGCCCAGCCCGTCGGTCGAGTCCCGGAAACCGTAAAGCTGCGCTGCGGAGGCGTCGCGCGTCTGCACGTTCACCCCGACATCCACGCGGTCCTTCGCGGTAAGCGGCCGCATCACTCGCAACGCGATGTTGTCGGACCCGCTCCCCACCGAGGTCACGTATTGGTAGTTCTGTACCCCGCCGGGCTGGTTGGGATGCGGGATGTAGGGCAGCAGCCCCACTGCCGCGGGGTTCATCCGGCTGGCCGGGATGGCATTGCCGGCGAAGGGCAGGCCGCTCAGCGGGTCGTAAATTTGAACCGGCAGGCGCGTCACCGATTGCGAAAAATCCCCCGCCCGTTCGAGCGCCGTGGGCAGCGTGGC
Source organism: Bryobacteraceae bacterium (assembly GCA_035561075.1). Classification (GTDB taxonomy): domain Bacteria; phylum Acidobacteriota; class Terriglobia; order Bryobacterales; family Bryobacteraceae; genus JAMCRM01. The sequence goes on from DATMYF010000152.1 coordinate 48,506, forward strand.
GACGGCCTGGTACGGATTGCGGCCGCGCGAGCCCGAGTAGTTGAAAAAGAAGAACGTGCGCTCGCTGTTGAATACCTTTGGAATGATCAGCGGTCCTCCCAGCATCACGCTGAAACGGCTCTGTGCGTAATTAGGTTTCTCGACGGTCTGGCCGGTCAGGGAATACGGTCGCGCGTCCATGGCGGAATTCGAGAGGCTGAACGACAAAGCGCCGCGCACCGTGGCACGGCCGCGTCCGGCGCGATTCCCGAAGCTGGGGCGCCCCATCCCGGGAGGGCCCATTTGCCCGCCCGGCCCTTGGCCTCCCCGGCCACCCATCGTGCCGCCGCGCCCGCCACCCATCATGGGACCGCCGCCCATCAT